>CACBXG010000069.1 GCA_902543145.1 uncultured SAR116 cluster alpha proteobacterium | reverse complement strand
TGTCCATTTTTGTTTGCGCCATTAGTACGTACCATTTCTGAGATTAATAATAAGTCGTGTGGTGATATACTAATTCCGCCTGCTGATCTAGTTGCACCAAATCTATCTAGTGTTACATTAGCGTCATTTATTATTCCTGAGGGTTTGAATAATAAATCTGATATAATTTCAGAATACTTCTCTCCTGAAACTCTCTCAATTATCCAACCCAACAAATCACTATGTGGAGAGCAATAATGATATTTTTTTCCATGTAGATGTTTAGATTTTGGCAAATTTGAAAGAAATTCATGTAAACCACTTAAATGTATCATATCATTATTCGAAGGTATATCCCATCCTGTGGAGGATCTATATTTTTGAAATATTTCAGCTTTTCCTGAATAATCTTCTATAAAATTAGATGCCACATTCATATCAAGAACATTTCTTATAGTCGCATCTTCATAAGCTGAACCAATTGTTTCTGGTAAAATTTTAGATACGGTAGTATTCACATCAATTAATTTTTTATCTACTAAAATACCTGTCAACAAACTAGTAAGTGATTTGGAAATTGAAAATATAATGTGAGGTGTTTCATAAGTTGTATAATTATTAAAAAATTCAAAAACTAATTTTCCTTTGTGCATCACAAGTAGACTGTTAGTATTACAATCAACTAAAATATCTTTCAATTTTTTTTCAGTATTATTATGAGAAATTTTTATTTCATCGAGGTTTGTTAACTTTTTAATAAAATCAATTTTTTGTTTTGCATCAAACTTAATTGAAGAAGTAGGAATAATATTTCTTACATTTACAAATGCCCAAATATTATATGGATATTTTCGCCAATTTTCTAATGTTACTTGATATTCCAAAGGTGGCGGACTTCCTTTCATAATTTTATTCGCATCTAATTTTATCATTTACTATCTCTATATAACTTGGTTAAAATATAATTACATTTGACAAATATCTAATTTAAACATACCCCATTATAATCTTAATCAGTAAAGAGATACTAATGAATTTAACATTTAATGATATTAAAAACGTTCACAAAAAAATAAAAGATAATGTCAAATGGACTGAAACTACTTTCACATCCTCTATTTCAGAAAAATTAGGTATAGATACGTTCTTGAAGTTAGAAAATAGACAGCATACTGGTGCTTTTAAAATACGAGGCTCCTATTCAAAATTATTATCTTTGTCAGCTGCAGAAAAAAAAGTAGGTGTGGTTGCTATGTCAGCTGGCAATCATGCGCAGGGTTTGGCTTATATTTCCAATAAAATGAATATTAAATCAAATATTGTTATGCCTGAAGGCACACCATTTACAAAAATTAGAAGGACACAAAATTTTGGTGGAAATGTAATTATTAAAGGTCAGAATTTAAATGAATCATATCAACATGTTCAAGACTTAATTTTAAATAATAGTTTTGTAGAGATACATCCATACAATGATCTTAATGTAATTTTAGGGCAAGGCACAATTTCATATGAAATGATTACAGATTGCAATGAAATAGATGTTTTATTAGTTCCTGTTGGTGGAGGAGGATTAATTGCTGGTTGCTCTTTAGCAGCTAAATACATGAAAAAAGACATTGAAGTTATAGGTGTAGAATCTGATCTTTACCCTTCATTGTCTAACAAAATGTTTAATAAGAAATTAAAGTGTAAAGGTTCAACTTTAGCAGAAGGTATTGCAGTAGCAGAAATAGGTGATATTCCTTTTTCAATATTAAAGGATTTTGTTGATGATGTTTTAACTGTTTCTGATAAATCGATTGAAAGAGCTATTGCAATGTTAGCAGAGCATGAAAAAATAGTTGTTGAAGGAGCTGGTGCTACAGGTTTAGCAGCTTTATTGCAACATGGAATTAAGTTTAAAAATAAAAAAGTTGGAATTGTCATCTGTGGGGGTAATATCGATTCTAAAGTATTGTCCTCAATTTTAATGAGAGATCTAGTGAGATCAGGACAAGTAACAACTTTGGGTATTACTATGCCTGACAAACCAGGCCAATTGCAGATAATTTCTAAAATCTGCGCTGTGAATGGGGCAAACGTCTTGCAAGTTGAGCACAGTAGGTTTGCAATGGATCTTTCGGCTAGTTTAGCAAAACTA
>CACBXG010000068.1 GCA_902543145.1 uncultured SAR116 cluster alpha proteobacterium | reverse complement strand
TATCGACGGTGTAGTAGATGTAGAGCATATTAAAAAAATCATGGATCATAGAAAACTAACTAATGATGTTATGCCTGAAGAGGCTGTTCAAGATATTCGCTTGGATATGGAAAGAGCAGAAGCTCAAAGATTACAACCTCATCATATACAAAGTTTTTTCATTGAGGCTTTTAAGCATTTAGGCGGTAATATAAAACAAAGAGAAGAAGGACGATTTGAAATTATTAATGTACCGGTTCGTATTCGTGAACGGGACAGGATAATAGGAATAGGTACACCGATTGAAAAAAAATACGAGCGTATATGTTTTGATAAAAGTAATATTAATCACCAACCAATTGCTGAATTTGTCTGTCCTGGCCACCCTTTACTTGAAACTGTCATAAGTATCATTCATGAAGATTATAACCATATGCTTCGTCAAGGGGCTGTAATGGTAGACGAATCTGAAATATCTAATGATATACAAGTTATATTTCTTGTGGAACATGAAATAACTGATAGTCGTAAGATGAGTTCTGGAAACCAACAAACAATTTCAAAAAAATTACAATTTGCAAGACTGTCATCTGATGGTTCTGTCGATAATGGGGGAATAGCCCCACACTTAAATCTTCGACCTATAAATAATGAAGAAATTAATCTTCTGTCCAATGATTTATCAGCTGAATGGTTGCAGGGTTCAATTGAAGATAAGATAAAAGAATTTGCTATTATAAACTTAGCTCAAACACATTTAAAAGAGATTAAAGATCGTCGTTTACCAGAAATTGATAAAGTAGAAAGAGAAGTTGAAGCGCGTTTAAAACAAGAAATAAGATACTGGGATAGTCGTGCTTCTATTTTGAAAGAGGAAGAAAAATCTGGGAAAAGAACAAGAGTAAATTGGCAAAATGCAGAGCGTAGAGCTGAAGAGTTATCAGATAGATTACAACGACGTATGTTACAAATTGCGGAAGAACGAAACATTGTTGCGGCACCTCCTACTATTAATGGAGGCTTAGTTGTTATACCTCAAGGATTATTGTCCTCAAAGTTAACAACTTATGATAAACCTAATGATTTTGCAGAAAACAAAGTGAGTCGTAAACAAATCGAAATTGCTGCAATGAACGCTGTTATGTCTATAGAAAAAGATTTAGGCAATAATCCAGAAGACATATCTTCCCAAAAAGTTGGTTATGATATTTTATCCTTTGATCCAAACACAAAAAAACATAGATTTATAGAGGTGAAAGGTAGAAGTGAAGGCGCCGACACTGTTACAGTTACTAGAAACGAAATAATTACCGCATTAAATAAACCAGAAGATTATATACTTGCAATTGTTTCAGTTGAAAATGGTCAAGCAAAAGCACCTCGTTACAGATGGAAACCATTTACAGCAGAGCCAAGTTTTGACACTGTTTCTATAAATTTTAATCTTCATGAGTTACTTGAACATGCTACAGCTCCTCAATAAGGAATAAATTTTATAATGATTAAAAAAAAATTAATTGAAGTTGCAATGCCAATTGAAGCCATAAACAAAGCTTCAGTTAGAGAAAAATCTATTCGCCATGGTCACCCAAGTACTTTTCACTTGTATTGGGCTAGACGTCCACTTGCTGCATGCCGTGCAGTTTTATTTGCTCAAATTGTTGATGATCCGTCAAATTTTCCAGAAAAATTCCCTTCTATTGAAGATCAAAAAAGAAAGAAATAGATTATTTAAAATTATTGAAGATTTAGTCCAATGGGAAAATTCTCAAAATAAAAATATATTAAAACAAGCCCAAGCAGAAATTGATAAAAGTTGTCTATTTGTAAAAATCTCATACCATTTATCAAATCCGTAACCTCTTCCACTTACTAAGTCCTTAGACTTTTTGTTCATTGGAATATCTGGAACCCAAGACGGAGTAGCCGTTAAAGCTATTTTTTCATGATGTTCGTCTGCTCTTTGATAAACTCTTCCGTTTTTACCCTCAGCAATGATGCATAATAATTTATATTTTAAAGCCTTATTATTGCTCATTTTGCGAACGTATTCAGGTGTAATTATGCTATTAGAAAACAAACACTTAAAATTTGCTCCTCTACCCAATTTCGTACCTAATTTTGCGTTGTTAATTTCCTCTGTATTATTATTATAAGATACAAGAAATTCTAAAGACTTATTAATTTTGTCAACATTAGGTTTTATCAAAATCTC
>CACBXG010000067.1 GCA_902543145.1 uncultured SAR116 cluster alpha proteobacterium | reverse complement strand
ATCGAGTAAGTATTCATGAAAATTAATGAGAATAACATTTTAGCACTATCAAAAATAAAAGATTTACAGTCATCTTTTGATAAAAGCATGAAAATTCTTGAAAGTCATATTGCAGAAAGTATTACTAATAAAGATAAACTTGAATCTATTAAAATAGATTTAAAAGAGGCTAATAAAAAATTTCTAGAGGCTGAAAGACATTTGGAAGCATTGAAAGTTGATTTAAAAAATCATCCAGTTAAGAAGGATGATGACGTTTAGTTAGGTATATGATGTCAAAAACAGTAACTGTTAAGATTGAAATCAATGGAGTAGTTTATCCTGTATCTTGTATTGCTGGAGAAGAGGACAGACTTATAAAGTCATCAAAAGAGGTAAATAAAGTTATTGCAAGTTTATCCAATATCTCGGAAACAATAGGGGAAACTAGACTATTAGCAATGGCGTCATTAATTTTAGCTGACCAATTAATAGAAAAAGATAACTTCACAGACGCAAATAATAATATGAACGAACTTGTCAATTGGCTAGAAAAAGCCACCGAAAGAATGAATAAAGTTGCAAAATTACTTGAAAATAAATAAATTATACTATGAAAGCTGAATCTTACGTTAGGAACTTTAATCCTTGGGGCCATAAGTATTCTTAGGGAGCCGTCACTGTTTTAGCTTTGGTTAAATTAAATGGCACCCACCTGTTTATCAGGCAACATAGGATAACTTATCCAACGACTATTTGGCTTTCATGTCAAAGTTAAGGTTTTATATGAAAAATTTACTTAGAATTGCTGCAAAAAAAAAAGAATTAAATTTAAATTAACATCTAAAGGGAAAGTTAGTTTAAAAAACAAAATTCATATGTGCTTAAACAAGATTTTTCTGACAAATAAAAATATTCAAACTGCAAGTTTATACTTCCCAATAAATAATGAGATTTCCCCTTTTGATTTTATTAATTATTTACAAAAAAAAAATGTAACACTCTCTTTACCTGTAGTAGATGCAAAAAAAAAGTCTATAATTTTCAAGAAATGGATACCTACAGATGAATTAATACAAGGTCCATTTGGTACGATGGAACCTTCAAAAACACAGAAATCTATTTTACCACAAATATTAGTAGTTCCAATGCTTTCATTTGATAGGGAATTGTATAGACTAGGTTATGGTGGTGGGTATTACGATAAATCAATTAATATTTTAAAAAAACACTTTCAAAATGAAAAAATTTTTTTTATTACAATTGGACTTGCTTACAGCATTCAGGAAGAAAAAAAAATACCTAAAGAAAAGCATGACATGAGATTGGATTATATCATTACTGAAAACGAAGCGTTATCCAAGGTTAATTTATAAAATTTAAAGAAGGTTTTATGAGAGTTTTATTTGTTGGAGACATTGTAGGAAGAAAAGCAAGACATTTTGCTCAAAAGAAAATTGTAGACTTGAAAGATCAACTACAACTTGATGCCGTAATTGTAAATGTAGAAAATGCGGCTGGTGGATTCGGTGTTACTCCGTCTATATGTGATGATTTTTTTTCAGCTGGTGCTGATGTTCTGACAACTGGAAATCATATTTGGGATAAAAGAGAAATAATATCTTATATTTCTAAAAGTGAGAGGTTACTTCGTCCTTTAAACATGATAAAAGGAACACCTGGATTAGGAATGACTATCATCAAAGTAAATGCAGGAACCATTGGTGTTGCAAATATCATGACAAATTTATTTATGACCAGAACTGATCCTGTGTTCGAAAAAATTCCAGATATTGTTAAATATCTAAAATTAAATCAAAATGTTAATTTTTCATTAGTTGACGTCCATGGTGAAGCTTCATCTGAAAAAATGGCAATAGCTAACGCACTTGATGGAGAGGTGTCTGCAGTGGTTGGAACCCATACTCATGTACCTACAGCCGATCATCAAATTTTAGAAAAAGGAACAGCA
Source organism: uncultured SAR116 cluster alpha proteobacterium (assembly GCA_902543145.1). Taxonomy (GTDB): domain Bacteria; phylum Pseudomonadota; class Alphaproteobacteria; order Puniceispirillales; family Marisalimonadaceae; genus Marisalimonas. The sequence continues at coordinate 261 of CACBXG010000067.1, read as the reverse complement.
TACATAACAGATGTTGGTATGAGTGGAGATTATAATTCTATAATCGGAATGAATAAAGAGGATGCTCTTAATAGGTTTTTATATCCAAATAATAAAAAAACTAGACTTGAAGTATCATCTGGGGAGCCAACTTTATGCGCTGTTGTAATTGAAACAAATACTAATGGTTTGAGTAAATCAATAAATCCTCTTAGATTAGGTGGTAGGTTAGAACAAATATTTTTAAAAACCTAATATTTTATTGGAGTTATTTAAATGGCA
>CACBXG010000066.1 GCA_902543145.1 uncultured SAR116 cluster alpha proteobacterium | reverse complement strand
GGTTTTCTTTTTGATTTGACTGGTGGTTACAATTTTGGTTTCATTTTATGTAGTATATTTACTTTTTGTGGAGCCTTATTGTTTTGGGTTATTCCTCAAATCAGATATGCCAAAGTCTAAACTATAAAGAAAAGAATATATGATTAAAAAAGAATATAAAATATTAGCTAAAAATCTAAAATTTCCTGAAGGTCCAATTTTTATGAATGATGGGTCAATAATTTTAGTTGAAATTGCTAGAGGTACATTAAGTAAAATTACAAAAGATGGTCACGTTGAGGTTATCGCTAATTTAGGAGGTGGCCCAAATGGAGCAGCTATTGGACCCGATGGTCAATGTTATGTATGTAATAATGGCGGTTTTGAATGGGAAATAAACTCAAAGCCAGCAGGGATGAGGCCAATATTGCAGTCTAAATCCTATTCAGGAGGAAAAATTCAAAAAGTAAATCTTAAAACTGGACTGTTTGAAACACTATATGAAGAATGCAACGGGATTTTACTAAAGGGACCTAACGATATTGTTTTTGATAAAAATGGAAATTTTTGGTTTACAGATTTAGGCAAACAAAGAGAAAGAGACATGGATAGGGGCTCAATTTATTGGGCAAAATCTGACGGATCGCTTATCAAAGAAGTAATCCATCCTATAATGACACCAAATGGAATTGGTCTTTCACCTGATGAAAAAACTCTTTATGTTGCAGAAACTGAAGGTGGTAAGTTATACGGATTTGATATAATTGGCGAAGGTGAAATTAATAAAATTCAATTTCCACACTCAATTAATGGTGGCAAATTATTAAATAATGAGGGTGGAATTAAAAGATTTGATTCTCTTGCTGTAGAAAAAAATGGAAATATTTGTGTTGGAACTCTGTTCACAGGTGGTATATCAGTTATTACTCCGAGTGGAGACCTAGTAGAGTTTATAAAATTTGAAGATCCATATATTACAAACATTTGCTTTGGTTCAAAAGATTTAAAAACAGCTTATATAACTGCATCATATCAAGGTCATCTCCTTGAGGTTCAATGGGACAGAGAGGGTTTGCCGCTAAATTTTCTAAATAAATAATTTATATCAGTTCTAATATTTCTTTTTTAAGATTTGTTATAACTAGTTTTGGATCAGCTTCTTTTATATCAGATTGAAAAATCTCAAATTCTACGTTTATTCTATCTTTTCTATTTAAAACAGTTTTTAAATACTTTGAGATATCAACATTATTTACATTATTTTGTTTGTTCAAAGTCAGTCTACCTGTAGGTCTCCAATTATTATCAAATTTAATATTTGAAAATTGGAGTAATCCTAATTTAGGAGAGTTTTTTAAAAAACTCTCAAGCCTTGTATCTGCAAAACTGTGATATAGGTCAATTATTAATTTATGTTTGTATTTTTTTTACAAGATTTAAACAGCTTGAAATTGAATTAAAATGACCTTTTTTAAGTATTTCCCAACTACCAATAGGCTCTAAACCTAAAGTAAGGTTCAGTTCTTGAGCTTTGTTAAATAAATAAAGTAACTGACTTAAACTTTCTTTTCTTATTTTTTCAATATTAAGGTTCTTATTTTCAAAATTATATTCAGAACTAATTGGATTTGGCCCTCCAAGAATTCCACCAGATATAACACAAACCACATCTGGTTTTAATATTTTTGCATAATTAAAAATTTTATCGTGTTGTTTGAAATAAAAGTTATCAGTAAAATATCCTACAGAATTGATGCTTGTAACGTTTATTTTGTTAAGACTTAACTCTTGCTTTAATTTATTAACCCCATATTCTTCAATAAAATCAGTGTGTAATCCTATATTCTTAATTCCTGCTTTCAGTATTGCCTCAATGAATTCGTATGGATCAATATTTTTTGGCCATAAATAACTATTTACTGATAACCTGTTTTCTAAAGCATCTTGTATGTTTGATTTCATTAAAATTTTAATCTTTATTATAATATTGAACTTCTAGAAACATACATCCTTCGTCAGATCTGAATGGTCCATGATCAGTTCCTGGAGGTCTGCATGCATATGCAGGAGATTGTGTTGTGATTTTTTTATTTCCTGGTTTATCATTTCCTAAAGTAATTGATCCTGAGATCATATAAACTTCTTCCCAATAATCATGAACAAAAACTTCGGTATTAAATGCTCCAGGTAAAAATCTTATTAAGCGTGTCCTTACACCAGTTTTTTTTTCTTCATCCAAGCTTCCTGATAACATTTTCAT
>CACBXG010000065.1 GCA_902543145.1 uncultured SAR116 cluster alpha proteobacterium | reverse complement strand
TAATTTTTTCTTTTGTTCCAATTCCAATCCAAACAAGTCCAATTGGTTTGTCAACACTCCCTCCAGTAGGGCCTGCAATTCCGGTAACTGCAATAGATAAGTGTGATTTTAATATTTTTAATGAGTTTTTAGCCATATGAAATGCTACTATTTCACTAACGGCCCCATTTTTTGTAATTAAATTTTTTGGGATATTGAGTAATTTACTTTTCATATCGTTAGAATAAACAATTACTGAAGATTTAAATATTTGACTTGAGCCATTAATGTGAACAATTGCAGATGATACCATTCCACCTGTGCAGCTTTCTGCTGTTGTTATTGTTAAATTTTTATTAACACAATTAAAATATAGCTTTTCAGATTCTTGATTGATTTTTCTCCACATTTTTTTAATTCCATAATGTTTTTATATAAATATTTTGATTTAAGCTTGTTAAAATTGCTGCTTGAGTTACTAACGCGAATAATCCTGCAACTATATCATCTGCCATGATGCCAATACCATTTGGCAAATTTTCAAATCTTTTTATTGGGCCAACTTTAGTGATATCAAAAAATCTGAATAATACAAATGATAATAATAAAGACAAAAATACGTAAGTTGAATTTTTAGACTGTACACATCCTAACATAGCAATAAATTGTCCTGAAATTTCATCAATCACAACTTCTTTGGGATCTTTTATGTTATATAATTTTAAGTGAGCTTCACAGAGAAAATAACTCATAATAATAAAAATAATTAAAAATATTAAATAAGATTTAATATCTAAATTTAATATTAAAATGGAACCTACTAAAACACCAATCAAGGAGCCCATTGTTCCTGGAGCATATTTTGAATGTCCGATTGGGTATGCCTCGGCAATCCTTGAAAGATACAATAAAAATTTTTGAATAATACTCATTAAAAATTAATATTTTTAATTTGTATAGCAGTTGAAACCATGGCTGCTATTCCTTCTTTCCTACCGATAAAACCAATGCTTTCAGATGTTTTTCCTTTAATGCTAATTATTTGTTCATCAATATTTAGTATATTTGCAATATTTTTTTTCATTTCTTTTGAATAATCTATTATTTTTGGTTTTTCACAAACGATTGTAGCATCAATATTATTAATTATTCCTTTTTCACTCTGAAGTAATTTTGATGCATGTTTTAAAAATATAGAGCTGTTCGCGTTTTTCCATTTATCATCAGTAGGTGGAAAAATACTTCCTATATCACCTTTATTTAACACACCCAAAATACTATCGGTAATAGCATGAAGTAATACATCAGCATCAGAGTGACCAATTAATTTTTTTGAAGCTTTAATTTTAATACCTCCAAGTATAATAAAGTTATTCCCTGATATTCTACTATTATCAAATCGATGAATGTCAAAACCATTGCCTATTTTTGTTATGTAATTATTAGAATTTTTTGTCAAATGAGGCTCCAATAAATTTAGATCTTTTTCATAAGTTATTTTTAATGAAACTGGATCACCTTCAATAGCAATAACTTGCATTGAATGATGCAAAAAAATAGAGGTTTCGTCTTCAAATATTTCATTAGTATTTTTAATAATGTTTTTAAGTGTTTTGTAATTACACAACTGTGGGGTTTGAACCAGAACTTTATCATTTTTTGATATTATAGATTTAAGCGAATTCTTTGCTATCCTCCTAACAGAGTCGTTGATTTTTAACACAGGAGCTACACAAAAAATTTCTTGTTTACTGTAAGAAACTAACTTTTTTATTACTTTGGAAGAAATGATTGGACGCGCTACATCATGTATCAATACGTATTTAGGGTTTATATATTCTATTGATTTAAGTGCATTGTAAGTACTTTTATACCTTTCATCACCTCCTAATACCGGCCTAAGTAATTTATATTTATCACAAATTTCAGAAACTACTGTAAAATCTTTATTATTGGTTACAATCTGGATTGGAATATTTTTAAAAATTTTAATAAAATTTATTATATTTAACTCTAAAATTGTTAAATTGTTATACTTTATCATTTGTTTACTAATTTTTCTGTTTATTCTGGTACCTATTCCTCCTGCTAATAAAATTAACACTAGATTGAAGTTACTCATATTTGTCTCCAAATCGCTTAAAATATAGGCAATTTTTATAAATTTTTTTACAAATTTAAGTTTTTGTATAATTTGTAATCATTTTTGGTTTTAATTTGTTCTTTAATTTTGTGTTTATTCTATGAAAAATAATATTTTAAATGAACTAAGAACTCCAGTTTTTTTAGTAA
>CACBXG010000064.1 GCA_902543145.1 uncultured SAR116 cluster alpha proteobacterium | reverse complement strand
TTGCTATAATATCAAAAATAGTGTCAGTTTGTTTTAACTGATATGATTTACCATTATATATTAAAACTTCTAATGCATCGACTCTCGCATTATAATTTGATTTCATTACAGATGCATATGCTCCTGTAGTTCTAATTATTAATTTATCATTATTACTAACTTCAGTAATTTTTCTATTAAGAGCAATAAAATCTCCAGTCTCACAAATTGGCCCAACAATATCTGCGATAATTTCTTTACCTGGAATATTTTTAACAGGTTCAATTTTATGGTATGCGTCATATAAAGTTGGTCTAATTAAATTATTCATTGCTACGTCAATTACAATAAAATTTTTATCTTTATTTTTTTTGTTTCTTATAACTTTTGTGACTAAAATGCCAGCCTCTGCTATTAAGCTTCTTCCTGGTTCAAAGCTGAGCTTATATTCAGAATCTAAAAATAAATCTGAAATAACTTTTTTATAAGTGTCAAAATCTGGATTTTTATTTTGATCATAATATATCCCAATTCCACCACCTAAATCTAAAGTAGGAACTTTAAATCCATTGCTTTTAAGATTGTCGGCAACAGTTTTAAGGTTTAAGTAAGCTTTGTAAAAGAAATTGAAATCAAAAATTTGGGATCCAATATGAACACCTAAACCAACTGGATTAATATATTTTAATTTGTGCAATTTTTCATAGATTGAGAGTATATCTTCACTATCAATTCCAAATTTAGTTTCTTTTTCTCCAGTCGAGATTTTTTTGTGAGTATTTGGTGCAATGTCAGGATTTATCCTCAAACAAATATTTGCTGTTAGCTTAAGCTTTGAAGCAACTTCATAGATATCATAGAGTTCTTCTTCAGACTCAATATTAAACTGTAAAATTTTATTTCGTATTGCTATTTCAATCTCATTTTTATCTTTCCCAACACCAGAAAAAATAATTTTGTCTGGTGTTATTCCAGCTGCAATACATTTGTAAAACTCACCTATAGATACTATATCAGCTCCTGCACCTAATTTTCCAAAAAATTTTATTATGTTAACCGAATCATTCGCTTTGACAGCATAGTGAATATTTCCTTTGACATTTTTAACAGTATTTAGAAATAGTTCGTATCTTTCTTTCATTAAGCCTGTATCGTAAATAAATAACGGTGTGCCATACTTTGCAGTAAGAGCATTTATTTTAATGCCTTGAACATTAAGTTCACCATTTTCATCTCTGTAAAAACCTGAAGGGAACATAATAAATTTAATTTTTTGTAATGATTTGTGAAGGTTTTATAGGTGCATCTTTTCTTCCACAACCATACAAAGAAATAGACGATAAAAATATAACAACTAGAAGTATGATTTTGAAATTCATTCTTTATTATTCCTCTAAAAATCTTTTTTTAGCATTTTTAACAGCTTTTAAAACATTTTTTGGCGCTGTTCCACCATAAGATGTTTTACTTGATACAGAGTTTTTAATCTTTAAAACTTCTAATATTTTTAAATCTGCATTAGGAACAACACTTTGGATATCCACTAAACTTAAATTTTCTAAAGAAGTTTTTTTTGTCTCAGCTAACAAAACTATTTTACCTGTTAAATGATGTGCTTCTCGGAAGGGTATTTCAAGATTTTTTACAAGGTAATCTGCTAAGTCTGTAGCAGTTGGGAAACCTTTTTGAAGTGCCTCCATCATTGTTTCGGGAATAGGTTCAATATCTCCAATCATACCTTCCATATTTAAAATGCATAGTTCAATATTTTTAGCAGTATCAATGATTGGCTCTTTATCTTCTTGCATATCTTTGCCGTATGTCATTGGTAGCCCTTTCAGAACTGTCATTAAACTAAGTAAGTTACCAAATATTCTACCAGGTTTAGCCCTTATTAATTCAGCTGCATCTGGATTTCTTTTTTGAGGCATAATACTAGAACCAGTTGTAAAGTTTTCTGGTAATTTAACAAAATTAAATCTGTCAGACGACCAAATAACCAATTCTTCAGCAAGCCTAGATAAATGTATAGCTATTAGCGATGATGCAGACATAAATTCAATAGCAAAATCTCTATCAGCAACAGCATCCATTGAATTTTCAGTAGGTTTGCTAAAGCTAAGTCTGTCTGCTACGAAGTGTCTATCTATTGGATAACTAGTACCTGCTAGAGCAGCAGAACCTAAAGGTAACTCATTCATTCTTTTTCTACAGTCAAGTAATCTTCCCCTATCTCTACCAAACATCTCCACGTAAGCTAATAGATAATGCCCAAATGTAACTTGTTCACCTGTTGATAAAA
>CACBXG010000063.1 GCA_902543145.1 uncultured SAR116 cluster alpha proteobacterium | reverse complement strand
ATGACAAAAGAATTAAACATTGCTCTAATTGGTTGTGGTAACTGGGGAAAAAATATAGCTAGAAATTTATATCAAATGGGGTCTCTGGCATGTATACATGACACAAACATAAAATTAACAAAAAAGCTTAGCTATGAATATTCGTTACCCATTTTACAATTAACTAAAATTTTTGAAGATCAAAATATCAACGCAATTGTAATTTCATCACCCGCAATAACACATAAAGATATAGCCGTTGAAGCTCTAAAAAATGATAAAGATGTTTTCATAGAAAAACCATTTTGTTTGTCATTACCCGATGCACAAAAACTTTCAAAGTTAGCTATAAACAAAAATAGAATCTTAATGGTTGGCCATTTATTAAATTATCACAACGCATTTATAAAAATGAAAGAACTAGTTAAAAATGGGAAAATAGGGGTTCCACAAAATATTCGAGCAAATCGTCTCGCTCTAGGGTCTATTAGATCAAAAGAATCTGTAGTTTATGATTTGACAGCCCACGATATTTCTATGATAATCTCTATTACAGAGGAATTACCTGTTGATGTAGAAGTTCAATCAATTCATCATCATAATAATATTGGACCAGACGCAGTCAGTGTGAAATTATCATTTTCAAAAGGTTTAACTGCAATGATTAATTCTGATTGGATGTCTCCTTACAAAGAGCATAAATTTTCTATAATTGGATCAAAAGGATCCCTGATTTTTAATGATACAAAAAATTGGTCAGAAAAATTACTATATAATCCATCATTTGTGACATCTAAAAACTTAATTAAATCTTTACCAATTGAAAATATTAAAATCCAAGAAAATGAACCACTTAAAAGAGAATTAAAAGAATTTATAGACTGCATTAATTCAAGAAAAAGACCCTTAACAGATCATAAAGAGGCTTTAAAAGTTCAAACTGTTATGGATATGATAGACAAAAAAATTTAAGTGAATAAAGTAAATATATGATTCCATTCATTGATCTAAATGCTCAACAAAAATTAATTCGAGATAAAATTAATAATCGTATTAATCAGGTTCTTGATCATGGACAATATATTTTAGGGCCAGAGGTAAAAGAATTGGAGGATAAACTTAGCTCATTTACAGGCACAAAGCATGTTTTGTGTTGCTCAAGTGGAACAGATGCATTGTTATTATCTCTACTTGGCTTAAAGATTAAACCTGGTGAAGGTGTAATTGTTCCTGCTTTTACTTTTGCATCGTCTGCCGAGGTGATGCCTTTGGTTGGAGCTATTCCAATTTTCATTGATGTTAAGCGTGACACTTTCAATTTAGATCCAACCAAACTATCAGACTCTCTAAAGACAGCCAAAGACTTAGGTATTGTTGTTAAAGGTATAATGCCTATAGGTTTGTTCGGACAACCAGCCGAAATGGATTTGATTAATGATTTTGCAAAAAATCATAATTTATGGGTTCTTGATGATGCTGCACAATCTTTTGGAGGAATACATAAAGATAAGATTGTTGGCAACCTCTCTGAAGTAGCTGCAACATCTTTCTTTCCTGCAAAACCACTTGGTTGTTATGGGGACGGAGGGGCGGTTTTTACAAATGATAAAGAAATTTATGAAATAGCAAATTCCTCTCATATACATGGTATGGGAAAAAAAAGGTATGAATACGATAGGATTGGAATGAATGCTCGTATGTCTACAATTCAAGCCGCCATTTTGTTAGAAAAGCTTGAAATATTTCCAGATGAGTTGCAAAAGAGGCAGATAGTAGCAGATAGCTATAATAAAAAATTAAAATCCCTAAACCTAAATATTGAATTGCCAGAGATTCACAAAAACTTCAAAAGTAGTTGGGCCCAATACACAATCATACTTCCAGAAAACATCAATCGAGACAAACTACAAGAATATTTAAAATCAAAAAACATTCCTACTGCAGTTTATTATCCAATACCTTTAAATAAACATAAACCTTATATTAAATATCCCGTATCTAAAAGTGGCCTAGATGTGACATACTGTTTATGTAAAAGTGTTTTGTCTTTACCTATGCACCCGTATTTAAAAGAAGACGAGATCATATATATATGTGAGAAAATAAATAATTTTATAAAAAACCATTAAGATAAATTATTTTTTATTTTTCCTTGATACTATGAATTAGGATGCTATATTTCATCACAATTAAGCGGGCGTAGCTCAGTGGTAGAGCATCTCGTTGCCAACGAGAATGTCGAGAGTTCGAATCTCTTCGCCCGCTCCAATCGCCTTCGGCAAGATACCCAGTCTTCCTTAAATATTCAACCTTTTAGAAGGGTAGGCTCTAAATAGGTACACAAAATGGTAGACAAAAGATGAAAATTTTTTCACTTCTGATCGGTCTAATTAATTAATCCCATCACTTCAAAAGTCTTTTGAACATAATCAACTAATTCAGCTTTCTTCTCAATTATTTCAATGTCATAATTTGTTTTTTCTGTAAATTCAAAAAGTCG
>CACBXG010000062.1 GCA_902543145.1 uncultured SAR116 cluster alpha proteobacterium | reverse complement strand
ATAGTAGGATTATTGAATTCTATTACTACGTTAGTTTTGGCCTTAGAAAATTGATTGACCCTTACACTTTTAATAAATCGACTATTTTTAATTTTATTTTTTTTTATTATTAATTTATTTTTAAATTTTATTTGCATTCTATATGGGTCATTCAATAATTTAATTCTCATTATTTTACTAGAAGGTATATTTAAACAGTTAATATTTGTATTTGTTATTTCACAAGTTTGATTGTTGTTTGTAGCAAAAACATTTGAGACAAACATATTAAATGAACAAAAATAAATAATTTTTATGTGTCTATGAAAACTATTTATATAACATAAAATAAAGTTTGTCTTGATAACGTTTAAGCTATATAGTCAATTTCGGAATTTTAAATTAATTACATGCTAATGCATTTAGTAAAAGAAAGAAGAAGCAAAGAAAGTTAGTGAATAACGCATAAGCGTATAAATAAATTGAATGAGTTTAGAATTAATAAGGATAATATCACTAAAAATGATGTTGTTGTCGTATTTTTATATTAAAGATGTATCTATATTTTATTTGAATTATAATAATACTTTATATATATAAATCATAAACATATTACATATAAGTTTATTTCTCCATTTATTTTTAGAACTCATTAGTTTTAATGTGCTATCAAACTTGTTTGGTAACTCATTTTGATTTGGAGATTAATTATGAGTAAACGTTTGTTAATTGATGCAAGACAGTCTGAAGAAACAAGAGTAATAACAACAACAAATGATATAATAGATGATTTTGAATATGAAGTTCATTCTCGAAGACAACTTAAAGGCAACATTTATTTAGCAAGAGTAACAAGAGTAGAGCCTAGCCTTCAAGCAGCATTTGTTGAATATGGAGGGAACCGTCAAGGCTTTCTTGCTTTTAGTGAAATTCATCCAGACTATTATAGAATACCAATTGAGGATAAAGAGAAACTTCTAGCTGAGGCATCAGCTAAAACTGACGAAGAACTATCTTCCAATGAAGATGTTATTGACGATGCAACAGAAGATTATAATGAAGAAGAAGTAAAAAAAATAAAAAGAAATTTATATAGAAATTATAAAATTCAAGAAGTTATTGCACGACGTCAAATATTATTAGTACAAGTTGTTAAAGAAGAACGTGGAACAAAAGGGGCTGCTTTAACTACATATATCTCCATAGCAGGAAGGTATTGTGTGCTTATGCCAAACACTCCTAGAGGTGGAGGAGTAAGTAGAAAAATTAGTAATATAACAGATCGAAAAAGACTTAAGAAAATCGTAGATGATCTAGACGTTGCAAATGGAATGGCTGTAATAATTAGAACAGCTGGTAGTAAAAGAACTAAGACTGAAATCAAAAGAGATTTTTCTAATTCAGTTTCTATTTGGGAAAACGTTAAAAAACTTACCTTAGAATCTAATGCACCTTTTATAGTACATGAAGAAGGATCATTGATTAAAAGAGCAATAAGAGATCTTTATAACAGTGAAATCGATGAAGTTTTAGTTGAAGGCATGGAAGCTTACAAGGTTTGTAAAAATTACATGAAAGCTGTAATGCCCAGCCATGCAAAAAAAGTACAACAATATAACGATGATAGAAACCCTTTATTTCAAAAATTTAAATTAGACGCTCAATTGCAAGATATATTTAATCCAAAAGTTAATCTTAAATCAGGTGGATATTTAATTATAGATCAAACAGAAGCACTGGTTGCAATAGATGTTAATTCAGGAAAAGCTACAAGGGAACGATCGATAGAAGATACAGCGCTTAAAACAAATTTGGAAGCAGCCGAAGAATTTGCTCGTCAATCAAGACTTAGAGATCTATCTGGATTAATTGTAATTGATTTTATAGATATGGAAGAAGGCAAAAATCGTAATCTTGTTGAAAAAAAATTAAAAGAAGCAATGAGAAAGGATAGGGCCAGAATTCAAATTGGTGAAATTAGTAACTTTGGTCTTCTTGAGCTATCTAGACAACGATTAAGACCTTCAGTAATTGAAAACTCTTCTGAGATTTGTCCACAATGTGGTGGTTCAGGTAGGATCCAATCAATAGAGGTAAGTGCAATTCAGATTCTTAGATCTATTGAAGAAGAGGGCATCTCGAATGATAATATCGGAGTCAAGATTTCAGCACATTCTGATCTCATACTACATATACTAAATAAAAAAAGGTCAGAATTAAATGAAATTGAAGCAAAGTACAACATGTCAATTGATTTTGTAAACGATAACTCAATTATTCCTCCTCAAAAAAAATTAGAAGTTATCAAAAATAACATACTTACAAATCAAGAAGCACAAGAAAATAAAACCGATTCTACTTCTAACAAAGAAGATGAAAACGAAAATAAGAACAAAAAAGGGAAAAGGTTAAATAGAAGAAAAAAAAGAACTCCTAAACAAGATAGGAATGTTGATAACACTGCTTTTGAAGAAAAAAATAAAGTTCAAAATATTCCTGAGGAA
>CACBXG010000061.1 GCA_902543145.1 uncultured SAR116 cluster alpha proteobacterium | reverse complement strand
GTGATTTTAATCAGGCAGAATTTGCTGCTGATTTGTCTAAAGTACATGCTGGTACGGCATCAAGTGAGTATTTAAACCCAAGTGAATTTTTTGCACGAACATATTTAACTCAAGGTTTAAATGTTCTATTAAAAGGTGCAGCACAACGATTAGCTGGAATGGGAGGAGATCCAGTTGTAGAGCTGCAAACTAATTTTGGTGGGGGTAAAACCCACTCCTTACTTGCACTTTATCATATGGTTGGAACTAATAAGTTTCAAGATATACCAATACTTGAACAATTAATGGAAGGTATAAAAATCAATGATAAGGTTAATAGAGCAGTAATAGTAGGTACATCGCGTGGGCCGATGGATAGTGTTGAAAACAAAGATAACTTAAATATCATGACAACTTGGGGTGATATGGCCTATCAACTAGGAGGAATTGACGGTTATGAAATGATACGTGAACAAGATGAAAAGGGCATTGCGCCTGGATCAGAACTTCTAAGTAATCTATTTAGTCGATTTAGTCCTTGTCTAATTTTAATTGATGAATGGGTAGCGTATTTAAGACAAATTTACAAAATAGATAATTTGCCGTCTGGTAGCTTTGATGCAAATTTAAGTTTTGTTCAATCACTTACTGAAGCAATAAAAGATGCTCCTAAAACTTTACTTGTAGCAACATTACCTGCTTCTCAGATAGAGGTTGGTGGTGAGGGAGGTCAAGAAGCATTAGATCGTTTGAAAAACACATTTAATCGTGTTCACTCAACATGGACACCAGCGTCACCAGAAGAAAGTTATGAAATTGTAAGAAGACGTTTATTTAATGATGTCCCCGGAGAAAATGCACATCATAAAGATAATTCAATTAAACAATTTATGAAATTATATAGTGACGATAAAGATAATTTCCCCAAATTAAGTGATAGCAGCGAATACAAACGTAAACTTGAGAAATCTTACCCTATTCATCCGGAATTATTTGATCAGCTCTATAATACTTGGAGCTCAATAGATACCTTTCAAAGAACAAGGGGTATCCTGAGATTGATGGCTCAAGTTGTACATGAATTGTGGATTAGTAATGATCCGTCAATACTAATAATGCCATGTAGTATTCCTGTAAGTTCTCAAATGGTAGAATCAGAGCTTACCAAATACTTAGAACAAGGCTGGCCGGCTATTATCTCAGGTGAAGTAGATGGTGCTAATTCTGTACCATATCAAATAGATGCTCACCAACCCGCTTTAGGACGTATATCTGCTACACGACGTGTAGCAAGAACATTATTTATGAGTACAGCACCTATATCAGGAACACAAAATACTGGAATTGACAATAAACGTATTAATTTAGGAATTGTTCAGCCTGGAGAAAAACCAATAAGGTTTAGTGATGCGCTAAATAGATTAGCTAATACTGCTACTCATATTCATTCTGATACTGGCCGATTTTGGTATGCTACATCACCTAGCTTGAACAAAATGGCTACAGATATTTCTCAGTCTTTAGACGAAGAGTTAGTATTAGATACTATTGATCAGCATCTTACCAAATACATTAATGGTATAGCAGATAGAGCTGGCTTTGATTCAGTTCATTGTGCTCCGGGATCTTCAGCCGATATTCCAGATGAAGCTGGTGGAGTTCGTGTAGTAGTTATGAGTGTTAGGAATTCTCATACAAGCGGCAATGTATCGTCTGAAGCAATGACTGAGGCAAAGAATATAATTAGTCACAGAGGAGCAGCTCCGCGTGTTTATAAAAACATTCTAGTTTTCTTAGCTCCAGATAAACGTGCTCTAGAGAATTTAAAAGAAGCTGTTCGTTTGTCTATAGCTTGGACTCAAATAGTAAAAGAAAAAGACACTCTCAATCTTACTCAAGGAAATTTAGCTATTGCTGAAACAAAAATGAATGATACTTCGAATACATTGGAAATGAGAATGAAAGAAACTTGGAGTTGGATCTTATATCCATCACAAGTCTCTGCTCATGAGGATATACAATATTCGGCAAGTAAGTTATCATCACAAGATAGGTTGTTTGATAGAATACAAAAAAAATTAGAAGGTGACGGCGCGATGTTTTCTACACTTGGGCCTAACAATTTTAATCAAACATTAGAAAATTATATTTGGAATGACCATTTACATTTATTAACCTCAGATTTAATTGATTATCATTGTAAATATATTTATATGCAGAGACTTTCAGATAAAGCTGTACTTAAGCAAACAATCTTATCATCCATTTCACAAGCAGTAGCAGGACCATTTGCTTATGCAGAAAGGTTTGATAAATCAACAAATAAATATATTGGTCTGGTAATTGAAGGTGGAATGAACACACCCGTTGAATTAACTAATGAGAGCGTCATTGTAAGACCTTCTGTAGCTGAAGAAAATAGATCTGCTCCTATTGTACCTGATCCAAATCCTCCAATTAATACTCAATCGGGAGGTTCTGGAGGTGATACAGATCCAATACCCAAACCAGAACCTTTACCTACTAAATTTAAAGGAACAATAAGTTTAAGTTCTGAGAGACCCGCAAGAGATTTTGGA
>CACBXG010000060.1 GCA_902543145.1 uncultured SAR116 cluster alpha proteobacterium | reverse complement strand
TTTCCATCTTCTCAAACCTTAGTTATTAATTCAGAAAAAACATTCGGTTTCAAAACAAACATGAAGATTGTTGGGTTTAATGAAAAAACTAAATTTGTGCCTGAAATTGATGAGGCTTATTTATTTGACGAAACTACAACAAAAGCAATACTTGCTGGATTTTGCTATAATAGAAGAGTTATGATCCAAGGTTATCACGGTACTGGTAAATCAACACACATTGAACAAGTTGCCGCAAGATTAAATTGGCCATGTGTACGGGTAAATTTAGACAGCCACATATCCCGTTTAGACCTAGTTGGAAAAGATGCAATTGTTTTAGAAAATGGAAAGCAAGTAACAGAATTCAGAGAAGGTGTACTACCTTGGGCTTTACAGAATCCAGTTGCAATAGTATTTGATGAATATGATGCTGGAAGAGCTGACGTAATGTTTGTAATTCAAAGGGTTTTGGAAGTTTCAGGAAAACTAACTCTACTTGATAATAATCGAGTTATAAATCCCCATCAAAATTTTAGATTGTTTGCAACAGCCAACACAGTTGGACTCGGAGACACCACTGGGCTTTATCATGGAACACAACAGATAAATCAAGGTCAAATGGATAGATGGTCTATAGTATCAACTTTAAATTATTTACCAACTGAAGCTGAAGAAGAGATTGTTTTATCTAAAGTTCCTAATTTTAATACCAAGGATGGAAAAGAAACTATAAAATCCATGGTTTCAATAGCTAATTTAACAAGAAATGGATTTATATCTGGTGATCTTTCTACTGTAATGTCTCCTAGGACAGTTATTACATGGGCAGAAAACACAAATATAATTGAAGATATTGATTTAGCTTTCAAGTTAACTTTTTTTAATAAATGCGATGAAATGGAGAGACCAATTTTGTCAGAATATTATCAAAGATGTTTTGGAAGAGAGTTAATTAAAGTTGAAAAAAGTATAGACGCTTAAAATTAAAATGAGCAAGAATTCTGAAGACACTAAATTCCAAAATGCTACTGCCTCAACTTTAAAAGCAATTTCTGGAAACATGATTGAAGAAAGGGAAATAAAATTTTCTGGATCTACAAGTTATTTGTCGTCTAAAGAGGTTAGATTGCCAATAATATCAAAAGAATTAGATGAAACAGAATTATTGAAATTAAGAGGTGAGGCAGATAAAATTGCCCTTAAGATTAAGTACCATGATCCTGTTTTACATAATAAATATATACCATCTTCAGATTTATCATCACAAATTTTTCAGTTAGCAGAGGAATCAAGAATTGAAGCTGTAGGATCCAAGAATCTTCTAGGTATAAAGAAAAATTTACAAAATTTAGTTGTTGAAAAATTTAAAGAAACAATTCTACCTGTTCCGGGTGGAGACGATAAGGAAGCGTTAGTAAATGCTTTGCACTTAGTAATAAGAGAAAAAATTACTGACTCTAACTCCCCTCCAAACACATCTATTTCTCTGAAGAAATGGCGACCTTGGATTAATAACAAAATTGGCAATCTTCTAAACCAACTTGCAGAAAATACTACTAATCAAGAAGTTTTTGCAAAATATACGAATGAATTGTTATCAGCATTACATTCGGATATTGGAGAAAGAGATCCTAATAATGATGGTGAAAACGAGGATACTGAAGACAACAATCCTGACGAGAATGAGGAAAATGATTCATCTGCAGAAAGTGAAAGTGATAACGATGAAGATGCCGGATTAGATAGTAGTAGCGATTCTCAAGACAATGATCAAGAAATACAAGGTGAAACTCAAGATGCCGATGCTAATAATGAAGATGGAGAGAGTGAGGGTGAAATCGTTCCTAATCCTTTATCAGGGGATAACATAGGTAAAAATAATATTAATTATAATTATAAAGTGTTTTCTACTAAGTACGACGAAATTGTCAATGCCACAGAGTTATGTGAAGAAGACGAACTTAGCCGGCTAAGAGGGACACTTGATAAACAACTTGAAAATCTTCAAGGTGCTATAGCTAGATTGGCTAATAAACTTCAAAGAAAATTACAAGCTAAACAAAATAGATCCTGGAACTTTGATCTTGAAGAAGGGATGTTAGACGCATCAAAATTAGCTAGAGTAATTACTCAACCATTATTCCCACTTTCTTATAAACAAGAAAAAGATATGAAATTTAGAGATACTATAGTGACTTTGCTAATAGATAATTCTGGGTCAATGAGGGGGAGGCCTATAACCATTGCAGCAATTTGCGCTGACATAATGGCTAGAACACTTGAAAGATGTGGAGTCAAAGTTGAAATCTTGGGTTTCACCACAAAAGCCTGGAAGGGCGGCCAATCAAGAGAACAATGGATAAATGATGGTAAACCAACTTACCCTGGAAGATTAAATGACTTAAGGCATATCATTTATAAACCTGCTGACGCTCCATGGAGAAGAGCAAAAAATTCACTTGGATTAATGCTAAGAGAGGGAATTTTAAAGGAAAACATAGATGGTGAGGCATTAATCTGGGCACACGAGCGTTTATTAGGTAGAGTAGAAGATAGAAAAATTCTCATGGTCATAAGTGATGGTGCACCTGTTGATGACACTACACTTTCTTCTAATAGTGGTAACTACCTAGAACTTCATCTTAAACAAGTAATCTCATTTATAGAAAACAGATCTC
>CACBXG010000059.1 GCA_902543145.1 uncultured SAR116 cluster alpha proteobacterium | reverse complement strand
TTTGTATTTTCGAGATTGTCTTGGGTAATTAACTTTTTAATGTTTAGTAAAAAAAAACATATGGAACTTGCTGCAAAAGTATTAAGAGAATTACAGGTCTTATCTTTAAAAACACATAAAATACTTATTAAAAAAACTAAATCTAATAATAACATCGAAGCACCAGGATGGCTGAAGGTTTTTAGGAAACAATTAAGCTATGAAAAATATTCTTATGAGTTAGATATTTTAGATAAAAATAAGGCTGAATATACACTCTTAAATACAGAAGAAATAAAGGAACAATTTCCTGACTTACAAATTGAGTATTACAAAGGCGTTCTTTTTAAAAACTCACTGAGAGTAAAGTCTCCAATTGAATTGTCAAAAAATTACTTTAAACATTTTATAAGATCTGGAGGTGGTTTTTATAAAGAAATCTGTAAGGATATAAAATTCCTTAATGGGCGTTGGACTGTTTTTTTAAATGGAAAAAAAGAAATTTTTGATGAAGTAGTAATTTGTACAGGTCCTTGGTCTAAGGATTTTTTATATAGCTTAGGTTATAAAATACCACTTGCATGGGAAAGAGGTTACCATCATCATTTTAGCACTAAGAAGGATATTGATTTTAGTCCAGCAATTCATGACGTTGATGGTGGTTTTGTTTATAGCTGTAATAAAAATGAAATTAGAGTTACATCAGGTGTTGAATTAAATTTTAGAGAAGCAGATTTAAATGAAGAACAAATTAATGAAGTAATCCAAAAATTAAAAACAATTCTACCCCTAAAAAATAAATTAACAAAAGCTCCTTGGCTGGGTTCAAGGCCAACTATTGCGGATAGTCTGCCTATGATAGGAAAAGCACCTAAACATAAAAACTTATGGTTCAATTTTGGACATAATCACATTGGATTATCTACTTCAGCTGGTTCCGGGGTTGTTTTAGCTGATATGATACAAAACAAAAAACCTTCTATTAATATTGATCCATTTTTACCAGATAGATTTATGTTGTAATTTTATAAAAGTGACAAACCACCATCAACTTTTATTACTTGTCCAGTTATATAAGATGCTTCATTTGATAGTAAAAAATTAACTAAACTTGCAATATCTTCAGGTCTTGCAAGTCTGGACAAAGGAATTTTATTTATAATCTTATCCCATTCATTTTGTGATAGTGCAGAATGATTACCGTCTTTTTTTGTATAACCAGGTGAAATTGCATTTACAGTTACATTGTCTCTTGCTAACTGAAAAGATAGAGTTTTTGTAAGTGCCTCTAAAGCTCCTTTTGCAGCGGCTGTAATTGGAAAGATCTTATTGTTTAATCCAATACTTTTATTTACAAATGAACTGATAACAACAATCCTGCCACAACTCGATTTTTTAAAATCTTCAATACATAATTTTATAATCTCTGAAAAGGAGATTGCCATAGTTTGAACTGATCTGTTAAGATCGTCATTATTAAATTCTCCAAATTCTTTTTTGTCGGCATATCCTGCATTAGAGATAAATTGGTCAATATTGCCGGTTTTATTTCTTGCTAAACTTACTAAGTCTTTTAAAAACTTTTTTTCTGATAAATCACCACAAACATAGCTAACTTTTGCACCTTTATTTTCTGCAATTTGTGTGACAGATTTTAAGCCCTCCAAGTTAGACTTAGTTGTTAAAGTAAGAGATACTTTTTTAGAAGCTAACTTTTTTGCAGTGGCAGCTCCAATTCCAGATGCAGCACCAGTAATTAATATTGATTTCATAATTTTACAAATTTAATTAAATTAATATTTATTATTCTATGGTTAATATTTTTTTTCAATACTTGATATTTAATTATAGACAAATTCATTTTTAAACATAATAATTTTAAAAGGGGGGGTATTATTTGTCAGTATTACTCGGTCAAGGAGAATTCAAATATAGAGTTATTGAAGACTGGGCCAAGCTTCCAGAAAACTGGTCTTTTATGGATGTTGCTGGAGTTGCGGTAAGCAGTAAAGACGAAATATTTGTCTTTAACCGTGGTAAACATCCAATGATTATTTTTGACATAGATGGCAATTACCTGAGATCTTGGGGTGAAAATCTTTTTTCAAGACCTCATGGAATTCATATTGGTCCAGATGATTATATATATTGTACAGACGACGGAGATCATACTGTTAAAAAGATATCTCCTGAAGGAAAATTGATTTTTCAAATTGGCGTCCCTGGAAAACCTTCAGAATTTATGTCTAATTTGCCATTTCATAGATGTACCCACACTGCATTATGTCCAGATAATAATATTTTTGTTTCTGATGGATATGGAAATGCTTGTGTTCATAAATATTCTCCAGACGGAAAATTAATAAAAACATTTGGTGAGGCTGGATCAGGACCAGGTCAATTTAATCTTGTTCATAATATTGTTGCTGATGATGATGGCTGGATTTATGTAGCAGACAGAGAAAATCATAGAGTACAAGTTTTTAATACGGATGGTAAATACGAAACACAGTGGAATAATCTTCACCGCCCATGTGGTCTTTTTATGCCTAGAGGTAAATGCCCAATTTGTATTGTTGGAGAGTTGGGGCCGGGCTTATTAGTTAATAGAAAATATAAAAACTTGGGACCAAGGCTAAGTATTTTAGATAATAATGGTAACTTAATATCACGTTTAGGGGGTGAAAATGGTGCTGGATTTGAATTAGGTCAATTTCAAGCACCTCACGGCATATCGCTAGATAGCAAGGGAAGTATATATGTAGGAGAAGTTTCATATACAAATTGGCCATATAATTATGGAGAAGAAGCAAAGCCAAAATATTTAAAAACTCTT
>CACBXG010000058.1 GCA_902543145.1 uncultured SAR116 cluster alpha proteobacterium | reverse complement strand
AGATTTTAAAAAATCAAAAAAACACAACTATAAAATTCTTGTAAGTGGAACAGGCACGGGATTTACCAAAAACAGTTTAAAAAATAAATTAGGATCAAACTTTAATCCTCAGTTAATTCAATGTTGCATTGACCTCGACAACGTTTCAAAAAACACTATTACAAATGCCACTGAAACTTTTAAATGGACACAGAAAAAAGACATAAAAGAATTCATACTAATTACAAGCAATTATCATATGCCACGAGCTTATCTTGAATTCAAGAATATTATGCCAAATTTGAAAATTCATACATATGCAATTACCCCTAAAAGACATGATATTGAAAATTGGCTTAATTCATATCAAACTTTTGGTTTGGTTTTTACAGAATATTGTAAATATATTGTTGCAAGCCTGAGAATAAAACTATTTAGCATATAATATATTTCTTATATTTGGCCTGCCTCAATTATTTTTTTACGAATTGATCTTGTTCTAGAAAAAAAAGAATGCAATTTTTGACCTTGTTTTTTTCTGATTGCTTTTTGAAGATCCGATAAGTCTTCGTTAAATCTTTGTAACATTTCAAGAACGGCCTCAGAATTATTTAAAAAAACATCCCTCCACATAATTGGATCAGAAGCAGCGATTCTAGTAAAATCTCTAAACCCTGAAGCAGAAAATTTAATTACATCATTCTTTAAATCAGTTTCCAAATCAGAGGCTGTTCCAACAATAGTATATGCAATTAAATGTGGTAGGTGTGAGGTGATAGCAAGTATTTTGTCATGATACTCTGCACTTACAGTTTCAACAATAGATCCTAAACTTTCAAAAAAGTTAGAAAGTTTTTTTGTTTGATCTGTTTCCTTATCATTTACTAGCAACCAATATCTATTTTCAAATAGTGAGCTAAATCCAGATTTAGGTCCAGAATATTCTGTTCCAGCAAGTGGATGTGATGGGATGAAATTAACATTCATTGGCACATAAGGAACAACGTCGTTTATAACAGATTTTTTTGTAGATCCAGTATCAGTCATTATAGCGCCTTCTTTTAATGAGGATGTAATTGAAATTGCTACCAATTTCATAGAACCAACTGGTACCGCAAGTATCACTAAATCAGCATCTTTTACTGCATCATGAATTTCATCACAAACATAAGTAGCTATTTTCATTTCTGATACTATCTCTCTGTGTTTAGAATTTACGTCATATGCAAAGGTTGTAACGCCTTCTTTTTGTTTTGTATTAATTGCATGTAAAATAGAGGTTCCAATTAAACCTAACCCGATAATAGAAATTTTTTTAAATTCTGATTTCATCTTCATTTTCTAAAAAAAGTTTTCAATTCATTTATAAATTTTATATTTTCTTCTTCCGTACCTATTGATACTCTTAGATAATTTGATAAACCATAAACTTTCATTCCCCTAACTAATATTCCCTTCGAAGCTAAAAAACTTTCTGCATTCTCTGCACTATACTCATGCTCAACTGGAAACTTTATTAATAAAAAATTAGTAATAGAACTCTTAAAGTCTAAGTTAAGTAATTTCAGTTCTTTTTCTAACCATGACATCCATTTAAGATTATGTTGAACAGATTTTTTTTGAAACTCTAAATCTTCTAAGGCTGCAACACCTGCCATAATAGCAGCGGCATTTACACTAAACGGACCACGTACTTTCATAAGGTTTTCAATTATATTTTCTGAAGCATAACCCCAGCCTAATCTCAAAGAAGCTAAACCATGTAATTTTGAAAATGTTCTTAACATTATCACATTTTCATATTTATCTGCAAGTTTACTACCATCTATATAATCATCATTAATAACAAATTCCGAATAAGCAGCATCGTAAACTAAAAGAATATGTTTAGGAATTGATTCATGTAGCCTAATAACTTCATTCTTAGTTATAAATGTACCTGTGGGATTGTTAGGGTTAGCTAAAAAAATTAATTTAGTTTTCTTACTTATCTTTGAAAGAATGTTATCAACACTAGCTGTATGGTTTACATCATTTGCTACAACACCCATAGCACCAGCTATCGAAATGGCTTGAGGAAATTGAAGAAACCCAAATTCTGTGTATATGGCTTCATCATTATAATTCAAAAAAGTTTGAGCAAGAATTGATATTAATTCATCAGAACCATTGCCTAAAATAATTTTATTCTTATTTAATAAATATCTTTTAGATATTGCACTTACTAATTCATCACTTACCTGTGGTGGATATCTATTTAGATCATTAGAAAAAATTTTAAGAGCTTTAATGGCATTAAAAGATGCGCCTAACGCGCTTTCATTTGCAGATAATCTAATTAAATTATTTATTTTACTTTTACCAAAATTTGGTTTGTAAGTTTGTAATTTTTCAATATTCAATTTTGGAGAAGGGAAATCCATTAATTTCCTAAGCCTCTTCTTTTTTTAATTTAACAATGCTATAATCTTTTTGATTAATATCCTTATAAAGTGGCACATTTGCTATAACATCGAAATTTACTCTCATTTCTGTTTGTTTTGTTAGTTTATCAATACTTTGGCTATCAATAAATCCAAGTTCTATGTCTTGTTTTTCTAATGAAGCAAGTAGACTGACAACACTTGAAAAATAAGTGGTTTTAAAATAATTTCCGAAATGAGCTAAATAAGCAGATTTAATTTCGTCGTCATTCCCAGCAACACCTATCTTAATGATTTTCTGCATTGACAAATTTGAAGAAATAATTTGACGCCAAACTTTTTCAACTAAAAATTTATCTAAACCTAAATTCACTAATTTCTTAATTAAATCCTCTTCTCTTTTTGGATCAAAAGGGAAGCTACCCTTTTTAGCT
>CACBXG010000057.1 GCA_902543145.1 uncultured SAR116 cluster alpha proteobacterium | reverse complement strand
TGAATACGCATTACAAAGTCAACAAAGAACATATAATGCTCAGAATAATGGTTATTTTAATGACGAAATTATACCTGTTAAAACAACCAAAGCATTGAAAAATATAGAAAACAACCAAACATTTTATGAAGAAGTAGAAATTACTAAGGATGAATGTAATAGACCAAGCACAGATATTGAGGGCTTAAGAAATTTAAAACCAGTAATGGGTGAAAACTCACTTATAACTGCAGGAAATGCAAGCCAACTATCCGACGGCTCATCATCATCTGTATTGATGTCTATGAAACTCGCAGAGAAGAGAAACTTAAATCCTATTGGCATTTGTCACGGAGTAGCTGTTGCAGGGTGTGAACCTGATGAAATGGGTATCGGTCCTGTTTATGCTATACCAAAACTTTTAAAACAAAATAATTTAACAATGGATGATATTGGATTATGGGAATTAAATGAAGCTTTTGCAGTTCAGGTAATTTATTGCAGAGATAAATTAGGAATTCCAAATGAAAACCTAAATGTTAATGGAGGCTCTATATCTATTGGTCATCCATATGGAATGAGTGGGGCAAGGTTAGTTGGCCATGCATTAATGGAAGGCAAAAGAAGAAAAATTAAATATGCTGTGGTTACAATGTGTATTGGAGGAGGACAAGGCGCAGCTGGTTTATTTGAAGTGTTATAAAATTATTATTAATACGAGGTTTTTATGTTTAAGATTTCTAACGAAGTAAGAAGACTAACAAACAAAGAGAAGGACAAATATTTAAAAGATGGGTATTTGACTGGTTTACCAGTTTTTGATGAAGAAGCAAAAGATGATTTAAACGATTTATTTGTTTCTTTAAGTTCTCGATTAAGTAGTAACATTGACATCAATCAAACAAATATGTGGCACAAAGCAAGTTTAAAATTTTATAATTTATGCAGAACACCAGCAATTCTTGATTATGTAGAAGATCTATTGGGTCCAAATTTTTTTCAATGGGGAGGTCAATTTTTTTTAAAAGAACCAAAAGATGGTTCAGTAGTCCCTTGGCATCAAGATGCTCAATATTGGCCATTATCGCCAGCCAAATCAGTAACCGTTTGGTTGGCATTATACGACACCGATGAAGAAAATGCTGCTATGAAGGTTGTAAAAGGCAGTCACAAACAAGGAATGTTTAAACACCATACTAACAAGGCTCGTAATTTAGTGCTTGATCAAGAGGTTTCTTATGATCAAATTAAGAAAGATGACATAATTTCATTGAATTTAAAGGCAGGTGAGATTTCACTACATGATGATGGTTTGCTTCATGGTTCTGAAGCAAATCATTCTGACAGAAGGCGCTGTGGAATAACTATGAGATTTGCGCCTGTGAACGTGAAAGCAGATTTGTCAATCTGGCCACATTTTGAAACACAGCTAGCCAGAGGTATTGATGACTTTAAACATAACCCAATTGCAGAAATTCCAAGAGGTGAAGGTACTCCAATAAAGAAGTTTCAATATTCTAGTGAATTTGCAAATCAGTGGTGAATTAATTGATTTATATCTTTTTTATAACTCTTGATTGATATTAAGATTATAGATTGGTTAAAGCATGTTGATAGAGAAAAGTCATTGTTAGAAACAACCATTAATAGAATAAAAGCTCTTGGTTATTGTTATACAATTAACAGAATTAAAAATGTTAAATTAATTGAAAATAAAATTTAAATTATAAAAGAGGGGGAGGTAATATATGAACAAATTAGATGTAATGAATAATAGTTTAAATATTAAACCTTTTGCACCAAATTTAGGAGCAGTTATAACTAATGTAGATTTATCTAATGATATAAATGATGCAGAGCTTAAAGGAATAAAAGATGCTTTTTACAAGTTTCAAGTTTTATTTTTTCAAAATCAGTCTGAAATTTCACCAGAAAATCATATTAAGTTAGGTAGGTACTTTGGAGATTTACATATCCATCCTGCAGCCCCTAAAATGAAAAATTATCCTCAAATTTTTGAAATAAATACTGATAAAAATAGTAAGATAGCTAATGGAGCAGAAGACTTCCATTCCGATGTTTCTTGTGACATAGAACCACCTTTGGGAACGATGCTCCAACTTCATATTCTTCCTGAATGTGGTGGAGATACTATGTTTGCAAATATGTATATGGCCTATGAAGCTTTAAGTAATCCTATGCAAAAGTTTTTAAGTGATCTTAAAGCTTCCCATGAATCAGAACATTTTTATAGTGGTAGGTATAAAAGTGAAAGTAATGATGAAAGTAAAACAGAATATCCTTCAGCAATTCATCCTGTTATAAGGACACACCCAGAAACAGGTAAAAAAGCTATATTTGTTAATAAATTTTTTACTACACGCATTCTAGATCTTGAGCCTCAAGAGAGCAAATTTATATTAGACTTCTTATTCAGTCATATTGAGAAAACAGAATTTCAGATCCGCTACAGGTGGAATAAAAATGATATGGCTTTCTGGGATAATAGATGTACGATACATAAGGCATTATGGGATTATTTCCCTCATGAAAGAAAAGGTAGGCGAGTAACTATTAAAGGTGACATACCTTTTTGATTTTCTTTTAATTTTAAAAATAGTTATAGAAATTTAAAACAATGAAAAAGTTAAGTTGACTTAATTATTCACTGTTAATTTTTTCAAGACCTGTTGTGATTAATTTTATAAAATAACCATATAATATAGGAAGAAATGCAACGGAAAAAGCTGGCCACATATTTTCTGTGTTTGCGTGAAAATTGCCTATCGTTACAATCCCAATCATTAAGCCAATCCAACCCATATAAACTGAACCATCTCCAAAGTTTTTTATAAAATTGGTGGATTTCCCTTTTGCCAAAACATAACCTAGTGATCCTCCTACAACAAGTAAAAATGAAGGTAGATCGATAAACCTTTTATAATC
>CACBXG010000056.1 GCA_902543145.1 uncultured SAR116 cluster alpha proteobacterium | reverse complement strand
TAGGAGAATTAGACAATGCTCTTGCAATAGCAACTCTTTGAGCCTCTCCACCAGACAGCTTTGCAGGCCTAAATTCAAGCCTGTTCTTCAAACCGAGAGCCGATAATATTTCTTTGGATTTTTTTTCTGCTTCAATTTTAGATTTCCCCATAATTAGTTGTGGTAACATAACGTTCTCTAAAGCAGAAAATTCTTGAAAAAGACGATGTGACTGAAAGATAAATCCAATCTCAGCACCTCTTACAAATGTTTTACTCTCTTCACTTAATTTTGTACAATCATGTCCACTTAAACTAATTGATCCAAATGTAGGTTTTTCAAGCAAACCTGCAATGTTTAATAAAGTTGATTTTCCAGTTCCACTAGGTCCAATTAAGGAAATCATTTCACCCTTAAAAACCTTAATATTAACGTTATTTAAAACTCTAATCTTTTGTGATTCTTGATCATAAATATGAGAAATATTCTTTAAAATTAATAAATCTTTATTATCCAAAACACTACTCATATCGCAATGCCTCTGCTGGAGATATTTTTGATGCTTTCCAAGCAGGAAACATGCTTGCTATTAAAGTTAAGGAAATAGATAATCCCATGACAATTAAAACTTCATTAAAATTAATATTTGAAGGTAATGTAGATAAAAAATAAATCTGAGGAGAGAATAATTCTTGTCCAAAAAGAGTTGATATAAAATTTCTGATTGTTTCAATATTAATAGATACAATAGTGCCTAAAATTGCTCCTATAATTGTACCTATAATACCAATAATAGAACCTGTTAACATAAAAATTCTTATAATAAAATGTTTAGAAGCACCCATTGTTCTCATAAGAGCAATATCAGACTTTTTTGTTTGAACTAGCATTATCATGGATGATATTATATTAAATGTTGCTACTAGAATTATTAACGTCAATATCACGAACATTACGTTTTTTTCTACATCAAGAGCATTCATAAAAGATGAGTTTCTTTTTTTCCAATCAATTATTGTAAATTTTTCATCTAATTTAGAAATTAAATCATCATAAACATTTTGAGTTGTTTTTGGATTATCTAAAAAAATTTCAATGCCATGAGCATTTTGTTTTATTGATAGAAATTTTTCAGCTTTTTCCCATGGTATAAAAATAAAGTTATTATCATATTCATACATTCCGACATCAAAAAAAACCACCAACCATAAAGTTTTGTTTGATTGGCAATATACCAATCGCAGTCTCCATGACATTCGGAGAAATAAGCGATATATAATCTCCTACGCTTAAATTTAATCTTTGAGCAAGCCTATATCCTAATATTATATTTTGTTTTATTTTGAAATTATCAATAGCAGTGTTATCAAGAGACTTCCATAGTAATTTTTTAGCAGGTAAATCTGACCATTTTGTACCTCTAATAATAATTCCTGAGATAGAATTCTTAGTTTTGGCAAGAGCTTGCCCTTCCAAATACGGCGTGACAGCAACAACATTTTGTGTGTCTGAAATTTGACTTACTATTTTATTATAATTTTCAATTGATAATCCATTTTTTTTATAAACGATTAAATGACCATTGATTCCTAATATTCTGTCAACTAATTCTGTTCGAAAACCATTCATCACGGACATTACTACAATTAAAGTAGCTACACCTAAAACAATGCCAACAAGAGAAAACCAGGCAGAAACTGAGATAAAACCCTCAACTCGCCTAGATTTAATATACCTCAAGGCAATAGTTCTCTCAGTTTCATTAAAAATAAAATTACTCATATGCTTCATTGATTAGTTTGAACAAAATTCATTAGCTCATCGTATGATAATCTAGATATATCTCCACTTTTCCTATACTTTAAATCATATAATTGATCTTTTATTCCGTTTGGTCCAATTATAATTTGATATGGCAAACCAATTAAATCTGCTCTAGCGAGTTTGGCGCCAGCCCTTTCATCAGTATCATCATACAATACTTTTAATGCATTATTATTCATA
The DNA here is from genome assembly GCA_902543145.1 of uncultured SAR116 cluster alpha proteobacterium. Lineage (GTDB taxonomy): Bacteria > Pseudomonadota > Alphaproteobacteria > Puniceispirillales > Marisalimonadaceae > Marisalimonas. The sequence continues at coordinate 981 of CACBXG010000056.1, read as the reverse complement.
GCATTATATAATTCTGAACAAATTTTATCACAATCAATATCACCACATTTTAAATTAATTATATTGTAATCCCAAGGAGTTACTTCTTTGGGCCAAATCATACCTTTTTGATCATGATTTGCTTCAATCACAGCACCCACTAATCTTGATAAGCCTACACCATATGAGCCCATGAAAACTGGAATATTCTCTCCTGCCTTGTCTGTTATGGTAGCTCTCATTGGCAAAGAATATTTTTGTCCAAAATGAAAAATATGACCTACCTCAATACCTCTGGTTTTAATTAGAGTATTATTTTTATTATCAAAATTACTTGCATCGTGCTTTTCTTCTGTAGCAGCATATAGAGAGGTAAATTTATTTACTTCTTCTTGAAGATCGTCATTATAATTAATATTCAAAAATGAACCTTCAATATTTAATAATTGTTCATCTACATAAACTTCACTTTCACCAGTATCAGCTAAAATAATAAATTCATGACTTAAATCTCCTCCGATTGGGCCAGTGTCTGCTTTCATTGGTATTGCTTTTAAACCCATTTTTTTAAATAACTGCATGTAAGCTATGAACATTATATTGTATGATTTAATGGAATTTTTGAAATCAACATCAAAAGAATATGCATCTTTCATCAAAAATTCTCTTCCTCTCATAACACCAAATCTTGGCCTAAGTTCATCTCTAAATTTCCATTGAATGTGAAAAAGATTTATTGGTAATTCTTTATAACTATTTACGTGAGTTCTAAATATTTCAGTTACTAGCTCTTCATTAGTTGGCCCATACAATAAATTTCTATTATTTCTATCTTTAATACGAAGCATTTCTTTGCCATAATCTTCGTATCTTCCAGATTCTTTCCAGATCTCAGCAGATTGAAGTGTAGGCATTAAAATCTCATTAGCCCCCGCTTTTATCATTTCTTGTCTACAAATTTCTGTGATTTTTTCTAAAACAATTTTACCAAGGGGTAACCAA
>CACBXG010000055.1 GCA_902543145.1 uncultured SAR116 cluster alpha proteobacterium | reverse complement strand
AAGAAGAAAAAAAATTAATAAATTCAACGTATTTAAACGAACTTACTGTAAATTTGGCTATTGCCATAGAAAACTATTTTGAAAACAACCAGAATTGAGAATTAATTTTAAAATTCCTATAATTAAAATGTAAAATTTTATAATAAATAATCCTGTCCTAAAAATGTCAAAATTGTTGAATAATAATCTAGAATGAAACTTTTTTCTTATTTTATCACTCTTATTTTTTTACTTATTCTATCTGGAATAGCTGTATTCTTTTATGGTTTATGGTATTTTGGAAAAGACCTTCCAGATTACAAAGAGTTGTCAAAGTATAATCCAAATGTTGTAACAAGAATTCATGCTGGAAATGGTGCTCTATTAGCAGAATACGCCACTCAAAAAAGAGTTTTTGTTCCAATAAGTGTCATTCCTAAAAAAGTAATAAATGCTTTTATTTCAGCAGAAGACAAAGATTTTTACAACCATTTTGGAATTGATCTGAGGGCAACATTAAGAGCCTTAATAACTAATGTCAAAAATATTGGTACTAATAAAAGATTAATTGGTGCATCAACAATTACTCAACAAGTTGCAAAAAATTTTCTTTTATCGTCAGAATTGTCGTATGAAAGGAAAATTAAAGAAGCTATTTTAGCAATACGTATTGAAAGAGCATTCACAAAAAATGAAATCCTTGAATTGTATTTAAATGAAATTTATTTAGGTTTTAAATCCTACGGCGTTGCTGCTGCAGCCCTAAATTATTTTGATAAAAGTTTAGATAACCTTGATTTGTCCGAAGCCGCTTTTTTAGCGGCTTTACCCAAGGCTCCTAACAATTATAATCCAATATATAAAAAGAAAGAAGCTATTATAAGACGAAACTGGGTTTTATCTCAAATGAGTAAAAACGGATTTATTCAAGATGAAAATAAAGAAATGGAAAGTAAAAAATCAATTAACATTCGTAAATCTAGCGGGATAGATGAGGGATATGCTCCATATTTTACGGAAGAAGTAAGAAAAATACTTATCCAAAGTAAAAAAATTGGATCTAAATTATACACTAACGGATACTCAGTTAGAACCACACTTGATCCATCTATTCAAATTAAAGCCGAAGAAGCGCTAATTGAAGGATTAGAAAAGTTAGATAAAAGGCAAGGTTGGAGAGGGTCAATAAGTAATTACAATTTGTTAGATTCTACAAATGAGGAATTATCAAAATATTTACAACAGCTTCAAATACAACTCCCAAAAAAAAGATACGCTGGAATTGTAATGAGAGTATCTAAAAACTTTATTGATGTAATGCTTCATAAAGAGAAAAAAATTAAAATAGAATTTAAAAATGCTTCTTGGCTGAGACCACAGTCTCTAAAAAAAGATGATAAAAACCGTTTAATTATTCACCTAGGAGCAAAATATAAAAATTTCGAACAATTTATTTCTAATGGAGATATAATAGTTGTTAAAGAAAACCAAACTAAAAATATAACATACTATTCTCTTTCTCAAATACCAAAAGTAAATGGCGCTATAGTTGCCTTAGATCCTAATACTGGAAGAGTTTTAGCAATGAGTGGGGGGTATAATTTCCAAAAAAGTGAGTTTAATAGAGCAACCCAAGCTAAAAGACAACCTGGATCCGCTTTTAAACCTTTTGTATATTTAGCAGGATTAGAGAGAAATTATAAACCAACAGAATTAATTCTAGACGCAGCATTGGCTTATGATCAATGTTCTAATTGTAAAAAATGGAAACCTGCAAATTACACAAAAAAATTCTATGGTCCGAGTCCAATGAGATTGGGAATTGAAAAATCTAGAAACTTAATGACTGCTCGTTTAGCTATCAAATTAATTGAAGAAGAAGAAATTGTAAAAAATTATATTAAAAAAGGTTATACAAATAAAATTATTGCAGAGAAGCTTAACAAAGATATTTCCGATGTTAATTTTATAGTTAATTATGTTACAAAAAAACAAAGTGACAAAAGAAATATAAATAAAAATGTTATTCAAGATTATGCTGCTAAATTTGGTATAAGTGAAAATTTGCCACCATATTTGTCAATGTCGTTAGGTGCAGGTGAGACTAATTTACTTAGTTTAACTAATGCGTATGGCATGATTGTAAATGGTGGTAAAAAAATAATACCAACATTAATAGATCGTGTTCAAGATAGAAGAGGTACTACTATTTTTCGACATGATGAAAGAGATTGCAAAAATTGTAATGGAGATAAATCTAATGCCCATACTATCCCATTCTTAGCAACAAAAGATACAAGAAAAAAAATCATCTCATCTTCTTCTGCCTATCAGATGGTATCAATGTTACAAGGCGCAGTAAGTAGAGGAACAGGTAAAATAATTAATTCTTTAGGAAAGAATTTAGCGGGTAAAACTGGAACTACGAATGCAAATACTGATGCTTGGTTTGTCGGGTTTTCAAGTGATTTAGTTGCTGGAATTTTTGTTGGTTTTGATGATCCTAGGCCACTTGGTTATAAGGAAACTGGGAGTTCAGTGGCAGCCCCGATTTTTAGAGATTTTATGAAAAAAGTTCTTGGTAACAGCCCTGATTTACCATTTAGAAGACCAGCGGGAATCAAACTTATATCAGTAAATCCTAAAACTGGTTTTAAAGTTAGCTCCAATCAAAAAGGATCTATTTTAGAAGCTTTCAAACCTGGACAACTGCCAAATTTAAATTATGATAAGAAAAAAATTGATATTAAAAATACTCAAAAAAATTTATCTCCTTTATATTAAAATTTTGGTATTTAACTAATGCAAGCAGAGATTCAAATAAAATTTAATGAAATTGATCATGCAATTAAAATTTTAAAGAAACATGTTAATTGGGAATATTCTCTTGATCGTATCATAGAATTTAACAATTTAGTTGAGTCACAAAATTTTTGGGATGATACAATTAAAGCCCAATCAATAATGAAAGAAAAGAAGCAACTTGAAAAAACTATCGATCAGATTAAAT
>CACBXG010000054.1 GCA_902543145.1 uncultured SAR116 cluster alpha proteobacterium | reverse complement strand
AATTTTTTACTGCCAAAACACATGAATTTCAAGAAATTATTAGTACCGGAGTTAAGGGGAAATATATAAAAGAATTTGGAAATTTTGATCCTAAAAGATATAGGGGAAAAAAAACAATGAGAAATTTTTTGCTAAATCTATCAAAAGAATTACACATCCAACAAAAAGTAAAAATTATTGGAATTAAAACAGATAATAAAAAAATTAAAGTTCTTGATAATAAGATAAATAAATGGATAAGTTACGATGGTGTCATTTCAACACTTCCAGCACCTCAAAACTGTGAATTATTAAATCAATTTCCTTCATTACAGAAAACTCTCAATACAGGATCATATCACGCATGCATAGCTCTTATGTTTACTTTTGATGAAATTCCATCAGGTCTAAATACTTATTATGATTTTTATAAAAAACCAGGAATATTGAGTTGGATGGCCTCTGGAAGCAACCTAAATGTTTGGACTGCTCATACCAATGAAAAATTTTCAGATTTAAACTATGATAAAGACAAAAATTTTCTGAAAGAAAAAATAATGTCTTCAATAAAACAGTTTTTTTTAAACTCACAGATAAAGTTTCATAGTTTACATGTTTGGAGATATGCTAAGGTAGCTAAAAAGTGCTTAGGGCCTCAGATTGATCCCAAATACCCAGTTGCAATTGCAGGAGATTTTTTGGAAGGACCAAACGTTGAGGCAGCGTTTATTTCAGGAATCAAAGCAGCTAATTTAATTTTTAATAGACTACAATAAATTTATTATTTCACATAAAAGAAAGAAAAAATATGATAAAAGTAAAAACCTCAGTTATGAAACTTGTAGAAAGCGCTAAGAAACATATAAATAATTTAGAAGTAGGTGATGCTATTAAAATGCATTCCAACAAAACTAACTTATTCATTGACGTAAGAGATATAAGAGAAATCCAAAAAACTGGACGCATATTTGGAGCAAAACATGTTCCAAGATGTATGTTAGAGTTTTGGATAGATCCTGAGAGCCCTTACCATAAACAGTTTTTTAATGATAATTATCATTTCATTTTTTACTGTGCATCTGACTGGAGATCGGCACTCGCCACACTTTCTGCAATGGAAATTGGGCTTTTAAACACCTCTCATCTAGTTGGTGGTTTTAATAAATGGTTAGAAGAAAAAGGTCCAATTGAAAACCCAAGATAATTTAATATAATTGTTTTCAAATAAGAAAGTTATTCCAATTTATCATATAATACCAATAATTTTTGTTATGCTTTGGTCTTCAGCATTTATTACTAGCAAAATAATTGTTGATAATGCCCCACCATTTCTTTCACTTTCAATAAGATTTGGGATTGTTGCCTTGTTATTTTTCCTTTTTTTCATTTTTTTTTCAAAAGACAAATATATTTCTTTTAAGGCTTTCAAAAATGCATCCATTAGTGGGTTATTATTTCATGGCTTATATTTAGGTGGAGTTTTTTTTGCTTTATCCAGAGGAATATCAGCTACCCTTATAGCGTTAATAGTATCATTACAACCTATTTTAACATCATTTCTAGCAAAAATTTATTTGAATGAAACTTTAACTAAATTTCAGTGGCTTGGAATTATTTTAGGATTTAGTGGTGCATTGATAATTATAATTTCTGATCTAATTGATGGCCTAACCATTGTTGCCTTTTTTGCTGGAATAGTTGGATTAGTTTCTTCATCACTAGGTATTATCTGGCAGAAAAAAATAGGATCTGATTTGTCTTTATCTGGAAATAATTTTTTACAAGCACTAAGCGCCGCAATTTTTCATCTTTTATTAGCACTTTGCTTTGAAAAATTTTTTATAAATTTTTCAAATGATTTTATTTTAGCTATGTCATGGCAAATATTTGCTGTTTCACTAGGTGCATTTTTAATTTTGATGTGGTTATTAGCAAATAACAAAGCAAATGAAACATCTACTCTATTTTTTTTAGTACCTCCTATATCTGCTTTACTTGCTTTTTTAATATTAGAAGAAACATTCACTTCTTTTGACTTCTTGGGTTTGTTTCTGTCTTGTCTTGGGGTTTTTATAGTTTCAAAAATTCAGATAAAAATGTAAACATTTTACAGTATTGATTTATTTTAAAATATTGTTAATCTTAACTTATCTTAGTCTTTTTGTGTGAGAGAGTTATTTATAACCGCCGAAGGAGCAACCACCCCGGAAACTCTCAGGCACCCGAAACACAAAAAGTTGATAATCTGGAGAGTGATGATTTATCATCCACCGAAGGGGTAAGCCAATTTTGGTCAATCTTTCAGGTTCCGTGACAGATGGGGTGATATTTAATTTACAAAAACTTTGTCACGGAGTTTATTATGAAAAATATTGCAATAATAGGAGCAGGTATAACTGGGATAACTACTGCTTACCAACTTTTAGAAAGAGGTTATACTGTATCTGTTTTTGATAAAAACCGTTATGCAGCTATGGAAACAAGTTTTGCAAATGGAGGTCAATTATCTGCTTGCAACGCTGAAGTATGGAATAGTTGGTCTACAATCGGTAAGGGCATTCAATGGATGTTGAAAAAAGATGCACCATTGCTATTCAGTCCTAAGTTAAGCTTACATAAAATTAGCTGGATAATAGATTTTATAAGTAATATTCCAAACCATAAAAAAAATACAATTTTAACAGCTAAAATGGCTATCAACAGTAGAGATGAATTTAGAAGAATTCTAAAAAAAGAAAATATTGAATTAGATCTTGAAGAAAAAGGTATAATGCATTTATGTGAGTGTGATGCGTCATTGAAACATGGTAGAGAGGTTAATAAATGGCTTTTAGAAGCAGGATTAGATAGAAAAGAAATTTCAAAAGAAGAGATGTTATCTATTGAACCAACTTTGAATCTTAAGAATTTTATTGGAGGATTTTATACAAAAAGTGATATGTCAGGTGATATCCATAAATTTACAAAATTGCTTGCTGATGCTTGTGAAAAAAAAGGTGTAAAATTTTTTTACGAAACAGAAATTGTTAAAGTCAATCATGACAAGAAACAACCGATACTTTCCTTTAGTCAATCA
>CACBXG010000053.1 GCA_902543145.1 uncultured SAR116 cluster alpha proteobacterium | reverse complement strand
ATAAAATAATTATTTTTTTGGGTTTATATCTGCAGAGTTGTAGATCTCATCATTATCAATATGACCATGTTTTGTAAGTTGATAAACAGTATTCCAAAGTGACGGAGGGTAATTTTGTCTAATGTTTTTAATCATATGTAAAATATACTTTTTTTCAAAAATATTGTCTTTTTTTGACTTTCTTACTTTATCAAGTGGAAAGGGAACAATCTGAGCCATCTATATTTCTCCTGTAGTATGTTTAGAGTTTGCAAATAGCTTGCCGATTTTAGTTTTTAATAAAATAAATTTAATATTTTTTTTAAAATTAATGTATAAAGATGAAAAGAAAAGGAAGATTAATGATGAATTCTAAGTTACCACGATCGACAAAAATAGTTGCAACAATTGGGACTGCAACAGATGATGCAGAGATAATAAAAAATTTAATACAAACTGGTGTAAATGTCTTTCGTCTTAATTTTAGTCATGGAAACCATGGAGATCATTTAAAAAGAATTACATTTATAAGATCAGCAGAAAAGGAAATGAATGCTAATGTTGCAATTCTTGCTGATCTTCAAGGGCCAAAATTTAGAATTGGAGCAGTAAAAAATGAAACAAAAGTGATAAAAGGGAGTAATTACATTTTTGATAAAATCCCAGAAATTGGTAATTTTAAAAGAGTAAATTTACCACACGATGAAATTTTTAAGAGTTTGTCAATTGGTTCGAACATACTTATGGATGATGGAAAGCTACAATTCAGAGTAACAAATAAATCAAAAGATGAAATAAAAACAGAAGTTGTTGTAGGAGGTCTTGTTAAAAGTAATAAAGGTGTAAACCTTCCTGATGTTGTGTTGAATACAAGCCCATTAACTTCAAAAGATATTGAAGATCTCAAATTTATTTTAAATCAAGAAATTGATTGGATAGCTCTTTCCTTTGTTCAGAAATTAAAAGATGTAGAAGAAGTAAAAAAATATATTGGTGATAAAGCTGGTATAATCGCAAAAATTGAAAAGCCTTCTGCTTTGGAAGAATTAGACGAAATTATTCAAGCTTGCGATGGTATAATGGTCGCAAGGGGTGATTTAGGAGTTGAATTAGCACCTGAAGAAGTACCAGGGATACAAAAAGAAATTATTCTTAAATGTAGACAAGCAGGTAAGCCAGTTATTGTTGCTACACAAATGCTTGAATCTATGATCGAAACACCATCACCAACACGAGCAGAAGCTTCTGATGTTGCTACTGCTGTTTTTGATGGTGCTGATGCAGTCATGCTTTCTGCTGAAACTGCTGTTGGCTCTTATCCTCTTGAAACAGTAAACATTATGGACAGAATAATAACTTCTGCTGAAAATCATATTAAAATACATCCAGGCGATGGCCCTCAAAATTTAAAAAGAGAAAACTTTATTTATAATGCTGTATCACGTTCTGCTGTTAGTTTGGCTGAATCAGTAAATGCAAAGGCTGTTGTTGCTTTCACAGCATCTGGAAATACTGCTTACAGAATGTCTAGAGAACGCTCAAATCTATTGTTAGTAGTTATGACACCTGAAATTATTGTAAAAAGAAAGCTATCATTATTATGGGGAGCTTCTCCTTTTTTTAGTAAAGTTCAAGGTTATGAAGCAGCAATACAAGAGGCAAGAGAAATTATAAAAATTAAAAACTTTGCTAAAGAAGGTGATACAATAGTAGTGGTTGCAGGCATGCCTTTTGGGGTATCTGGTTCAACAAATTCAATTAGAGTTGTCGAAATTTAATTTTACTTTTTACCAAGTCTAACTGATATCATTTTATCTGGATTTCTTGGTGGTTCACCTACTGCTAGGTTTTCAACTGTTTCCATGCCTGAAATTACCTGACCCCACACCGTATACTGACCTGTCAGATGACTACATCCATCAAAACATATGAAAAATTGACTGTCCCCGCTGTCTGGGTTCATGGATCTTGCCATTCCAACAGTTCCGTATTTATATTCGTAATCAGAGAACTCAGCTTTTAAATTCTTTCCAGATCCACCAGTTCCATTGCCATCAGGGTCACCTGTTTGAGCCATAAAGCCCTCTATAACTCTATGAAAAATAATACCGTTGTAAAATCCTTGCTTAATTAATTCTTTAATTCTTTTAACATGATTAGGTGCAATTTTTGGCAAAGTTTCAATAACAACTTTACCCTTAGATGTCTCAATAGTTATAAATTTACTTGAACTTGCAGTTGCTTTTTTTACTGGTTTTACCATGACTACACACATTATCCCTAATATAATAACAAATAATTTTTTTAACATAAATCACTCTTACAATTTTAATATACGTATAAAGTTAGTTAATTTAAAATCAACTATTATTTTAAACAAGTGCATCAATTTGTTCATCTGTAAGATTTCCCGGCACAATAGTAATGGGTACTCTGCATTCAGTACTACCCTTATTAATTACATAGTTGATCAAAGGGCCAGGATTTCCGTGTTCTGTTGAAACTCCTAAAACTAAAACTCTTATAGCTTTTTCTTTATCGATTAAATTAAAAAGTTCTTCATGAAGAATTCCTTTTCTTACAAAAGTCCTAGGTTTGGGTGCCCCCAGTTTTTCACAATATTCACTTAGTTCTAGAAGTAAATTTTTACTAGTTAGTTCAGCTTCTGCTTCCATGATTTCAGTAACTCCTCCCCAAAGCTGACCTTCAATAGGTTCAATGCATCTAAATAAGGCAACTTCTCCGCCAGCTGTAGCAGCTCTTCTTGCAGCATAATAAAGGGCTTGATGTAATTCCTTACTATCATCTGCTACTACCAAGAATAATCTATTTCTTGGTTTTGAAAGTTGTGACTTTTTACTAACATTTTTATTAGTCATTAATTCCTCATCAAACTTTTCTAAAAATTAGATTAGATCCCCAACCAACTAAAACTGCCAACAAAACTGCAAAAATACCATATAATGTAGAGTAATTTTGAGCTATATCATAAATTTCTGCACTAATACCTGATTTTGAAACATTGATTGAATTAATTTGTTGTGACACAAGTTTACTATTACGATAATGTAAAATCTTAACTTCAAACTGACCAGTAATA
>CACBXG010000052.1 GCA_902543145.1 uncultured SAR116 cluster alpha proteobacterium | reverse complement strand
ATCAAATAAGAAGACAAAATTACTAAATACCAACCTAAAAAAAACTGAATTAAGTTGTTTGAAGTGATAAGAACTAATACGCTAAATATAGATAGTGATAGATAACTGTTTATTTTAAAATTTATTGAATGGTTTTTGGATAAGTTTGTTAAATAAACCGTTAACAATAATCCAATAAAAGTTATCAAAACTATCAAACTAGATACAAATAAATCAAATCTTAAAGACCAATCAATTAAAAGATCGTCAACTTTTATTAATTTAAAGAAAAATAGTGGCAGATCTGTATTTAAATTTAAAATTTTAATAAAAATGTATATACTTAAACTGAAATTTAGAGTGCTTAGAAAATAATTAAACGCATATAAATATCCAGTTTTAATTTTTTGACTAAAAAACTGAAATGACAAATAGCTCAATAATGGGAAAATAAATAAAAAAGTTTCCATGTTTCACGCCTTTATTCTATTTTAAAGTATAAAGTCATGAAAGTAACTTAAAAAATAAGTTTAATTACTCAGTAGATAACAAGGTTTAACCACCAAAGTCATCAAGCATTATATCTTCCCTATCTACGCCTAGATCAAGTAGCATATTTATAACTGATTGATTCATCATTGGTGGACCACACATATAATATTCGCAATCTTCTGGTGCAGGATGATCTTTAAGATATTGCTCATATAGAACATTATGTATAAAACCAGTGAGTCCATTCCATTTATCTTCAGGCATTGCATCAGAAAGAGCTACGTGCCAACTGAAGTTTGCATTCTCTTTAGCTAACTTATTAAAGTCTTCTACGTAAAACATCTCTTTTTTAGACCTTGCACCATACCAAAAGGTAATTTTACGTTTTGTCTTAATTCTATTAAATTGATCGAAAAGGTGACTTCTCATAGGCGCCATACCTGCACCACCTCCAATAAAAACCATTTCTTTTTCTGTTTCTCTAGCAAAAAATTCACCAAAAGGTCCTGAAATTACAACCTCATCACCAGGTCTTAAGTTGAATATATATGAAGACATCTTTCCAGCTGGTATTCCAGTTGAACCTGGAGGCGGCGAGGCTATTCTAACATTAAGCATAACAATCCCTTTTTCATCAGGACAATTTGCCATAGAGTATGCCCTTTCAATTGGTTCATTAGATTCTGCATTAAAATCCCATATTTTAAATCTATCCCAATCTTCATGATATTCTCTAGCAACATCAAAATCCTTGTAGGATAATGAATAACTTGGAGCTTCAATTTGTATATATCCACCAGCTCTAAAGTTAACATCCTCTCCTTCTGGAAGCTCTAATATTAGTTCCTTTATAAAAGTAGCTACGTTATCATTGCTTCTAACTTTACATCTCCACTTTTTAACACCAAAAACCTCTTCCGGAACTTCAATTTCCATATCTTGCTTAACCGCGACTTGACAAGACAAACGATCACCACATGATGCCTCTCTCTTATTTATATGACTTTCTTCAGTAGGCAAAATAGCTCCGCCTCCTGAGTGAACTTTTACTCTGCATTGAGCACAAGTCCCTCCTCCTCCACAAGCTGAGGGAACAAAAAGCTTTTCTGCTGCAAGTGTTTGTAATAATTTACCACCAGCAGGAACAGAAACAGTTTTTTCACCGTTAATAGTAATATTTACATCACCTGAAGAAACTAATTTGCTTCTAGCAAATATGATGATTGAAACTAAAGTAAGTACTATCATTGTAAAAAGAGTTATACCAAGTACAAATGTATCCATTTCTTAATCCTTTAAAGTTTAACGCCGGAGAAACACATAAAAGCCATCGCCATAAGCCCAGCAGTTATAAAAGTTATTCCAAGGCCTTGTAAGCCATCAGGTATATCACTATACTTGAGCTTCTCTCTTACACCAGCCATAGTAGCAATTGCTAAGGCCCAGCCAAATCCAGATGCTATGCCATAGGTTGTAGCTTCTGAAAAATTATAGTCTCTTTCCACCATAAATAATGAACCACCTAAAATTGCACAATTCACGGTAATTAAGGGAAGAAATATACCGAGCGCATTATATAATGGTGGAAAATATTTGTCTAATATCATCTCTAAAATTTGAACTAATGCAGCTATAACACCTATGTAAGAAATAAGACCTAAAAAAGTTAGGTCAACATCTGGAAATCCTGCCCAGGCTAATGCACCTGGTTTTAATATATATGTAAGTATAATATTATTTGCAGGGACAGTAATTGATTGAACTATCATTACAGAAACACCTAAGCCAATAGCAGTTGATATTTTTTTTGATACAGCAATAAAAGTACACATTCCTAAAAAGAAGGATAGAGCTAAATTTTCTACAAAAATTGCTTTGACAGCTAATGAAATTAAGCCTTCCATTAATGTTCCTCTAGTGTTTGTATTTTGTATTCACGGGCTTCAACCTGAGACTTTTTCCATGTTCTAACACCCCAAATGAAGAACCCTATTATAAAAAAAGCTGAGGGAGGAAGAAGTAGTAAACCGTTGGGAACATACCACCCTCCATTGCTCACAGATTCAAAAATCATTATACCAAATAATGAGCCAGAACCAAAAAGCTCTCGTATTACACCGACACCCATTAATAATAGGCTATAACCAAGGCCGTTACCAACACCATCAATAAATGAATCAAATGGTTTATTTTTCATTGCAAAAGCCTCTGCTCTTCCCATAACAATACAATTTGTGATAATTAAACCTACAAAAACTGATAATGTTTTAGAAATCTCATAAGCATAGGCTTTTATTATTTGATCAACCAATATCACTAAAGAAGCAATAATCACCATCTGAACAATAATTCTTATAGAATTTGGTATATAATGCCTTAAAAAGGATATAAATAAAGATGAAAATCCACAAACAGCTATCACAGCTAATGACATAACAAATGCAACATTTAAAGAGGAGGTTACTGCTAAAGCAGAACAAATTCCTAAAACCTGAAGTGTTATAGGGTTGTTATCTACCAATGGATCAGTAAGTAGTTGTTTCCTAGTTTGAGACATTAAGCTGCTCCATTTTGTAAATTTTTAAGGAATTTTTTAAAACCAGACTCTCCCATCCAAAATTTTACTAAATTATCAACACCGTTTGAAGTAAGAGTAGCTCCAGCTAATGCATCGATATGATGTTCTTTGATTTTTTGTGTTTTTGCAACTGTAATCATTAGCTCACCATTATCATTATTAAGTTTCTTACCTTTCCATTGTGCTTTCCATTTAGGATTGTCAACTTCCGCACCTAAACC
>CACBXG010000051.1 GCA_902543145.1 uncultured SAR116 cluster alpha proteobacterium | reverse complement strand
TAGGTGCAATGATAGCTTTTAACGAAGATGGTTTTTTAAAGTCATTATATAGAAGATATAACATTTCAACAGAGCATAAAAACTCATCAAAACAAATCAGTGATGAGTTTATAAATAATAATGATTATTTAATGATGAAGGAAGTAATTAAACGTAGATTTGCAGGGAAAAATTCATATGGATTTCCTGATTTAATAATCATTGACGGTGGCAAAGGACATTTAAACATAGTTTTAAATGTACTTAAAGATTTACAAATAAGTAGTATTGAAGTTTTAGCAATTTCAAAGGGCATAAAAAGAGATGCGGGTAGAGAAAATTTTTATACAAAAAATTCTGATAGTTTTAGATTTAACAAAGATGATCCTACATTATTTTTTCTCCAAAAATTAAGAGATGAAGTTCATAGATATGCTATTGCAGGCCACAGAATTAAAAGTAAAAGAAATATTTTTAAGAATCCTTTAGATGAAATCAATGGTATTGGATCAAACCGAAAAAAATCTCTTCTGGAAGAATTTGGGTCTGCAAAAGCAGTTGGAACAGCAAGTATTAATGACTTGTTAAAGGTTGAGGGAATCAATAAGTCAATAGCTAAAAAAATCTTTAATTTTTTTAACTAAAATCAATTTTTTAAAAGTCTGTTTTATTTTAAAGATAGTCTTAGCTTAAAAATCTCGTTAATGTTAATCTATGAAGAAAAATAATCCTATATTAAAAATCATACCTAACGTCTTAACGTTATTCAGAAGTTTGGCAGCCATAATACTTCCTATAATAATCATATATGGGGACGAAATTGGGGCCTTAATAGCTACACCAATTTTAATTTTAGCCGGTATTAGTGATTATTTTGACGGATTTTTTGCTAGAAAATATAACGTAACATCTGATTTTGGAAAAGTCTTAGATCCAGTAGCAGATAAATTATTAGTTATTGGAATAATTTTTGCCCTAGCTTCAGAAAACATGTTCGATTATTACTATACATTCTTACCTGCACTTTTAATTGTTTTAAGAGAAATTTTAGTCTCAGGTTTAAGGGAAAGTATATCTTCATATAAAATTTCATTAGAAGTAACTCGTTTAGCAAAATGGAAAACAACTATACAACTAATTGCTTGTGGAAGTTTTTTTAGTTTGGAGATCAAATACTTTTTTTTACAATATAGAGATTTTAGGTTTAATTTCTTATATTCTTTTGTGGATAGCTGGAATAATTACCTTTATAACTGGTTTTCAATATATCATTAAAATTATGAAATTTTTTAATAGAGAATAAATTATGATTATAAAATATTTTTCATGGATAAAAGAACATGTTGGTAAATCTGAGGAACAAATAGAATTACCAGATCACATTAATAATGTTAATGAACTTATTAACTACTTAAATGAATTAGATAAAAAATATAGTTTAATTTCAGAGAAAAAAAATTTAATCAAAATTGCTGTAAATAAAACATATTCGTCCTTTGATACAAATATCAGTAATAATGACGAGATTGCTTTTTTTCCTCCCGTTACTGGAGGTTAGATGAGCAAAATCTTCCCTTTTATTAAAATTAAAATACAAAATGAAGATTTTGATGTTTCAGATGAAATAAAAATTCTACATCAAAATAATACTGGTGCAATAGTCAACTTTATTGGCGTTGTAAGAGGATATGACGAAAAGAATAATCAAATAATTAATTCTATGACTTTAGAACATTACCCTGGTATGACAGAGTCTGAAATAGAAAAAATAGTATTTGAGAGTTCTCAAAGATGGGAATTAACAGGTGTAACAGTAATACATAGAGTAGGTAATTTAAAACCTTCCGACCAAATAGTTTTTTGTGGGTGTTTCATCTAAACACAGGCAGAACGCTTTTGATGGATGTAACTTTATAATGGATTGGTTAAAGACTAAAGCCCCATTTTGGAAAGTAGAGAAAAATAATAATAAAAAGAATTGGGTAAGCTTTAATGAAAACGACAATCAAGCACTAAAAAAATGGCAGAAATGAATGTTGTTCTAAATCCCATTAACTAAATCTGAATAAGCCTTTGTTAATTTAAGACAATACTCACCAGGCTTAAATTTAAAATCACCAATTGATTGAACGGGAGTCACTTCAGCAGCAGTCCCAGTTAAAAAACATTCTTCTGCTTCAGCCATTTCCTCAGGCATAATCTTACGTTCAATAATTTCTATTCCATTATCTTGTGCAAGCTTCATAACAGTCCTTCTAGTAATTCCATCAAGAAAGCAATCTGCAATTGGGGTGTGCAGTTTGCCATCAGGCATTTTAAAGAATATATTTGCGCCTGTAGCCTCAGCTATTTGTCCTCTGTAATCTAGCATAAGAGCATCACTATAGCCTTTTGCCTCTGCTTCGTGTTTAGATAAAGTACAGATCATATATAATCCTACAGCTTTAGCCAAGACAGGACCACATTCTGGACTTGGGCGTCTCCATTTAGCAATATCTAATTTAATTCCTTGCATTTTTTGTTCTGGGTCAAAATAGCTTGGCCACTCCCAGACAGCAATGGCTACATGTATTTTTGTAGATTGTGCAGAAACAGCCATCATCTCACTTCCTCTCCAGACAACAGGCCTTACATAAGCGTCTAAAAGTGAATTTTTTTCTAATAAATTTTCCTTAGCTTTAACTATCTCTTTTTCAGAAAAAGGTATTTTCATATCAAGAGATTTGGCTGAATTGAAAAGTCTTTGTGTATGTTTTACTGTTTCAAAAATTTTACCTCTGTAGGCTCTTTCACCTTCAAAAACACAACTTGCATAATGTAAACCATGATTTAATACATGAACATTAGCATTTTTCCATTCAAGTAAATTCCCATTGTACCAAATATAGCCTTCGCGATCGTCAAAAGATAGATTATTCAAAAAAATCCTCCCAAATAAGCTATTACATTAATCCACATTATTATTAAATAAGCAAACACTAAGAAATAGGTTATATGATTAATTAAGTTGTTTAGTGATTTTAGTTTTTATATAGTTGTTTATAAGATGTATTCTAACAAATTTTACTTTGTTTTAAAATGAATAAAAAAGACTCAAAAAAAAAATAATTTTCATATTTTAATAATCGATGATGATGAAAAAATTAGACTTTTACTAAAACAATTTTTAGAAAATAATGATTTCAAAGTTTCAGATGTAGAAAATACTAATGAAGCAAAAAAAATTATGAAAAGTTTAATTTTTGATTTATTGGTAATTGATATTATGATGCCAGGGCAAAATGGGTTAGAATTTTTAAAAGAAATAAGACAAACAAACTCTATTCCAACTTTAATGCTTACAGCT
>CACBXG010000050.1 GCA_902543145.1 uncultured SAR116 cluster alpha proteobacterium | reverse complement strand
TGCAGATATAATATCTAATCTACCACCATAATTAAGAGCTAAGGTTATAACAGCACCTTTGTTTGATTGTGAATTATTTTGAATAATTTGTATCTTATCTTTAATTTTTTTTTCAAATGGTGCTAAATCACCAATAAACCTAACTTTAAAATTTTTTTCATTAATTTTTGATAATGTATGGTCTAAAAATTCATTCAACAATCTCATTAAAAAAGATATCTCTTTACTAGATCTTTTCCAATTTTCTGTTGAAAAAACAAATACAGTGAGAAATTTTAATTTAAACTCTTGAATGTTATTAATTATATTCCATAAATTTTCAGCACCTCTTTTATGACCTTCGTAAGATGGTAAATTATTAGCACTCGCCCAGCGTCTATTACCATCCATTATAATAGCTAAATGATCTAATCTCATATTTAATTATCTAATATTTCTTTTTCTTTATTTGAAAATACATCATCAATATTGCTTATGATTTCATCAGTGATTTGTTGAATTAATATTTCATATTGATGTTTTTGATCTTCACTAATTTCACCATTTTTTTGAAGTTTTCGAACATTTTCAACATAATCTCTTCTGATATTTCTCACAGCAATTTTTGAATTTTCAGCATATTTTGACGCAACCTTAGTAATTTCTATTCTTCTTTCTTCAGATAAAGGTGGAATATTAATTCTAATTACATTACCTTCCACCATTGGATTAAGACCTAATGGGCTTTCTCGTATACTTTTTTCTGTTGCCGCTACTACAGAACTATCCCATACATTTACTAACAACAATCTAGCCTCTGGAACACTAATAGTGCTAATCTGATTTATAGGCATTAAACTTCCATAAGCATTAACATTTATTTGATCTAACATAGAAGAAGAAGCTCTTCCAATTCTCAGTCCACTTAAATCTTTTTTTAGAGAATCTATAGCTTTTTCCATTCGAGCTTTTATCTCATCAGATTTTAGTTCTGTCATAAAAATTACTCCTAACTAGAAATTAAAGTGAAAGAACCCTCACCTTTTAAAACTTTTGTGAGATTTCTATTCTTATTTATAGAACAAACTACAATTGGTATTTTATTTTCTCTAGCTAAAGATATGGCTGATGCATCCATGACTTTAAGATCTTTACTTAATACATCAAGATAATTAAGGTTTTTAAATTTAATGGCATTTTTATCTTTTTTGGGATCAGCAGAATATACCCCATCAACAAGAGTTGCTTTAATAATTGCATCACAATTCATTTCTGATGCTCTAAGAGCAGCTGCTGTATCTGTAGTAAAATATGGGTTACCGGTTCCAGCAGCAAATATCACTACCCTTCCTTTTTCCATATGTCTCTTTGCTCTTCTTCTAATATATTGTTCACAAACTGCAGAAATTGGCAATGCTGATTGAACTCTTGTTTGAATCCCAATTTTCTCCATAGCATTTTGAATAGCTAAGCTGTTCATAACCGTAGCTAGCATACCCATGTAATCACCAGTAGCTCTATCCATTCCATTTTGAATATTTGATATACCTCTATAAATATTACCACCACCAACTACTATACATAACTGAATACCTAATTTAACAACTTCATTAATTTGATTTGCAAATGACTTTACTACAGATGAATTTATACCAAAAGAATCATCTCCCATTAAGGATTCACCAGATATTTTGAGAAGAATTTTTTTCCAATTAAATTTATTCAAAACTATTCCTGATTTTTTTACTACTTCATACCAGCTGTGGCAGCAACTTCAGCTGCAAAATCATTTTCAGCTACTTCTATTCCTTCACCTAATTTAAGTATTTTAAAACCCTTTATACGTACTTCAGTACCAAGATCATTGGATAATTTTTTTATAATATCTTTGATTTTAGTTTCCCCATCAATCACAGAAGTTTGTTCGTTTAGAACCACTTCTTGAAAAAACTTTTGTAATCTACCCTGAACCATTTTTTCTGCAATTTCTTTGGGTTTTCCTGATGACATAGCTTGATCAATTAGAACTTCTCTTTCTCTTTCTACTAAATCATTATCAAGATCGTCAATATTTAATGATTTAGGAGAAGTAGCTGCAATATGCATTGCAATTTGTTTTCCTACACTAGATAATTGGTCTTCTTTTGCTTGTGACTCAATAGCAACTATTACTCCTAACTTTCCAAGATCTTCTGTTATTTTATTATGAATATATGAAACTAGAATTCCTTCTGAAATCTCAAGATATTCTACTCGTCTAATATTCATATTCTCACCAATAGTAGCAATGTTGTTATTAAGTTCTTGATCTACAGATCTACCTGTATCAGGGAAAGGCAATTTTTTTAGAGCGTTAATGTCAGATTTATGTAAAAGAACTAAATTACTGCAACTTCTAACAAAGTTTTGAAATAATTCATTTCTTGCTACAAAATCTGTTTCAGAGTTAATTTCAACCATAGCTCCTTGTAGACCATTGATACTTATACCAATTAAACCTTCAGCTGCAACTCTACTAGATTTTTTTGCAACAGCAGATAATCCTTGTTTTCTAAGCCAATCAATTGCATCTTCCATGTTTCCATTAGTTTCAACTAAAGCTTTTTTACAGTCCATCATGCCTGCACCACTTTTTTCTCTCAATTCTTTAACCATAGATGCTGACAATGTCATAATTTTTCCTTTCTATACTATTTATACTTACTATTAGTTTCATAAGAGAATTTAATAATTTAATCATTTTTAATAGAAACTTCTTCATTGGTAGCTTCTTCACTTGAAATGTTAGCATCAGTATCTTTGCTATTTGCAGTATCTTCAATTGTTTCAACATCATCAGCTTTATTTTTAATTTGAGCGTTATCTAATAATTTTTCTTCTGTTAAATCATCTGACTCACCAATGTCGATTCCACTCTCTTGTAAACTAGTCTCTAATCCCTTCAGTACTGACGCAGCAATTAAATCACAATATAAAGAGATTGCCCTTAATGCATCATCATTTCCAGGTATTGGGTAATCTACATTAGATGGATTGGTATTAGTGTCGCATATTGCAATAACTGGTATATTTAAGTTATTGGCTTCCAAAACTGCAATAGCCTCTTTATTTGTATCTATTACAAATAGTGCATCAGGAATGCCATTCATGTCTTTAATACCACCTAGGGTTAAATCTAGCTTTTCTTTTTGCCTTTCTATATTAAGTCTTTCTTTCTTAGTTAAATTATTAATTTCCCCAGATGAAATTCTATCTTCTAAATTTTTGAGTTTTTTAATGGATTTTGAAACGGTCTCCCAATTCGTTAACATACCACCTAACCATCTATGATTAACATAATATTGTCCACAATTAGTTGCTGCTTGTGCAATTAAATCAGAAGCAGAACGTTTTGTTCCTACAAATAGAAATTTACCTCCA
>CACBXG010000049.1 GCA_902543145.1 uncultured SAR116 cluster alpha proteobacterium | reverse complement strand
CATCTACTTTGATCTCAACTGCATGCGCAGCATTAATTAATGCATATTCTGCATATGCCCCAACAGGAGTAACATAAGAAACCTTATCACCTTCTTTTAAAAAATTAACATCAGCTCCAACAGAATGAACATGCCCTACACCTTCTGATCCTGGAACCTTTATTTTTTCTTGATTTGGCCAAGGGTATAATCCAGTTCTGAAGTAAGTATCTAAATAATTCAAACCAATAGCGTTATTTTTGACAACAATCTGCCCAGGACCTGGTATTGGTATATCAGCTTCTATAAGCTTCATATTTTCTGCAGCACCGAAGTAAGTTAATTCTATCACTCTTTGTGTCATTGGACTCCCCTAAAATTTTAATAAAATCATTACATTTTATGATGACTTAAATCAAATTAGAATTTATGATAATCAAAATCAATGTTTTATAATTAATTACTTGTAAAACTAGCAATTATAACTATTTCTATAAAAACAAATCAGGAGAATTTTATGAGTTTAGTATTGTCAGAATTACCGTATGCAATAGATGCACTTGCAGAGCATGGTATGAGTAAAGAAACAATGGAATATCACCATGATATTCATCACAAAGCATATGTAGACAACGGTAACAACTTGCTTAAAGGTACCGTATGGGAAAATAAAAGTTTAGAAGATATAATTGTAGGCACATACGATGTAAGTAGTGTGGTTCAAAATGGAATTTTTAATAACGTTTCACAACATTGGAACCATGAACAATTTTGGCAAATGATGGGACCATCAAAAGTGGGCATGCCATCAGAATTAGAAAATGCTATAACTGAATCATTTGGAGGCGTAGATAAATTTAAAGAAGATTTCTGTAATGCTGGTGCAACTCAATTTGGTTCTGGTTGGTGCTGGCTTGTAAAAGACAAAGATGGAAGTTTAAAAATAACTAAAACTGAAAATGGCGTTAATCCAGTTTGCTTTGGACAAACTGCACTTTTAGGATGTGATGTATGGGAACATTCATATTACATAGACTTTAGAAACAAAAGACCGGTCTACTTAAAGAATTTTGTTGATAATCTTGTGAACTGGGAGAATGTTGCTTCAAGACTGTAAAGCAATCAATCTCATTAAAATAAAAAGGTGCTAATTAAGCACCTTTTTTTATGCTTTCCATAACAATATCAAAATTTAAAAAGAAGCATTCGCTATTATTTTCTTCATCAAATCCCTCTTCAAGTTTTCTTATTAAACTTTTTTTAACGGCAAAAACAGTATCACTCTCTAAATATTTATCTCCATCTATAAATGCATGTGTTACAAGATCTTTATAACCATTTGCTTTTACCATAAAATGAACATGCGCTGGTCTAAATGGATGTCTGTCTAAACTATTCAAAAGGTCTCCAACAGGCCCATCTACAGGTATAGGATAATATTGCGGTTTAACAGTCCTAAACATGTACGATCCGTCATGTTGAGACATAAAAGTACCCCTTAAATCAACTAGATTTCCTTCTTTTTGAACGTCATATAATCCATCTGGACCAGATTGCCATACTTCAATACTTGCTCCTGAAATTGCGTTATTGTTAACATCAACAATCTTTCCTTTTACAATACAATTTTCACCCTCGACGTTATTTGCAATATTATCACCATTATTCATTTTTGAAGATGGAGTATGAAACGGACCCAAAACTGTAGTTTCTGTTTCGTTTTTAGACTTTCTATTATTAATGGCATCTAGTAACATTGAAACACCCAAGACGTCAGATAAAAGTATAAATTCTTGCCTTCTATCGTCACTCATGTGGCCTGTCTTTGTTAAGAACATTATTGCTTTCATCCATTCTTCTTCAGTTGGTTCAACTTCTTTAACAACTTCATGTAAATGAGTAATTATAGAACTCATAATTTCTTTAAGTCTATTATCTTTGATTCCAGCAAAACTATTCAAGACAGCTTCTGTTGCATTTTTCTCGTTAAAGTCCATTTTTTCCTCTTTATCAAATTAAATCATTTAAAGTTTTAGTGAATAATTCAGCACCTTTTTCAATATTTAAATTCCAATTTTCAGGTGAGTTTTCATCAGCATTGTCTGTAATGTATTTATAACAGATAAATTTAATTTTATTTATATAACAGAACTTTGCAATTGAATAGCTTTCCATATCAACTACATCTGATTGTATTATTTGTTTATCAACTGCGAAATTATCTCCTGTTCCACATGAAAAACCTTCATAATCCAATGAGATTGTATTTACCTTATCAAAAGGGGTTTCACCATATTCAAAGCCTAGTGGCCTAACATCCATATCTCTTTGAAAAAATTTATTTACTTTAATCAAACCACTTAATTTTGGATTTAAAGAACCTACAGTTCCATAATTAATTATA
Source organism: uncultured SAR116 cluster alpha proteobacterium (assembly GCA_902543145.1). GTDB lineage: Bacteria > Pseudomonadota > Alphaproteobacteria > Puniceispirillales > Marisalimonadaceae > Marisalimonas. The sequence continues at coordinate 1,083 of CACBXG010000049.1, read as the reverse complement.
ACATTTGGCTTATATAAGTTAAATGCAGCTACAACTGATAAAGCGGCATTTACTTTCCCAACACCAGTATAATAAATATTCCAAGTTGGTATTAGTTGTTTTGGAAGCTCTTTTTCAAGTGCAACTAGTAAAACAGTATTTTTGGGGTCAAGCGGTTCAATCATTATACTTAACCAACGAATATACTTTTGAATTTAAGTTTTTATGACCATTTAATTTTACAAGCTCTATAACAGTTAGTGAAAATAATACATTTCCCTCTTTATTATTTACCAACTCTTCACCACATCTTAAAGTTCCACCAGTGGCTAGTAAATCATCGACTAAAATTATGTTTTTGTTTTTTAAGTTAATGTTTTGTCTAATAGACATTTTTGATGTGCCATATTCTAAACTGTATTCTTTTGTTATTACTTTCCCGGGTAATTTTCCTTCTTTTCTAATCATAAAAGATCCAACACCTAAAGCATCAGCTAATAATGTAGAAAACAAAAAACCTCTTGCATCAATACCTCCAATATAATCAACATGATATGATTTTATTATATCTAAAAAAGATGATTTAACATAACTCATAGCTTGATAATTTGCTATTAAAGGGCTGATATCTTTGAATAAAATTCCCTTTACTGGAAAGTCTGGAATTTCTTCAATATAATCTTTAAGTTTCATAATTTAATTATCCTTTATGTAATTATATGTTAATCATAAAATTATAAATATTTAAATCTTTATAGATAAAACATGAATTATTTAATGCCACACAGTCCCACAAGGGATATCCAAATAACAAAAACTGGATTATTAAGTAAATTAAATTTTGTAGTTAAAGATATGTGCAAAATTAAAAACCATAGAACATCTTGCGGGAATCCTGATTTCTATGAAAAATGCCAGCCTGCAGATGATTTTGCACCCTTCTTAAAAAAAATTTTAGAGGCTGGGGCAACTTTAAAAGGAATAACAATATGTGATGAGTTTTTTTACTCATTAATTGGTGAAAATGGTCACTACGGTACACCCACTAACTTAAATGCTCCTGGGTGCGTGCCTGGTGGATCAAGCTCAGGTTCAGCCGCTGCA
>CACBXG010000048.1 GCA_902543145.1 uncultured SAR116 cluster alpha proteobacterium | reverse complement strand
TTTTTCAATTTTCAAAGGACTCAAATGCTAGAAATCTTCGTTATTAATGCCTTATCAGATAATTATATTTATATATTACGAAATGAACATAAAAATATAACAAGCGTGATAGATCCAGGAGAAGCAGAACCAGTAATAAATTTTTTAAATAATAAGAGGTGGAATTTGGATGAGGTTATTAATACTCACCATCATCATGATCATGTTGGAGGAAATGCAAAGCTTTTAGATATTTATAAATCAAAGTTGATAGCTCCTATTTATGAAAATGACCGTATTTCAAATATTGATATTCTTGTTTCAGATAATGAAACTATCAATATTACGGGTATTCATACAAAAGTATTTCATACACCCGGTCATACATTAGGTCATGTATGTTTTTATATGCCTAAAGAAAAATGTTTATTTTCAGGAGATACTTTATTTTATTTAGGTTGTGGTCGAGTTTTTGAAGGTACTATGGATCAAATGTGGTCAAGTTTGTTGAAACTTAAATCTTTACCAGATGATACATCTGTATATTGTGGTCACGAATATACTCTATCTAACATGAAATTCGCTAATTATATTGATTCTAACAATGCTTTATTAAATAAATTTAGCTTAGAAATTAAAAATAAAAGAGAAAAAGGATTACCAACTGTTCCATTCAATTTGGGAGTAGAAAAAAAAATAAATCCATTTTTACGAGCAGACGATGATAATTTTATAGAATCAGTTGGTTTTAGTGGTAATAATGCTTCTAAATCTTTTGGAGAAATTAGACTTAAAAAGGATAGTTTTTAAATATTTGATAACTCGTAAGCAACTTCACAATCATTAAAAATATTAGGTTTAGAGATATTTACTTTTACACCAATAACATAACTATTTACCATCAAAGTTGAATGTATCTTTTCTACAAGCACTTCTAATAAATGGAAATGTTGACTTTGAATAATGTCAATTATACATTTTCTAAATTGACTATAATCTTGTGTTGATTCTAGATTATCCAGTTTTGGTTCAGAATCATTTGAAAGTAGTAATTGTACATTTACTATTATTTTTTGTTTATTTTGTTTTTCGTGTTCATAAACACCTACTGATGCTTGTATAATCAAGTTATTTATAAGTATTTTTCTATTTCTTAACCTCATGCTGATATTCTTATTATAATCCAACATCTCTTCTTGGAGGAGCAAGATGCGCTCCACCATCAAGAACCGTTACATGGCCAGTCATAGATTTAGTATTTATAATGAGTTGAATTGCATTTAAAATTTCTTCAACTGTAGAAGATGACTTCAACAAGTTTTTTTTATGAGATTTTTCAAAAGCTTTTTGATCTTGTCCTGGCGCTAACAAAGTTATTCCAGGAGCTATACCATTCACTCTTAACAAAGAGGCATAGGTAAGTGCTGACATTTTTGTAAGACCATACATTGCTTGTTTTGATAATGTGTAAGTATAGTAATCTGGATTCAATCCAAAAATTTTTGCATCGAGAATATTTATTACAAAACCTTGAGAACTATTTTCCTTTTTTTTCATCTTCATAGTGTATTTAGCTAATGCTCTAGTTAAAATTGTAGGAGCAATAAAGTTTACTGACATATGACGATGAAGCTCTTTCACTCTAAAATTACTCCCACTATCATAATTAAAATAACCGGCATTATTAATTAATCCAACCCATTTTGAATCTTGTGCTTCAATTTCTTTTACTAATTTTTCAATATCTGAGATACAAGTTAAATCAGCTTGATGAGTGCTTACATTTCCACCCATTTTAGATAAATAATCTGCTGTTTCTTCCGCCAATGTTTTTGATTTATTGTAATGAACAGCTATTTTCCAACCCTTCTTTGTTAAATCAATAGCTATAAATTTTCCTAATCTTTTTGCTGAAGCTGTAACGAGTATTGTTTTATTTTCCAAACTTATTTTCCTTTTGCAGAACAGAATATGAAGTATCTCTAATTGATTTTAAATAGTCATTAAACGATTTATCTTGCAATGATTTTCTGAGACCTAAATTTTGCCAAGACTTGTTATTAAAACTTTTAGGAGGATTGAATGTATTAATCACTCTTAGTGGTGCCATTCCCGTTACCAAAACTTCATCACTTAATAAAGCCGCTTCTTCTATAGAATGTGTGACCATCAACACAGTAAGGGATTTTTTTTTGATTATTGAAACAAGCTCAGTTGAAATAATTTCTCTACTTAAGTTATCTAGGGCCGCAAAGGGTTCATCTAACAATAATAAACTAGGACAAAAAAGCAATGCTCTCGCAATTGCAACCCTTTGTAATAAACCTCCTGATAATTTATGAGGAAAATATGAAGAAAACTCACCTAACCCAATATTTTTTATAAGTTTATCTATATTTTTATAGCTTATTTTTTTATTTTTAGAATTAGAATTGGCTAATATAATATTATCATAAACATTTAACCAGGGCATTAAAGAAGGATTTTGTTGAATTAAAGTTATTTGGTTAATTACTTTATTCAAAGTTTGATTTTCAAACTTTATTTCTCCTTTTTCAGGCTCAATTAACCCAGCTATTAACTTTAATAAACTTGTCTTTCCAGTACCTGAAGGGCCAATAATGCTTGTAAATTTACTTTTTTTAATTTTACAGTTAAAATTATCCAAAATAATTTTTTTATTATTTTGTTCATAATATGAGAAAGATATATTTTTTAAAATTAAATCATTAATTTGGTCATTGTTCATATTTTATGGAGCCTCAACAATGTAATCTGGAGAAATTTTAGTTCTTTTAATTATATTACCTACGTTTATGTTTTTAAATAAACCATATTTTGTCATTAAAATAGATTTCAATCCATAACTATTGGCACCTAAAATATCTGTATGTAGAGTATCACCAACCATACCTATTCTAGATAAAGGAATATGTCTCCCTGATAGCTCATTTAATCTATTTATAGCCAGCTCAAAAATTGTTGGAAAAGGTTTTCCCAACCAAAAAGGGAGATGAATACCGTTTTTTATTAAGTGTGATACATAATATGCAGGCTCCATACTAAAATTTTTTTCGTGTGGAGCTACTATATCTGGGTTAGCTACAAATAAAGGTCTTGGATTTACTTTTAAAGAATTAAACAAAATTTCTTGCCATACAGTGTCCCATTGGAGTGTTCCGAGTAATATAAATGAATTCATTTTATCAAACATATCAAGGTCTTGTTCAAGTTCAAAACAGCTAATGTTGGGTATGTTAAATTTGTTACCAACATTACCCAAAACACCTAAAGGACCCTCAGGTTGATTTAATGACAAAAATATTTCAGCTGTTTCTCTACTTGAAATTATCTCATCATTTGAAAATTCAAGTCCTAATGAGGCAAGTTGCTCTCTTTTTTTAAATGAACTACTACTTGCTCCATTGGTTACAACAAGAAGAGTAATATTTTTTTGTCTTGCTTTTTCTAGCGTTTCAATAATTCCAGGAGTAAGAGCAGAACCAACATTTAACACACCA
>CACBXG010000047.1 GCA_902543145.1 uncultured SAR116 cluster alpha proteobacterium | reverse complement strand
TCATAAACTCTATCTGCATAATTATATACTTCCATTAAACCTGTTGTTCCACCTTTCATAGCTGATCCAAGAGATTTTTCTAAAATATTTGCAAGACCTCCTTTTTGATTTCCTGGGCTAACTATTCCATTTATTTGTACGTCTCGACCTACTGCGTAAACATTCTTCCACCAATTTACACGCTCCAATAATTTTTCTGCTACCAAAGAATTTACAGCTCTTGCAGTTAAAGTATTTTCAACACCATATATTTCAGGTGTTTCTGATAAAATAGCAGTACCACCATGACTAACAAGTATATCAACAGCTTTCCCCAAGGATGGATTAGCAGAAATAGAAGAAAAGGCGTCTGATCCTCCACACTGAAGTCCTACCATAAGATTAGATAATGGGACTTCTTCTCTAAAGATCCCATTTGCCTTTTCTAGCATACCCTCTACAATTTTAATTCCTTCTTTAATTGTTGCAGTAGTACCACCATTTTCTTGCATTACTAAAGTTCTTAAGTTTTGATTTTCTGAAAGTCCCTGGTGTGAGAACAAACCTCCAACCTGACACCTTTCACAACCAAGACCAACAACTAAAGATGAGGTAACATTTGGGTGACTTACATACCCGCCTAATGTTCTATTTAACAAATTCATAGGTTCACCTGACAATTCCATTCCACATCCAGTTGAATGACTAAAAGCGGCTACGCCGTCTACATTAGGATAATTAGTAAGTTTTTCAGGGGTAAAGTAAGATGCAATTTCATGTACAACAGTTGCAGAACAATTAACTGTTGACACAACTGCAATAAAATTTCTGGTACCTACGCGTCCATCTGATCTTTTAAAACCTGAAAATGTTCTTTCACTTGAAGAATTTACAAATCTGGTTGGCACATACTTAGAGCAAAATTCATGATCTCGTCCAAATTCTTTAAACACAACATTTGAATTTGTTAAAACTTGACCTTTTAATAAATCTGTATCTGCAAAACCTATTATTGTACCATATTTATAAATTGGACTATCTTTAGCAATATTTAATCTAGCAATTTTTTGTCCTGAAAGTATTGGAGAATCTATTGTAATATCAAAATCATCTAAGTGTTGATAGGCTTCCATATTGTTTATTGCAATAACAATGTTATCCATATCATTTAGAAGCACTGCTTTTGAAGCATTTATATTAATTTGTTTTTTATCCATATAAACCTCACATAAAACCTAATCACTATTTTTAGCCCTTAACCAATTTTCAAATATTTTTTTTTCGTTTTCGTCAGTTAATGGATATAAGCCTCTGATAGTCGCTCCTTTTTGAACCTTATCTATTACATAATCTTCATATATTGTCATAGATTTAACCTCATCAGAAATTTCTTTTATGATCTCATTAGGTACCACGACAACACCCTCTTTGTCGCCAACAATTAAATCATTTGGCCAAATAGCAACATCTCCACAACCAATAGGAGTGTTGATATCTATAGCTTGATGCAAAGTAAGATTAGTTGGAGATGATGGTCTATTATGGTAGGCTGGAATATTCAAATTTTTTATTTCATCTGTGTCTCTAAACCCACCATCTGTTACTACACCAGCACATCCTCTAACCATTAATCTTGTAACTAGTATGGCACCTGCTGATGCGGCTCTAGGATCTTTCCTGCTATCAAAAATTAAGACATAATCTTTTGGACATTCCTCAATGGCTAACCGTTGTGGATGTTTTGGATTTTTAAATACCTCTATACTATTTAGATCTTCCCTTGCTGGAATATATCTAACTGTATAAGCTAATCCCACCATATTCGGTAATTTTGTATTTAGTGGGGAAACTCCTTGAATAAATTGATTTTTTAGTCCTTTTTTGAACAAAGCAGTACAAATTGTTGCTACACTTGCGTTTGAAAAAGTTTTTTTTAATTCATATGATAACATTCTTAATCTCTAAAAAATATCAGGTTCTTTAGCAGAAATTCCAAAATCACTCTCTAAAAAATCAAAGTCACAACCCTCATTTGCTTGGCGAACATGATTACTATACATCCATAACCATCCTCTACCTGCTTTTGGATTATTTTTTTTAACTTTCTTTTTTCTGTGTAGTAAAGTCTTTTCATCTACAAGCATATTTATAGACCTTAATTCTACATTTATCTCTACAATGTCTCCTGTTTCTAACAACGATAATGGACCACCTACATAACTTTCTGGTGCTACATGAAGAATACATGCTCCATAACTTGTACCACTCATTCTTGCATCAGAGATTCTGACCATATCACGCACGCCCTTTTTAAGAAGCTTTTTGGGTATTGGCATCATTCCCCACTCAGGCATTCCTGGCCCCCCAACAGGACCAACATTTCTTAAAACTAACACATGATTTTCCGTTACATCTAATTCATCACTATCAATAATTTTTTTCATATCAGGATAACTATCAAAAACTATAGCTGGACCTTTATGTTTTAAAAATTTTTTATCACATGCAGCTGGTTTAATAACACAACCATCTGGGGCTAAATTCCCTTTTAAAACAGCCAGTGATCCTTCTTTATAAATTGGGTTATCTAAAGGCCGTATTATGTCTTGATTAAGTGTTTCTTTTCCATTAATAAGTTCACCTAATTTCATTCCTGATACAGTTATTTCTTCTAAATTAAGTTGGCTTGCTAAAGAACACATCAAAGATAAAATACCACCAGCATAATAAAAATCTTCCATTAAATAGTCTTGTCCAGCAGGTCTTATATTCGCAATTAAAGGAATTTTTCTTCCCTTTTTATCTAGATCATCCATTGTTAAATTGACACCGGCTCTCCTAGCCATAGCAATCAAATGAATAATAGCGTTAGTAGAACAACCCATAGCCATAGCTACAGTGACAGCATTTTCAACTGAGTTTTCTGTTATGATATTTCTTGGGGTTAAGTCTTCCCATACCATTTTAACAATTCTTTTTCCTACATTTACTGACATTCTAATATGATTAGAATCTGCTGCGGGAATGGAACTAGCACCGGGCAAACATAAACCCATTGCTTCTGCGATAGCAGTCATTGTGCTTGCTGTTCCCATTGTCATACAATGTCCATAGGATCTAGCAATACCAGTTTCAACTTCTTCCCAATCTTTTTGAGAAATATTTCCTGCTCTTAATTCATCCCAATATTTCCAACCATCTGAACCACTTCCTAAAAATTTACCTTTATAATTTCCCCTTAACATTGGTCCAGCTGGTAAAAAAATTGTTGGTAAGTTTAAGGATATTGCTCCCATAATTAAAGCAGGGGTAGTTTTATCACAGCCACCCATCAAAACAACACCGTCAATAGGATGAGATCTGATAAGTTCCTCCACTTCCATTGACAACATGTTTCTATATAACATTGTTGTAGGTTTCACATACATTTCAGCAAGAGAGATAGCCGGAAGCTCTATTGGGAAACCACCTAATTGATAAATTCCCTTTTTTACATCTTCAACTCTTTGTTTGAAGTGCATATGACATGGTTGGATATCAGACCAAGTATTAATAATACCAATAACAGGCTTGTTTTCCCAATCCTCTTTATCTAATCCCATTTGCATGGCTCTAGATCTATGACCAAAAGATCTCACATCATTAGGTGCAAACCATCTAGAACTTCTAAATTCTTCATATTTTTTTTTCAAATTAAAACCCATAATTATATTTCAATATAATTTTGACTCTAATATGATAGAATTTCAAAGAAAAGAAATATATATAAATTAATTTTCAATAAAATGAATGGTAGGCCTGGAGG
>CACBXG010000046.1 GCA_902543145.1 uncultured SAR116 cluster alpha proteobacterium | reverse complement strand
AATACCCAGAGATTACTCAGTTTTGACACAGATTTGACACAGTAAAAGGAGTCAAAGATGAGTTGTGTACGTAAAAGAGGTAATTCTTGGAATGCTCAAGTAAGAGTATCTGGTTGGAGAAGTTTTACTAAATCATTTAATAAAAAGAGTGATGCAATTACTTGGAGTTCAAAGTTAGAACATCAGTTAAGAAACACTTCACTTCCAGAAGAAAATATCCAGAACCTAAAACTATCTTATCTAATGAATAGATACGCTGAGGAGGTTTCTTCAAAAATAAAGAGTGGAATAACTGAACAATGCCAATTGAGATTAATATCTAAAAGATGGATAGGTGACTGCAAAGTCGTTAACCTAACTAAACATCATTTTGAACAATATAAAGAAGATAGACTAAAAGAGGTTAAATCTGGAACTGTAAAAGCAGAGTTAACTCTAATCCAAAGAGTATTTAAAACTACAATTAAAGAATGGGGATATGGAATATTAGTAAATCCAGTTGCTAATATTGAATTACCAAAGTCTGCAAAACCAAGAACTAGAAGACTTGTTTCAAATGAATTGTCAGACCTTATCTCTAATGCAGAAAAACAAAGAAACAAATACATCTCCACTATCATTCAGTTTGCAGTAGAAACTGGTATGAGAAGGTCTGAGATACTTAAACTAACTTGGAATGATGTAAACTTAGATACTGGAATTGCCTCACTCTATGACACTAAGAATGGGGATGATAGACACATTCCATTAACTAAAACTGCTATACAATTACTATCAAATCTTACTCAGTCATCTGAGTTTGTATTTCCAATATCTGCTAATTGTTTGAGACTTGCTTGGGAGAGATGTAGAAACAAATCTAACATAAAAGGATTGAGGTTTCACGATTTAAGACATGAGGCAGTATCAAGGTTTTTTGAAATGGGATTATCTGTTCCAGAAGTTGCATTAATATCTGGTCATAAAGATGTAAGACAATTATTCAGATACACTCATTTAAAACCAGAGAACTTGATTGCTAAGTATTCAACTATATTCTGAAGAAAAATTACATTATCTAAAAACAAAAACATTTATTGTCTATATTTCAATCATTTTGTTTTTTTTGAATTTTTATTGATTCGATTTTAATCATATTTACAAAATAAATTTAAGAGAACTATAATTATTAAGTAGTTAAGTATCAATATGATACAAAATGAATATTACATCCTCCTATGTAATTTTAAAAAAATACCACTCCCCCCCCTGTGTGGTATTTTTTTTTGGATTAGTAATAAATAAATCCGTCTAATCTGCAGATAATTAATACCTACAATATCAAAATTATAATTCTTATAAATAGTATTAATTAAACATAAGAAAAAGATAACCCTCTTGTGTTTAACGTTTATATTGTATGAGATTACAAACCTATTGAGTTACAATTATACATTGGAACGGAACTTAGTAAGGTAACCAGTTTTTATTATGAAGCACCCAAGTTGGAATGGTGTTTAAATATTCCCAACAGGACAAGGGAGAACTTACCCTTACAGAATATGAAGTTTATCTTCATCAGACTCATATTCTGACCGAAGTTTAAGTTGAGAAAGACCTTACTTGGATTTCTAGAATAGAGTGAAGTAAGAGAATGGGATATCGGACTTCTCACCCAACTAAATGAATTGCAAAGGTAATACTATTGGTTCATGTAGTTTCTCAGATGAAGATGTGAACTTGGTCATCAGACTCAAGAAAACCACTTAACCTTTGCGTAGGTTAAGTGTGTCCAAAATCATCACCTCAAACATAAGAATTTTGGATTAAAAAATTAATAAGGAAAAATTAATGGATATGAGAGATGCATTAACTGAAGTAAAACAATTTTCAAATGATAATAATGAACTTGATGAATCTTTAATAGGTTTATTAAGAACAACTGCTATTACAGTAAATGTTGCTAAAACAATTCAGTCTGGAAAAAAAGTTCAACAACAGTCTAGAGAACTTAAACAAATAAGTGACAGATTAAAGGTTAATAAAACACAAGATGATGCTCAAAAGACTATTGCGGATGGGTTTAGTGTATTGTCCGATTTATTTATTAATATTGAGGATATGATTAAAAGGAATTCTTATATATCCGCATCTGGTGGATTATTTTCAGATAGAACATATAATCTTTTAAAAAGGATTGAAAAGAAAATGAAGTAAATATAACAATGCGGAAAATTTTAATAAATGCGTGCGGAAATATGATTTTTTTGTTTATTTAATTAGAAAATTATCGAATTAGATTTTAAACTTTTGAGGAAAATATCTGGTATATTGTTTGGTTACGTAATTTTTGATTTTAGAATAATTCCATATTGCCATGAAGCACGCGAGTGCTAACAAAAATGTAGATAAAAAACTAGATGAAGAACCTATACACATTTTGTATATATAATACTTTTCTTTCATGATTTCAAGATACAAATAAAAAAGTGGAGAAATTAATCTCCACTTAAATTTTTTTGAAAGGGAATTTTATGCTTATCATTATGTACGGAAATTAAAATTATTTGTTTAATTCTATGAATAACATTAGGATAAATTTTAAATGAGAAAAGAACTTGAAACATTTTATAAAGTTATAAGTGTAGAAACATTATTTTGGATTATTCTTATTGTTGTGACAATATATTTTATTTAATATTAAACTGTTAATTGGTCTGTAAACCAACATAGTGCGCTTAAAGAAAAACAAAAATGAATAAATGTTTCATATGTAAATACCCCAAAGAAAATAAATGAATGAGTAGATTTGAACTGGTTTTATTTGGATTATTTATTTTGTTTTTACCTACAATTTTGTATTGGGTAGATGCTTAATGAATAAGTGGTTTATCATTTTATTTGTATTAGTTTGTATTGGATTAATGTATGGAAGGTTTGAAGGACTAACTAAACTGATGAACCCATATTAGATAATAAAAGACAGAGAATTAGAAAGTGTTTTAAAGATGAGTTATTTTTGTAATAAATGTGAATATCCATTCAAGACTTTATGGAGATGTAAATATGGACATCATAAAGAATGGGTATCTATTTGTTATAACTGTATTAAAGAAATCAGATTTGTGAATATTAGGTTCATAAGTCAGATTGAAAACATTAAACGAATGATAAGATGTAGATTGAAATTATCTAATTTAGAATTACCTCTATATCATGTAAATTAAAGTATGAGGTTATTTATTAATATGAGTAAAGATTTAAAAGTTTTTTTGGGGGTCGCAAGTTTTTTTGTTTTATTAAAAGGTTATATATTTTTTAATATTAACCCTTCAATATATCTTAACCCAATGGGGTTTTAAACCTTCTAAAATTTAACTATGAATAATGTTTTAAAAAGGTACGGAAATTGCATATTTACAAAAAGTAATTTTCTCCCTTCCTTAAAATAAAAGAGAGTCTTCGGACTCTCTTTTTATTTTGGTTATCTTTTTTGATTTAGATAAAAACTGCAGTTTATTAGACTTGTGAGAGTTAGGACAAAGGATTGTTTTAAATGCAAAGACCAGAAAGAGGTTCTTTATCGTTGTAGATATGCAGAACTAAAGGATTGGGTGTTTGTATGTGGAAAGTGTCTACAAGATGTTAAAACCGAATTTGAGGATAGTTACCAATACGGTGGAACTTGGAAAAGTAAAAAGAAATAATCTACCCCTCAAAACTGAAAACCAAAACCTAATCTATAGACCATGATAGTATCCAGAGAGAAATATCCCAAGTTGGGAATTTTGAATTATCACCCTTTTAGTTACAAGTGTTTTTATAGAAATAAAAATTACAAACATTTGACTCTTAAATAAATACATTTAGCATTAATATATCTATTTTGGAAATTGATTAAATGAAGTTAATAAGTTTATTAATTATTGTGAAACTGACGATTTATCCTTCAGTTGCAATTTCAGACGATATAGGCGGGTTTGCAAATAAACTATTTAATCACTACGAATACGATGATAAGATAAATAATTACTTAAAATCTTTTTTCTCTTTTGGAAATAAAAACAATAAGTCGCCTAAAATACAACATGGTTTATCTAAAAG
>CACBXG010000045.1 GCA_902543145.1 uncultured SAR116 cluster alpha proteobacterium | reverse complement strand
TCAAAATTTAGAAAATTCAATACCAGAAAATCCTTCAATTATTGTGATGCCATTTGAAAATATCTCAAATAATTCTGAATATAAATATTTGAGTAAATCAATCGTAGAAAATATAATTTCTGTGATCAATGGCTCACCACAATTAGTTGTTTTATCAAGTGAAACTAGCTTAAATCATATTAACCAAAATCTTAACATTCAAGAAATAGCTAAAAAAAACAATGTCAGGTATGTTTTAACCGGAAGTTACCAAGTGTTAGGAAAAAAAATAAGGATTACATCACAGCTTAACGACGCTTTTGAAAAAAATATTATTTGGTCAGGAAAATTTGATAATGAAATTGATAATATGTTTGAAATTCTAGATGATATTTCAGGTACAATATTTAAAGAGGCTCACGTCAAAGTTAGTGGTTTACCAAGAAGTGAGCTTTCATATTTTGTTTCAAATAAGGATTATATGACATACTTAAAATGTCATGATTTATATGCGCAGTTTTCTTCCAAAACAAATATGGAATCTTTTAAGTGCTTAAAAGAGATTTCAGATTATGAAACAAATTCATATGTTACAATGTTGAAAGGATGGTTACATTTTCAAAATATATGGATGGGAATGTCTAAAGATGTTAAAAGAGAAATAAGACTAGCTAAGGATATTGCCAAAAAAAGTAAAAAATCATTGACTAATGGCATGCCATATATTCTTGCTGGCTGGTTAGACTTCTTAAGTAAGGATTTCGTTAACACAGAAAAAAATGCAAAAAAAGCTCTTGAGTTAGATCCCTTTAATTCAAAAATTATACCTGTTGCTGGATCATTGTTAAGAAGATTAGGTTATTATGATGATGCTTTACCTGTATTTACCAAAACATTAGAATTAAGCTCTAATCCGGCACATTGGGTTTGGTTTGAATATGCGATTACATTAACAGCTTTAAAAAAATATGAAAAAGCAAATAAAATTATTGAAAAAGCGCTAACTACAAAAGAAGCTGGCACTCAAAATACGATATTAATTTTGAACCAAGCTGCTATTGCTGTTTACGAAAACAAGATTGAAATCGCTAAAGAAAAATGTAAAGAAGCAAAATCTAGAACACCAAATTTTAATTTAGAAAAAAATCTTAAAATGATGAGCGATACAGTGGACAAAGATTTTTATGATAATTTTCTTTCTGCTGTTAAATCTGCATGTGAATAATACTTATAATAAAAAGTTTCACAAATTATATGCTGAAGTTAAAATACTATATGCAGTAAAAGCAAATCTCCCATCTTCTTCAGCTTGTTTAATTTGATCTTGCCACTTCAATATAAGGTCATCAGAAATACCTTTGTTTCTTGCTGCATTGCTCATAAGTATTTCATGACATTTTGGAAAAGAGTTGTCATGTTTAGCCCTTATAAAAAAGTTAATTTCTTGTGTTTTAATATTTTTATATCCTAGTTTTTCTAACTTTCCACTGAGTTGGATAGGAAGCATTGGATGTTTTTGGCCTTTCATTGCATCATGCATAATTTTATTAAGCTCTGGTTCAGGTCCATGAAAACCAAAAAAGTCCCATAAGGTTGATATATTAACAAATTTTGAATTTGGTTTTTGAAGTCTTTTCGTTTCTCTTAAGACATCATCAATATTATCAATATATTCAAGTGTTTGTGTTGATGTAACAGCATCGCATGAGTTTGGTTCAATCATTATATCATCAGCATTACAACAAAGTAATTCAACATTAGAAAGATCTGAACAAAGTTCTTTTGCTGATTTTATTTGAAAATCACTGGAATCAACTCCTATAATTTTACCCTTTTCTCCAACTGCTAAAGATATTTCTTTTAGTAAATGACCACCACCACACCCAATATCTATTATAGTTTGACCTTTTTGAATGTTTAACTCATTTAAAATAGCCTGTCTTCTAATGACACCTACATTAGTTTGAGTTGCTTTTTGTTGTATTATTGCGATTTCATTTTTAAATTCCATAAAATACTCTTATTTTAGCATTCATTTAATCAAGTTTCTTATTTTCAATTATCTTAATCAAAGTTTTACAAATTATAAATTCTTAATTAATGTAATTTAAGTTTATTATATTGAAAATGACTAATATGGAAAATCAAACCCAAAATAACCTATTATCTTTCAAAGATGAACTTCATGCTAGGCCTTATATAAAGCTAAGTAATAATTTAAGAGTATTCCATTTTGCATATCTTATAAAAGAAAACGATGATAAAAAAAGCTGGGCCTATTTAGATAACTTTCTGAGTAAAATTAATTTTCAAAATTTACCCAAGGAAGCTTCAAAATATTGGGTGGCTGAGGGTAAAGATTTAATTATTAGATATGAATGCCATACTGAATTTATTTCTTTAACACTCATATACCCAAACAAAATTGAAAATGAGAATAAAAACAAACCTAAATTGTTTGATGAAAACTATTTAAGACTTTTACCAACAGACTTTTTAAAAAATTTTCCTGGCGAACATTTATTATCATCATGGATTGAAATGGTCCCATCCAAATATATTTTCAAGCCAATTGATATAGAAAAATATTTTTATCATGACAACTTTGCTGGATCAAATGTTGCAGAAGATGGTGCTAATGTTTTTATGTCTTTCAAATCTGATAGGACAAATTTTATTGGCTCTGGACTAAGAAGAGTATTTATTCAAAATAAAAATTTAAGAACAAGGAGAACTGGAAGACTTTTGCAAAGAATTGTGGAGCTTGAAACTTATCAGGTACTATCTTTATTAGGATTACCTCAAGTAAGACAAGAAAGTTTAAATTTAAGCAATCTAGAAAAACAAATCACAGAAATCACAAAATCTGTATCAAGAACTGTTAAAAAAATTTAGATAAAAAATCTATTAGATATCCTGATTATCAACAAGACTTAAATGAATTATCATATGTAGTTGCAAAGATAGAAGAAATAGATTCTTCGACAAACTACCGACTATCAGCGACTTCTGCTTATTATAAGCTAGTTGAACAAAGAATAACAGATTTGCGAGAAGATCGTTTGGAGTCATTTCAAACAAACAATGAATTTTTAAGTAGAAGATTACAACCTGCAATTAGAACGAGTGAGGCATTTTCAAGAAGATTAGAATCATTAGCTACAAGAGCTCAAAGAGCGGATAATCTAGTAAGAACTCAAATTGAAATGGGTGTCCAAATTCAGAATAAAGATTTATTAGAATCTATGGAACTAAGAGCTAGAGCACAACTCCGGTTGCAAGAGACAGTTGAGTCATTGTCTATCGTTGCAATAACATATTATATTGTGGGCCTATTAAGCACACTTGTTGATCCGATAAATTTTGATAAATTTTTAATTAGTAAATCAGTCTTTTTAGCATTATGTGTTCCAATTATACTTGTTTTAATTTGGTTTATTGCAAAAATGGTTCGAAAAAAAATTAATAAAATTAATAAACGCATATGTTAATGGGTGCATTAAGGGTCATTGCCATTTATAAATTCAACTCGCAAAATCTAGAACATAAAACAATCAAATCGTGGTTTTTAGAATGGGAAAAATTTGTTCAAAAAAAATAATACTCTTCAGCACTACAATTTTTTGAAAATGATGTTGTAAGTTTTGGTACTTGGATGGATGTAGTCGAGGGTTTAGACCAACTTAAAATTAATCAATGGGAAAATATTTGGCCAACTATTAGTGGATTTAAATTTCTAACAGAAACTCTTTTTATTCAATTATCACGAGATAAACTATTCGCGAATTCCATATTGACATGGACATCTCTTGGTTATCATCAAGATGGAAAAACTTTTGATAGATCAGGAAGAGCAACCGTAACTTTAAATAGATCCAGTTTAAATTCTGAATGGAAAGGAATACACACACATTTTTCATTAAATAGAGGCGTTCCTCAACAATCTTTTGGAAATTTCAAATAAAAAGTTGTATTTTTATTATTTAATAATAGTAAATTAGATAATATTTCGGGCCATAGCGCAGCCTGGTAGCGCGTCCGTCTGGGGGGCGGGAGGTCGTGGGTTCAAATCCCGCTGGCCCGACCATTATAAAATTAATGACTTAATTATTAAGTCATTAAAATAGTTAAGTTGCTTTTCAAAAAGTTTTTTCAAATACTCAAAACTGCTTTAAATTAAAAAAATTATA
>CACBXG010000044.1 GCA_902543145.1 uncultured SAR116 cluster alpha proteobacterium | reverse complement strand
TTTAACTATTTTAGAAATTCTATACTCTACTGGGATGAGAGTTTCTGAACTGATATCTCTTCCTTTATCAGATTTTATTAAAATAAATGATTTGCTACAGATTAAAGGTAAAGGTGGTGTTTATAGGCATGTTGCTTTTAATAAAGAATCCAAAAAAATGATAGAGAGTTGGTTGTTACATAGATCTTCAATAGAAAAATTCATAAATAATAAGTATATCTTTCCTAGTAATAATGGTATTGGACACATTACTAGACAATCTATATATAAAGAATTATCAGAACTATCAAAAAGTATAAATATGAATAGAGCTAACGTCACTCCACATACAATCAGGCATAGTTTTGCAACTCATATGTTAAATCGCGGTGCTGATTTAAGGTATTTACAAAAACTTCTTGGTCATGCTGATATTAGTACTACTGAAATTTATACAAATGTTCAATCGAAAAGATTGTCAGGTCTTGTAAATGATATACATCCATTAAATAGAATAAACCTAAAGAAAAAAGAAAGTCTTTAAACATGATTAAGCATTTTTTAGCATTTGAAAAACAAATTGCAGATCTTGAAGGAAAAATAGAAGAGCTTCGTCATTTGTCTTCTGGTAGTGATATTAATATTGCAGATGAAATTGGTAAATTACAAGCAAGTGTGTCAGAAAAGTTAAAATCTACTTACTCACAACTAAGTCCTTGGCAAAAAGTTTTGGTATCTAGGCATCCTGAAAGACCACATTTTCAAGATATAATTAAAAGTTTGTTTGAAGATTATATTTCTTTTTCAGGTGATAGAAATTTCGCTGATGATAATGCTCTAACTGGCGGTATAGCGTTTTTTAGAGGAAAAAGTGTCGTAGCCATAGGTATAGATAAAGGTAAAAACACTCAAGACAGAATTCACAAAAATTTTGGTATGGCTAGGCCTGAAGGTTATAGAAAAGCAGAAAGATTAATGCAATTAGCCAATGATTTTTCAATTCCAGTTTTAATGTTTGTTGATACAGCAGGTGCTTATCCTGGAAAAGGTGCTGAACAAAGAGGTCAAGCTGAAGCTATTGCGAAATGTTTACAAAAGAGCCTTGAGATTACTGTTCCTTCTATTTCAGTAATTACAGGTGAAGGTGGCTCAGGAGGAGCAGTTGCTTTAGCTGTGGCGAATAACACACTTATGTTAGAACATGCAATTTACTCAGTTATTTCCCCTGAGGGTTGCTCTTCAATTTTATGGAGAAGTTCTGATTATGCAGATCAAGCAGCTGATGCTTTAAAGTTAACTGCTCAAGATATGGAAAAATTTAAAATTATTGATGAGATAATTCCAGAACCTATTGGTGGCGCACATAGAGATCCTATCATTACAATAAAAAGTATTGGCGATGTTATAGAAAAAAGATTGAATGAACTGATGGTTCTTAGTAAAGATGAATTACTAAAACTAAAAGAAAAAAAATATTTAGAAATTGGTTGAATAATCTTTTCTTGAATTTATTGCAGGTATAGCTCTTCTAGTTTTCATTACTTCATCTAGATTAATATTAGCATGAATTATACCAATTTCTTCTTTTGCATCTTTTAAAACTTCTCCCCACGGAGATACAATTAAAGAATGACCATAACTAGTTCTTCCACATTCATGATAACCTGTCTGAGCAGGTGCAATAATGAATGCACCAGTTTCTATCGCTCTTGCCTTAAGTAAAGTATGCCAATGAGCCGGTCCAGTTATATTTGAAAAGGCAGATGGTACAACAATTATTTCAGCGCCATTTACTGCTAAATCTTGATACAAATGGGGAAAACGCAAATCATAACAAATTGTTAAACCAATTTTAATTTTATTTTTTTTAATTTCTGCGATGATTGCTTTATTTCCACTTTTGTAAGTATCAGACTCTATATAAACATCACCATTAGGTAGTTTCACGTCATATAAATGAATTTTATCATATTTGTATAAAATATCTCCCTTAGGTCCAACCAAAAAAGATCTATTTACTAACTTGTCATCTACTTTTATTGGTAAAGAACCAATTAAAATAAAAATTGAATTTAACTTAGCTATTTCTTTTAAAATTTGGAGGCTAAAGTTTTCATCTTCAGTTTTAGCCATTTCATAGGTTAAAAAAGAATTTTTTTGAAGTGAAGTGGCACATTCGGGTAAAGTAATCAATTCTGCTTCAGTATCAAGTGCTTCATTGATTAAACCTTTTATTGTTTCTAGTGTATGTTTTTCATTTATTGCAGATGAGTATTGAAGACAGGCAATTGACAATTTACGATTCATATTATCTAACAAAATTCTCTAGGCCATTATCTTCTTCTAATTTATATAAATCATCACATCCACCTATATGACGATCTTTGAAAAATATTTGTGGCACAGAGGTACTGCCACCGGATTTTTTTATCATTTCATTTCTCTTGGAATAATCTAAATCAATGTCTATTTCTTCAAAAGGAATGTTTTTCTTTTTTAAAAGAGATTTAGCACGATAACAAAATCCACACAGTGAACTGGTATAAATTATTATATTTTTATTCATTATATTCCTCAAAAATTTATGAAAATAAGTCTTGTATGCAAAAAATCAGAGCATCATCAGCTGGAGGCATTTTAAATTTTCTTAGCATATTTGGTTTAACCCACATAATTTCATTATTCTCCATAGATTTTGGCTCGCCTTCCCATCTTCTGCATACATATAAGAGCAAAAGCAACTGAAATTCTTTATAACTAAATTCGCTAAAAGACAATGGTGCAATACACTTGTTGTTTATATTAATGTCAAGTTCTTCTTTTATTTCTCTTATTAACGCAATTTCCGGCAACTCACCAGTTTCAACTTTTCCACCTGGAAACTCCCAAAAACCTGATAAATGTTTATTTTTGGGTCTTTTTGATAATAAAATTTCATCAGCATCATTAATTAATGCCAATGAGACTACAATTTTAAAATTTTTATGACCTATAATTTGCATTTATATTTATGTATTTATGGGTTAAGTCACATGTATATACAGTAGAACTTGCCTTGCCTACTCCAACATCAATCTCAAGAGAAATATTATCTTGTTTTAAATGTTCTGTTGCTCGTAATTCCGAGTAATTTTCATAAACCATTCCATTTTGTGTTACTTTTTCATCGCCAATATAAATTTTGATTTTATCTCTATTTGCTGATTGACCTGATTTCCCAATAGCCATAATAATTCTACCCCAATTTGCGTCTTCTCCAGCAATTGCTGTTTTAACTAAAGGTGAATTTGCTATAGAAAATGCTATTATTTTTGCTGATTTTTTTGACTTGGCACCTGTAACTTTAATAGTTATAAATTTTGTTGCTCCTTCACCATCTCTAATTATTAATTTAGCAAGCTCTAACATTAAGCTAAATAAATTTTTTTTAAATTCAATTAAGCGGGCATCGTTAAAACTATTTATTTGTTTGTGTTTTGCGGTTTTAGTGGCGGCTAATAAAACAGTATCACTTGTTGATGTGTCGCTATCTACAGTAATAGAATTAAAACTTATTTCACTACTGGATAAAACTAATTTTTGAAGAGTATCTGATGATATATTAGCATTAGTAAAAATAAAACCCAACATAGTTGACATATTCGGTGCAATCATTCCGGAACCTTTAGCTATTCCTACAATTTCAATTTCAGAATCGTCAATTTTACAAACTCTCTTACTTACTTTTGTAAATGTGTCCGTGGTTTTGATAGCAGTAGCAGCTTTTATCCAATCTGGGCTTTTGTATGGTGACATTGATTTTATACTTTTTATAATTAGATCAGGATCTAACTGTTCTCCAATTACACCAGTAGAAGCTGTATATATTTGATTAATACTACAATTTAATTTTACCGAAAGATATTTTGAAATTTTTAGAACTGTTTCCTCACCTTGTTTTCCAGTAAATGCATTTGCGTTACCAGAATTAACCAAAATCGCTCTTACAATAGGTTCTTTTTGTTTGGTTAGATTTTTTTTACATTTATTTACTGAAGCACTTGAGGTTAAAGATTGTGTAAAAACTCCAGCAATAGCTGATTTTTTTTCAAATTCTATTAAAAGTAGATCATCTTCTTTATTTTGGGTTTTTTTAATGCCGGAGTAAATGGTTGATACTTTAATATCTTTCAACAGATGACTTCTTATACTTTCTTTTTCCATAACGTAATTTTATTAGATACTAATTATTTATTTCTTGAACA
>CACBXG010000043.1 GCA_902543145.1 uncultured SAR116 cluster alpha proteobacterium | reverse complement strand
ATTTGCATAGGAGATATTTTATGTCAGAAGCATATATTTGTGAAGGAACAAGAACACCAATTGGGAAATTTGGGGGAAGTTTATCTTCTATTAGAACAGACGATCTTGCAGCTTTACCTCTTATATCAATGAAACAAAACTTACAAAAAACTGACTGGGAAAATTTAGAAGAAGTTTTTTTTGGCAATGCTAATCAGGCGGGTGAAGACAATCGTAATATAGCAAGAATGGCTCTACTTTTAGCAGATCTTCCACATACCGTCCCAGGTATAACACTAAACAGGTTATGTGCTTCAGGAATGGAAGCAATATCAAGCGCTTCAAGAATGATAAAATCAAATGAAGCAGATATGACTATTGCAGGAGGCGCAGAAAGCATGAGCAGAGCCCCTTTTGTAATGCCCAAAGCTAGTTCAGCTTTTTCTAGGAATGCAGAAATTTATGATACAACAATAGGTTGGAGATTTGTAAACCCTAAAATGAAGGCTACTTACGGTATAGATTCAATGCCTGAAACCGCAGAAAATGTCGCAGAAAAATATCAAGTTAGCAGGGATGATCAAGATAAAATGGCTCTTTTTAGTCAAATAAAGGCCTCTACTGCAATTCAAAATGGAAGATTAGCCAAAGAGATTACTCCAGTAGAAATTCCTCAAAGAAAGGGAGAAACCCTAATATTTGATAAGGATGAACATCCCAGAGGCACATCAATTGAAAAACTTTCCTCTCTCCCAACACCATTTCGAAATAACGGTACTGTTACTGCCGGGAATGCCAGTGGTGTAAATGACGGTGCTGCCGCAATGATAATTGCGAGTGAAGAAGGGGTAAAACGAAATCATTTAACTGCAAAAGCAAGAATAATTGCTGCTGCAAGTTCTGGGGTTGAGCCAGCATTCATGGGGATTGGACCTGTTCCTGCTTCCTTAAAAGCACTCAAGATAGCTGGGATTAAAATAAAAGATATTGATGTTATTGAAATAAATGAGGCATTTGCCGCGCAAGGTTTAGCTAGTTTAAGGTCTCTTGGTATTGAAGACGACGACGAGAGAGTTAACCCAAATGGTGGAGCAATTGCACTCGGGCATCCACTTGGCATGTCCGGTACAAGATTAGTTCTTACAGCAACTCAAGAATTAATTGAAAAAAAATTGAAATATGCTTTATGTACAATGTGTGTTGGTGTTGGTCAAGGAAGTGCTATAATAATAGAAAGAGTTTAAATAATCTATGTAGATTGATATGCTTGTCTATCTATAGATACTGAGCTTATATAAATGAAGACTGTGTCATTTCTTGATAAATTCATTTTTTTTAAATTATAAGTTGTTATCCTTGCTCTAAGTTTTTTTTGACTATTTTTGTTGTTTTTTAAATTTTTTAATAAAATTACCAACTCAGAAAATGCTGAATTTTTTTCAATTTCAATAGTAGAAATAAAACCTTCCAATTCATTTTCGGTGATTTTTGATTTTAGACGAGATGACGAAAGTAGTATATCTCTTGATCTTATTCTAACTCTTACCTCATTGTTAAATTTACCCGGATAACCAGGAACAATCAATTTTTGTCCATCCACATCTAGAGTTGTTATATGCAAATTATGATCATTACTAACAACTATTCCATCTAAGACGGAGCTTAACTCAAACTTTCCTGTCAGATCTCCAAATAAATTTGTATTTAGGATATCTGAAACAGCTCCATTATCAATTTTTTTACCATCTTTGATTAATACAATTTGATCTCCAATTTGTGATATTTCTTCAATAGAGTGGGTAATATATAATATTGGTATTTTAAATTTTTTATTAAAATTTTTTAGAAAAACTAATAGTTTAGCTTTATATTTTATATCTAAATCTGACATAGGTTCGTCTAAGAGCAAATATTTAGGTTGTTTTAAAATTGTTCTTGCTAAAACAACCCTTAATTTCTCACCTCCAGATAAATTCTCCGGTGATCTCTTTAAAAGGGAATTCAATTCAAGGTGCTCGATCAGATATTCTTTAGAAATTGAACTTTTATTTTGGTTTTTTATTTGATTTCTTTTTATAACAAAATCAAGATTTTCTTCTACATTAAAGTGTTCAAATAATATTGGATTTTGAAACATTATTCCAAATGGCCTCTTATTTGGAGGATATTTATCTATGTTATGAGGCTCATCACCATTAAAAATAATTCTAGTTTCTATACTATTAATAAATCCACCTAATGCAGAAATTATTGTAGATTTTCCTGATCCATTTGGGCCATATAATATAGTTATCCCATTGTTTTTAAAATGATGCTCAAAATTTAAAAATAAATTCCCAATTTTACCTTTTAAAAAAAACCGATAAATTTGACATTATTTAATTCTTACAACTGTTCTTTTATTAAAATAAAATAGAGTTAATAATATAATAAATGATAAAATCAACATCCCACTTGCTAATATATGTGCTTTTCCAAATGATAATTGTTCTACGTGATCATAAATCGAGATAGCAATCACTTTTGTTTTACCATGAATACCACCTCCAACCATTAAAACGATTCCAAATTCACCTAAGGTGTGTGCAAAGGATATAATAAAAGACGTAAAAAAATCCTTTTTTACATAAAGGCATTATTACATGTAAAAAAGTTCCTAATGAACTAGCTCCTAAACTTTGAGAAGTTCTAACAGTGTCTCTTCCAATTTTTTCAAATGATGCTTGAAGAGGTTGAACCCAAAAAGGTATAGAATAAATGATAGAAGCCAGAACTAAACCGTAGAACGAAAAAATTAATTGTTCTCCAGTTAGAAGTATGAAAATTTTACCTAATGTTGTTTCAGGATTAAAAAATACAATTAGATAAAAGCCAATAACTGTCGGTGGTAACACAAGTGGTAGTGTTACTATTGTTTCAATAAATGGTTTGGTCTTTTTTGACTTAAATGCTAAAAAATAAGCTAAAGGGGTACCTATTAAGGCAAGGAAAAAAACAAGTAACAATAGCTAACTTTAATGTAATCAAAATTGAAGTAAAATCTGAACTTAAAAGGTGATAAATATCCATATTTAAAGACCAACAAAATTTGGAATTGCTTTTGAGTACTATATCCTAACTAGATTATAATGGGGAATTATAAATGTCATTTATAAAAACTAATGATGATGTAAAATTATTTTATGAGTCTATTGGTAAAGGTGAGCCGATAATTTTTGTTCACGAATTTGCTGGTGATTATAGGAGTTGGGAACCTCAGATTAATTATTTATCCAGATATTATCAATGCATATCATTTTGTGCTAGAGGATACCCACCTTCTGAAGTTCCAGATAACGAAAGCAGTTATAGCCAGGAAAGAGCATGGCGCGATATTTTAAGCGTGATGGATAATCTGAAAATTGAGAAAGCTCACATTGTTGGTTTATCCATGGGAGGATTTGCAACACTTCATTTAGGAATTAATGCTCAAGATAGAGTATTAAGTCTGGTAATAGCTGGTTGTGGATATGGTGCCATACCAATTGATAAAACAAGTTTTAATAAAGAAGCAGACTTTTCAAGTATTTCTTTGGATAGTGCAAAAATTATTTTAAATGAGGGAATGGATAAATTTGGATCAGAATATGCTTTAGGTCCTTCTAGAGTTCAATTTCAAAATAAAGATCCAAAAGGTTGGCAATTATTTAATGACCAACTAATAAAACATGATCCTGTCGGTTCAGCCAATACTTTATTGGGAGTTCAGAATAAAAGACCTAACTTATATTCTTTAGAAGAGAAAATAAGAGGTATTACTTGTCCAACACTTATTATAAACGGTGACGAGGATGATATGTGTCTAGAAGTAGGTTTGTATTTGAAAAGAACTATTAAGACATCTGGTTTGTTAATAGTTCCTAAAACAGGGCACACAATCAACTTAGAAGAACCAGATTTATTTAATAATCATTTACTTAAATTTTTTACCGCAGTGAATTCATCTTCATGGGGAAGTAGAGATAAAAGAGCAAAAATAATTAAATTCTAGTCTCTAAAATTTTCATACTGTAATGGATGCTTAATATTTAATTCTTTTATTAATTTAATTGCCGCTTGAAGATCGTCTCTTTTTTTCCCTGAAACTCTAACTTCATCTCCTTGGATGGATGTTTGCACTTTACTTTTTGAAGATTTAATTGCCTTCACTATCTTTTGAGCTACTTCTCTATCAATACCTTGTTTGATTAATATAATTTGTCTGATGGAATTACCTGATGCAGCTTCTGGTTTTTCGAATTCCAACGCGCCTGTATCCACCTTTTTTCTAGTAAAGTGAGTAATAATAAGATCTTCTACTTGCTTTCTTTTTAAATCGTCATCAGCTCTAATTATAATCTTATCTTCTTGTTGCTCTACTCCGCACATACTTCCTTTAAAATCGTACCTGGTACTAATTTCTTTTTTGACACCATCTAAACCA
>CACBXG010000042.1 GCA_902543145.1 uncultured SAR116 cluster alpha proteobacterium | reverse complement strand
ATTCTCAAAAAAATTTAAGTCTGAATTTTCTAAATCTGAGTTAAATAAAAATATACTTTTTTTACTTAAACCAACTACATTCATGAATTATTCAGGTATAGCTCTAAAAGAAATTAAAAGCTTTTACGATATCGATATAAATAATATTTATGTAATACATGATGAAATAGATCTCGATCAAGGGCGTGTCAAAGTAAAAAATGGCGGTGGTCATAATGGACACAATGGCCTGAAGAGTATAGATAAATTGATTGGTAAAAACTATAATAGAATTAGGGTTGGGGTATCTCGACCATCAAAAATATATGAAGAAAATGTTGATGAAAACATATCAAATTGGGTACTTTCTGATTTCACATCTAATGAAAAAGATCAATGGCTTGATAACACAATCAATTATGTTTCTGAAATGATTATATATTTAATTAATAGTCAAAATGGTTTTTCAGATAAAAATGTATAGGTGCATCAATGGGTTTTAAATGTGGAATTGTAGGCTTACCAAATGTAGGGAAATCTACCTTATTTAATGCTCTTACAGAAACCTCGTTAGCAGAGGCTGCAAACTATCCTTTTTGTACAATAGAGCCTAATTCTGGCATTGTATCTGTTCCTGATAAAAGATTAAATTTACTCTCTAATTTAGCTAAATCTCAAAAAACTATTCCTGCACAGATGCAATTTGTAGATATTGCTGGACTTGTAAGTGGCGCTAGTAAAGGTGAAGGATTAGGGAATAAATTTTTTATCTCATATAAGAGAGGTTGATGCAATTATGCATGTGGTTAGATGCTTTGAAAATACCGATATAACACATGTAGATAATACTATAAACCCGCTAAGAGACACTGAAACCATAGATACTGAATTGATGTTAGCTGATTTAGAAAGTTTGGAAAGACAAATTCAAAACTTGTCAAAAAAAGCTAAATCTAATGATATAGATGCTAAAAATGATTTAATATTAATGACAAAATTAACTGAATTTTTATCTGATGGCATTCAACTTCGTTTAGCAAATTTGACTGATGAAGAAAGGACAAGAATAAAAACATTTAATCTACTAACATCAAAGCCAGTTCTTTATGCATGCAACGTCAGTGAAGATGATGCCTCCAATGGAAACAACTTTACTAAGAACATATTTAACAAAGCTAAAACTGAAAATTGTGACGCTATAATAATTTCAGGTTCTATAGAATCTGAAATTTCAATTTTAGAAGAAACTGAAAAGAAAGAATTTCTCAAAGATTTAAATTTGGAAGAGTCTGGACTGAATAGATTAATAAGAACAGGATTTAGCCTTCTTGATCTAATCACATTTTTTTACAGTTGGTCCTAAAGAAACAAGAGCGTGGACAATAAAAAACAACTCAACTGCACCAGAAGCTGCCGGTATAATTCATACAGATTTTCAAAAAGGATTTATTCGCGCCGAAACAATATCTTATGATGATTATTTAAATTTCAAAAGCGAGCAAGCAGCAAAAGATGCTGGACGTATGAGAGTCGAAGGTGCAGATTATATTGTTAAAGATGGAGATGTGTTTCATTTTAGATTTAATGTTTGATTGGAGCTAAATTATGAATGAAATTATAGAAATTACAGCAAAAGATAATCATCAATTCTCAGCTTACATTTCTCAACCTTTGGGGAAACCAAAAGCAGGAATTGTAATTATACAAGAAATTTTTGGTGTAAACACACATATTAAAGAAGTAACAGACTTATATGCTAGCAAAGGGTATTTATGTATTGCACCTTCATTGTTTGACAGGGTTGAAAAAAATGTAACCTTAAATTATGACGAAAATGGTGTATCAAAAGGACGAGAATTAAAAGAGTTGTGTGATAATAACGCCTTAAAAGATATAGAGGCTAGTATTTCTGTAGTATCCTCGGCTGGGAAAGTGGGTGCAATAGGATATTGCTGGGGTGGATCATTATCTTGGAGAGTTGGATGTGAGGCTTCCAACCTCTCAGCTTCTGTTTGCTACTATGGTGGGGATATTCCAAAACTTAGAGATTTAAAACCAAAATGCAATGTTTTAACCCATTTTGGTGAACTTGATAAGGGAATACCAATAAAAGATGTTAAAATTTTTGAGGAAAAAAGACCTGAAGTTCATACATACACCTATCCTGCTGACCATGGTTTTAATTGTGACCATAGAAGCCAATATAATAAATCCTGTGCAAGAATTGCACTTGATAGAACATTAAAATTTTTACAAGAAAATTTAACTTAAATTATTGATTTTTTATAGGAGCCCAAATCTGTTTCATGGCAAAATAAGATAAAGCAGTTAATAATAACAAAAATAGCATGACTGATATACCCAATCGCTTCCTATCTTCCATCTCAGGCTCAGAAGCCCATGCAAGGAAAGCTGTGACGTCTTTTGCCATTTGATCAGGAGTAGCTTTAGTTCCATCGGCATATTCAACTCCATCATCATAAAGGGGTTGAGGCATACCTATCAAATTTCCTGAATAATATTTATTATAATACATGCCATCAGGGACTTTTTTTTCAGCAGGTGCGTCTACATAACCTGTTAAAAGAGCATGTAAATAATTTGCACCATCAGGTCTGGCTTTTACGATTAACGATAAATCTGGTGGATATGCACCACCATTTGCAGCTCTTGCAGCTTTATCATTTGGGTAAGGTGATACGAATTTGTCACTTGGCCTAGCTTGTCTCTCAACAACTTCACCATCATCGTTAATAGTGTTGACACTATTTTCTGCTGCAAATGCTTTAATTTCGTCATCATTGTAACCAATTGATTTTAAATTTCTATACGCTAAAAGTCTCATGCCATGACACCCTGAGCATACCTCTTTATAAACTTGAAGCCCTCTTTGCTGCGATGCTCTGTCAAAAGTACCTAGAATTCCAGAGAAAGTCCAATTTAGCTGTGGGTAACTTATTTTTTCACCTGCGGCCAATGAAAAATTGGATGAACAAATTATTACCAAACTAAATAAAAGTTTGAATATATTATTGGAAAAAAAACATGATGAGCCCTTAATCATCTATTTTTTCTCCCTCATTGCGAAAGCAGAAGCAGTTGCTCCTCCACCTAAAACTGGTTCAGATATAGAAATAGGAAGTGGTTTTGTTTTTTCTATATAGGGTAACAATGGAAATAAAATTAAGAAGTGGAAGAAGTAATAAGCTGTAGCTATTCTAGATAATATTACATAAATACCTTCAGCTGGCATAGCACCTAAATAACCTAATAAGATACAGTCTAAAAAAAGTATCCAAAAGAAAATCTTAAATATAGGTCTGAATTGAGATGATCTAACTGGTGATCTATCTAACCAAGGCAAAATAAACAAAACAGCGATTGCGCCAAACATAAAAAGTACTCCACCAAGCTTGTCCGGAACAGCTCTTAGAATTGCATAAAAGGGTAGAAAATACCATTCAGGCACAATATGAGCAGGTGTGACCATCGGATTAGCTTCAATATAATTATCTGGATGACCCATAAAATTTGGAAAGAAAAACACTGCTGCTGCGAAAAATGATAGAAATACACTTAAACCAAACAAATCTTTAATTGTGTAATAAGGACTAAAAGGGACGGTATCTTGTGTACCTCTTACATCAATACCGATTGGATTATTTGAACCAAAACGGTGTAATGCAACTAAATGCAGTATTACAACCCCTACTATTACAAATGGCAAAACAAAATGAAGAGAAAAGAATCTATTTAAAGTAGAATTATCAACTGAAAAACCTCCCCACAACCAAGTAACTATGCTTTCACCAACAAGTGGAATAGCAGAAAATAAGTTAGTAATCACTGTAGCACCCCAAAAACTCATCTGGCCCCATGGTAAAACATATCCCATGAAAGCTGTAGCCATCATAAGCAAGAGAATTAAAACACCTAAGATCCATAAAAGTTCTCTCGGAGCTTTGTATGATCCATAATACAAACCTCTAAAAATATGAATGTAAACTACAATGAAGAAAAAACTCGCTCCATTCATATGAATATACCTTATTAGCCAACCATGATTAACGTCCCTCATAATTCTTTCAACAGAATCAAAAGCGTAATCAACATGAGCTGTATAATTCATAGACAAAACAATTCCTGTAATTATCATTGTTACTAAAGCAAAACCTGCTAAAGAACCAAAATTCCAAAAATAATTTAAATTTTTTGGTGTTGGATAATGATTTAGTTCATGATCCATAAAAGAAAACACAGGTAATCTATGATCAATCCATTTTACTACTGGGTTTTTAAACTTAGACTTTGACAATTATTACTCCTAAAATAAAAATTTAACCAATTTTGATTATGTTATCTGACAAAAACTTATAAGAAGGTACTTCTAAATTAGTAGGTGCTGGTCCCTTTCTAATTCTACCAGAATGATCATAGTGAGATCCATGACAAGGGCAAAACCATCCACCATACTGCCCTTTTACATCACCAGATTTTTGACCAAGTGGAACGCATCCTAAATGTGTACAAACACCAACTAAAACAATAAATTTTTCATTAGGCACTCTTTCTTCGTCCGTTTCAGGGTGTCTCATTTCATCTAAAGAAACTTCTTTTGCTAACTTAATTTCTTCAGGTGTTCTATGGCGAACAAATACTGGTTTACCTCTCCAAGTTACAGTTATGGCTTGTCCTTCTTCTAGAGAAGACAAATCTACCTCTGTAGATGCTAAGGCTAAAGTATCTGCAGCTGGATTCATTTGGTCAATTAAAGGCCAAGCAAC
>CACBXG010000041.1 GCA_902543145.1 uncultured SAR116 cluster alpha proteobacterium | reverse complement strand
TTTTTAAGAATGCAGAAAATTTAAAAATTGTAGGTCGTGCTGGTATAGGAACAGACAATATTGATAAATTAGCTGCAACTAAAAATGGGGTGATTGTAATGAATACACCATTTGGGAATGCAGTTACTACTGCTGAACATGCCATAGCTCTAATGATGTCACTCGTGAGGATGATACCGCAGGCTGATAGTTCAACTAAACAAGGTAAATGGGAAAAATCTAAGTTTAATGGTACTGAAATAAATGGTAAGTATTTAGGATTAATTGGTTGTGGAAATATAGGATCAATTGTGGCAAGTAGAGCTTTGGGTCTCAAAATGAAGGTTTTGGCATTTGATCCATTTCTTACACAAGAAAAAGCTTCTGAATTAGGTGTTGAGAAAGTAAATTTGGATTACTTACTTAGTAATTCAGATATAATATCTTTGCATACGCCTCTAACTGAAGACACTAAAAATATAATTTCATCACAAGCAATTAGTTTGATGAAAAAAGGATCAAGGATAATAAACTGTGCTAGAGGAGGTTTGGTTGATGAAGTGGCTTGTAGAGCCGCACTAGAAACAGGCCATTTGGCAGGTGCTGCTTTCGACGTTTTCACAGAAGAGCCTGCTAAAGAAAATATTTTATTTGATGCTCCTAATTTTGTAGCAACCCCACATTTAGGTGCAGCTACATTAGAAGCACAAGAAAATGTTGCTATTCAAATA
Source organism: uncultured SAR116 cluster alpha proteobacterium (assembly GCA_902543145.1). GTDB lineage: Bacteria > Pseudomonadota > Alphaproteobacteria > Puniceispirillales > Marisalimonadaceae > Marisalimonas. Next base: position 4,162 of record CACBXG010000041.1, on the reverse strand, counting down.
GCTCAACAAATGTCAGATTATCTCAATACGGGAGCTGTGGTAAATGCTCTCAACTATCCTAGCGTGTCTGCAGAGGAAGCGCCAATTCTTAAGCCTTATGTTAGGTTAGCTTATCTGATGGGATCATTTTTAGGACAGGTTACACAAGAGGGTATATTAAGTGTAAAATTGGAATTAGAAGGTAAAGCATCAAACCTTCTTGACGTGCCTTTAATGGCAAGCGCATTAGTAGGTATTTTAGAGCCTTCATCAGCTGCTGTTAACAATATAAGTTCAGCGACAATTGCTTCAAGTAGAGGTATTAATTTATCAACAATTAAGCATGAAAGAAGATGTGATTATGAAACTTTGCTTAAAATTACTATTAAACATGACAATGGTGAAAGAACAATTACTGGTACTTTAATTGCTGGAAATAAACCAAGAATTGTAAACATTCAAGGTATTTCAATTGAATCAGAATTTCCCAAAAATGCTTTATATCTTAGAAATTATGATAAACCAGGTTTCATTGGTGATTTAGGAAATAAGTTGGGAAATAATAATATTAACATAGCTTCTTTCCATTTAGGACGAAGGAATATAGGAGGAGAAGCAATAGCATTGGTAGAGATAGATGGGGAGATTGATGGTGATATTTTATCTGAAATAAGAAATTTACCACAAGTTGCAAGAGTTAATTCAATTAATTTTGAAGGTAAATAAATAGTAATTCTTTCAAAGATTTATTAGATACATTTAGAACTTTGGTATATAAAATATAAATTTCATAATTTAGGTACTAGGAATGACCGGATCGCATATTCAAAAAGGACTATTGCCTGCAGGATTAAGCGATGTTCTTTATCCTAAAGCTCAGGTTCAAGCAAAAAAAATTGAAAATCTGCTGGATGTGTTTTCTAATTATGGCTATTTGAGAGTTAAACCTCCTTTGGTTGAATATGAAGAATCTCTATTATCTGATGGTCCTGGAACTATGTTAAAGGATTCTACTTTTAGAATTATGGATCCTTTATCACAAAAAATGATGGCATTGAGATCTGATGTAACAGCTCAAATATCTCGAATAGCTTCCACAAGATTATCTCATTTAGCACGTCCACTCCGATTGTCTTATTCTGGTGATGTTTTAAGAGTAAAAGGTGATAGTTTTAATACTGAGCGTCAAAAGACACAAGTTGGTGCAGAATTAATTGGATTAGAAAATGAATTTTGTGATGCTGAAATTATTCTTATTTGTATAAAAGCACTTAAATCAATTGATATTGAAAATATAACAATTGATATAAACTTACCTTTTTTAAGAGAGTATTTTTTAAAAGATCTTTCATCTTCTTTAAAAGAAGAAATTAACAAAGCAATAGACTTAAGAGATAAAAAAAGTCTAAAAAAATTAAAATTTAATTACTCTAAAATTATATTAGACCTAATGGAATCCTCTGGCGATTATTCATCAGCTTCTAACTTTTTAAGTAAATTAAAGTTAGAAGGTTTTATTAATGATGTAAGAGATTATTATTTAGGAGTTATTGATATAGTTGTTAAAAATGATTCATCTATAAAGATTTCAATTGATCCACTTGAAAACAGAGGATTTAATTATCATACTGGATTATCCTTTACAATTTTTTCTGAAAATCTAAAAGGTGAAATAGCTAAAGGTGGAAGATACAAAACTTTAAATGGTGAAACAGCAATTGGATGTACAATTTATACTGAAAAAATTTATTCTAATTCAAAATCTAGTACAGATAGAAGTCTAGTGTATGTACCTTATCTAAATATAAATGATGCAGATCACATTATAAGTAAAGGTTATAGAGTTGTTTTTGGAAATAACTTAACCTCTGATCTAAAAAAGGATGCTTTTAATCTAAAATGTCAATTTATATGGGAAAATAAAAAGATCGTTAAATTAGAAAAATAGTCAAATAATAAGAAATTTAAGGGATATTTTATGAGTAATGTAGTTGTTATTGGAACACAATGGGGCGATGAAGGTAAAGGTAAAATTGTTGATTGGTTATCAGAAAAAGCTAATTTAGTTGTTCGGTTTCAAGGTGGGCATAATGCAGGGCATACCCTAGTTGTTGATGAAAAAATTTTTAAATTGTCCTTGTTACCAAGTGGAATTGTTAGAAACAATACAGTTGTCTTAGTTGGTAATGGAGTGGTTATAGATCTCTTCCATTTAAAAAAAGAAATTGATGAACTAAAAAATCAAAATATTAAAATATCCTCTGAAAATCTAATTATTTCAGACTCTGCGTTTTTAATTCTACCTATACATCAAGTTATAGACCAATTAAGAGAAAATAAAAAAAATACTGAAAAGATAGGAACTACTGGAAGAGGTATTGGTCCTTGCTATGAAGATAAAGTTGGTAGAAGAGGTTTAAGAATATGTGATCTTTTTGATAAAGATGAATTATTTTCTAAACTCAAAGAATTATACAGCTTTCATAATATATGGTTAGGAGCTATGGGTGAAGAAAAACTTGACCCAGAGGATATTTTGGAAAACCTTTTGGATTTAGGGCAAACCTTAAAATCATATGTTCAGCCTTCTTGGCTTTTAATTAACAGATACAATCAAATTGGATGTAATATCCTATTTGAAGGGGCTCAAGGTACCTTTTTAGATATAGATCATGGCACCTACCCTTTTGTTACTAGCAGTAATACCACTGCCTCACAGGCAGGCATGGGATCAGGTTTAGGACCAACAGATATAGACTATACGTTAGGTATAACCAAAGCTTATACTACAAGAGTTGGATCAGGTCCTTTTCCTACAGAAGATACAGGTAAAGATGGAAAATTGTTAGGTAAAAAAGGACATGAATTTGGAACGGTTACCGGAAGACAAAGACGATGTGGATGGTTTGATTCTGTTCTAGTTAAACAAGCTGTATCTTTATCTAGTGTTAAAGGTATTGCCTTAACTAAATTAGACGTTTTAGATGGATTTGATCAAATTAAGATTTGTACTGGATATTATCTAAATGGTAAAACTATCAATTACTTACCTTCAGCAGAAAAAGAACAAAAGCGGATAAAACCTATATATGAAGTCATTAAAGGATGGAAGAAAAGTATTGCCGGTGTAAGAAATATAAATGATCTTCCTGAGGAAGCTAAAATTTATATAAAAAAAATAGAAGAACTTATAAAATGTGAAATAATTTTAATATCTACCAGTCCAGAAAGATCTGATACTATTTTTATGAAGGATCCTTTTAAATCAGGCTAGACTTCATTTAATTCAATTAACTTCAGCTCTTTAGCTTTAGATTTAACAGCCGTTTGAAGTTTTTCAAATGCTCTAGTCTCAATTTGTCTTATTCTTTCTCTACTAACTTTGTATTCTTGAGATAAGTCTTCTAATGTTTTAGGATTTTCAGTCAATCTTCTTTTAATTATAATGTCTTTTTCTCTAGGTTTTAAATAATCAAGAGCTTCTAACATCATTTTATTTCTAATTTGTTTTTCTTGGTGATTAACATATTGAGTTTCTTGATTGTCTCTTTCGTCGGTGAGCATATCTTGCCATTCAGCTTCTTCTCCATCTTGACGATTTATTTGTGCATTAAGAGAATGATCACCACCTAACATTCTTCTATTCATACTAACAACATCATCTTCAGAAACGTCAAGAGATTTTGCAATGTGATTAACTTGGTTAGGTGTAAGATCACCGTCTTCTAAAGCATTAATTTTGCCTTTTATTTTCCTTAAGTTGAAAAATAACTTTTTTTGACTTGCAGTAGTTCCAATTTTTACTTGAGACCAACTTCTCAGCACAAATTCTTGGATAGCTGCCTTAATCCACCACATTGCATATGTAGCCAGCCTAAAACCCTTTTCTGGATCAAATTTTTTAACTGCATGCATCATCCCAATATTACCTTCTGCAATAAGATCGGCAATTGGAAGACCATAACCTCTGTAGCCCATAGCTATTTTAGCTACAAGCCTTAGATGACTAGTAACAAGTTTATGAGCAGATTTAGTATCTTGTTTTTCAATCCAATCTTTTGCAAGTAAATACTCTTCACTAGCTTCAAGCATTGGAAATTTTTTTATATGATCTAAGTATCTACCTAAATTATTTTCTGGCGAGACTAAAGATAAGTTCATGTTATCTGCATTACTCAATTAT
>CACBXG010000040.1 GCA_902543145.1 uncultured SAR116 cluster alpha proteobacterium | reverse complement strand
AAAAGTCTAAAAGATTAGACAATAATAACAATTTAAATTTAGATTAATAAATTAACTCAATAAAAATTAATGGAAAGCGATATGCGAAATAAAATAGCCTTGGTTGGATCAGGAAACATTGGAGGAACTCTTGCACACTTAGCTGCAATTAAAGAACTTGGGGATGTAACACTATTTGACATCGCAGAGGGTATTCCTCAAGGAAAATCTTTAGATCTTGCCCAATCAGGACCAGTTGAGAGTTTTGACAGTAAAATGATTGGTTCAAATGATTATAAAGATCTCAAGGAAAGTGATGTAGTAATTGTAACTGCTGGTGTTGCAAGGAAGCCGGGTATGAGCAGAGATGATTTAGTTGAGATCAACACTAAAGTTATGAAACAAGTTGGTAAAGGAATAAAGGACAATTGTCCAAAAGCATTTGTAATTTGTATAACTAATCCGCTTGACGCTATGGTTGGAGTTTTACAAAGGGCATCTGGGCTGCCGACTAATATGGTAGTTGGTATGGCAGGTGTATTAGATTCTGCCAGATTTAGACATTTTTTAGCAGAAGAATTTGACGTTTCAGTAAGTGACGTAACGGCCTTTGTACTAGGGGGGCATGGAGACACAATGGTTCCCTTAGCAAGATATTCCGCAGTTGCAGGAATTCCTGTGCCAGATTTAGTGAAAATGGGATGGAGCACCCAGGAAAAAATAGATCAGATTGTACAGAGAACCCGAGACGGTGGAGCCGAAATAGTTGGATTACTAAAAACAGGCTCTGCTTTCTACGCTCCTGCATCATCAGCCATTGAGATGGCTGATTCCTATATAAAAGATAAGAAAAAATTATTGCCATGTGCAGCTTATGTTGATGGACACTACAATTTAAATGGATTGTATGTAGGAGTGCCAGTCATCATTGGTAAAAATGGTGTGGAAAGGATTGTTGAAATAAGTTTCACTTCTGAAGAAAAAAACATGTTCAATCATTCTGTTTCAGCTGTGAAGCAATTAAATGAAGTTGCTTCAAAGTTTGAAGCATCATAAGCTAAGAACAGAGAGGTTTAAGTTTTGGATATTCATGAACACCAGGCGAAAGAGTTATTAAGACAATATAATATACCTACGCCTACTGGATACGTAGCATTTACAACTGATGAAGCTATGAAAGCAGCTAAAAACTTACCTGGGCCAGTCTTTGTAGTTAAAGCTCAAATACACGCTGGTGGAAGAGGTAAAGCTGGTGGTGTAAAGGTTGTAAAAGATTTAGATGAAGTTAAAAACTCAGCTGAGGCAATTCTGGGAAAAAAATTAATTACTCATCAAACAGGATCTGAAGGAAAACTAGTTCAAAGACTCTATATTGAGGATGGATGTGATATAAGTGCTGAATATTACTTTTCTATGGTTATAGACCGAGTTACTAGTAGAGTTTCAATAATAGCATCTACTGAAGGTGGTATGGACATTGAACAAGTAGCAAAAGAAACTCCTGAGAAAATTTTATCATTCAACATAGATCCTACAATCGGCTTTCAACCTTTCCATTCAAGATTAATAGCGAATGAACTTAAATTAGAAGGATCTAGTTTTAAACAAGCAGGTATATTTTTTAATCAGTTATACAAACTTTTTACTGAAAAAGATGCGAGTCTTTTAGAAATAAATCCACTTGTATTAACTTCTGAAAATAATCTAATTGCTTTAGATGCAAAAATGTCTTTTGATAATAATGCTTTATTTAAACACCCTGATATTTTGTCTTTAAGAGACGAAACTGAAGAAGATCCTGCTGAAATTTTAGCAAGCAAATTTGATTTAGCCTATATAAAACTTGATGGAACAATAGGCTGTTTAGTAAATGGTGCCGGTCTTGCCATGGCTACAATGGATATCATTAAACTAAAAGGAGCGTCTCCAGCAAACTTCTTAGACGTTGGAGGAAGCGCTACTAAAGAAAAAGTTACTGAAGCTTTTAAAATTATTTTATCGGATGAGGCTGTAGAAGGTATTTTGGTAAATATTTTTGGAGGTATAATGCGTTGTGACATCATTGCTAGTGGTGTGGTTGCTGCTGCTAAAACACTCTCATTATCCAAACCTTTGGTTGTAAGATTGGCTGGTACAAATGTAGAAGAAGGTAAACAGATTCTCAGAGATTCTGGATTGAAAATCATACCTGCTGATGACTTAGATGAAGCGGCAATGAAAATTGTTAGTGCTGTTAAAGGAGATTAGCTAGATGTCTGTATTGATCAACAAAGATACAAAAGTTATTTGCCAGGGGTTTACAGGAGGTCAAGGAACTTTTCATTCAGAACAAGCGATTGCATACGGTACTAAAATGGTTGGAGGGGTTACGCCGGGTAAGGGTGGTACTAAACATTTAAACCTCCCTGTCTTTAATACTGTCCAAGAGTGCGTTGACGAAGTAAATCCGGATGCAACTGTCATATATGTCCCTCCTCCTTTTGCGGCTGATTCAATATTAGAGGCGATAGCATCTAAAGTACCCCTAATAATCTGTATCACAGAAGGTATACCAGTCCAAGACATGATCAAAGTTAAACAGTTTTTAAAACAGTCTAACTCCAGACTTATAGGTCCTAACTGCCCAGGTGTAATCACCCCTGATCAATGTAAAATTGGAATTATGCCAGGACATATTCATGCTCCAGGTAAAATAGGAATTGTGTCTAGGTCTGGTACGTTAACTTACGAAGCTGTTGCACAAACTACAGCTGCTGGTTTAGGTCAATCAACGTGTATTGGCATTGGTGGTGATCCAATTAATGGAACAAATTTTATAGATTGCTTAGATATGTTTCTTAATGATGACCAGACAGAAGCAATATTAATGATTGGTGAAATTGGTGGAAATGCTGAAGAAGAGGCAGCAAATTTCTATAAAAATCATAAAATTAAAAAACCAATTGCAGGTTTCATTGCTGGGAAAACTGCTCCTCCAGGAAGAACAATGGGTCATGCCGGTGCAATAGTTAGTGGTGGAAGTGGAGGCGCAGATGCCAAGGTTAAAGTCATGAGTGACTGTGGTTTTATAATGTCAGAATCTCCATCGGGTTTGGGTGAAGCTGTTGTAAAAGCAATAGAAGAATGGAAATAACTTGATTTAATTTTAAGTTTTTGTTTATTGTAATTTAGTCATATTACATTTTAAAAGGACTATCAAACCATGAACGACCAAAGCTCTGATCAAAGCTTTCTTTCTGGTGCCAATGCTACCTTCATTAATGATTTGTATAAAGAATGGAAAGCAAACTCAAATTCAGTTCCAAAAGAATGGGATTTATGGTTTAAAACGAACGCAGATGACAAATTACTAGATGAGGGTCCTAGCTGGGCTAAAAAGAATAGCAAAGTTGTTGGAGCCGTAGATACTGTTGAGAGTGTAAAAGCTGTTGCTCGAGGAATAGCTGGAAAAGGTAATTTATCTGCAACTGATTTGAGGGCGGCAACGACTGATTCAATTAGAGCTATTATGCTTATTAGAGCATATAGAATAAATGGACATCTTTTAGCTAAATTAGACCCCCTTAATTTACAAGAACAAAACGTTCATCCTGAACTAGATCCTAAAACTTATGGATTTACTGACGATGATTGGGACAGACCTATATTTATAGACAATGTATTAGGTATGGAATCGGCTACCCTCAGACAAATTATGGAAATAGTCAAAGAAACCTATTGTGGATCAATTGGAATTGAATTCATGCATGTTCAAGATCCAGCTCAAAAAGGATGGATACAAGAAAGAATTGAGTCTATACGTAATGCTACAGAATTTACCAAAAGAGGTAAAAAGGCTATATACGAACGTTTAGTTGGAGCAGAAACTTTTGAACAATTTCTTCATAAAAAATACGCAGGAACTAAAAGATTTGGACTAGATGGATCAGAGTCAGTAGTACCTGCAATAGAGCAAATATTGAAACGTGGCAGTCAGTTAGGTATGAAAGAAGTTGTCATAGCAATGGCTCACAGAGGTAGGCTTAACTTGTTGTACAATATTTTAAACAAACCTTTTCGAGCAATTATTTCTGAATTTTTAGGTAACCAGTCAAATCCAGAAGATGCAGGAGGTTCTGGAGATGTTAAGTACCACATGGGAGCTTCAGCTGATAGAGAGTTTGACGGAAAAACAGTTCATTTATCTTTACAAGCTAATCCTTCACATCTAGAAGTTGTAGCACCAGTCGTAATAGGTAGAGTTAGAGCAAAACAAAACCAACATAATGATACGAATGACAGACTCTCGGTATTAGGAATTGTTTTACATGGTGACGCTGCTTTTGCAGGCCAGGGTATAGTGGCTGAAACTTTTGATTTCTCAGGTCTTAGAGGTTACAGGACTGGTGGAACAATCCATATAGTGGTGAATAATCAAATTGGTTTCACAACTAGCCCAAATTATTCTCGCTCAAGTCCGTATTGTACTGATGTAGCTAAAATGGTTATGGCTCCTATAATGCATATAAATGGAGATGACCCAGAGGCTGTTGTTCATGCTTCCAGAATTGCAACTGAATTCAGGCAAAAATTTGCATGTGATGTTGTGTTAGATATTATAAGTTATAGACGTTATGGTCACAATGAAGGTGATGAACCGGCATTTACTCAACCAGTAATGTATAAAACAATAGGTTCTCATGATAGTATTAGTAAAATTTATGCACAAAAGCTTATTAATCAAGGAATAATAACCCAAAAGGAAGCTAAGGACGAAGTTGAGAATCACAATAAGTTTTTAGAAAAAGAATTCATAGCTGGCTCAAGTTACAAACCAAATAAAGCAGACTGGTTAGAAGGACAATGGTCAAATCTAAGGTCTGCTCATGGTGATGCAAGAAGAGGGGAAACTTCTGTTTCAACAAAAATGCTAAAACAAATTGGTGAGGCAATTACCACTGTTCCTGAAGGTTTTCAAATAAATAAAAAATTATCAAGAGTTATAGATGCTCGAAAAAAAGCTATTGAAAGTGGAGAAGGAATTGACTGGTCTACTGCAGAACACCTCGCTTTTGGTTCATTGCTTTTAGAGGGTCATCCAGTTAGATTGTCTGGTCAGGATAGTGGTAGAGGAACTTTTTCCCAAAGACATTCTGTTTTCATAGACCAAATTTCTGAAAAAAGATACACTCCATTAAATAATATAAAAGACAAACAAGAAACATTTGAAGTAATTGATTCACCGTTGTCAGAGGCCTCCGTGCTAGGATTTGAATATGGTTTCTCTTTAACTGAACCAACAGCCTTAGTCATGTGGGAGGCACAATTTGGAGACTTTGCTAACGGTGCTCAAGTCATAGTTGACCAATTCATTTCAAGTGGTGAGGCAAAATGGTTAAGAATGTCAGGATTGGTTATGCT
>CACBXG010000039.1 GCA_902543145.1 uncultured SAR116 cluster alpha proteobacterium | reverse complement strand
CTCCTTAAAACCTGCTATTGTTTATTCTAATATTATTTACAAATTTGGTAGACCCTACCTTAATTAATTTAAAAATTCAACTTTTTTTAATCTTCATATTTAATTAGGCAATAATGGTGACCAGGCGGGGTCAGATCCATCAGTTGGTGTAACTATCCTAGTTTCTCTAAATCCTGTAATATCAATTTTGAATAGATTTACGGAAGCACTTTTTCCGTCATCAATAGGAGCTTCTTGTTTGAAATACATTAGAACTCTTCCATTTGGCGCCCAAGTTGGTCCCTCAACTAGATATCCTCGTGCCAACAATCTTTCTCCAGATCCATCTGGTGACATTACACCTATGTAAAATTTATTTTTTAGCATTTTAGTAAATGCAATAAGCTCTCCTTTTGGTGCCCAAACTGGGGTTGCATATCTTCCTTTACCAAATGAGATTCTTCTAACATTTCTGCCATTAGAATCCATTATATATAACTGTTGTGTTCCTCCACGATCAGAATTAAATATAATTTTTTTACCATCGGGTGAAAAACTTGGAGACGTATCAATGGATGGACTATTAGTAAGTCTTTTTACTTCTTGATTATTTAAATCCATAGTATAAATATCTGTAACACCTTTTTCAGCTAGACTCATTATAATTTTTTCACCTGACGGTGAAAATCGGGGAGCGAAAGTCATACCTGGAAATGATCCCAATAATTCTTGCTGACCTGTCTCTAGATTGAAAATATAAACTCTCGGTTCATTTTTAAAATATGCAAGATATGTAATTTCTTGTGAGGTAGGAGAAAACCGTGGAGTAAGTACTAAAAAACTACCATCAGTAAGAAACTGATGATTTTCTCCGTCTTGATCCATTATAGCAAGTCTTTTAATACGATTGTTTTGAGGCCCTGACTCAGCTACATAAACAATTCTAGTATCAAAATAACCACTATCTCCTGACAATCTTTCAAAGATTTCATCAGAAATGATATGAGCTACCCTACGCCATGCTTTAGAATTTACTGATAATCTTAAACCTATTAAGTCTGTTTCTGCAATTACATCCCATAATCTGAATTCAACCTCAATTTGTTGGTCATTAATATTTTTAACCGAACCAGTAATTAACGCTTTTATACCTAAAGGTGTCCAATCCGTGAAGTTAGGTCTCACCGAAGGATTAGTTGGAGGTGCTATAAAAGCAGCACTTTCAATAGCTTTAAATTGTCCAGAACCAACTAAATTATTTGAAACTACTGTTGAAATTTGCATTCCAATTTTACTAGATCCACCTTCTTCTCCTGTGAAATTAGCTATAGCTATTGGTAGCGGTTCCACTTGACCAGAATTAATTTTAATTCTTAAATCTTCTGAAAAAGCTTGTGAAGATAAGAGTGAAATGATTAGAATGATTATCTGATAAACAGGCAACTTTAAAATTTTGTTCAAAACCAACCTCGATTTATTAATAATTAATTTAGTAGTTCTCTTATAAGGCAGGATTAAGGCAATCATAAAAAAAATTCAATCAATAATCGTTAATAAATGATGTATTAAAGTCCATTAATATATTTTGAAACTTTTTTTCCTTTCCTTTAGGTAAAGGCAAAGGTGAACTGTCTAATACTGCTCTTCTTGCAGCATCGGCTGTTGCTCTAAAAAATTTATCTTTTTGATAAAGAGTTTTATCAAAAATTGATACACTCATTACTGTCCCATCAGTATTAGTGCTTATCTTTAATGTAATTATTGCTTTTACTTCACTCGCTCCATAGGACATTTTCCAAAATTTTTGAACATGATTTTGGATTCTGTTTAATTCTGTTTGACTTAATTTTATTTCCGTTTGTTGGACTTGTCTGTTAGAATTACCAACAATAGTTTTAATCTTTTTCAAAACTTCTTGGTTAATATTTTTCTTATCCTTTTTAACCTTTTCTTGTTGAACTTGAGGTTTCGTTAATGTTTTAAGTATACCTTTAGCTAAATACTCTTTTTGTTTGTTTTTTATTTTTTCTGGTTTTTTTACAATCTTTGGAGGTTTAGTCTTATTCTTTTTTTTTATCTCAATTTTTGGCTTTTTTTTAATTAATGTAGCAATCTTTTTAATTTCTTTATCTTTTTTTAGAGCTAATTCCTTTTTTTCCAATTCTTTTTTTGATGGAATTGGTGGTGGTGGCGGGGGATTTTTCTTAATTTGTTCTAGTTTCTCAATTTTTTTATTTATTTTTTTTAATTTTTTTTCTTTTGTATCCCCTAACTTTAAAGAAGTTTTAGAACTGATAGGAGTGTCTTCTACAATATCAATTGGCAATTCAATAGGTTCTTTAGTTTTTAGGGCTGGCAGGCCAAAATAGGCTAATGTAAGAAGAAAAGAATGTAATCCAAAAGAAATAAAAGTCGACCTAATCATGATCTTAACCTTCTTGCAACTTAGCTACTAAGGCAACCTTCTTAAAACCAGAACTTTTAATTTTTGCAATTGTGTCTAAAACCAAACCATATGGAACATCTTTATCACCCCTAACATATATCCTAAGATTTTTGTTTCCAGAAGAAATGGCTTTAAGCCTAGGTAATAATTGAAGAGTATCAATCTCTCTTTCTTGTATATATAATTCACCATTTTTCTTAATACTGATAATAATCGGATCACCTTTGGAGTTTAATTGTGAAGCTTTGGTTTTTGGAAGATCTACAGAAACTCCTACTGTTAATAATGGTGCAGTAATCATAAAAACTATTAACAAAACTAACATAACATCAACAAACGGAGTTACATTAATCTGACTAATAACTCTATTTTTTTTGTGCATTCTATTATTTATGCGATTTAACATTTAGTTTTCTTCGACTTGACGTAATAAAACATTTGAAAATTCAATAGAAAAGTACTCTAAATTATTAGATAATTTTTCTAAATCATTTGAAAATTTATTATATGCTGCAACAGCTGGTATAGCAGCCAGCAAACCCAGTGCTGTAGCAAATAGAGCCTCAGCTATTCCAGGTGCAACAACTGCAAGACTTGTATTATTACTAATTGCTATTGATTGAAATGCATTAACGATACCCCAAACAGTACCTAACAAGCCAATAAAAGGCGCCACAGAGCCAATTGAACCAAGAAAACTCATACCTTTTTCTAATCTTTCAATCTCTCTACTAATTGAGATATGCATAGAATTATTTATTTTTTGGAAAAAATCTTTTAGTTTCGCGCTAGGCAAGGTTTGTCTATGATTGATTTTATTAAATTCTCTCATGCCACTTATAAAAACTCTTACCTGAGAATTGTTTATATTTTCCGAATATTCTTTGTATAAATCATCTAAATTTACGCCTGACCAAAAAATATCTTCAAATTCCATTGACGATTTTCTTTCATTTCTTAAAAGCGCATATTTATTAATTATAATTGCCCAACACCATATTGATGCAAAAATAAGAAGAAACATAACACCTTTTACAAATGGATCTGCTTGGAAAAAAAGTCCTAATATAGTTAAATCCGGTCCAGTTGATATTACTTCTGTTTTTACGTCTGGATTCATTATGAAAACCTCACAAAATTAATTTATTTGTTTTGAAAAAATTTACTCGTCAAAATTTTATTAATTCTTTTTACTTTAAATTCTTTATTTATTGCTACAATCTGAATTGTACCCGATACAAGTAATTCATTTTTTTCTTCTATCTCACAAAAACTAAATGCTTCTTGAAATATTGTTATACTGGTATTTTTGGCATATTTAAGGCAACTTTTTATTAAAATTGTATCATTAAATAGTGCCGGTTTGTGCCAAGTTAAATCAGCTTTTCTCACAACTAAGTTTATATTATGTATTTTACTCAACTCTACTTGATCTATATTCAACAAATTCAATAAAGAAGTGCGTGCCCTTTCAAAATATTTCAAATAATTAGTATGATAAACAATCTGGCCAGCATCTGTGTCTTCATAATATACTTTTATATAGTAGTAATGTTTATTACCTTGTATTATTCCATCAAGATTTTGGAGATTTTTGTTTAATATTAATTTCATTAATTTAGTTTTTAGATGTATCTGTCAAATCAATCTGCTCTATTGCATTTTTAGGAGGGTTTAAACCTAAATGTCTCCAACCTGAAGCTGACACAAATCTACCTCTAGAGGATCGCTGAATTAATCCTCGCTGTAATAAGTATGGTTCAATTACTTCTTCAATCATATCTTTTTGCTCTGATAAAGTTGCTGATAAAGTGTCTAAACCCACAGGTCCACCGTGATATTTTTCTATAATTATTTTTAAATATTTTCTATCTATTGCATCTAAACCTGATGAATCAACATCTAGCTGAGATAAAGCATTTTCTGCAAATTTATGATCAATAATATTTGTTTTAGAAACGGAAAGAATATCTCTTACCCTTCTCAATAATCTTCCAGCAACTCTAGGAGTGCCTCTAGATCTTCTAGCAATCTCATAAGCACCACTCTCAAGCAAATCGACGTCTAACTTTTCAGACTGTTTTAGCAAAATTTTAACTAAATCATTTGGATTATAAAATTCCATTCTAATTTGGATGCCAAACCTATCTCTTAAAGGGGTTGTTAAAAGACCAGAACGAGTCGTTGCACCAACTAATGTAAAAGGGGGTAAATCAATTTTAATAGTTCTTGCAGAAGGTCCTTCGCCTATAATCAAATCTAATTGCAAATCTTCCATTGCTGGATATAAAATTTCTTCAATATTTGGAGAAAGTCTATGTATTTCATCTATGAACAAAACATCCTTTGGCTTCAAATTTGTTAACAAAGCTGCTAAATCACCAGCTTTGTTTATAATTGGACCAGAGGTAGCTCTAAAGCCTACACCAAGTTCTATAGAAATTATCTGAGCAAGTGTAGTTTTACCTAATCCTGGGGGACCAAATAAAAGTACATGATCCATAGCTTCTTTACGAGAGCCAGCTGCTGAAATGAAAGTTGATAAATTTTTTTGAACTTGTGGTTGACCAATAAATTCAGAAATGCGTCTAGGTCTGAGGCTAATATCACTGGATTCTATATTATCAATTATACCAGAGTTTACTAACCTTTCATCTATTTCATCATCACTAGTCATTTAGTCTCCTGAGTTAGAGCATTTAAAGCTAAAGGTATAATATTGCTAACTGTAAAGTCTTTACTTTTTTGTTTCAAAGTAAATTCTTTTTTTATTTTCATTATTATTGAAAAGACTTCACTTCTTGTGAAACCAAGATTAACTAGAGCAGAAATGGCATCTTCAACAACTTGAGTATCACCAAGATTTATTTCATTTACTAAATTTAAATTTTCTTGGGAACTTTTAGTGGTATTTATATTTTGATCAATATTGATAAGATTAGGGTTAGAAACTTTTTCTAATAATTCTGTTGCTATTCTACCTGCAACCTTTGAGCCCACTCCTTCCGCTCTTGAAATCATGGCTTTATCACCTGAGGAAATCGCTAAGATTAATTCTTCTACAGTAAGAGCAGAAAGAATAGAAAGCGCTGCTTTTGGTCCAACTCCTTGAACAGTTTGTAATAACCTAAAAATAGTTTGGTCAATTTGATTAAAAAAACCATACATTATAATTTTATCATCTTTAACTTGTAAGTCAGTGAACATAGACAAATTTGAACCAATATCACCTAAAGATGATATTACTTTCGAAGAAACATTAAGAAGATATCCGATACTATTTACTTCTAAGACAATCT
>CACBXG010000038.1 GCA_902543145.1 uncultured SAR116 cluster alpha proteobacterium | reverse complement strand
TAAAAAGAATAATTAATCTTTTGAAATAGGAGGCATTATTCCTTCTGGGATAGGACAAATATATGGGTTTCTTGATATTTGGTCATCAAATTCTTTTTTTGCCTTAATAATTTTTTCTGGGTTTTTGATGAGATTAGAAGCAGTAGATGCCATTACTTTTGCAGCATGAATCATCCCTTTATGAGCTCCTGGAGATTTCCCCTGAGCTACAGTTTGCCATGTGTGAAATGGAGTTCCTACTGCACAAGTTGCTACACGAGCTTGGACTGTTGGAACTACCCAGCTAACATCACCAACATCAGTGGAACCAATACCACCATTATTAGTACTATCTAAGGGTGCAACAAAATCACATAAGGGCAGGTCTAAGGGAGCTTTTATACCTATTCTCTGAAAACTATCTATAATCTCAGTCTCTGTAAAAGTTGAACGAATTTCATTAGCAAAATCTATATCAGCTTTATCAAACTTCACAGGTCCTAACTTATTCCACTCAGTTTGCATTATTCTTTCTAAAGTCTCATTTCCCAATAAATTAGAAACTCCACTATAAACCTTTTTTTCTACTATTGTTTCAGTCATTAAAGCGGCACCATCTGCAATTTTATAAACTCTTTCAACTAAAGAGCGGAGTTCTATTAAATTTGAAGCTCTAATTAAATGCCTCACAGTTGCTTTAGCATGAATAACGTTTGCAGCATTACCTCCAGTGTCCATATAAGCATAGTGCACTCTAGCTGAGTCAGGCATATGTTCTCTCATATAATTCACGCCAACATTCATTAGCTCAATTGCATCTAAAGCACTTCTGCCAAGATGAGGTGCAGTAGCTGCATGTGCTGCCTTACCAAAAAATGTAAAATCAATTCTTGAATTAGCAAGAGAAATTGGCTTGTTAACGGAGTTGAAAGTAGCTGGATGCCAACATATGGCAACATCAACATTATCAAATAATCCATCTCTAGCCATATAAGTCTTAGCAGCCCCACCCTCTTCAGCAGGACATCCGTAATATCTTACTCTAGCTTTGATTTTATTTTTTAATAGCCAGTCCTTAATGGCAGTGGCTGCAAGAAGTGAAGCAGCACCAAGCAAATTATGACCACATCCGTGACCATTTTTAGTATTTTCTAATGGTTTTTGTTTAATAATTCCAGCTTCTTGGCTTAAGCCAGGCAATGCATCAAATTCACCTAATATTGCTATAATTGGGCCATCTTCTCCATATTCACCCATAACAGCAGTTGGCATATTACAAATACCTTCAGTAATTTTAAACCCTTCTTTTTTTAACATTTTAGTATGCTCTGATACTGACTTGAATTCTTGATATAAAATTTCGGGAGTATCAAAAATTCGATCTGAAAAATTTATAAATTCTTCTTTTTTATTTTCCACTAGTTCCCAAACTTGTTCTTCATTCTTCATTCTTCATTCCATACTCATTGTTTCAAATTTTAATAAATTAACTAATCAACTTTTCTATTGAAGGGCTAGCTTTTAATAAATCTTTCGTATATTTTTCTTTTGGGAAATTAAAAACATCATCAACTACACCTTGCTCAATAATTTTTCCTGATTTCATAACAATAACCCTATCAGCCAAATCCTTAACTACTGGTAAATCATGTGCAATAAAAATATATGACAACGAAAATTTATTTCTTAAATTTAATAATAATTTTATTATTTGAGCTTGTATTGAAACATCAAGAGCGGATACTGCTTCATCACAGATAATAATTTCTGGATTGAGTGCCAAAGCTCTTGCAATAGCAATTCTTTGCCTTTGTCCACCAGAGAATTGATGAGGAAATTTGATTGCATCATCTGGATGTAAGCCTACGCTTTTTAAAAGATCTGATACTTTACTTTTATGTAATTTTTTATGTAAAAAGTCTGAATGTATTACCCATGGCTCAGATATAATGTCAAATATATTCATAGTTGGATTTAAGGATGCATATGGATCTTGAAATACTACCTGAACCTTCCTTCGAAAATTAAATAAATCATTTTTATTAAAACTTAAAATATTTTTTCCATGATACAAAATTTCACCATTAGAGGGGCTTTCCAATCTTAAAATTAAATTAGAGATAGTAGTTTTACCTGAACCAGACTCACCAACAATTCCAAGGACTTCATTTGAAAACAAATTAAAACTTACATCATCACAAGCAGTAGTATCATAAAATTTTGAAATATTTTTTATTTCTAGGATTGGATCAGAAAACTTTTTTGATATTTTCTTTTTCTGCTTAGCTATTTTCCCAGGAATAGAATTCATTAGCTGCCTTGTGTAAGCATGATTAGGGTTAATGAACACATCCTTTGTTGTTCCTTTTTCAACTATTTTACCTTCATTAAGCACTATCACCTTGTCAGAGATTTCTGCAGCAATAGCTAAATCATGGGTAATTAAAATTAAACCCATATTTCTTTCATCCCTAAGCTCACCCAATAATTCTAAAATTTTAGCCTGAATTGTAACATCTAACGCAGTAGTAGGTTCATCTGCTATAATTATGTCTGGCTCTAAAGCCAGTGCCATTGCAATCATTACTCTTTGCCTTTGCCCTCCCGAAAATTGATGCGGAAAATCTTTAGCCCTTCTTGATGGATTTGGTATCCTAACTCGTTCTAATAATTGAACTGTTTTTTTCCAACTCTCTTTTTTTGAGATATTTTTGTGTACCTCGAAACATTCTGCTATTTGAGAACCTACTGAAAAAACTGGATTAAGATGAGATAAAGTGTCTTGGAAAATAATAGCCACTTTACTTCCCATTAATTTTCTTCTGTCAGAATCTGAAAGTTTTAATATGTCAATGTCATTTAATAATACTTCGCCACTTTTAATTTTTCCTGGAGGACAAGTTAGAATACCCATTATCACTGATGCTGTAACACTTTTACCTGATCCACTCTCTCCAATAATTGCTAATGTTTCACCTTTTTTTAATTCAAAGTTAACCGCTTTTACTGCATCAAAAGATCCTTCAGTAGTATCAAATGAAACTGAAAGGTTATTTACTTTTAATAATAATTTATTTGCATTACTCACTTTTGTCACCAATGTTTTCTAGACGCCATCTTTGTCTTGGATCTAAAACAATTCTTAACCACGAAGACAATAAATTTAAAGATAAAGCTACTAACATAATAATTAAACCAGGGAAAAACGCTAACCACCACGCGATTTGTAGGTAGTTCCTTCCTTGAGCCACCATTAATCCCCAGGTAACTTCTGGAGGTTGTATCCCAACACCAAGAAAACTTAAAGCTGACTCGCCCAACATAACAAATGCAAAATCTAATGTTGCAATCGTAATCAGTGTTGGAATTGTTAACGGAGCGATATGTTTGAAAATTATCCTTAGGTTTGAAGCACCCATTGATATTGCAGCTGAAACAAACAACCTCTCTCTTATTTCAAGCACCTCAGCTCTTGCAGTTCTCATGTATATAGGCATTCTTGTAAAGGCCAGGACAATAATTAAATTTAATAAGCCTGGATCAAACATATATAGCACAATAACAGCTAACAAAAGTGAAGGAAAACTCATAATTATGTCAGCTAATCTCATAATTAAATTTCCTATTCTACCACCATAATAACCTGAAATTAGTCCTAAAACCCCACCCAAAGTCATTGATAAAATCACTGCACTACCTGCTATAAACATTGTGTTTTGTGTAGCAAGTATAAGTCTTGCAATCATACTTCTACCTAGTGCGTCAGCCCCAAAAAAATACATAAAGTGATGATCAAAAGAAAAAGGTTCTAAGTTTCTAAGTCTTAAATTCATTTTTGTATAAGATTCACTGATTAGAGAGGGTCCAAAAATTGCTAAAAAAACCATAAATAGTAAAAAAATTATTGATATTAAAGCTAGCTTGTCATTCATAAACATAGAAAATATTTTTCTAAATTTATTCATTAAATGATTTTTTTCTAAAATTAATTGCATTTTATTTATGCCTTATTCTTGGATCTAGAACTGCATATGCAATATCAATTATTATATTTATAGAAAGTATAACTATTGCTGTAATTAGAATTGAGGCCTGTACAACCGCAAAGTCTCTTTGCATTATAGAATCTATCATGAGCTTACCAATTCCCGGCCATCCAAATATTGTTTCTACAATTACTGCACCATTAGCAATAGCTGCAGCTTGATCACCAGCGACGGTTATTACAGGTAACAAACCATTTCTAAGAGCATGTTTAAAAATCACTGCTTTTTCTTTTACACCTTTTGCTCTAGCTGTTTTAACAAAATCTGAACTGAGAGCAGTAATCATTGATCCCCTTACAACTTGAACTAAAAGTCCTAATGGTCTTATGACTAAAATACCTATGGGCATTATCCAATATGGGACTCCTCCAATTCCTGAAGTAGGCAACCATCCTAGAGAAACTGAAAATATTAATATAGCTGTTATCGCAACCCAAAAATCTGGTGCACTTGCGGCAGTTAAAGAAACAACTCTTGAAATTCTATCAAAAATTCCGTTAGGTCTATATGCAGCCAAAGAACCAATTAAAATAGCACCTACTAGAGCTATTGTCATTGCAACAGCAGCTAAAGACAAAGTAACTGGAATAGCTTCTAAAACTATGTCAATCGCGGGTCTTTCTTTTCTAAGAGAATAACCAAGGTTACCATCAGTTAAGTCTCCTAAAAATTTTCCAAATTGAATATAAATAGGATCATTAAATCCATGTTTTTCAGAAAATTCTTTTCTAACCTCTAATGGAGCATCTATAGGTAGATATAAGTGTCCAGGATCACCTGTTAAACGAGCTAGAAAAAAAACCATCACAAAAAGTCCAGTGATAGCTAAAATACTAGAAAAAATTCTTTTAGATAAATATTGTCTCATAAATTTATTGTATTTAAAAAAAACGTTTCCAACCAGAAATATATCTAGTTGGAAACTAATTTTTTGTAATATTAATTAAATTTTACCTGTGAAATTTGAATTTCACTATTTGTAGAAATAGTAGGCGTAAATTTAATTCTAGGGTTTACACGAGAAAATCCAACCATATGAAACATTTGTACATCAGGTATAATTTCTTCATGCAATTTCTTTTGTGCTTTGCGCCAAGTGTCTCTTCTCTTGATTCCAGTAGCAGCTGTTGCTTCTGTAATCCAAGCATCTACTTGTTTGTCACATGTTGTAGATTGAGCACCTTTACATGCATATTTATTAAACATGGAAAAAACAGCATCACCATTGTTGTTGTCATGTTGACTTTGTTGTAAAGCTGGTCCTCTGTCTTCAGCATAAGGCCTACTTAAAAAATTAAGCCATCCTGCAGTTTCCATCATTTTAATTTTTATATTGAAACCAACTTCAGTCAGCATCGCATGCATAGCTTCCATAGCTTCTGTGGAATTAGGATAGATACCTAATCTTCCAATCAAAACAATTTCTTTATCTACTGGCACA
Organism: uncultured SAR116 cluster alpha proteobacterium; assembly: GCA_902543145.1. Lineage (GTDB taxonomy): Bacteria > Pseudomonadota > Alphaproteobacteria > Puniceispirillales > Marisalimonadaceae > Marisalimonas. Next base: position 936 of record CACBXG010000038.1, on the reverse strand, counting down.
CCATCCGCCTTAGCAGCTTTAACTAATCTTTTTGCTTCAGCAGGATCATATGGCCACGGCTTAAGATTTGGGTTGTGACCGTTAATACTTGGAACAACAATCTGGGTCATTTTGACAACGCCTTTAGGAAAAATTGTTCCCATTAATCCATCGAGGTCAATAGCTAAATTCATGGCTTTTCTCACTCTAATGTCGTTTAAAGGAGCTCTTGTCATATCAATCCTAAGTCTGGAGGTTTCTGAGTTAAAGTAACTGAAATCCATTTTTGGATCATTAGCATCTTGAACACCAATACTTGCGGCTATATCAGCTTCACCAGTTTTAACCATAGCAGCTCTAACTGCAGACTCATTTCTCCAAACATATGTTGCATTCTCAACTTCTGGCCTGTCTCCCCAATATCCATCAAATCTTTTCAAGGTAACTGATTGACCTGGGGTCCATGTATTGAATAAATATGGACCAGTTCCTTTAGGATCACGAACACCTTTTGCCTCTTGAGTGTTAGGACTTACAACAGTCATTGTACCCATCAAAGCTGGCATAATAGGTTGAGGTGATTCAGTTTTAACTGATATAGTATGACTTCCTATTGCAGAAGCTTTTAATTTAATATTTCCAAAAAACTTCGTTCTAATTTCACAATCATACTTTGGGTTTAATGCTCGGTTAATTGATTTTACAACAGCCTGAGCATTTAGATCTTCACCATCATGAAATTTAATACCTTTTCTAATATTAAATTCCCAAGTTAGATTATCTGTTTGTTTCCATGATGTTGCAAGTCTGGGTGTTACAGAACCATCAGCTGGATTTATTTCAGTAAGTGTTTCAGTAACGTTCTGTTTTACAATTTTTCCAACAACAGATCTTGTAGCCTCGCAAGGATCAACAATATCAGGTTCCTCAGCTATGACAATAGTAATATCTTTGCCA
>CACBXG010000037.1 GCA_902543145.1 uncultured SAR116 cluster alpha proteobacterium | reverse complement strand
AAATATTACTAATTCAAAAATTTTTGAAATACAAATTTCTTAATTCAATTGATGTTTTGCCAACAATACCATTATTAATTTTGAAGTTATCTATTTGAATAATTGGAGTAACAAATGAAGAGGCACTAGTTAAAAAAACTTCTTTGGATCTTAGTAATTCGTCTTTTGTAAATTTTTTTTCTAATAGTTTAAAATTATTCTTTTTAACAAATTTAGCAATAGTCTTTCTAGTAATTCCAGATAAAATTTTTCCATCAATTTCACGAGTTAAGATTTCATTATTATTATTTATAATCCAAATATTAGAACTAGATCCTTCAGTTATATAGCCTTCATGATCAATAAAAATTCCCTCATAAGCATTTTTTTCATTAGCAAAGGTTTTAGCTAAAACATTTGGTAACAATTGAGTTGTCTTAATATCAGGCCTAGACCATCTATTATCTACCATAGTAATTGCTTTTACACCTTTTATATCGTCAGAAATATTATTTTTCTTCTTTGAAACAATCATTGTTAAAACGGGTTTAGAACAAAGACCAAAATAACTATGATTTCTATCAGCTACACCCCTTGAAACTTGAATATAGATACTACCAAAGTTAACTCTATTTAATTTGAATAGATTTTTAATGATTATTTTAAGTTGTTGTTCTGATAAATGAAATTTAATATTTATCAATTTTAATGAATTAAATAACCTTTTTATATGCTCTTCATAATCATAAAAAATACCGTTACTATATAATATTACTTCGTATACAGCATCACCAAAATGATACCCCCTATCATTTATACTAATTTTAGCCTCTTGTATATTGCAGTATAAGCCATTTACATAAGATATATTTGCCATTAAAAAAAATCCAAATTAACTGAAAGTAGCTCTTCTACTTTTTTCATTGATTTTACAGGAACGAACATAACTACTATGTCTCCTGCATTAATAATTGTATCACCTCTAGGCGATACTATACTTTCATCATCTTTTACAATTGCTCCTAAAGATACATCATTTGGTAATTTGATATTTTTAAGAGGCTTTCCAATTATAGATGATGATTTTAGAGCTTCAAAGGAAATAACTTCACCAAATTCTTCTATTATAGAATGAACATGTTCTATTTGACCACTTCTAACTTCTTGTAAAATTGAAGACGCAGTTAAATTTGGCGGGCTTACAACACCTTCTAGGTCTAATGAATTAAAAAGAGGTATAAATACAGGTAGATTTATCAAGGCTACAGTATGCGATGCTCCAGATCTTTTAGATAATAATGAAGAAAGAATATTAACTTCGTCATTGTTAGTTGCTGCAATGTAAGTTTCACCCTGACCTAATCTCGCTTCTAATATTATTTCAGGATCTAAAGAATCTCCGGAAATTATTGTTGCATATTCTAACATTTCCGCAGCATGTCTTGCCTTATCTTTGTTAATTTCTAGAATTGTAAGATTGGTTTCAGGAGATAATTTATGTATTTCTTCTGCCACTCTAATTCCAATGGCACCAGCTCCTGATATAGTAACTTTCTCTGCAGTTGTTTCAATATGACCAAATGCACTTAAAGTTCTATTAATTTGATTAGTAGGACAAGCTAAATAAACTCTGTCTCCAGCCAAAATTGTATCATCTCCACCTCTTGGAACAATTAATTTTGGTCCTCTAATTATTGCCATTACTGTAACACTTAGATCTGGAAATAAGTCAATTAAATTTCTTAATGGTGTATCAAGTATTGGACAATCTACCTTACAAGATACGCCCAACATAGTAACAAGTGATCTAGCAAACTCAGCCACATCAAAAGCTCCTGGGGTTCTCCATTGATTAACTATAGCATTTGCAACCTCATCTTCTGGCGATATTATTCTGTTAACACCTACATCTTTTAATAAATAATTTGAATATTTAGGATCAAGATATTCTTTTGATCTTATTCGTATTATCATTGTAGGAGTGCCAAAAATTGATTTTGCAACATGACAAGCTGCAATGTTAATCTCGTCAGATTGAGTTACAGCTATAATAAGATCTGTATCAATAATGCCTGCATCTTCTAGTACATTTGGATAAGATGCTAAACCTAATACTCCTTGAACATCATATAACTCTGTTATACGCTGAATAGCATCAGAGTTTGAATCGATTACAGTAATATCAAACCCTTCATTTGATAAATGCTCAGTAATAGAAGTACCCACTCTTCCAGCACCACAAACTATAACTTTTTGTTTCATAAAATTTCCAAATTAATTTAATTCAATTAAAAATATTAATGTCTATATCTAATTCTTTTAATTTTCTATGTAAAGCTGATCTATCCATTCCAATAAATGTAGATGTTTTTGCAATATTTCCCTTAAATCTTTTTAAATGTTCTTTTAAATAGTTTTTCTCAAAAATTTTTCTAGCTTCTTTAAGAGATAAACTTAATTGTTTTGAAATTTGAACATCTTCTTGTTTATTATTATAACCTAATATTTCAGGAGGTAAATGTGAAGGGGAAATAATAAAATCCTTTTGCTTTCCATACATTATATTTAACCATTCTAAAATATTTTTTAGCTGTCTTACATTACCGGGCCAATCATAACTTTTTAATATAAGTAATGTTTCAGAAGAAAGTTTGAGTAAATTATTTCCAAAATCTTTTGCCAACAAATTTAAGAAATGAAAAATCAGATCTTCTATGTCTTCACCCCTTTTATTTAATGGAGGCACTTCAATTGGAGCAACTGAAAGTCTATAAAACAAATCCTCTCTTAGTATTCCGTTTTTAATATATTCAGTTAAATTATTATTACTGGCTGAGATAATTCTAACATCTACATTAATTTTTTTATTAGAGCCAATTTTATAAAAACTTTGATCTTGAATTGCTTGAACCAATTTTCCTTGAGTTTGAAGAGGCAAATCACATATTTCATCAAAAAAAAGTGTACCATTGTTTGCTTGCTCAAAAAGACCTAGATTTGATTGATTGTTTTCTCCATCAGTTGTTATGTCATTCCAGCCAAATAAAACTTGCTCCACTCTTTCTGGAGACAAAGTAGCACATGAAGCAATAATAAAAGGAAATGAAGTCCTATTAGAATTCTTATGAATCCATCTTGCAATCAATTCTTTTCCTGATCCAGAGGGGCCAGTAATTAATACCCTACTATTAGTTGGAGCAATTTTATTTAAATTTTGTTTTATATTTTTAAAAATAGCTGAATTTCCAATTAAAGCAGTGCGTTCATTTTCTTTTAATTCAAAATCAAGTACTTTTAATTTTAAATTTCTATCTATTAACGCTTTTTCTATTAATAATATCAAACGTTCAGCTTTAAATGGCTTTTCAATAAAATCGAATGCTCCATTTTTTGCGGCTTTCATTGCTGTTTCAATGTTACCGTGACCAGACATCATTATTACTGGGATTAGGGGATTATAATTTTGACTAAAAGTCAGAAGGTTAAGTCCAGCATTTGTATCATTATTCATCCATATGTCAGTAATTAAAAGATTTATGTTTTCATTTTTCAGAATATCAACAGCCATGTCATAATTAGTTGCTATTATGGCATTGTAATTCTCATCTTTAAGAGTTTCAGCTACCATTTCACAAATATCTAATTCGTCATCTACAACAAGTATAGAAATTTTATTTTTTATCATTTATTTTTTCTTTTTTAAATTTTGATATAAGAGGAAATTTTAAAGTTACAGACATTCCTTTAGATCCTTTTAATGGTTTGATTAATATTATTCCATTATGGTCATCTATGATTTTTTTAGTTATTGCCAATCCTAAGCCTGAATTACCAACTTTTGTGGTGTAATAAGGTTCAAAAATTTTTGACATTATTGACTTGTCAATACCAGTTCCATTATCACTTATTGTAATAGAAGCAAAATCATTTTCAATTCCAAAACAAATTGAGATATTTCCTTCTAATATTTTATTTGATGTAATATTTTCATATGAATTTTTAATTAAGTTACTAAATGCTTGTCTTATTTGTTTTTCATCAGCCATTATAAAAGCTTTTTCAATAATTTTATCAATCTCAATGGTTACGTCATTAAATGATGAAATTAATGGTTTAATATAATCTGTTACAACCTTATTAATATTAACTACTTTTAATTTTGGAGAAGGCATTCTTGCGAAAGATGAAAATTCATTTACTAAGTGATGTATGTCATCAACTTGACGTGTAATCATATTTAAAGATTGTTCAAATACTTTTTTATCAATTTTTTTGCCACTGTTTAACTTGTTTTTTAAACGTTCTGCACTTAACCTTATTGGTGTAAGAGGATTTTTTATTTCATGTGCTATTCTTCTTGCTATATCAGACCATGCAGCCATCTTTTGAGCAGCAATTAAACTAGTGACATCATCAAAAGTTAAAACATAACCTAAAATTATACTATCAGATTTTTGTATAACTAATCTTGTGATTAAATTTAGAATTTTATCATTTCTAACTATTTGTATTCTATCCTCCACAACATTCATTTCTGATTTTAAAAAATTTTCAATTAAATTTTTAAATTCAGGAACAACCTCTAAAATTGACTTACCATAATCTTTATTTATTGAAATATTTAATAACTCTGTCGCTGTAACATTTGGAAGATTTATCTTTAAATCTTTATCCAATCCAATTACGCCAGAATATACACCTGATAGAACAGACTCAGAAAACTTTCTTCTTTTGTCTAGTTGATCATTTGCGTGCTCCAAATCAACTCTATTAGATTTCAAATCTGAAATCATTAAGTTGAATGCTTGAACCAACCTCTTAATTTCATTAACATTTATTTTAGAAAGTACATTATTAGAAATTTTATAATCTAAATTACCACCACCTACTTCTTCAGCTCCTTTAATAAGAGAACTAATTGGCTCAAGTAATCTATTTGCAATATTAAGCCCAATTATCAATGAAGTAAATAATAAGATAACTGTAATCAAAATAAAAATTACTATAAAAGATATTTTTATATCAAATTGTTTTAACTCAATTGATTGATAATCTGAAGCTGCAATTGATGTGCTTTCTATTGCATTTAAGACTTTTTGATCAACAAACCTTGTGATCAGTAAATAAGCATCTATAAATTGAGATAGCTTAATAAATGCACGAATTTTGTTAGAATCAACTTCTTTGACAATGAAAATTTTATCATCATTTGCTACGGAATAATATTTTTGTGGTATTTCTGTATAGGTATATTCAAAAACAAATTCAGAAAATGCTAAAACGTTACCTATAGAATCAATAATAACAGCTTCAGATAAATTATGCTGTCTAGTATATTTATTCAGAAAATTATTAAATTTATTTTTATCTGATGATAAAAAATTAGAATTTGTGTTTATTAAGTTAACAAGCTCTAAAATTTCTCCTCTAATTGCACTTTGATGTTCATTTAAATATTGATTAGCGACCTCAACAGATTGGGAAATAGCAGTTGATATTTTTTTATTAAACCATCCACTTAACGCGGTATCAAAAATAAAAATTGAGAAAAAAGCTATTAACAAAGTAGGTGTTAATGTAATAGCAGAAAATATAACAAGTATTTTTTTTTGAAGTTCCTGCCCTGCTTTTTTTAATTTTAAATTATTGAAAATATCTAAAAAATTTTTAATAAAAATATTAGATAAACTTAATGTTGTAAAAAAAGATATAATTAAAACTAAAATAAATAAATTTTTGTTATCATTAATGAGTTTAAACTGATAAAGAAAATTATAAATAAATAAAAAAAATATTAATGATATTAAAAATGATAAAAAAAATAATTTTTGTTGAAATACATTTAAAAAAAATTGTTTCATTTTTTAACCTAATAACATAAAGCGTATTATAGCCTATATTATTATTTAAATACATAAATTTAAGCCTTTCTTCTTTTTATAACTTCAATGCCATATAAATTAATTTTTGATCTTAAAGTGTTTCTATTGAAACCTAAGCATTTAGAAGCTTTAATTTGATTTCCTCTAAATAAGTTTAGGGTTGTTTCGATAAGAGGTTTTTCAATTTTAGATATAAAAGTGCTGTGTAAATTATTTATAGATAAATTTTCGTTGAAATCTTTAAAATATTTTTTTAGGTAGTTTTTGAAATATAGTTCTAAATTTTCTTCATATTTATTTTCTTCATCAAATCTATCTTCTGATAATACTTCTTTAATAAGATTTAAAGACACGTCATCTGTAGATGATAATAAACAAAGCCTTTCTATAACGTTTTTTAATTCTCTTATATTTCCAGGCCATGAGTGATCTTTGAGTAAATTCATACCTTCATATGAAATATTCCTATAAACAGATGTTTTTTTATAATTAGCATTCAAGAAAGCAGAACATAAATCTGGTATGTCTTCAAATCTATCTTTCAATGAAGGTAATTTTATATGAACAATATTTAATCTATAATATAAATCTTCTCTAAATAATCCTTTTTCCACATCATTAACAATATTTTTTTTTGTTGAAACAAAAATTCGAGATTTTTTTAAATTAGAATTTTCAGGAAATAATTGAGATAAACCATTTTCTATAAAATTTAAAAAATTTTTTTGCTGTACTTCAGATAATTCATTTATATCTTTTATATAAATAGAACTTCCGCTTAAATCATTCAAATCATTTATGTCGCTTGAACTATAGCGATTAATATTTAGAATTAAATCGTCAGATGAATAATCGTCAAAAAATTTTGAATCTAAGTCTATAAAAAATTTATCTGTTTTAGAGCTTAAATCATGAATTGATTTTGCTATAAGTTTCTTGCCTGTACCACTATCTCCAGATATTAATACAGAAAAATTTGTACTTACTATTCTAGATATTATTTTATAAATTTCTTGCATTGCAGTTGACTTTCCAACAACGGGACCAGAATCATATATATTTTTAGGAAGATCGCTAATCATTTCA
>CACBXG010000036.1 GCA_902543145.1 uncultured SAR116 cluster alpha proteobacterium | reverse complement strand
AAAAGATTATAGTTGGGTAAAAGATCATGCTAAGCGAAGTGATAGCCTTGATGTTTTTTTTCACCAATTAACTGACAGGATGGAGTATCTCTATGCTACTTTAACTAATAGTATAATTGATGGAACTATTGACATTCAGGCAAATAAAGCAATTGACTTAATGGTTTCTTGGGCAGAAGCAGAAATTATTATGGATACCACCTCTGTTCAACAAATTAAGGATATGATTAAGTCTGGCTCTTTTTCATCGTGTTATCAAGGCAAGGGTAAAGAAGGAGCTAAATGTTACTGGCATGCCGCGCAAGAGGCAGCTAGATATGCTGGTCAATTTAATATAAGTGCTAACTTAGTTAAACCTTACATGAATGACAAAGAACGTGAACTAATAGAAAATTATCTTGATTCTATGTATAAAAAATATATTCAACCTTGGTATGTCACAAGTGGCGCTGGTGATAAAAGCATTGATCATGGTTTCTATCAAATGGGACACGGTGCTATTAGTGTTTTGGCGTATGCACATTGGAAAAACGATAAGAAACTTGCCATATATGCTTTTAAGACTGCTATGAAACATATAAATGCTTTAATACTTGAAGGTGGATTTATAAACAATAATAGTTTTAGGGGAGTAAGAGGGTACTGGTATCACGGAACTGCTCTAAACAATATGTTGGCAATGGTAGCATTAGCGGAAAAATATAACTTTCCGGTAAATGACAAAATCTACAACAAACTTACTGATGCAGTAAACTTCATGGATAGAGATGCAAAAGAATATCTGACCTGGTTAGAAAGTCTTCCTAGAAAAAAAAGTTTTAGTAATGGAAAAGTTTACCTTAAGTATAATAACAAAAACATCTATGTTGGAAATGCTAGTTGGAAACACAAGAACGCTAGAAACTATATGAAGAGTTCAGCTGTATTTTTAGACTACCTTTCTGAAACTTATACTAAAGGTCAAATTAATAGAGAACGGAAAGAATATAAAGTTTTTAATTACAAAAGAAAGAAAACTGGCCTAGGCGTAAGTGATCAAGAGTTAGGATTTAATCCTACTTGTATTCACAGATAAGAAAAGTGCTTGGTAATCTATTGCTCAACCTCTACCAAACAAATAGAGAGCATAATAAAATAGGTTGGACTGAGTTCTAACTTATGTGTGAAAGCAATGTTTTAATTTAGAAATTAAACTTTAGAATGGAAATAAATATGAATGAAAAAAATGATGATGATAAGTTAGCTGTTCAAAGTTTATACAATTATGTGAGTTTATTTAATGAAAAAAATAAGGATAAGATTTTGGATTGTCTGCATTTTCCACATATGGCTCAATCTGAAAATAATGATCCCGTAATTTATAATAGTAAAGAAGAAATATGGAGTTACCTAAGTTTTCTCTATAAGAAGTTAGAAACCGAGGAAAATTGGGATCATTCAACATTAGATAAAGTTGAAATCATTCATAGTTCAAAAAATGCTGTTCAATGCAGTGTAGAATTCAATAGAAGAGATAAGAATAAAAAAAGTTATGCGAAAGCAGTAGGTATATTTACTTCAACAAAAAAAAATGGCAAGTGGGGATTACAGTTAAGAATAATGATACCAGCTTCAGCTAATGTAACTTTGGCTGGAGCAAATATTAAATAAATTATCTGGTGATACTTTTACTAATTAACTTAATTTTTTAAAGTGTGCATTTAAAAAGATTATCTGAAGATTTTGTCATGATATCATCCTTACCTTTTATTAAACTCAAATACCTAAGTGCTAAATTAGCTTTTTTAAATAAATCTAATTCTTCATTATTTAGACCTTCATTAATTACACCCTGAGAACGAATCAAAAGATTTTTATGTGTCTCATCAATTTCTCTTAAGACAGCCTCAGTTGCATCCTCTAATGCCTCTTTAAATTCATCAATTTGCCTCCAACGTGAAAGTGTTTCTTCTCTTATGTCAATCTGTTGAGCAATAACTGAAGCTTTAACGCCAGAGGCAAGTAAATGAACTGCAATAAGTTGATTTTTATTGAGTTTTTTTGACATTGTTGTCTCTCAAAGGCTTGTGACCATAAAAGCCTCTAATCTTTTTTCTCTCATTGAACCCTGGTCCATGTTTAATGGACTACGGTCAATGGGCAGACTAACCAAAGAACCTGGGGAGATTAGTATTTGTTACATTTTAATATGTCCTAGAAAATATTAAAAAATACAGAAATTAATTTCCATTACATATTATAATTCAAAAAATTTAAATTATTTCAACTTAAATTTCCCTGTTGAGTAATCCAGAGTTACTTGAATGTTGCCCTCGTTAAGTAACCATGGCCTGACTGTAAAGCTTCTTGCGCCTGACTTGTGCATAGGATCGGAACTGGCTATCTCTTTGGCATGTTCAATAGAATTTGCTCTTATGATAACCATTCCTTCTCCATTCCAGTCAATTTCATTATCTTCCCAAAAAGGTCCAGCGCCAAACATTATTCCTTTTTTTTCAAGCGAAACTTGGAATTTAAGATGTTCTTCTAGATTTTCCATAACAGGAATCATTCCATTTGTAGGTTTTGTAAATACTACATATAAATCCTTGTTAAGCATTTCGCTTGAAGCATTTAAAACATCTTGTTTTGTGATCTTTGGTTCATTCATTTTTTACTCCTATTAAATTATTCATCTATAAAAATATAAAAAGCATCAAGCTGTTTTCTTATAAAATCAATTGTTATTGCATCGGTCAATTTACCGGAATTTTCATCAAATTTCTGCTTTGCAAACGTAACAAATATTTCATTTTTATTCATTACCTTTGCATTTAAGAATACTAGTATTTGTCTTAAGTGATACTGCACTCTCGCTCCTCCAAGAGGTCCTAAAGAAGCAGACTGGATACAAACTGGTTTCCTGTCTAGAGGTTGATTGGGCAATCTAGAAATCCAATCAATACAGTTTTTTAAGTAACCTGGTACTGAAAAATTATATTCAGGTGTTACAAATATAACTCCATCGGCTTTTTTTATCTTTTCTTCTAATTCTAATAAGGTTTTTGGCCAATTATCTTGATTGTGATCATCTGTGTTATAATGGGGCAGGAGATTAAAATCAGAAAATATTTCAAAATTAAATTTTTCCTTTCCAATTTCAATTAAATTTGATGCCAGATATTTGTTAAAAGACTTTGCTCGCAGGCTTCCGCCAATAATTAATATATTTTTTTTCATTTTTTATCTCCATTAGTAAAAATAGGTTTAAAAGATAGTTATTTGATAAGAAAAACTCATCCAGATAGTACTTAAGAGTTAACGTGCATTTTCTTTACCAGGCACTTCAATTATGAGTAACTCAGCATCATTTAATGCTTCAAATTCTAAAGATGTTTCATCTGAAATAGAAAGACCATCTCCTTTTTCAGTTTTATTACCGTTAACGTCAATATTTCCTTCGGATATTAGAACATAAGCTTTACCAATTACATTGTGTTTTACTTTTATACCCTTGTTCAATCTGCCAGCATAAATTCTGGCATCTTGGTTTATATTTAGGGGAGCTGTTTTGTCTCCTGAAACTAATAGTTGCAAAGAATCTTCAACTGGTTCTTTGGGGAATTCAGCCATATTCCATTCAGGTTCAATACCAACTGATTTAGGCTTTATCCAAATCTGATAAATATTAGTTTCTTCATTTTCCAAATTAAACTCAGAATGATATATCCCGGTTCCGGCACTCATAACTTGAACATTTCCTGCAGTAGTCCTACCTTGATTACCTTTATTATCTTTGTGTGTAATAGCTCCTTTGCGAACGTACGTGATAATCTCCATATTCTGATGTGGATGTGTATCAAAACCTGTATTAGGGGCAATTCTATCATCATTAATTACCATTAATTCTCCATGGCATAATTTTTGTGGATCATAGTAGTTAGCAAAGCTAAAATGATGCTTAGCATTCAACCATCCATGATTGGCTCCTCCAAGATTTTCAAATTTGTGATGAGTAATCATAATTTATCTCCTTTTAATTTATAATTTAATAAAAGGGACAAAATTAATTTGTCCCAAATGATAGTTAAGCTTTAATTTTGAAGTTGAGTTGGAAGAAATATATTCAAAGGATTAAACTTTAAATTTATTCTATTACCAGAACCCATAAAGATAGTGGCAAGTGCTATAATAGATAAAGATGCTGGAAATTCCCATCCGCCACCCTCAGCTGAAAAAAGCCAACCATTATTTAAGTGAACAAATGTTGCTCCAATTAAGATTGGCAAACAGAACAAAGCTGTAAGACGTGTTTGTATTCCTAAAATTAATGTTATACCACCTATGATTTCGCCAAATATGACTAAATAAGCAAAAAAACTTGGTAGCCCAAGACTTGCAAAATAACCGGCTGTACCAGCTATAGTGAAAACAGATATTTTTAGCCATCCATGGGCAAGTAAAATTATTCCTAAATGAATTCTTAAAATACTTAATCCCCATGATTGATCATTTGTTTTTGAGTTTGAATTTGACATTTATATCTCCATTAATAATTTACATGGTGTAAATATATTATTGATTATAAAATGTTAATGTGTTTAAAAGTTATTATATTAATAACAATTGGTTAATAATACATGGTTTTTCAAAATAGTTTTGATGTGATGATAGAGGTTTCAAAACATAAAAGTTTTGCGAAAGCAGCTAATAAACTTGGAATATCTGGGGCTGCGGTAAGTAAACAAGTAAAAGCTTTAGAAGACCGTTTACAATTAGTTCTATTTAACAGAACCACAAGAGTGGTTACATTAACTGACGCTGGAGAACAGTTATATGAAACCCTCACTAGGAGCGAAGAGGAAATTACTGGTGTTATAAACAAAATTACTAAAGGTCTTGAGCATCCTTCAGGAAAATTACGAATTAATGCACCTATGGCATTTGGAGAAAGATTTTTAGTAAATGTAATAGCTGATTACTCAAAAGATTATCCAGATGTTAAATTAGACGTAGATTTTGATGACAAGTTTATAAATGTAATAGAAGAAGGTTACGATCTGGTAATTCGTATTGGTAAATTAAAAGACTCTGGTTTAATTGCTAGGAGGATTTGTGATTTTCCTGCATATATTTGTGCAAGTCCAGGATTTATAAATAAATATGGAGAGCCATCAAATCCAGAGGATTTAATCAAAATGCCTTCAATAAATTATAAAAATTCTAGTTCACCATATAGTTTAAGTTTTAAAAACAAAAATACCAAAGAAGATATAACAATTAATACAAATCCTATTCTTACGACTAATACATTAGCTTTAATGCTTAAAAGTACAATTGAAGGTATTGGGTATTGCTTGCTTCCAGAAGTATTTTGTAAAGATAAAATCAAAACTGGTGAATTATTAACTTTACTTCCTAATTTTACATTATTCCCAGAAAAAAGTGTATATGCGGTTTATCCTGATAGAAGATATCTTCCAATTAAAGTAAAGTTATTTATAGATGCAATAAAAAGACACCTTAGTTGAAAAATTATGCACCATCCATTTTATATGGACTACGGTCAATGGGCAGACCACCCCCTGACCATTGACCATTGTTGATTAAGGAAAGGGTGCAGTAACCCCCAGAGGAAATCTATCCTTAATATTATATTTTTGTTGTGGGTAAAATTGTGGGTACGATAATATTTAAAAAATTATATATAACAAAATCAATTGTTTAATCATAATTAATGGCGGAGGGAGGGTCTGTCTATTATCTTACTAACTTATTAATAATATTGAATTAATTCAATTTAATGTATTAAAATCCCCCATTTAATCCCTAATGTTTAAATTTTAGTGTTTAAAAAAGATTAGTTACTATTTTGGTATAATTTTTTAATTTTAGATCTAAAATCGTCATCTACAGTAAAATAATGACCATTTTCTTCATGAAGGGATGTGCTTGAGTGATGATAGTCCATTATATGTTGATAGAAAGATTTTAGATCCTTTATGATATAATCATTATTATTGTTATCTTTTATAATAGATTTTTTCACCATAATCCCTTTCATTAATTTTAAGGATTTTCTTTATTAAACTTATCTAACATTGCTTTTCGTTTACCCTTTGGATGCTAGTTTGAAAGCATCCACAACAAAATTCAACATAAACTAAGATAGTACCAAGTAAAAAAAGTCCCAAGTTGGGACATTGAATAAAAAATAGAGTTTAAAATTACTTTATTAATTTTGTAAAATAAAGTATAGATAAATTACCAAATTGAATATTTGGGTTGGTGTAGTAACGACCTTATACGTTCTGGTGTAGTAACGATCTTATACGTTCTAAATCCCAATCAAATATTCTTTTTGTTAATTAAATTTAACAAGGAGAAATTCATGAAAAAATTAGTTAATACTTGTGTAATCTATGGAACAATTAAAGTTTATTATGATTATACAAGATTAGGTCCCGTTGATTATCTTAATCCCATTGGTAACTTTTTAAGACAAAGTAGTCTTCATAAACAAACACAGAGATTCATGGAGAATTATCTGAAAAATGGAGAAATACCAAGAATTGGAGATGAGATAGTATCTGATGAATTATTCTCAAAATTAGTCATAACCAATATTCTATATGATTATGTTATGAATGAAGGAGAACTTTGGATTAAAAAATTAGATGATGCAGTTAAAGAATTCGTAAAAAACAGAGATAAAATTAAAATTCCAAACAAATAAAAAATTTTCAAAACTGTAAAATTAAAAGTATATAAAGGAGTTAAAAATGACAGGAAAAGTTATTGGTCATAGAGAAGTTACTGGCAGTATGGTTGCAACATGGGACGAATTTTTAGTTCTAGAAAAATTAAAAAAATCAACCTATGAATTGTCTATTAGAAAGTACGAAATAGTCGACATTGATGAAACAGAAGTAATGAGACTTACGAGAGGTTACTATAATAAAGAGAGTGATGAGTATGATATAAAAATTCCAGAGACTTATAATGGACGAAAAATTAAAGATTATGATGGAGACTTTTTATATTATGATAACCTAGTCAAGTGTATTGAATATGACGATAAAAAAAGTTTTACATATAAAGTTGATTGTTCAA
>CACBXG010000035.1 GCA_902543145.1 uncultured SAR116 cluster alpha proteobacterium | reverse complement strand
GCATGGTCAAAAGCTTCGAATGAACAATGGGAGGGATGAATTTTGTTTGAAATTGATCAGAAAGCTAGAAGACTTTCAGATGAAGAAAAAGAACAATATATGAAAGAAGGATACATAACAGGTCTTCCAGTGTTCTCAGAAAATGCAATTAACGACTTACATAATTGGTATGATGAACTAAGTTCTAAATTACCTCAAGATATTGATATTAATAAGACTAACATGTGGCACAAAGCTAGTAAAAAATTTCATGATCTATGTAGAACACCAGCTATTTTAGATTATGTTGAAGATTTATTAGGTCCTAATTTTGTTCAATGGGGAGGCCAATTTTTTAGTAAAGAGCCTAAAGATGGATCAGTTGTACCATGGCACCAAGACGCTCAATATTGGCCATTAAATCCATCAAATGCAGTCACAGTATGGCTTGCAGTTTTTGATACAGATGAAGAAAATGGTGCAATGAAAGTAGTTTCTGGAAGTCATAAAATGGGACGATTTGTTCACAAAAAAAATCCTGCCAAAAATTTAGTTCTTGACCAAGAAGTATCATTTGATCAATTAGATGAAAAAAGGATAGTTTCACTTAATTTGAAAGCTGGACAAATATCACTCCACAATGATGCTCTTTTACACGGATCGGAAGCGAATAACTCTGATAGAAGAAGATGTGGAGTAACCATGAGGTTCTCACCAACTAATGTTAAAGGTGATTTAAAAATTTGGCCCTTTTTTGAAACACAGCTTGCTAGAGGTATTGATGAATTTAAGTTAAATCCCATTGCCAAAATTCCTAGAGGAGAAGCTACTCCTCTAAAAATGTTTTCATTTTCACGAGAATTTGAAAACGAGTGGTGAACCTAAACGCATTCTAACATTTCGATGTCTTGGCCACTCTTTAATCTTTTTAATCCAATTGATTTTACTTTAATTTCATTTCTTGCTGTCATCCAAGCATCGCTAGAAATAAGAATTTGATTTGATTCAGACATATCACATATATTAAATGCCATATTTACTGTTTTTCCCAAAATATCAAATTGCACTGTTTTTGTCCCAACTGTTCCAGCAACAAGAGAACCAGAGTGTATCCCAAGGTGGAGATTCCAAGGCATTGATGACGTATTTGCAATCTCCCTTAATTTGTAAGAACAATCTACACAAGATTTAACAGGAGAAATGGCGTGTGAAGATAACCCTGCAACTGCAACAATAGCATCTCCAACTGTTTTAATTTTCTCTAAGCCAAAATCTTCAAAGGCTTTTTCAAAATTTTCTACAAGACCCTGCAATGTTTCAACAACTAATTCTGGGTCATTTTTTTCACAAAATGATGTAAAGCCAACTAAATCACATATTAAAATTGCCACGTCATCATATCTTCTAGACCTAACTTTTCCAGATGACTGAAGTTCATTAGCTACAGAGGTAGGCATAACAGTTTTCAATATTTGTTGTGATCGTTTTTTGTCTGTTTCAACTCTATCTAAATAACTTTCTTCAGTGTCTCTTAATCTTTTTTTCTCTAGACTTGCTCCAACTCTTGCTTTGAGCAAAGTTCCATTGAAAGGTTTGGTAATGAAATCATCGGCGCCATTTATGATGCATTCTGCAGCTGTTTCCACTTCATCAGAAGCTGTAACCATAATGACAGGAATAGATCTTTGTAGAGGATCACCTTTTAGATATTTAAGAACCTCAAGACCACTCATATCTGGCATCATAAGATCTAAAAGTATTAAATCAAATTTGTTTTTCGTAGCCATATCTAGAGCTGTTTTACCGCCCTCAGCTAGGAAGATATTTTTATAACCATCTCTTTTTAATCTTCTTTCAAGCGTATATCTATTATCTTCAATATCATCAACAATTAGTATATTTGCATCCTCTTTGTTAATCATTTTTAGTACCTAATTGCTCTGATATTTTAGATAATAGCCTATTGATATCTACCGGTTTAGTATCATAATCATTACAACCACTATCAAGTGCTCTTTTTTTATGTTCTTCCATTGCATGTGCTGATAGAGCAATTATTGGAATTGATTTAAGCTCATCTTTACTCTTGATGTGTTTAGTTGCAGTCCATCCATCCATTTTTGGTAAACTCAAATCCATTAAAATAAGATCTGGTTTCTCTGAAGACGCCATCTCAACGCCCTGCTCTCCGTCAACAGCAACAACTATTTCAAAACCTTTCCTTTTTAAACGTCTTGATAACATATAAACATTGTCTTCGTTGTCTTCTACATATAATATCTTTGTCATTTGCTATCTCCATTTTTAAATGAAGAAGCCTTAATAACATTACTTACCTCATTAACGATTGTAGACATTGTATCTTCACTTTTTTCAAGTATTCTCTGTGTTTCACCTAACAAAAATGTCTTTTCATCTCCACTTAATTCTGCTCCAGTCAAAACTAAAATTGGAATAGAATTTAATTCAGTTTCTCTTATAGCTTTTAAAAATTCAAAACCATTCATTACAGGCATCATCAAATCTAACAAAATTAAATCAGGTTTGATTTCTTCATTCTGTAAAATATCCATCCCCACTTTGCCGTTTTCTGCCTCCATAATTTGAACATTTTGTTTTTCAAGAATCTCTTTAATTGTAAATCTTAAACTTTCATCATCTTCAATAAGGCAAATCTTAAGATTTTCTTTATCACCTATCAAATTTCTAATTGATTTCATTAGATATTCTTTTTGGATAGGTTTTGATAAAAAATCCGCAGCTCCCAAAGAAAATCCTTTATTCTTCTCATCTAATATTGAAGCCATAATTACAGGTATGTTAGAAACTTCAGGGTCAGCTTTTAAAGTACGTAGAACTGACCACCCGTCCATTTCAGGCATCAAAATATCTAAAGTAATAACATCAGGTTTAAGATCCCGTGCTAAACTAATACCCTCTTTTCCATTTGGTGCAATAACCACTTTATATCCTTCTTTCAATAATTGTCGTTTCATTAGTTCACTTACAGTTGGATCATCGTCAATTATTAAAATTGTTTTTCCTGTATTATTTTCCAAAGTAATAACGTTCTCAATTAAAGAACCAGTTTTTTGTTGTAAGTTTTTTAAACTTTCAGATGCACCAATGAAATCTGCTAGAAATGTTGCTGTAAAAGTTGTACCTTTTCCTAACTCACTATTTACCACTACATCACCACCCATTAATATCGCTAGCTGTTTTGATATAGTAAGTCCTAACCCTGTTCCTCCGTATTTTCTTGTTGTTGAACTATCGGCTTGGACAAATGAATTAAACAATCTAGACATTTGCTCGTCAGACATACCAATACCTGTGTCATTTACATCTATAGAAATTAGGTCACCACCTTCACGTAAAATTTTATTTACTCCAACAGTTATTTTTCCCTTTTCAGTAAATTTGCAAGCATTAGAAATTAAATTCAAAACAACCTGTTTAACCCTAGTTTGGTCAGCAGTCACAAAATCAATCTCAGTTTTATAATCAAGAATTAATTCATTTTCATTTTTTTGAGCTAAAGGTAATGAAGTTTTTATAACATCATCCAAAATTTGTTTTAGCTCAAATGTTTCATTAAATAATTCAACCCTTCCTGCTTCAATTTTTGATAAATCTAATACATCATTAATTAATGTTAAAAGATGTTTACCTGCATTGAAAACTCTATCAAGTGGCTCTTCAAAATCATCCAAGCCATCATCTGCCGCATCTTCTTTTAACATCTCAGTTAGACCTATTATGGCATTTAAAGGTGTTCTTAATTCATGACTCATATTTGCAAGAAATTGACTTTTAGTCTGGTTAGCGGCATTAGCTTTTTCTCTAGCAACATCTAGCTCAGTTATTGTTTTATTTAATTCTTCTTCACGTTGTTTTAATTCAGTAATATTGGAAAATATTGCAAAAAGACCACCATCATTTAGGCGATTGAAGGTAGCATTCCAATATGTATTATTATAAAATTGAGGTGGTTGAAAGGTTACTTCACCTTTAATATTTCTCCTGTTTTCTATTGCATTATCAAAATATTCTTTTTCTTCTTCAGGGCTATTAAATTTCATAAATTTATGTTTTCTTTGTTTTTGAAGATAATCTTCATACCTTTCTCCAATATCAAACTTTACACCAGCACCACCCTGAATTTCTCTAGCAAATGTATTGGCAAAAACTAAAGTGTCATCTTTATCCCACATAGTAATTCCATGAGGCATACTATTTAAAGCGTCAGACATTTTCTTTTCAGTTTCCTTTACCTTTTCTCGTGCGCGCTTAATTTGCTTTTCTTGTTCTTTCATTTCAGTAATATCAGAATAAACTTGTAAAAAACCACCATCAGATAGTTTTGTGTCATTCACTAACCACACAAGTCCATTTGTAAAATTTAATTCATACATATTACTTTTTTTATTCTTTGCAGCTTGTCTTCGTTGTTCATAAAAATCTTTACTTGTCATTCCTTCAGGGATTGCAACCAACCCTTTTTTTTCAACATTATCGATCATGTCTTTTCTTAAAATTCCAGGTTTTAAGTCATAATCTAGATTTTTTTGAATGTCCCTAGCTGCCTTGTTACCCATAATCAACCTATGCTCATTATCCCACAATAAGATTGCATTTGGAGTTACCTCAATTGCATCATTAAGCTGTTTAAGTGATTTTTCTCTTTGTTTTATATCAGTAATATTAGATAAAATTGAAAATATACCTCCATCTGGCAAACGTGTAGATGTTGATTGCCATATTGAATCGTCATAAAATGGTGGCGTTTCTGTAGTTGTAACACCTTTTAAAATTTTTCTGTTTTTTAATCCAACTTCATAATATTCTTCTTTTTCTTTCCTATTATTGAATTTATGGAAATTATTCTTTTTCTGCATTTTTATATATTCTTTATAATCCACACCAGGCTTTACAAATACCCCTCCTCTTTCAAGGACCTTGTTTCCATATTCATTAATCATTTTTAATTTGTCTTTTTCATCCCACATGACAATTCCATGAGGCATACTATTAAGAGCATTAGAAATTTTTTCCTCAGCTTCTCTTACTTTTCTCTGACTTTCTGCAACTTCTCTTTCTTTTTGCCTAATTTCTGAAATATCAGTCCAAATCTGCAAAGTACCTCCGTCATTCAAACGAGTAAATGAACCTAAAATATCATAAATAACATTTTCTACTTTTATCCGGGTCTCAACTATTTCTCTTCCCTTAAGATTAATAATTCCTTTTTTTCTCTTTTCCACCCATTGTTTTGCTGGCAAACCTTCACTATCCAATAAAGACCCTGATTTTAATCCAGCTTCAAGCATTTCAAACCTAGAGACACCTGGTTTTAGTATCATTCCCATCTTACTTTGAATATCTCTCGCGCGACGATTTGCCATAATTAATCTGTTGTCTTTATCCCACAACATCAACATATTTGGTATAATTTCAATGGCATCACTAAGCAATTTTAATGATTTTTCTCCTTTTTTAATCTCAGTAATGTTTATGGAGTTTTGCAGTGTTCCACCATCTGGTAATCTTTTAGCGATATTTAAAACAAAATTACCATTGTTTAATTCTATTTCGTCTCTCTGTTCATTTTTTAAACTTTCATATTCTTTTAATTTTGATTCATAAAATTGTTTTTTTGTCATTCCTTTTGGAATAGGAACCAGGCCATGATTTACTACGTTTCTCACCATGGAAATTCTTGGCACTCCCGGTTTCAATTCAAAGTTTAATTTTTTCATGTCTGCTATTGAGGTTTGATTTGCCATTATTAGTTTATTTTCTTTATCCCACAAAGAAATACTATTAGGCATAACATCTATAGCGTCGATAAGTTGTTTTTGATTTTTTTCAACAGTCTTTATGTCTGTTACATCTACATAAAGGGATATTGTACTACCATCTTCTAACCTAGTATCAGTAGTTAAAATTGTCTTACCATTTGAGAAATTATTTTCCCTAAGCTTTTTGCCTTTAAATAATTTCCATTCTTTAATTATTTTTTTTAAATATTGTTTTTTATTTTCTTCCTTAGGAATTAACACTTTTTCTTTGAGTATCATGTATTCCAGCAATTGATTTCTTGTAATTCCAATATCTAAATTAAAACCAAATTTTTTAAAGAATGAAACAGAACTTTTATTGTTAGCTATTAATTTATCATTCTGGTCCCAAAACATTAGGCCGTTTGGTAAGGTCTCAATTCCATCCTTAAAACGTAATAACTCTTTTTCTTGTTTTTTTGTCGCAGTTATATCAGTCCATAAAGAAATAGTACTTCCATCATTTAATCTAGTTTCAGTAAATAAAAAAGATCTACCATTTGTAAATTCAGATTCTCGAGTTCTAGTGCCTTTGAATTTTCTCCAATTATCAATAGTATGATTAATTTGTTGATTTTTAGTCATGCCCTTTTTGATGATAATGACATCGTTTTCATACATATAGTGAACATGATCAAATCTATTGACACCAAGTTTAAGGTCAAAACCAAAATCTTTTACAAAATCAATAGCCGCCTTATTACTAGCAATTAATTTATCATTTTTATCCCAAAACATTAATCCATTAGGTAGAGTTTCAATACCATCTCTTAATCTTATCAATTCGTTTTCTTGTTTTTTTATATCTGTTATGTCAGTCCATAAACAAATTGTACTTCCATCTTGTAATCTTGTATCTGTAAAGTGAAGAGTATGATCTGTAAAATTTGATTCTCTAGTATTTTGACCTTTAAGATTTTTCCACGCTTTTTCTCTATTTTTAAAATGTTGTTTAATGGTTATTCCTTTTGGTGGTTTTTGGTGATTTAAAACCATATGTTTTCTCAAATCGCTAAAATTCATACCAATTTTTAGTGTTAAACCATAATATTCAGTTAAATTTTGTGAACTTTCATTAAATGCAATTAAATTATCCTTTTCGTCCCAAAACATCAGACCGTTTGGGAGAGTTTCTATACCATTTTTTAGTCTTAAAAGTTCAGTTTCTTGTTTTTTATTTTCAGTAATATTAGTTACAAATTGTAAAGTTGATTGGTCAGGCAACCTGTAGGAAGAAGCAAGAAAATGTTGTTTATTTACTATAACTTCATAAGTTTCTTGATCTTTTAGATTATCAAATTGTTTTTTTCTCCCCTCTAAAAATTTGTTAATTGAGGTGCCTTTTGGAGGTTCCATCAAGCCTTTTTTTAGAGCATTCTTTACCATTTCTACTCTAGAAGATCCTTTTTTCAGACTAAAACCTCTTTTAGCATTTTCATCTCTTGCTTTTTTATTAGCCATAATCAGTTTATTATCTTTATCCCATAGCATTAGGTTACTGGGGGTAAATTCAATAGCATCTGCAA
>CACBXG010000034.1 GCA_902543145.1 uncultured SAR116 cluster alpha proteobacterium | reverse complement strand
GTTCAAGTTGAAGAACATCTAAAAACTAGTGATTATATTTTGGATGAAATGTTTTTAAGAAGTATCAAATCTATGGGTTTTTCTGATAAACGTATTTCTGAAATAACTCAAATTAGTGTGCAAAAAATTTATAAACTTAGAACAAAATTTGGTGTTTTTCCATCTTATAAAAGAGTTGATACATGTGCGGCTGAATTTTTTTCAGAAACTGCGTATCTTTACAGCACCTATGAACAGAATAATAATAACGAGTGTGAAGTTTACCCATCAAATAAAAACAAAGTTATTATTCTTGGGGGTGGCCCTAATAGAATTGGACAAGGTATAGAGTTTGACTATTGCTGTGTTCACGCAGCCTATAGTTTATCTGAAATAGGGTTTGAAACAATAATGATTAATTGCAATCCTGAGACTGTTTCAACTGATTACGATACTTCAGAAAAATTATACTTTGAACCTCTTAATCACGAAGATGTTCTATCTGTTATTGAAAAGGAAAACCAAAATGGGAAAGTAATTGGTGTGATTGTTCAATTAGGAGGACAAACTCCACTTAAGATTGCTTCAAGTTTAGAAAAATCTGGTGTTAAAATTCTAGGAACATCAGTAGATGCAATAGATTTAGCCGAAGATAGAAAAAGTTTTAAAGAATTACTACAAAGCTTGAAATTAAATCAACCCCTAAATGACGTCGCGAGCAGTAAAGATGAAGCCTCCAAGATTACAAAAAAAATTGGTTTCCCCGTAGTAATTAGACCTAGTTACGTTCTTGGTGGTCGTGCTATGGAAATAATACACAACCAAGAGCAATTACAAGCATATATAAATGAAGCAGTAAAGGTTTCTGGTTCTAATCCAGTTTTGATTGATAGTTTTTTAAAAAATGCCATAGAAGTTGATGTTGATGCTATTTCTGATGGTAATGAAACCTTCATTGCAGGTATTATGGAACATATAGAAGAAGCAGGGATTCATTCTGGAGATTCCGCATGTGCTCTTCCTCCACAAACGATTGATAAAACAATAGTTAATGAAATAACATTACAAACTAGAAAACTCGCAAAATCTTTGAATGTTATTGGTTTCATTAACATACAATTTGCAATTCAAAATAAAAAAATATTTATATTAGAGGTTAATCCTCGTGGAAGTAGAACAATACCTTTTGTAGCCAAATCTACTGGAATTCCACTTGTTAAAATTGCATCACAAATAATGATTGATAAAAAACTATCTGATTTTAAATTATCAAATAGAAAAATTAACCATATTTCAGTTAAAGAAGCAGTTTTTCCTTTCGCAAGATTTCCTGGTACTGATGTAATACTTGGTCCAGAAATGAAATCTACTGGTGAAGTAATGGGTATAGGTTTAACATTTGGAGAAGCTTTTGCAAAAAGCCAACTTGGGGCAGGTATAAATTTACCTTTAGAAGGTAAAGTCTTCATCTCAATAAAAGATAATGATAAAAATAGTGTAGTGCCCATTGCTAAAAACCTTAAAAATTTAGGTTTTACAATATGTGCAACCTCAGGAACTGCAAAATATTTGAATAATAAAAATATCGAAACTCAATATATTAAAAAAGTAATTGAAGGTAGACCAAACGCAGTGGATGCAATGTTATCTAAAGAGATTCAACTTGTAATAAATACAGCAGAAGGAAGAAATTCAATTAAAGATAGTTTTTCTTTAAGACAAACCGCACTTTCTAACAAAATACCTTACTATACTACTATTCAAGGTGCGAATGCAGCAACTCTTGCTATAAAAGCATTGAAAAGTTCTGAATTAAATATAAAGTCACTCCAAACATATTTTGAATAAAATATTTTTCTGTATTATATATAAATTATTATAATTAACGGAATATTAATTATGGATAAAGTACCTTTTACATTTTCTGGATTAGAAAAAATTAAGCTAGAATTAGATAATTTAAAAAAAATTGAAAGGCCTCAGGTAATACAGGCAATCTCTGTTGCAAGAGAACATGGTGATTTAAAAGAGAACGCTGAATATCACGCCGCAAAGGAAAGACAAGCATTTATAGAAGGTCGTATTACTGAGCTTGAAGATGTAACTAGCAGAGCAGAAGTAATTGATCTAACTAAACTTTCAGGTGAAACTGTTACTTTTGGCACTAAAGTTAGCATAGTAGATGAAGAAAATGAACAAGAAACAAATTATCTAATTGTAGGACCTTACGAGGCAAACTTAGAAGAAGGTCTAATATCTGTTGCATCACCAATAGCAAGAGCTCTAATCGGAAAAGAAGTTGGCACGTCGGTAGCAGTTACAACTCCAGGTGGTACGAAAAATTATGAGATTTTAACTATCGAGGTTATTAAATCATAGTTTCAAAGGGTATACCTGGTAATTTTTTAACACTCCTTATATTTAACGAAGTTTTGACATTACTTACTTTTGGAGCCTGGGTTAGATTTTTTGTTAAAAAAGATTGAAAGTCATCCCAATCTTTTGCAACTATTTTTAATAGAAAATCAACTTCACCAACTAGCATATGACACTCCCTAACCTCAGGGAAATTAGATATATAGTTTTCAAATATCTTGAGATCTTTTTCAGCTTGACTTTCAAGTCCTACATAAGCAAAAACCGTAACCTTGTAACCTAATAATTCTGGGTTGACGATAGCATTATAACCAAGTATTAAATTTTTCTGTTCTAATGATTTAACTCTTCTTAAGCATGATGGAGGAGAGATCTCTAATTTATTAGCAAGTTTTACATTAGTAATATCACCATTCATTTGTAACTCATTAAGTATTCTTAAATCAATACTATCTAATTTATTTTTTTCATTTTTCATTTAATCAATACTTCTTTATAATAATTATATTAAATATTTTGTAATAATATTAATATATAGCCCCATAATAAACAATTTTATTTCAAGAAAAATGTTTTTAATAATATCTCAGAGAACAAAAAAGGAAAAAAGATAAAAACACAAAGTAAAAAAGAAACTTGGATATTATCAGACAGTACCAAGGGTATGGAAAATCAGTCAATTGCTCTGGCAAAAATGTTAAATACTAATTTTAAATTAATTAATTATAATCCTCCATATATTTTAAAAAAATTTCCTATGCTAGGAAAATTCTATTTTCCATATTTTTTGCAACAAAAATTAGATACAGATAAATTACCCTCAATTATTATTACATGTGGTAGGAGGATGGCTGGGACATCCATTGCTCTAAAATCAATTTTAAAGAATAATGTTAAAACTATACATATTCAAAATCCTAAATTATCACTTAACAATTTTGATTTATTATTAATTCCAGAACATGATAGGATAAAAGGTCAAAATGTAATTCAAACAAAAGGTGCTCTTTGTTTTTTTGAAGAAAAAGATATTAAAAAGTTCAAAGAACTAAATTTAAATAAAATAAAAAATAAAAAAAATACTGTTTTATTAATGGTTGGAGGTAACAGCAAAAGACAAAAACCTGATAATAGCGAATATTTTGAGTTAAGTAATAAAGTAATACAAGGAGTTAAAAAATTAAATGCACAATTGATAGTTACTGTGTCCAGAAGAACGCCAAATAAAGCAATTAAAATATTGCAATCTTCTTTTTCAAAACATTTAAGGTACTTTAAGATACTCTCTTCAAATGAAAGTAACCTTTATCCAAAAATTTTAAAAATAATTGATTACACTATTGTCACAAGTGACAGCGTTAACATGATTTCAGAATTAGCTACGCTTTCAAAACCATTATTTATTTTTCACTTTTCAAAAGAAAATAGAAAAATTTCATTTTTTATATCCAATCTTAAAGAATTAAATATTGTTCAAGAGTATCATGGTGATTTATTTAAATATGGAAAAAGTAAACTCCAAACAAACAAAATTGTTATATCACAAGTAAACGAGTTTTTCGGATTCAAGTAAATAACCAAGTTTTCTAAGATTGTTAATCTTCTCATAAAATAATTCCCAATTATCATTTTGATCAATTTCTCTCCAAATATGCTCAACTTCTCCAATTAACAAATTTTGTCTGTTATTATCTAACTGACTTTTCTTTTCTAAAACGCCTTTGGCTGGAAGAGTTTCTTTTAATAGATCAACAATTTTTGAAAACTCATTAATTTTATATTTTTTACCGTAATTTGTTTTGATGCAATCTTTAATTGAATCCCTTCCTCCATAGAAATCATAGAACATATTTGCATAATCAATTTTATTCTTTTCACTTTCGTTTAATAATATTTTAATTATTTCATTTAGATTTTTACTATCAATATCTTGTATTCCCATCCTCCAACAAAAATGCTTTTTTAACGATTCATGAAAGCATTTAGAAAATTGGTTCAAAGTTTCAATAATTATTTTTTCATCTATAAATTCATCTAAACTTTTTCCAAACTGTGTTAGTGCCCATAATGCGGCCTCAGGTTGCCTCCCAAAAGAATATCTTCCATACTCATCAAAATATGCCGCAGTAAAAGAGCTATTTGCAAATTCTACAAATCTCCAAGGGCCATAATCAAAAACTTCTCCAGTAACATTAAAATTATCTGTGTTTAAAACGCCATGAACAAAACCTGAGATAATAATCCTACCAATTGATTCTGCTATTCTTTTTACACTCTCTAAGAATATATTTTCAGCTATAGACTTTATATTTTTTTTTTGATTTTATATTAGTAAAATAAATTTCTTTTAGATGGTTTAATAATAAAGCAATATTATCATATTCATTAAAATATTTTAATCTTTGAAAGGTACCTATCCTAATATGACTATTACTTCTTCTCACAAGAACAGCTGATCTTGTTGGAGAAGGTTCATCATTTCTTTGTAATTCTTCTGCTGTTTCAATAATTGAAAAAGTTTGACTTGTGGGAACGCCCAAAGAAGTTAGAAATTCAGTTGCTAATAACTCTCTTACAGCTCCCTTGAGAGTAAGCCTACCGTCTCCACCTCTGCTATATTTTGTTTGCCCAGAACCTTTTGTTCCCAAATCCCACAAAATATTATTTTTATCTAAAAATTGTGCTAGAAGAAACCCTCTTCCATCACCTAAGTCTGGATTATAATAACCAAATTGATGGCCATGATATTTTAATGCTAATGGCTTATGAAGACACCCGGGAAGTTTTTCAAATTTACCAAAATATTTAATCCACTCATTATCGTTTAATTGGTCTAAGTCAAGTAATTTAGCAGCTCTATCATTTCTAAATCTTAAAATGTGACGAGGAAACTTTGCTGGTGTGGCAATATGATAAAAGGAGTCACCTAAATTAAAATGATTATTTGCAACTTTGGCTTTATTTATCATTCATAAACCAAACCATGTTTATCTAAAGAGTTTATCCTGCAAAGTTTTTTCTAATCCTTTGTACAAGTAGGATACTTGCTCTTCATAACCATTATATTTAACAGTAGGTATTCTCCCATCAATGCCCAACTGCTGTTCTGTTTCTTGAGACCATCTAGGATGAGAAACTTTAGGATTAACATTTGCCCAAAAACCATACTCATTTGGAGCAAGTTTTTCCCATAAACCAATAGGCCTTTCAGCCAAGAAACTTATCTTAACAATTGATTTTATTGACTTAAAACCATATTTCCATGGCAAGACAAGACGTAAAGGAGCACCATTTTGATTTGGCAACTTTTTCCCATATATCCCAGTAGCTAAAAAACTTAGTTCATTTTTAGCTTCCTCGATTGTAATACCTTCTTGATATGGCCACGGATACCAATTTTGTTTTTGTCCTAGTGCTATCTCTGGGTTATAGAAAGTTTCAAATTTTAAAAATTTTGCGTCTTTTTTTGGCTCAACTAGTGATAAAATTTTATTTAATGGGAAACCCGCCCATGGCACTGTCATAGACCAAGCTTCAACACATCTAAATCGATAAACCCTTTCTTCAATACCACCAAGTTTTTTTTATTAAATCATTTACGTCAATAATCATTGGATTATCTACCAACCCATCGATAGTTATTGACCAGGGTTCAGTCTTTAGCTTAGAGGCTCTTCTCCAAATATTTTTACTTGATCCAAACTCATAAAAATTTGTATAAGTTGTCGCTAAGCTTTCAGGAGTTAGGGGTTTGCTGATTGTATAAGACTTATTCACTTCCGGAGGATAAAGCGAACTATAAGCAGGACGAGATATAAAAGATGTAGCAGGTAAAAATAATGAGCCTGCACCTAATTTTTTTAAAAAATCTCTTCTAGTATTATAAAAGTTTTCTGGAGTAACTTTATTATCTTTTAATTTCCAAACTTTCTTTATTTTATAAAATGCCATTTTAAACCTTCAATATTTAAGAAAGAGTTAAAACAGCTTTTTCGATTCTGTTCATTGCTTCTTTTAAAACTTCTAAATTGGTTGCGTAAGACACTCTAAAATATGGTTCTAGACCAAAAGCTACCCCAGGTACTGCAGCAACTTCGGCGGACTCTAAAAGCCATTCTACAATTTCAGCATCATTGTTGAGGATTTTTCCATTTTGTGTTTTCTTACCTATCAAACCTGACACGTTAGGGTAAGCATAAAACGCTCCTTCAGGTAAAATGCAAGAAATACCATCTATACTATTAAGTTTATCAACGACGTGATGTCTTCTTTCATCAAAGGCATTTAAACAAGGATCTAAGAATTCTTTACTACCACTTATACCAGCTAATGCTGCATACTGTGAGATTGATGATGGATTAGAAGTTGATTGACCTTGGATCTTAATCATTGCTTTGATAAGCAATGATGGTCCTGCTGCATAACCAATTCTCCAACCAGTCATGCAGTAACTTTTAGAAACACCATTTACAGTTAAAATTCTATCTTTTAAATCTGGTGCAACTTGCGCCAAAGTATAAAATTTAAAGTTATCATATACAATATATTCATAAATATCGTCTGTCATTACATATAAATTTTCATGTTTTCTAACTACATTTGCTATCTCTTCTAATTCACTTATGGAGTAACACGATCCGGTTGGATTAGACGGACTATTCAGTATTAGCCATTTACTATTATTGGTTATTACCTTATCTAGAGCTTCACCAGTAAGTTTAAAGTTAGTTTCTGAAGAACAATCTACAAATATTGGTTTACCACCCGCTAATAATGTCATATCAGGATAGGAAACCCAATAAGGGGCTGGAATTATTACTTCATCGTCTTTATTTAAAGAACTCATCAAAGCATTAAACAAAATTTGTTTTCCACCAGTTCCAACAATGACGTTACTTACATCATAATTTAAATCATTATCCTTTTTGAATTTTTCTACAATTGATTGTCTTAATTCTGGGATACCTTCTATATTAGTATACTTTGTATATCCGCTATTAATTGCATCAATGGCGGCTTGCTTAACATGTTGAGGTGTATCAAAATCAGGTTCTCCAGATGATAAACCAATGACCTTTTTCCCCTCTCTTTTAAGTTGAGTAGCTTTTGCAGTTATAACCATTGTTGCAGAAGGTTTAATCCTATTTAAACTGTCAGAAATAAAAGTCATTTAACTACTCCAAAATATATGATTACCATTTAGCTTTACTACAATTTATTTGAGACTAACATCTTTTTTATTAAT
Organism: uncultured SAR116 cluster alpha proteobacterium; assembly: GCA_902543145.1. GTDB lineage: Bacteria > Pseudomonadota > Alphaproteobacteria > Puniceispirillales > Marisalimonadaceae > Marisalimonas. The sequence goes on along the minus strand of CACBXG010000034.1, from coordinate 619 downwards.
TAATTAGTTATTATTTGATATATATAATTACTTCAAATATCTAATCACAAAATTTATTAATATGAATAATATTGAAAAAATTGAAAATAATACAATTATACCCTCTAAATCCATTTTTAGTTTAAATGCAAGCTTTACTCCTACAGGAGACCAGCCAGAGGCTATAAAAGAATTGGTTTCTGGAATTCAAAATGATGAAAAAGATCAAGTATTATTGGGGGTAACTGGTTCTGGTAAAACATTTACAATGGCAAACATTATTAATTCACTAAATAGACCTTCATTGATAATGGCACCTAATAAAACATTGGCCGCACAATTATACGCAGAAATGAAAGATTTTTTTCCAAATAATGCAGTTGAATACTTTGTTTCATATTATGACTATTATCAGCCAGAAGCCTATGTTCCCAGATCTGATACATACATTGAAAAAGAATCTAGTATTAATGATCAAATTGATCGCATGCGTCATTCTGCTACAAGGGCTCTTCTTGAAAGAAAGGATGTAATAATAGTTGCTTCTGTATCATGTATTTATGGTATCGGTTCAGTTGAAACATACTCAAAAATGACAATTGAACTAAAAAAAGGTCAACAAATTTCTAGACAAACATTG
>CACBXG010000033.1 GCA_902543145.1 uncultured SAR116 cluster alpha proteobacterium | reverse complement strand
TATAATTAATAAGTCAAAAGTTGTAATAAATTGTCTATTAATTACAATAACTTACAGCTATTTTGCTTCTAAATTGTTCCTTGCTGTCCGATTCAACCTGCGGTAAAATTGTGGGACAAATTGTGGGACAGAAATTGCGAACTAAAAATAAGCTAACTCCATTAGCTTTAAAAAAATTAAAAGTGCCTGGTAGATATAGTGATGGTAATAACCTTTATCTTAAAATTGAAGATACAGGTTCACGTCGCTGGATACTCAGATTAAGTGTTAATGGTAAAAGAAGAGACATGGGCCTTGGAAGTCTTTCTTTTGTGAATCTAAGTGATGCTAGAGATTTAGCATATCAATATAATAAACTTGCCAAATCGGGAATTGACCCAATCCAGGAAAGATTAAGGGAAAAAGGATTATTAATCACCTTTAAAGAATGTGTATACAAGGTTTATGCACTTAATAAACCTACATGGAAGACAGAATTAATTGGGAGACAATGGATTAACTCTTTCGAACATCATGTATTCCCATTTATAGGACATTTGTCTATATCACAAATTCGTTCAGTCGATATTATGAATGTGCTTACACCTTTATGGAATATTAAACATGATACCGCAAAAAAACTAAAACAACGATTAAGAGTCGTTTTTAAGTGGTGTAGAGCTCAAGGGTACTTTTATGGTGATGATCCAGTAGAACTTGCTGAAATGGCTCTACCAAGGGTAAAAACAAGTAAAAAACACTTTACTTCCCTTCCCTATGAACAATTACCAGATTTTATAAATAAACTTAGAAGCTCGTCTATTAGCTTAAGAAATCAACTAGCAATAGAATTCACAATATTAACAGCTTGTAGAACGAGTGAAGTATTAAAAGCAAAATGGAATGAGATAGATTTTAATAATAAAATATGGATTATTCCTGAAGACCGTATGAAAGCTCACAGAGAACATCATGTTCCTCTTTCAGATAGATCTATCTTGATACTTCAAGAAATGTTTAAAATTAAGTCTGATAGTGATTTAATTTTTCCAAGTGAAGTAAATAATCACAAACCATTATCAAATAACACAATGTTATTTGCTATTCAAAAGAACATGAACCTCAAGGCTACAATACATGGCATGAGAGCGTCATTTAAGAATTGGGCATCAGAAACAACCAATTTTCCAAATGAGGTGTCAGAAATGGCTCTTGCTCATTCTATACACAATAAAGTAGAAGCAGCTTATAGAAGAGGTAATTTATTGGAGAAAAGAAGATTACTTATGCAATGTTGGTCAGATTATCTCAATAAAGCAAAACCAGAAATTATTAAACTTTATCAGAGTATGGATAGATAAAATGAAACATAACATATCTCCTAGATTTTTAAGGTTAAAGCATATTATTGGAGACTATAAAGTCACCCCACCTATTCCAGCTATTATACCTATTTCAAAAACAACTTGGTGGGATGGGGTTAAAAAAGGAAAATATCCAAAGCCCTTTAAAATAGGAAGTAACACCACTGTATGGAGGTCTGATGAAATCCAGAAGTTAGTAGATAATCTTTGTAATGATAATAACAATTAATTTACTTATATAGTCTTTTTCACAACGAAAATTAATTTGAAAATATTTTTGAGAAAATAGGTGTGCAAGTATGGAAAATGTGCAACATGTTGTTTTAATTGAATTTATTGTTTATTTTTTTCCACACTCTTTCCACACTTTCCACACTTGAAATAATCTAAATGCACATGTGCGAGATTTTGTTTTTTCCAAATTGATTTGGTTGTGGAAATCCCTTATTAGGATTTTTTAGGTCTATTTTAAATAAAGACAACCTCAAATGAAAATATAGATCACCTAAAACCCGTATAACCTAGATAAATCAATATATACAGTTACTTATTTGTATATATTAAAGTATTAAATAAGTTGTCTTTTGTTGTGTTTAATGGTCAATGGTCAATGATTAATTAAGATTTTTAAAGATATTAAGCTTCATTTTTTTTAGAATTTTGCAATAATTGAATTAAAGTATTTAATAATTTCTTATAATATAATTACAATTAACTTCATAAAAGGACGTAATATGAATGCAATATCAATCAAGGATGATAGTGGAAAAGTTTATCATATTACTGATATTAAGTCTTTTTATAAGCATTTATTAGACTTTCATTCTGTAGGCTCGTCCCTTCATGAAGAAAACGGTCATTATTTTACTGTTAATGACGATTTTAGATCTAAGATAAAAAAGTTATACCAAGAAAGCTCTTAATCTTTTTTAAAATCTATAATCTTAGCTTCATTGTATACGTTTCCATTCCAGCCAAATTTCTTTAGCAACCAGTCGTAAGGTTTACTCCATATTTTCATTGAATTTAAAAACAAGCTTTGATAATTTTAATAAACAGGTGAACTATAAATTTTAAATGAATGAATCATATTAAATACATTTTACTTTTTTGCTTAATTTTATTCCCAATCACTTCAAAAAGTTATGGTTTGACAAACTCATGGTGTTCTAATGGTAAATATAGTAAAGCCATTTCACCCTTTCCCAAGCCTCAATTTAATAAGTGTCCTGGTTATGCAAAAATAATTATGACTAAAAAAGAAGTTACGGATTATTATTTGAATGGCTTAGGAAAAGATTATTTATGTAAACTTACTTCAAATCCTCTTTTTTTTGTTGGTTCTAAACATAAAAGAGAAGATTATGAAGCTTTAAAACTATTGTTTAAACCCAATCAAGTGAAGCTTGCGGTGATGTGTGCTCAATTAAATAGAACTAAATTGGCTAAAAAGAAAGCGGAAGAGGCTAAGCAAACAGCTAGAGTGAATGTTAATAAAGGACCTAAAGAATGGTGTTTGCCTCAAAATAAATATCAAAGAAATATTCCATTTCACAAATTAGAAGATGGCAATAAATGCCCTTCAAACACAAAGGAAATTTCTCAAGAAAAAGCACTTAATTTAATTTTAACAAATTATGATGGATATCTTAATCAAATAATCGTTTCTGGGAAAATCTGTGATGATACGTATAAGAATTATAAATATTTACGAGAGATGATAAGAGAAGCGAAAAATCTTGATTGTAATAGAATAAAGGCTGAATTGCTAAAAAAGAAGAAGGAGAAAGAAGAAAAAGCGATTGCTCAAAAGAAAGCTGAGGAGGAAGCTAAAATAAAAGCTTTAGCAGAAAAATTAGCTAAAGAGGAAATTGCTAAACAACTCAAGCAAAAAGAAGAAGATGCAAGGAAGAAAGCTGAAGAGTTAGCTAAACAAAAAGCTCTAGCTGAAAAAAAAGCTAAAGAAGAAGCTCTTAAGAAAGCACAAGCTAAAAAAAAAGCAGAAGAGTTAGCCAAACAAAAAGCTATCAAAGCAAAAAAAGTTGAAGAAGAGGTATTAAAGCAAAAAGTTCTTAATGAAAAGATAGCTAAGATTAAAGATGAAGCTCAATTTATTGTTGAAACTTTAAAAGAGTATGTAACAACTGATAATAATAAATTAGATATTTTAGAAGTTAGTGAGCTATTAGAAAATTTTGATAATGAAAAACAAAAAGGTTGGTCAGATACAACTATTGAGAAATATGAAGCACTATATGACTTTGTTCAAAAAGATGATGGATTTGTAACATATAGTTTAGAAAAGAAGAGCAAACAATTAGCAGCTTACAACGAAGAGATAAGACAGTTAAGAGAATATCTATCTAGCTCACAATCTAGTTTAAAAGAATTTATAACTAAAAACTTGGGATCTAAGAATGCTAAGGAAGCTCTTAAGTTAGCAAAAGAAACTAAAGCGATATTAAAAGACTTTGATGTGAGTAATGCTATGTCATTAAAAAACAAAATAGCAACATGGAAAGCTATGAATGGCATAAGAGAACAAACAGTTATTGGTAAAAGTAATAAAAAGCCTTCAGAACAAATTAAGGAGAAACAAGATATCAAAAAGAATGATGTAAAAACTATTCAGGTAGAAACTAAACCTAAAGATCATTTTGGAAAAGGTAAGTTTCATATCATAGTACATGGATGCAGAAATACAAATTCAAAATATTATCCAGCAGAGATATTTTTATCAGTTGCAAATAAAACTAGCAAAACGTTTGCTTTTGGGATTGGTGCTAAAGTTTATAATTCAAAAGAACAATATATCGATGATATTGGGTTAATTCCTGTCACCCAAGTATATTTACCTGACGTTATTTTTGATACAAAACAGGACATTAAATATCCATGTAGTTTGATTAAACATATTAAATTAAGTACGAGATTGATAAAAATAAATGGTTCTGATGTTTTTGAAAGAAAACTACAGCCTTCTCATTATGAACAGAAATCTAAATTTTATCCTTTAACAACAGGTGAAGTAATTAAATCCATGTTTTTATTTGTTAATAAATCGAAAACTTTAAAAATATCAAGTGTTCAAGTTCCAAATGTTCAAGTAGTCAAAAACAATTAAAATTTTTATATAATTCGTCTTTATATATATATATCAAATAGCTTGTCAGTCTCATAACCTAGCATTAACTTGAACATACCTAAATAATTGACTAGCTGTCTTGTGACCACTGATGGATGCAACTTGTGGCACATTTAATCCTTTTTCATACATCCTTGATATTGCCTCATATCTCAAATCATGGGATGTAAATTTCAAACAAAACTACTAATTACTTACTCCATCAACCCATCATTGAACCCTGATCCGTGTTCCATAGACTACGGTCAATGGGTAGACCACCCCTTGACCATAAACTGAGATTCATTAAGAAATAGGTACAGTAACCCCCTACTTTTAAATTTTTTTGTGGGACATTTGGTGGGACAAAATTAATAGCCCCCTATTTTATTGTTTTAAATCAATTACTTATAGATCACTTTGGCTGACACCCCATCCGCCATTTAAAACTCTAACTTAAATAAATTTAAAGAAAAATTTGTTTTTTTAAATTAAAAAATATACTTGTGCCTACCAAAAATAAATTATTCTATATATCAAACATAAATGCATTTAATTTAAAATAATTTTCTCATTTTTTAGTTTTGTTTGTTTTTTTTAAACCTCAAAATTAATAAGTATAAAATTGGCAAGACAAATAGTGCAGTTGCAAAAATATTAATTTCGTAGTTTGAATACCCAGTAACGTTTCCACCAGGAAGAGCCATTAATATACCTGAAAATCCAAGCATTATCCTTATTGGCCATTCCAAGTATATTGAGTTTTTTAGATCACCTATTCCAATTAGATATCCCTGTAATGAACTTGAAATAAGAATAATTCCAATAACTGCAGAAAAGAAGACAATTAAAATATCGTATATTGAACCTCTTCCAATTAATGCTGGATTAAGAACAAAAAAGAAGGGAATAAAGTAAATAACGCTTCCTAATTTCATAGCTTCTACACCAGTTCTGATTCCATTTGCACCCGCAACTGATGCAGCTGCAAACGCGCCAATTGCAACAGGGGGAGTTATAAAAGATATCATGCCCCAATATAACATAAATAAATGAACAGCTACTTTATCTAATCCACTACCTGTTAATGCTGGAGCAAGCGTCACTGCAAGAAATAAATAAGCAGCTGTTACTGTCATACCAATACCTAATATAAAACTAGTAAGTGCACCCATAAGAAGGAGAATGAAGATAGAATCACCTGCAAAATTTACCAGTGCATAAGTAATAGTGCCAATTTTACCAGTAAAAGTTAGTGAACCAATTATTAGACCAATTGCCACTAAAATGCCAGCAAGTTCCGCAAATAATCTGCCTACGCTTTCTATAAAATGAAGTAACTTTTCGTAATTCCATCTATGTATCTTTACGATTTGATTAATTATTAATAAAGTGGCGGTGGCATAGTAAGGAGCTTGTGCTTCTCTTTGCATGTAAAGTAACATTAAGATCAACATTACAAACACAAATATAAAATACCAACCTTCTTTTAAAACCTTTTTTATAGATGGAAGTTCTTTTGCAGGTAGACCTTTAAGGTGGTTTCTTGCTGCATAGGCATCTATTTGCATAAAAAGACCAAAATAATACAAAATAGACGGAAAAGCGGCTGCAATAATAATCTCAGAGTATGGAACCTCTAAAAAGGTTGCCATCACAAAAGCAGTTGCTCCCATAACAGGTGGCATTAGTACTCCACCTGTTGATGCACATGCTTCTACACCTGCAGCATAAGACGGTTTGAACCCAGTTTTCTTCATTGCAGGAATTGAAAGGACACCAGTAGTCAAGACATTTGTAATTACACTCCCACTCATTGAACCCATCAGACCAGAAGAAAAAATTGACACTTTTGCAGGACCGCCTCTTCTAGTACCTAAAAGAGCGAAAGCTAAATTTAAAAAAAATGCCCCACCTCCAGTATGTTGAAGAGCAACTCCAAAAATTAAAAAACCAACAACCAGGGTTGCAAAAGCAGTCATTGGTATACCCATAATGCTTTCTGTACCAAAAATATGAAATGTGGCGGTAGTATCCCATGGTTGAGCTGGTGCGTTTAAAAATCCAGGTAAAAAAGTTGAAATTGCTGGATAAATAGAAATAATTAAACAAATTATAAAAATAGCATTTCCACCAGCTCTTCTGCTAGCTTCTAAAACCAAGCCCCACAAAATAAATGCCATTATTTTTGCATGAGTTGGTGCAAGATATTCCCAACCCTCTTCTAATATTAATGATCCATTAAAACAAAAGTAGCTTGCAATTATAAAAGTTAAGGCAGCAAAAATTATATCATACCAGGGTATTTTGTTTCCTTTTCTAGGAATTGGATGATATACTATAAATGGTAAAGGTAGTAATAAAGCAATCATAGCATAAAGATACTCAGTATCTAGTAATACGTATGTTCCTAAAAAATTCCCAACACCAAACAACATGTAAATTGAAATCATAGTGGATGAAATGGAAGCGAACCTTAAAATATAATTGGAGACTATATTAGGAGCCCTATTTCTAATTATGGAAACTTCTACTTGATTTTTGGACATAATAAATTCCAATTTTTGATAAGGTAAAACTTAGTTTCACCTTATCAGATTTATTTTTTAATTATATGCATTTGGCATTCCTGCAGCTTTTAAAGCAGATGCTCTATTTTCAAGCCATTTTTTCTTAAAAGCGTCACCGGATAAATTAGCCTTTAGAGTTTTCTGCCATGCTTTAGCTAGGACATCCTGTCTTTTTATTAAGTTTGCATTATGATTGTCATGCTTTGATGTCCAAACACCTTTCTTCTTATAATACTTAACTGCTCCAGGATGATATGGAAAAATCCAACTAAAATTTTGATTTGACAATTGATATCCGTCCATTCCTGGTCCAGAATCTTTAAATTGATCATAATTTTCCATAACAGCTTCAGTCAGATGATATGATAAATCTTCAGATGTTTTTTCCATTGTAACAAAAATTGGATAAGGATAATTCATGCCTTCAAAAGATTTATTACTATCGGAAGATCCTACAAAGTTTGTTACAACTGCTTTAGCAAAATGAGGGGCTACAGCTATTGCTCTTTTCCAACCTGCTTCATCGTTATGTGGCATTGGTGGGAAGAAAAGACCTCTAGGTGAAGCATTTGTTTTATTAAAAATACTACTTACAGAAGAACCCATACTTGCATCTGCTTGGCCATTTATAACCGCATTAGCCGATGCTCCATAACCAGAAACCTCTACTTTAATAACGTCATTCCATGTTAAACCACCAAACGCTAAAAAACCTGCCATGTTCCCATTAAGAGCTGGAGATCCTTTTACCCAAGTAACTCTTTTTCCTTTCAGATCAGCCATTGTTTTAATGTTTGCATCCTTGGCTGTAGCAACTGTTTGGCCATTTCTTCCAATATTATTGAACATATTATAAATTTTCATTGGCCCCCATTTTTTGTCTGCAAACATAAACACGCCCTCTTGCGCAAATAAACTTGCAATTCCACATGCGCAGATTTCAGCTTGCCCAGCTTTCAAAGGAACCATTCTTGAAACGTCATTTTTCCCGGGTATAATCCTTAGGTCAGTACCATAATTTTTTTTAAGCATTTGCCCAATTCCTACAGATTGAGCATAACCTGATGAAGTAGTCCCATATGCAGTCCAAGCAATATTTTTTGGAAGATCTCCAGCAATAACATTGGATATACTGAACAGAGAAACTACAGAAATTGAAAACAATTTTGAAAATATGTATTTCAT
>CACBXG010000032.1 GCA_902543145.1 uncultured SAR116 cluster alpha proteobacterium | reverse complement strand
AATAGAGTTAAGTGACAAGATATTTAGAAGCAAAAAGGAAAGAAAAAAACTTGAAGATATAATTCACCCACTTGTTGAAAAAGAAAGAAATATGTTTTTGCAAAGCTCTACAAATTTTCGGATAGTTGGATTAGATATTCCATTATTGTATGAGGTAGGTTTAGATAAAAAATGTGATTATGTTTTTTTGATGTATACGTCGAAAAAGATCCAAAAAAATAGAGTTTTATTGAGGTCAAACATGACTGAGAAAAAATTTGAACTTATCAATAACGCACAATGGAGTTTTGAAAAAAAAGCAAAAAGAAAGCCCTTTATAATAAATACGTCATTTGCTAAAGTAATTACCTTTGTTGTAGTTTTGTATTATTTATTACAAATTAAATTTAGAGTTAAATAAAATGGCTAGAGAGTTAGTCCTAGATACAGAAACTACTGGTTTAAACTACGAAGATGGTCACAGAATAGTTGAAATAGGTATAGTTGAACTAGAAAACCATTTACCAACTGGAAGTTTTTTTCATTATTACTTAAACCCAGAAAGAGATTCAGACAAAAGAGCTGAAGAGGTGCATGGTTTAAGTCGGGAATTCTTAAACGACAAACCAAAATTTTCTGATATAGCAAACGAATTTATTGATTATATATCAGATAGTAAAATAATTATTCACAATGCACAATTTGATGTTGGTTTCATAAACGCGGAGTTAGCTAGATGTAATATGAAAAATTTGAGTGATGATAAGATAATAGACACATTAATTCTGGCTAAGGAAAAATTTCTAAGTCAATCAGTTAGCTTAGACTCGCTTTGTAGAAAATATAATATAGATTTAACCGGAAGAGAAATCCACGGCGCTATAAAAGATGCTAAACTTCTAGCCTCTGTATATTTAGAATTAATCGGGGGAAGACAATCTAGGTTAGATTTTGAAATTATAAGTGAAGATATCAACTTTGCTGAAGATCAGATATTTAGCTTAAAGGATTATAATAAACAGATAAATTTAAAAAACAGAAAAAATCAAAAGGTTAATGAAGATGATTATAAATTGCATTTAAGTAAAGTTCGATCAATAAAGAATAGTATGTGGAAGAAAATAAATGACTAGTTTTTGATTAATTTAAAGTCTATTTCATTTAATGAAACAGGCATAATCCCACCTTTTCTTGTTATGTCTTCAACTATTTCTTTTACAAAAGGAAATAACATTTTTATACCTATTTTAGTTAATTCTTCTTGATTATAATCTTTTTGTTTTAAAATTTCAAAGAAGCCAAAGTAATCCAGCTCAAGGTTAAATAAATTTTTTTTAATTTCTTTTGAAGAACAATCAAAAGCATACCTTAGCATCAAGCTGTAAAAATTATTATTGTAAGGTCTATAAAAAACGTTCATATTAATGTTAAGGTCACTATTGCCGTTATTGAAAACATTATTTTCATTAATGTTTTGGGGATTCTCGAATGATAAGTCTTTAATAAAATTTTTTAATAATTTAATACTATTGTCTTTATTTAAATTTACATTATTCATATAATTCTCTAAATAATTAATTACTCGTATATATATATGAAATAAATAATAATGAATATTAATTTTTCTTTTTTTTAAGTATAATACAATATGTTTTATTACAAGTAAGGATGGTTTAAAAACATGCAGAACAGTTTTCCGTATATTGATATCTTGATTTTTGGAGTAATAGCAGTCTTTCTAATTTTTAGACTTAAGAATATTTTGGGTACAAAAACAGGTTTTGAAGATACTAATATAAAAGAAAAAACACAGGATAAACAATTCAATAATGTTGTCTCTCTGAAATCTGAAAATAATGATCTAAATGACAAGTTATTAAATGATATTCTTAATGTTGATCCTAATTTCAATATTAACGATTTTCTCTCTGGATCAAAAAATTTTTTTAAAATGGTCTTAGAAAGCTTTGTAAGCGGTAATTTAGAAAATATTAAAAATTTCACTAAACCATCTGTGCTCAAAAGTTTCAAAGCTGCTGTTGATGAAAGAAATAATGAAAAGGAAACACTTATTATTGACTTAAAATCGATAAAAGAAAATAAAATTACTAAAGCTTCAATAACAAAATCATCTATAAAGTTAAATGTAATCTTTGAATCTTTTCAAATTAGAGCACTTTTGGATAAAAACGATAAAGTAATTGATGGTAATAATGAAAATGAAATCCTTGTTAAAGATGAGTGGGTTTTTGAAAGAAAAATACATGAAATTAATCCTAACTGGACGCTTGTAGAAACTAAAAGTAATTAAAAATATGGCTGCAATCTCAAAATGCGATAAAAAAGAATGGGAAAATTATGTATCCAACTTAGAAAAATATATTTTATTTCCTAAAAGAAATAATCGTTTTTTAAACAATAAAGGAAATAACAATAAACTTATTTTAAGAAATAAAGCATTAAACAATCCTAATAGATTTAATAAAAAGAAATTAGAACCAGAAATGAATTTAGATCTTCATGGCCAAACACTTTATTCTGCAAGACTACTATTAAACAAATTCATATCTAATTGTTATGAAAAAAATATACGTAATATATTAATTATTACTGGAAAAGGGCAAAATAACAAAGGCGCTTTAAAGATGGAAGTGCCAAGGTGGTTAAGTGACAAATTTCTCAACAAATTTATTGTAAATTTCAATTTAGCACCGAGACATTTAGGTGGTGAAGGTGCTTTGTTAGTAAGAATTAAAAATAGATTTAAAACAGAATATCAATAATTGTGGATAAAAAATGACTAAAATAATTCATGAAAGAGTTTCGTGTGTCGATAGAAAAACTAATGAAACTCAGATTAGGGTGAATGTTAACTTAGATGGTACTGGGAGAAATTCAATAACAACTGGATTACCATTCTTTGATCATATGATCCAACAACTTTCAAAACATAGCCTAATCGACATTGATATGAAATGTAATGGTGATCTTGAAATTGATTCACACCATACAATGGAAGATGTGGGTTGGGCACTTGGCAAAGCCATTAAAGAAGCATTAGGTAATAAGCGAGGCATAAAAAGATACAGTTTTAGTTATTTGCCTATGGATGAGTGTTTAACTAGGTGTTGCATTGACATATCTGGACGACCTTGGTTGGTTTGGAATGTTTTCTTACCAAATATTACAATAAAAAACATTGAAACTGAGATATTCAGGGAATTTTTTCAATCTTTTTCACAGTCTGCGGAAATAACACTTCACATTGAAAATATTTATGGTCAAAACACACATCACATTATAGAATCATGTTTTAAGTCTATGGCTATTTCTCTTAGAAATGCAATTAATTTTGATCTTAAAAACTTAGATAATGTTCCATCTACAAAAGGAACTTTAACAGGAAATATGTAACATGAACCTAGCTATAATTGATTATGGTTCTGGTAATTTGAGGTCAGTAGAAAACTCTTTTAAAAATTCTGTTAAAAGCAATAATTTAAACTTTAAAATTCAAGTAACTAATAAATTAGATTTAATATCTAAGGCTGATCATTTGGTCTTGCCTGGTGTTGGGTCTTTCCCAGACTGTAAAAAAGGTCTAGAAGATATACATGGCTTATTAGAACTATTGAGAACTGAAGTTATAAACAAAAGAAAAAAATTTTTAGGAATTTGTGTGGGCATGCAACTTATGGTCGATTTTAGCCTAGAAAAAAAGAGAACTGAAGGATTCTGTTGGCTTGAAGGTTATTTTAAAAAAATCAAAACAAAAGGTTTAGATTACCTTGGTAGGAACTATAAAATTCCACATATGGGATGGAATTATCTACAATTTGAGCATAACAACCATCCCGTTTTAGAAAATATTAGTGAAAATGAACAATTTTATTTTGTTCATTCTTATGCTTTGGAGTGTAGACAAACTAACCAAATAATAGCTAATACGAACTATAGTCAAAAAATTCCAGCAATAATCGGAAGAGATAATTATATAGGAGTTCAGTTTCATCCAGAAAAGAGTGGTAATTCTGGACAAAAATTTATATATAATTGGCTAAAATGGATACCATAATACTTGAGACATAAAATGAAAACGAAATTAAAAAAATATAACGTTAAAGCAGAATTATGTAAAAGTTTAAGTAAAATTGATTTGCAAGAATTATGTGATGCAACTGAAGAGGCAATTTTAGCTGGAGGAGGTTTTGGATGGATTTCACCTCCATCATTAAAAACACTTCAAAATTACTGGAGAGGAGTATTGCTTATTCCAGAAAGAATTTTAATTATTGGAAAATTAGATAATGTTGTAGCTGGTTCTGCTCAACTAATTAAACCAGCTAAAAATAATGAAGCTCAATCTCATTCTTGCACATTAAGTACTTTTTTCTTTGCATCTTGGGCAAGGGGATTTGGCCTTGCTAAAGCTGTATTCGAAAAAGCTGAATTAAAGGCAAAACAAGATGGTTTTAAAATTATTAATTTGGAAGTAAGAGAAACTCAGTTGCGAGCAATTCAATTGTATGAACAGGCTGGATATGTTAGATCTGGCATAAATCCTAAGTCAGTTTTGTTAGATGGGAAATATATAGCTGGTTACTATTATTATAAAGAACTAAAATAATGAAAGATAATGTTTTCAAATTGTATCCTGCCATTGATATTAAAGATGGTAAGTGCGTTAGGCTTCTTTTTGGAGAAATGGAAAAAGAGACAGTTTATAACAATAGCCCGTTAGATCAAGCTATGTGGTTTGTAGATCAAGGAGCAGATTGGTTGCACATTGTGGATTTAGATGGTGCAGTAACTGGTAAAAATGTAAATAAAAGAGTAATTGAGAAAATTTTACATAAGTTTCATAACAAAGTGAAAATTCAAATAGGCGGGGGCATAAGAAATATTAATGATATTGATTTTTGGATAAAAAATTCAGTAAATCGAGTTATTTTGGGCACATTAGTACTTGAAAATCCAAGTTTTATAAACCAACTCAGCGCAGAGTATTCAAAAAAAATAGTTGTAGGCGCAGATGTTAGAAATGGAATGATTGCTTCTCACGGTTGGAAAAAGCAATCTGATATAATTGCTGTGGATTTAATTAAAGGTCTTAATTCTTCTATTGTTAGTTCCGTCATTTATACTGATATAACTAAAGATGGTAGTTTAAAAGGTGTAAGCCTAGAACAAACTGTTAAATTTGCTAAATCAATTCCACATTCAGTCATTGCTTCAGGGGGAGTTTCCTCATTAAATGATATTTCAAGATTAGCGGAACAGTTTTCTAATGGGGTCCAAGGAGTAATAGTAGGACGGGCATTATATGATAAAAAATTTTCATTTTCAGAGGCGTTGCAAAAAATTAAAGAGGCAAATATTTAATGCTTTCTACAAGGGTCATAGCATGTCTAGATGTGCACAATGGCAGAACGGTTAAAGGGACAAACTTTATTAATTTAAAAGATGCTGGTGATCCAGTTGAGCAAGCAAAGCAATATAGCATAATAGGTGCTGATGAAATTTGTTTCTTAGATATTTCTGCCACACACGAAAAAAGAAGAGCAATGTTTAATGTAATTTCTAAAACTGCAGAGTCCTGCTTTGTTCCGCTTACTGTTGGAGGAGGCGTAAATACTATTACTGATTTTAGGGATTTATTAAATTCAGGAGCAGATAAAGTGTCAATTAATTCATCTGCTGTTTATAATCCAAAGTTAATAAAACAATCGTCAGACAAATTTGGAAATCAGTGTGTTGTTTTGGCAATTGATGCCACAGAAAATATTAATATGCCTAGTGGATACGAGATAACCACTCATGGCGGAAGAAAAAAAACAAATTTAGATGCCCTTAAATGGGCAAAGCAGGGAGAAAAAAATGGAGCTGGAGAAATCTTATTGACATCAATGGGATCAGACGGAACAAAAAAAGGTTATGATTTAAAACTTACAAAATTAATCGCTGAAAATGTCTCTATTCCAGTGATTGCGTCAGGTGGAGCTGGAAGCCCAAAAGATATGGTTGAGGTTGTTTTAAAAGCTGGTGCATCAGCAGTTCTAGCTGCATCAATTTTTCATTATGGTATTCATACAATACGTTCAGTTAAAAAACATATGTTCGAAAATGGTATACTTGTAAGGGATTGTGATCAAAATGAATGAACAAATAATAAAAGAATTATATAGTGTTTTAAAACAAAGAAAAAAATCTAGTGAAGAACAATCATATACCTCTCATTTGATAAAAAATCCTGAACTACTAGCAAAAAAAATCGGTGAAGAATCATCAGAGCTTATTATAGATTTTATAAAAAAAAACAAACAAGGTGCAATAAGAGAGTCTGCAGATTTATTTTATCATGTCTTAGTTGTCTGGGTTTCTTTGGGCATTAATCCAAGTGAAATTTGGAGCGAATTATATTCTAGAAAGTTAAAATCTGGTATTGAAGAAAAAAAAAATAGAGGAGAAAAATGAATAATTTATATGATGTAAACAATATATTTGCAAAAATATTAAGATCTGAAGTTCCTTGTGAAAAAATATTAGAAAATGAACATGCTTTGGCTTTTTCTGATATCAATCCTCAAGCACCAATTCATACATTAGTTATTCCTAAAAACCATTATATTAATTTTTACGACTTTACAAAAAACGCTTCAACAAAAGAACATGAAAGTTTTTGGAAACTTGTTAATGATGTTATTGAGTATTACAAAGTTGAAACAGAAGGATTTAGAATTATAACAAACTCAGGTAATAATGGTAATCAAGATGTACCTCATTTTCATGTTCATCTTCTAGGCGGAGAGAATTTAGGCAGAATGATAGGTTAAATCTTAAATCTTTAATTTATTCTCGATAAAATCCCAGAACATCTCTTCAATAGCTATTGAGTCCAAATTTTTTATTTCTCTTATTCCCGTTGGAGAAGTGACGTTTATTTCAGTGATGTAGTCACCAATTATGTCTATGCCAACAAAATAAAGTTCTTTTTGTACTAAAGAATATGAAATTTCGCTGCAAATAAATTTGTCTCTTTCAGTTAGTTCTGTTTTTTCAGGATTTCCTCCGACATGCATATTTGATCTACTTTCACCTAATTTTGGAACTCTATTAATTGCTCCAACAGGCTCTCCGTTCAACAAAATAATTCTCTTATCTCCGTTTCTAACATCTTTCAAATATTCCTGAATCATTAGGGGTTCTCTATTTTGACTAAAAAACATTTCTAGGATTGAATTTAGATTTTCATCTTCTGGCAGAATATGAAATACGCCTTGTCCGCCATTTCCATAAAGTGGTTTTATAATAATATCTTTATGCTGTTTCCTAAATTCTTTAATTGCATTGACATTTCGACTTATTAATGTTTTTGGCATTAAATGTGAGAAATTTGTTACGAAGATTTTTTCTGGGGAATTTCTAACTTCAAAAGGGTTATTTACTACTAATGTTGAAGTTGGAAGCTTTTCGAGAATATGTGTTGCACTTATATAAGACATATTGAAGGGAGGATCTTGTCTCATCATAACTACATCATACTCTGATAAAGGTTTTATAAAAGTATCGTGATATTTAAACTCCTCTAAATTATTAGATAATGATAATTCTAACTTACATATGTTTGCTAGAATATTATTATTACTTAAAATTATATCCTCAGGTTTAAAAAAACTAATTTGATGTCTTCGTCTTTGAGCTTCTAAGGCTAGAGCAAAAGTTGTGTCACCTTTGAGATCCAATTTTTCTAGGGGATCCATTAAGAATGCTATTTTAAGATTACGACTCATCTTGTATCTTTGCTTAGTATAATATAACTGTAAACTTCTGTAACAAATCTTGCGCTTGAGGCATGATTTTTTACAAGTTTCATTTCAAGTTCATTAGAAGCAACACCACTAATATAAGCTTTATCGTTAACCACATCTATTGAAAAATTAATACTATTAATTGATTTATCCGAAATTATTCGTGCTCTTATTTCACCCAATGAAGCAATGTCTCTTGCAATATTTTTTATAGAAGAAGTATCGGTTACTTGAATCTCGTTATTAACCTCTTTAACACCTCTTATATTCCAAGCTAACTTCGTAAATTCTATTTTATCATTTGGACTCTTTAATTTTCCTGTAAATAAAACTGAACCATTATTAACAAAAACCTTAGTATTTGCTATCAAATCTTCATTATATTTATAAATCAGATTAGATATCTTTGTTTTTATTAGGTTATCGTTTATTGATGTACCAAACCCCTTTTCTTTAGATGCA
>CACBXG010000031.1 GCA_902543145.1 uncultured SAR116 cluster alpha proteobacterium | reverse complement strand
CTCATGAAACACACTCAAAGTTTAACAAACAAAATATATACTAAATATATATTATTAGTGCGTATATTTGATAATAAAAAAAATTATAATTATGGTTATTTATAAAAAATAAAATAAGATTTTAAAATTTTTTAAATTATATAAACTTATAAGATATATTAAGAAATTTCTTATTTTAAAATAAAATTTTTATAAAGGAATTAAATTGAAAAATTTAAGAGGTAAAAACGCGATAGTTACAGGTGGTGCTAAAGGCATTGGTAAAAGCGTTTGTCTAGCCTTAGCTAATGCTGGAGCGAATATACATATATTAGACATCAATAAAGACGAGGGACAAGAGACCGAGAAAGAAATTGCTAAATTAAATGTTGAAGTAAGTTTTTATCAAATAGATGTTGCAGACGATAATTCATGGATTGAATTTTCTAATTTTTTAAAAAATAAGAAGATTCTTATAGACATTTTAGTAAATAATGCGGGTATTTGGATTGGTAAAGATATTGATAATGTATCGCTAGAAGAATATCAGAGACTTATATCTATTAATTTAACTGGTGTATTTCTTGGTATTAAATATTTAGTACCCTTTTTGACTGAGGCAGGGAAAAAAACAAAATTTGGAAGTACTATAATTAATCTTAGTTCTGTAGCTGGTCTTGTTGGTTCTCAACTTGACCCATTATATTCAATGACAAAAGGTGGTATAACTACTTTCACAAAATCAATGGCAATATATTTTGGAAAAAATAAATTTCCAATCAGAATTAATCAAGTCCATCCAGGTATTATAGAAACTGATATGGGAACACAAGTATATAAAGCAAGAATTAGTCAAAACCCAGAGATGACAACAGAAGAGTCTATTTCAGCTGGCATTAATCATACACCTATTGGTCGTCTTGGAACGGCCGATGAAGTTGCTAAAACAATTTTATTCTTATCCTCAGACGCTTCAAGTTTTATGACAGGCTCGAGTCTTGTTGTTGATGGTGGCTTAACAGCACAGTGAATTTAATTACACACAATATTAAGGCAAAATAAATGATAAGAAATTTAGAAAAAAAAGTAGTCTGGATAACAGGCGCAGGATCAGGAATTGGACAAGATGCAGCTATAAAATTATCTAAACTTGGTATGAAGGTAATTTTGTCAGGTAGAAATAAAAACTCTCTACAAGATACTCAAGAGAGATGTAAAACTAACACTATTGTTAAACCCGTAGATGTTTCTAAAAAATCAGATGTTAAAGCTATTATTTACGAAATAAAAAAAGAAATTGGACATGTAGATATTTTAGTAAATTGTGCAGGAATAAATATTTTAAAAAGAGACTGGGACAATATAGATGAGAACGAGTGGGATCAGGTAATACAAACAAATATTAATGGTTTATTTTACTGCTGTAAGGCAGTCATACCTCTTATGAAAGAAAAGAAGGATGGATTAATTATTAACGTATCTTCGTGGTCTGGAAATCATGTAAGTTTATTGTCAGGTGTGTCTTATACCTCTTCTAAACATGCATTAAATGCTATGACAGAAACTATCAATATGAAATATTGTAATCTCGGTATTAGGGCTACTGCATTGTGTCCAGGAGAAGTTGCAACAGCTATATTAGACAAACGTCCAAAAAAGCTCTCTAGCGAACAAAAAAATAAAATGCTTCAACCAGATGATTTAGGTCAAACTATAGTATTTTTGTGTCAAATGCCAAAGCATGTATGTATTAATGAATTAACTATCAGCCCTACATGGCATCGAAGATATATTGCAGATCTCGGGATTGAAAAATTATAAATAATTTATGATAATTTTTCTACCTTATCTTGGGTTTTATTAATAAAGTCAGATGAACTATGTCGTTCGTGAAGTTGGGATGATAGCTTTCCTTTGATCTTGTTTACCATAATTCCCCTTTTAACAGCTTTTCTCTCGTTAATCTTTCTTGCCCACTTCAATACATTTTTATATTTTTTAACATCCAAAAATTCTTCTGAATCATATAATCTTCCTAATACCAAGGCTCCATACCATGGCCAAATGGCTATATCAGCTATGGTATATTCTTCACAACAAATAAAATTTTTATCAGATAATAACTTATCTAAAACATCTAATTGTCTTTTAACTTCCATTGCAAATCGATTTATTGGATATTCATATTTTTCTGGAGCATAGGCATAAAAATGGCCAAAGCCACCTCCTAAATAAGGCGCACTTGCCATTTGCCAAAACAACCAGTTGAGACATTCTGTTCTATCTTCGAATTTTTTAGGGATAAAAATATCAAATTTGTCTGCTAAATATAATAATATTGACCCAGATTCAAAAATTCTCACTGGCTGATCTCGAGATTTATCTAAAAGACTAGGTATTTTAGAATTAGGATTAATTTCTACAAAACCAGAACTAAACTGATCTCCATTCCCTATTCTAATTAACCATGCATCATATTCTGCTTCCTTAATTCCTAAATCAAGTAATTCTTCAAGCATAATGGTTATTTTAACACCATTTGGTGTACCTTGAGAATATAATTGAAAAGGATGTTTTCCAACTGGAAGATCTTTTACATGAGTATTACCTGAGATTGGCCTGTTAATATTGGCGAATTTACCACCATTTTCTTTGTCCCACTCCCATTTTTTGGGAGGTACATATTTTTCTGATTTTGCCACTTTTTCCCTCTTATAAAATTTAAATTAATAATTTAAAACTATTGGATCAATTGGGTCTTTACCAAGTACTAAATCAGAACCTTTTTCTCCTATTAATGTAGCGCCAGAGTGTAAATTTGCAGATAACATTGTTGGCATAATAGACGCGTCAATAACTCTAAGATTGTTTAAACCATAAACTTTAAGATTATCATCAACAACTGCAGTTGGGTCAGTTTTTGGACCCATTCTACATGTTCCCATCTGATGATAGGTTGTAGTTCCTCTTTCTCTTGCAACTTGAAGTAATTCTTCATCTGATTGTTTTTCAATTCCAGGATAAACTTCATAATCAAAGTAATGTGAAAGAGCTTTAGAATGCATTAGTCTTCTAGATAGTTTTAATCCAGCAACAACTACCCTCTTATCTTCTTCAGCATCCAAGTAATTAGGTTGAATTAATGGAGCGTCGAATGGGTCATTTGTTTTTGATTTTATCCAACCAAGTGATTCAGGTCTTTGTTGCCACGCGGTAACCGTAAATCCAGGTTCAGTATCTAAGGTCGATTGAACACCTTCTTTATACGATGCTGGAGTAAAAGTCATTTGAAGATCATGATTTCTTATTTCTTCATTAGAATGCCAGAAACAATATACTAACGTAGGACTTAAATTTACTATAGATTGTTTACCTATTATATATTTTCCAATTTCTTTTAGAAGTTTAAACCCTCTTGATTTTTCATTTACTGTTTCAACATTTTTAGCTCTTGCAGTTAATCTAGGAGCAAAATGGTCTCTTAAGTTCATTCCTACACCTTTAAGATCATGAATGACATCTATTCCAAGTTTTTTAAGATCTTCAACGGGACCAACACCCGACATATGTAGAATATGAGGTGATTTTATAACACCAGATGATAATATTATTTCTTTATTTGCTTTAAGGTTAATCTTTTTTCCTCCTCTTCCTCCTATTAAATAATCAACACCAATTGCTGTTTTATTATTAAAGTTAATTTTTGTGACGAATGCGTTGGTTATTATTTGGAGATTTTTTCTAGACTTGGCTGGTTTCAAAAATGCTTTTGCAGCACTTACTCTAAATCTACCTCTAGTAGTACGTTGTACGTAAGAAACACCTTCTTGCAATTTCCCATTATAATCTTTATTAAGTGGAATACCTTGTTCTATAGCACTTTTGATAAATGCTTCACATAAAGGATCTCTATATTCAAGATCTGTGATTGGCAATTCGCCTTGTGTTCCTCGATAAACGTCATCAAATTCACCCAGTCTTTTTTCATATTTTTTAAAATATGGAAGTAAATCTGAATAACTCCAACCTTTATTACCCTTTTGAGCCCAAACATCAAAATCTAGGTTTTGTCCTCTATTGAAAACCATACCATTTATTGAACTTGATCCACCTAATGTTTTACCTCTTGGAATGTCTATTACTCTTCCATCTGTACCCCAACTAGGTTCAGATTTAAATAACCAATTTACATTTGGATTAACAAGAGTTTTCATAAAACCTGCAGGTATATGTATAAATGGATTCCAGTCAGGCGGACCTGCTTCCAATACACATACTGAATTTTTACGATTTGCACTCAGCCTATTTGCCAAAACGCAACCAGAAGATCCTGCACCAACTATAATGTAATCAAAATTATCTGCCATTAAAGTTACCCAAATTAGAAAATTTAAGTTATGTTTATTAGTTGATAATAGTTAAAGCTAAATTTTATACAATTAGAAAAGTGTTATTTAATTACCAAGACTGAAGCCAATCTACCAAATAATCTCTTAAACCAGTGGAGATCATAATTTCTTGAATTTCATTTGAAAAGAAAAAAACTAGAGCAGCAATTATTATTCCAAATATAAAAGTCATTATTATCACCTATTATAAATTTATTTATAATAAATTTAAAAATACTTGAATTCTATTAAAAAAAAAATAAAGTATTAAAAAAAAGAAAGAGGGCATGTTATGAGTAAAGACGAATACACATTTACTGAAAGTTTAAAATCAGAGACCATACTAGCGGTAATTCTTTTCTTTCCACTGCTATTTACTATTACTGGCATAATTTAGATTTCCTTATCACTCCCTCATTAATCAGTTCTTCTATTTGATTATTTGAATAACCCAAAGATATCAGTATTTCTTCTGTATGTTGCCCTAAAGATGGTGCTTTAGATAATATGTCATTATCTACAAATCTGGGCATACCAGGGATGTTTGGAACTGGCCATATTTGTTCAGTTGTTGGTTGCTTTAACCAAGAAATTAAGTCAATTGCTTTTGTTTGATCACTTTCTATGAAATCTTTGTAGTCTTGAACCTTTTCATTTTGAACTTCATACTTATTAAATAAATTTTTCCAATAATCTGTGTTTTCTTTAAAAAATAGTTTCTGAACTTCTCTTGAAAGAATTGCTTCATGTTTTCTTCTTTCAGAATTATTTACAAAACGCTTATCTTTGATGAATTTTTTCCAACCGACAGCATTACAAAATTTAATAAATTCATGATTTTTTACAACTATAATTTGTATCCAACCATCTTTTGTTTTGAATGTACCAGATGGAGATGAAGCATGAGTATAAGGCCCTTCCATATACCCACTCATAAGTCTTATTGATTGCATGGCTGCTGCAGCTTCCATTAGACTTATTTCTATCTTTCTTCCAAACTTTTCATTAATTCTCGCATATAATGATGTTGATATTAACTGAGTTGCGTATAAGGCTGTAGTCATATCAAATATTATAACAGGTGTTCTATGAGGAATATTGTCTGGGCCTTTGTTTTCTGCCATAAAACCTGTAAAAGCCTGAAGGACAGGGTCCATAGCAGGTTTGTGACTCATAGGGCCATTTTGTCCAAAGCCTGATATAGACAAATAAATCAACTTTGGATTTATTTTTTTTAACCTATCATAATCATAGCCAAGCCGTTTAATTACACCTGGTCTGAAACCTTCAATAAAAATATCGGATTGTTTAATAATTTTATCTAAAATAGATTGACTTTTTGTATTTTTTAAATCGACTATAATACTTTTTTTACCTAAATTTGCAGCTACTGAAAAAGCAGAATGCTCACCATACTCTTGTCCAAGATTTCTTGCCCAATCACCATCTTTGGGTTCTACTTTAATTACCTCTGCTCCATGTTGAGCTAAAAGCATGCCGCAATATGGACCGGCTACGCCTTGAGAAAAATCAATAACTTTAAGACCTTTAAATGGCTTTTGATATGACATGGAATTTCTCTCTGAACAAAATTTTTAATGTTAATCTATTGATAAATTGTAAAAAAAACACCAAATATTTAATTTTAAACCAAATCATTAATTTAATTTATCAATAAGACAAATTATATCTTACAATTTTAAGAAGTAGATGATAATGAATGAAAACGTTAGTTTATATTGGATAAGACAAGATTTAAGATTACACGATAATCCTGCATTAATTGAATCTGTAAAAAATGGTCCAATAATTCCAATATATATTCTTGATGATGTTAACTCGGACGATCATAAAATTGGACAAGCCGGAAGAGTCTGGCTTCACCAATCGTTAAAAGTGCTTGATAAAGAATTTCAGAATAAATTGATAATTGCTAAAGGTAATCCAGAAGAAATTTTAGTCAAAATATGTCAATTAAAATCAATAAAAAAAATATATTGGAACAGAGTTTATGAACCGTGGGTTATTTCTAGAGATAAAAAAATAAAAACAAATTTAAAAAAATTAGAAATAGATACATACTCTTTTAATGGTTCACTACTATGGGAACCATGGGATATACTTAAAGATGATAAAACAAATTACAAAGTTTTTACTCCTTATTTTAGAAGGGGTTGTTTAAATGCAACAGAACCAAGAAGACCTTTTGAAAAACCAAAAATTATTGATTACGTCGAGGTTAAAAATTTTAAAAGCTTAAAAATTGACGAATTAAACTTACTACCAAAACATAATTGGAAAAATAAAATAATAGAAAGTTGGTGTATTGGAGAAAAAGCTGCAACTACCAGATTAAATCAATTTATTAATAATGAGTTAGATGGATACAAGGAAGGTAGAAATTTTCCAAATAAGAAAAATGTATCTAGACTTTCTCCACATTTACATTGGGGCGAAATTTCTCCAAACACAGTGTGGCATGCCGTTAAAGACCTAAATCAAATAGGATTAAAACATCAACAAGATACGGATGTTTTTTTATCTGAAATAGGATGGAGAGAATTTTCAAATTACTTATTGTATTATTACCCAGAATTACCAAAAAAAAATTTACAAACAAAGTTTGACAATTTTCCTTGGATTGATAACTCAGAACATCTTTTAGCATGGAAAACTGGGCAAACTGGGTATCCTATTGTGGATGCAGGAATGAGAGAGCTGTGGTCTACCGGATATATGCATAATCGGCTTAGAATGATAGTTGGTTCTTTTTTAGTGAAAAATTTACTTACACATTGGCATGAAGGTGAAAGATGGTTTTGGGATTGTTTAGTTGATGCTGATTTAGCAAGCAATAGTGCAAGTTGGCAATGGGTAGCTGGGTGTGGTGCTGACGCTGCACCATATTTTAGAATTTTTAATCCTGTCACACAAGGTATTAAATTTGACCCTAATGGCGAATATACTAGAAAATATGTGCCAGAATTGAAATTAGTTCCAAACAAATACTTGTTTAATCCATGGGAGGCACCCTATGGAATTTTGGAAAAAGCAGGAGTTGAACTAGGTAAAAATTATCCAAAACCAATTGTGGAAATTAAAAGTTCAAGACAAACTGCTTTAGACGCATTTGCAAAAACTAAACAACCTTAAAATGAATAAAAATATCTACAGGTTTTTATTTTATTTTATTTTATTTATAATTACGTATCTATTATATATTTTCCCATTCGAAACATTAAATGAATTACTGTTTAATCAAACACAATCATTTCAATATTCTTTAATAAATACTATAATTTTTTATATTTTAATTTTGTACTATTTAAGATCAAATAATAGTTTTAAACCATTAAAATTTTTTGTTTATGAAGGTTTAGGAATTGGTTTTATTAGTTTTATGGTAGTATCAATATGTGTTTCTTTTAATTATATTTTACAATTCAACACATTCTTTATCGGAATAATTTCCCTAATATTAATAATTTTGATTTATTTGTTTGGTTCTTACAATGCAAGAACCATAAATATCAAAAAAATAGATATAAAATCACCAAATATAACAAAAAACTATCAAGTATTATTTATAAGTGATGTTCATCTAGGAAGTAACAAAACAAACCACTTAGTAAAAATTATTAAAAACATTAATAAAATTAATTTTGATTTTTTATTGGTCGGCGGAGATTTGATCGACTCTAGTTCTTTTAATATTGAAGATCTAAATATTCTAAATGAAATTAACAAACCAATATATTTTGTAAGTGGTAATCATGAATATTACTTAAAAGATTTTCAAAATAAAATGAGTCAACTTTCATCCTTTAATATTAAACATTTAAAAAACACAAAAATACAAATTGAAAATATTAATCTGATTGGAATTGATGATAACCAGACTGAAAAATCAAAAATTGATTTTGCAAACAAGCTTTGTGATGATAATTTATTCAATTTGGTTGTCTGTCATAAACCGGATATTTGGCAAAAATTAAATTG
>CACBXG010000030.1 GCA_902543145.1 uncultured SAR116 cluster alpha proteobacterium | reverse complement strand
ATTTCTATAAGCATTATCGATATCAGGTTCTAAATCAAATGTTTTTAAAATGCTAGATAAGTAGTTTGTAAATTCATCATCAGCTTTTCCCCTATTAATATATTTTGGTCTTTTTCAGTTTAATACAGCACGCCAAATCACTGCTTGTAGACTAAATTGTAGACTGTAAAGTTATTGAAATATAAAATATATTAAAATCAGATGATTAAAATGAAGTAACGAGGAGGTTCCCTCCGCCATTAATTATGCTTAAATTATTGATTTTGTTAAATATATTTTTTTAAATATTATCTTACCCACAATTTTACCCACAACAAAAATATAATATTAAGCATAAATTTGCTCTGGGGGTTACTGCACCTTTTCCCCAATCAAAATTAGTTAATGGTCAAAGGGTAGTCTGCCCGTTGACCGTAGTCTATTGAACACTGACCAGGGTTC
The DNA here is from genome assembly GCA_902543145.1 of uncultured SAR116 cluster alpha proteobacterium. GTDB lineage: Bacteria > Pseudomonadota > Alphaproteobacteria > Puniceispirillales > Marisalimonadaceae > Marisalimonas. The sequence goes on along the minus strand of CACBXG010000030.1, from coordinate 8,392 downwards.
AAGGGTGGGTTGGTGGCGTTGGTGCTCAAAATAAGAACGATGATCGTTAGTATATCACCATTATATTTAATCCAATTTTTGGCTTAAATCTTATCAGGTTCTTTATTTCCAATTAAAACAATTGAAATTATGAAGAGTAGAATGACGAATGTCATTGCAAATTTTTGACTATTTAATGATGTGGCGATAATACCATAAATTAAAGGACCTAAAAAACTAGTTACTTTACCTGAAAAGATTGCAAAGCCAAAAAATTGGCCTCCCCTTTCTTCAGGTATTATTTTTGTTAATAGCACCCTACTCGATGATTGTAATGGACCAATAAAAATTCCCAATGAAAAGCTTACCAGCCAAAATAAATTTTTATCATTAATTAAAAGTAGAATAATACCAAAAAAAATAATCCCTAAAATTGAAATCTTTATTACTTTAAAAGGACTGAATTTATCATCAAAAAACCCACCTAAAATTGCTCCTAGGGCAGCAGAAATATTAATTAAAATTGCAAAATATAATATTTCAATTTGTGAGAAATTAAATACCTTAGATGCGTAGATACCTCCAAAGGCAAAAATTGTTACTAAGGCATCAAAATAGAAAACTCTTGCAATGAAATATCTAAGTAGTGTTTTGTTCTTAACAATAATCTTAAATCCTTCAATTAAATAATTTATAGTATTTTTTTGAGTCACATTTTTTTTTGGCTCTTCTACATATAAAAAAATAGGTATACTAAATATTACTAACCATATTGAAATAAAAACCATACAACTTCTGACATCACCACCTTGATCTTTTGAGATATTAAAAGGTAATTCAGTAGGAAATATAAATAAAACTAAACAAATTATTAAAGCTGAGATACCACCAATATAGCCTGAACACCATGATAAACCTGAAATTTTTCCATAATCATTTTTATCTGAAACCTTTTTTAATAGTGAATTATATGAGACAAAAATTAATTCCATGGATAAGATAGATATAAATGAAAAAACTATTGCGTATAGAAAATATTTTTCGTTTGGTTTTGCAAACCATAAAAGGCTAGTAGCTAAAAAACCTATTAAAACCAAAATAAATAGAGTTTTTTTTCTAATCCCTTTTTTATCTGAAAAACTTCCTAATAAAGGACCAAGGAAAGCTGTTAAAACACCAGCAATACCAATAATAAGTCCCCAATAAAAACTTCCAGAGTTATCTGCAATTGAATTTACAAAGTACACAGAAAAAATAAAAGTGGTATGAATAGTTGGTATTGGAGAGGTAGCCCAATCAAATAACATAAATGACAAAGATTTTTTGTTTAGATTTGAAATTTATAAATACCGTTTTCGAAATTATAATAAATCATACAAAAATATCGCATTTATGCAAAAATATAATTCTAGCTTCTCATTCTTATTATTTTTACTAACATAGCATTACTCTAAAGTGTAGCTATCTTACATCTTAGAATTAACTGAAATTTCAGCTGATATTGGCTCTGACTCATAATTGTAAACAAAAACACCCGAGTATTGATTTTCTTTGAATGTAAATGAGGCTTTTAAATCTTTAAAAATTGATGTAGCGTCATTATCAAATTTATTTAATTTATAAAGATTATTAATTTACATGATACGTATAAGTGTTACAAAAATGTGAAAATTTTCAAAATTTTGATGTAAAATTTGAATTATTGATAATGGTTTGTTGTGATAAATTTCAACTTTTTTTTACCATATATATTTGCAATAATTTTGTATCTTTCATCAAAAAAAATACTAAAAATAGTATTTAAATATTCATATAACTTTGAAAAGCTATTCCACATAAAATAGCCCCACCAAAACCAAATACAAGATAAGCAATAAATGTTGAACGGTTAACTAAAGACCAAACGGCAGTCATTGCAGGAATTGAACTTATTGCACCACCAACTAAGAATGCCATAGCACCTCCAGAACTTAACCCTTGTTCGATTAGTCCAGATACAATTGCAGGGGCTGCATATGAATTTAAATAAGCTGGTACCCCAGCAAACGCACCAATTATAATTGAAGAAAATCCGTCACCAGACAAGAAATTTCCTATAACTTGTGCTGATAGGTATTGAACCATTAACGCTTCAATTAGATAAGCCAGAGATAGCCATTTCAATAGAAATAATCCATTTGATATGAATTCTTCTTTAAATATATTTATTCTTTCAGTTTTATTCCAAAATTTTAATTCAAGATCTTGGTTAAAAGGGTCTGTAGTACCACAACAAGATCCACAACTATTTTTGTTTTGCTGTTTTAATGGATGAGAGAACATTCCAAATTTTGATAAAAAATAAATACCAAAACCACCAATTAATCCAATTGCCAAAGCAGAAAGTGTTTTTGCAATAGCATAATCCCAACTTAATGCACTTGCAGTGATTAATAATGCTGGAGGATCAATTAATGGAGATGACAACCAGAAAGCCATTACAGCTGAAAGTGGGACACCTAAAGCAAGCATACTTGCTATAAATGGGATAACTTCACATGAACAAAAAGGAGCAAGTCCACCAACAAGAGTTGCAATAAAAATAGTTCTAACTTCTTTACCTTTGAAAGCTTTCGAAACCAAACTTTCAGCACCACTTGCTTTTAAATAAGCTACCAAACTAACTGCAAATAATATAAAAGGGATAGTTCCCATCAAAGCTTTCGATGCAAAAGTAATAATTGGGCTAAAATCCTCTGGAATCAAAATGAATACCAATAATGGTATTAACAAAACTATAGTCCAAACTGATTTAAAATTAAAATTTTCTGTGTTGATATTTTTTAAAATTAGAGCTTTCATTATTTTCTCTCATTTACACAGCATTCTTTAAGAAGGTAGTCTGTCAATTGTTGAATATGGTTGAATTGTGCAAAGTTATAAGTTGATCTCCCTTTTTTTTCTTGGTGAATAAGATTTGCTTTTTTTAGATGATCGAGATGATGAGCCAGAGTTGAAAGGGGGATGTTAACTAATTCTTGAATTTCTCCAATTGTTAGTCCATTTGAACCAACTTTAACCAGCTCTGTTAAAACAATTAATCTAGACTTTGAACCAACAGCGTTAAATCCTTTTGCAGCAACCACATTATCAATCATAATAATAAACTATATAACTAGTTATTTAGTTTTAATCAACTATAATAATTTATATTTAATTACTTTCTAGTATCTTTATTGAAAATTCATGTATTAAAGGGAATTTTAAATATCTATGAAAAAGTAAATTTAAAAAAGTTGTTAAGCTAATCTAATGTATGGCTACGAGTAAAACAAAAATGCTAGACCTAAGAGTATAGCGCAGCATCCCAAAATTTTTCCAAATATTGCACCTTTTTCATGCAGTTTTTCCACAGCAACAAAGATTATAAGACCGACAATCCAATATAAATTCATAATGCCACCAAAGAAAAGTAATCCCATTAAAAACCAACAGCATCCGACGCAATAAAAACCATGCACGAGACCAATTCGTAATGGGGAATCAACCCAAGTGTTTTTGTAATCAGACAGAAAGCTCGCAGGTTGGCGGCATTTTTCCAAACACACCGTTTTTAAAGGTGAAAGTTGATAAACTCCAGCTGCTATAAGTATACCTACTGACAAATAAGTATTTGTAGCCTCCATCATCATAGGAGACATCAAACCCTGAAGTTCAAGATTTAATTGAAGACTCGTAGCAAAAACACTGAAAATAGCCCACGCTAATAAATATCCACAAATAAAAAAAGAAACGACATTGAAAATATTTCGAGCTTTTTGTGTTTTCCTTATAAGCGCTGTGTAGAGAAGTATCATTGGGGCAGCACTAGGTAGCATCATCGTTATCATCATCATCCACCACATAAAAAACATTAAAACACTATAATTGAAATTCCATATAGCAGGTTTCATAGCCATGCTTTTAATGGTACTCATGTTTGGCATAGACATCAGTGATTTATCTAGACCAGGTGTCATTTCAATAGCCGACATATTCATTCCTACACCCAAGACTGTATATATGAAAGTCGATGCTACTAAAATAGCAATAGCGATAATCGTTATTATTTTGTCCCTCTGGACAAGTGATTCAAGAGAAGTCAGATTGACAGTATTATTATTATTATTCCGCATTAAAAGCTTTGCTCACGTCCTATTAGGAATTCTGTTTACCTCATGACCCCTGAGTTGTTTAAATGCAATTCGGCGAACTGAGCATAACTATCTTTATTATTCGTTAAAATTATTTCTCCAGCGGTAGTGATAGTTGATGCGCTACCCATTTCCGCTATTTTATACTCAAATCCATCAGGAAGATCTATTCTTGCTCGATGTTCTGCACCTGTTACGGGATTTTTTATAGGTTCCCCTTTGATATTTAAAGTGCCATCTACTACCACACTGCCCAATCGATTTTCTACGTCTATTTCTGTATTAATTTTTTTATATTCGGTAGGATGACGTTTGGTACACATTGCATTAAATATCCACCACATTGTGGCCATTTCTTCAGTGTCTTCACCTGTTACTATTTTTTCAATGGCGTCACGCTGTTCCGGAGTAGCATTTACATCTATGAAAATCTGATATTCCCCGTTTCCTTCGTGCACCGCGCCTGGCCATTTATAAGTAGCCGAGACACGCAGTCCATCAAGTTTAATATTTCCATAATGGCCATAATCAATTTCATATCCAACAGCCGCCTCACATGTTCCATGAGTGGGTAAGGCATTAAATTGGCAGGGGCAACCATATGCACAGTTACAATTGGCTAGTTCTCTTCCTTTTATTTCCCATGGTGTCATCACAATCTCCTAATCCATAATTAATTGTATATTATGAAATCGATTATTAGTAAGAAGCAAGAAAAAATTTATGAAACTTTTGTGACACTTCATAAATTGTAAGATAAGGTTTATTTCCATCACTATATTTACCAGGAGCTTTTAATTTTTTGATAGCTGATATAGGTAATTTATTTTTAGACAGCCAAAGTAATCCATAAGTTATTAATTTTAATCAATTAAATAAGGGACTGACAATCTTATCCCACAAACTGTCCAACAAGAAATTTCTAAAGTAAGGTGTTACTGCACCCTTTTCCTAATCAACAATGGTCACAATGGTGAGGAGGTGGTCTACTCCAAATTATTTAACTTTAAATAACATAACGGCAAATAAGTTTTCTTTATCTGTCCATGTCGAAATTTTCTCAAAACCAGAAGAGGCAGCCAAATCTACAAATTCATGGATGTGATATTTATATGAATTTTCTGTATGAATTGTTTCACCAGCTGTAAAAAAAAATCTTTCTTTACCAATATTAACTACTTGATCAACACAACTTTCAAGATGCATTTCTACTCTACCTTCGAAAGTGTTAAAGCGAACAATATGACGAAACAAACTTTGATTAAAGTCAGCACCTAGTTCTTGATTAATTCTCGAGAGAAGATTTTTATTAAAAGCATCCGTAATACCTTTATTGTCATCATACGCTCTAAGCAGGCGTTCATGATCTTTTTTTAAATCAACACCTATTAACAATTTTCCGTTTAAGCCAACAGTTTTGCAAATTGATTGTAAAAATGTTTTAGCACTAATTGGCTCAAAATTTCCAATAGTAGAACCTGGAAAAAATGCAATTTTAGACTTTGTCTGTCTTTTAGATTTTGGTATTTTTAATGGTGAAGTAAAATCAGTAGCAACTGTTAAAACTTCAAGCTTGGGGTAGCCCTCACGAATAATATGTGCTCCCTTTTGCAATTGTTCTTCCGAAATATCAATTGCACAAAGTGAAACTGGATCAATTAATGTATCTAGTAGTATACGTACCTTCTCAAGAGAACCAGAACCGTATTCAATTAGCGTTACATTCGAACCAAGATATTTTGCTATTTCAGTCGCATTATTTTTTAGAATACCTACTTCTGTTCTTGTTGGATAATAATCTTCAAGTTTACAAATTTTTTCGAATAGACGAGCACCTTCATTATTATAAAAATATTTTGATGGTATATGTTTAGGTAATGAACTTAATCCTAAAATAACATCACTCAAAAATTTGTCTTTATTACAATTATCATTAGCATGAAGACTATAAATAGTAGCAGATCTGTCTTTGGCCAAACGTATTCCAGAAAATTGCCAGCGCGCACTTGGAGGAAAGAAATTTCGGTATGAAGCTCTGATGTGATCTGAAGAAGTGGCGCAAGAACCACCCCGTAAAACCATCTGGCCAGACATAAATTTTCCATTATATTCACCTACTGCACCATCCGCAATCTGATAGCCTGGATATGCAGCAAATGAGCTTTGGGTCCATTCCCACACATCTCCATAAATTTGTGTAACTCCATCTTTTGTTAAAGGTTGTGGGGCAAATATATTAGTATCAGCAAAATTACCCTCAATATCAAATGATTTTGCAATAATTTCCCACTCAGATTCTCGAGGCAACCTGGCATTAGACCATCGAGCGAATGCATCAGCTTCATAATAACTAACATGACAAACTGGAGCATTCAAATTTATTGGAATTATACCACCCATTGTATAATAAGACCAAGTACCATCACTATTTTTATACCAATACATTGGAGATTCCCAATTTTCCTTTTGGCACAAAGTCCATCCGTCAGATAACCAAAACTCTGCCTTTTTATAACCCCCATCCTCGATAAAATCTATATATTCACGATTTGATACTGGATTTTTTGCTAAACAAAATGGCTCTAGCCAAATTTTATGTCTTGGACCTTCAGCATCAAAAATAAACTTTTCTCCAGAATATCCAATTTCGACAAGCCCCCCTGGATGATCTAACCAGTTTGATTTAGTTACACTTAATCCTTTTACTGGAATAGGATCTCTATATTTAGGATACAATGGATTTCTTGAAAAGGCATGTTTTATGTCTGTTATTAAAAGTTCTTGATGTTGTTGTTCGTGATGAATGCCAAGTTCTATCAATCGTAAAACATCAGATTTTGGTTTCATTTGAAAGTATTCTTTCATTTTATTATCAATATGATTTCTATATTCGTATACCTCTGCTGATGAAGGACGGGTTATCATACCTCTTTCAGGCCTAGCGTGACGATCCCCTATTTTATTATAATAAGAATTAAATAAGAAATTATAGTTAGGATGATACTCTTGGTAATTTCTAACAAATTTTTTAAGGATAAACGTCTCAAAAAACCAAGTTGTATGAGCTAAATGCCATTTAGTTGGACTTGCATCGGGCATTGATTGGATACACTGATCTGCTTCACTGAGTGGTGCTGATAAACTTTGTGTTTTATTACGAACTTTATCGTATAGAGTTTCTATATTCTCATTTATAATTGAATGATGGGTATTTGAAGTTGATTTTAAAATGATAAGTCTCGGTAATTCTTTTTAAGATAATACTTATTATGAAATTGTTTGCAATTGATAATTTAAAATCTATCTAACTAATTTATCCTGCTACAGGTTGAATAATGCGATTATTGAAAATTACTTAATTATAAAAACACCATATTGTTTTTATTTCGTAGACTAATTTGTAGACTCAATTATTATCTAATTAAATCAGATGATTAAAATGGAATAACGAGGAGGTTCCCTCCGCCAATAAAATAAATACTAATAATATTTATGATTTACTTGTAAATATTTATTCATCATATTTAACTTTGGTAATTTATTTAATTAGAGGGAAAGTTTATGTCAGATAAAATATTAAATCAGGGAGGTTGTGCATGTGGAAATGTTCGTTATAAAACAATCGGAAAACCAGAACATTCTGCAGTTTGTCACTGCAGATATTGTCAATTAAGAACTGGGTCGGCATTTGGAATATCAGTCTATTTTAAAAGTGTAAATGTAGAATTATTGTCTGGCGATTTAAAAAAATTTGAATATACAACGGAATCTGGAAATTTAGTAGCAACAAAGTTTTGTGTTGAATGTGGGACATCAGTTTTTTGGAATGCGGACATTTTCAAAGACATGACTGGTATTGGTGGAGGAACATTTGACCCACCTACATTTTGGTATAACATAAAGAGGGAAGTTTTTTGTAGATCAAAAGCATACTTTTCAAAAAATGAAGTAGATGCAAAATTTGAGACTTCACCTATATATAATAAAATTAAAGATGATCCCCCCAGAAAAAGTGGAGTTTAACTACTCTAAATTAAAGATAAAAAATATAATAGTTATAAATTATTTTTCCATTTATAATAAAGTTCAGACCTTTCTCTTTCATTCTCACAATCACTCCATTTTGGTTCTTGCCCACACTCCCCATGATTTACTTCAAACCTAAATGATTTTCCTCCTACAATAGATTTTTCACTTATTGAAACTGGGTTGATTGCATTAGGAGCATTTAAATTATGAGT
>CACBXG010000029.1 GCA_902543145.1 uncultured SAR116 cluster alpha proteobacterium | reverse complement strand
TTCATTTTCAACTGTAGGTCCACCCCAAATTCTTAATCCTGGAGGTGCAGATCTGTAACTTCCTATATCAAACGCTACATTATTTTCCTCTAATAACTTAATTATATTTTTTTCGATAAGATTTTTTATTTCAATAGATTTTGTATTAAGTTTAGAATCTATGAGTTTCAAACATATTGATGTGTTTGATAAATTATTTAGGTCTTCACATAAGAAATTGGCCCAAGTTGATGAAGATACCCAGTCTTTAATTACATTCAAATTATCTTCCGACCTTCTTATTAACTCTTCTACCCCCCCTATTTCTTCAGACCAAATCAATACATCCAAAAAATCTTCAACACACATCATAGAAGGAGTGTTTATTGTTGAACCTGAAAAAATATCTAAATTTATCTTATTATTTTTTTTTAATTGAAATAATTTTGGTATTGGCCAATTAGGATTGTATGTGTTTATTCTATCAACTGCATTTGGAGAAAGAATAATCATACCATGGCCAGCTTCACCTCCAAGAGATTTTTGCCAAGAAAAAGTGCCCACATCTAATTTTGACCAATCAATATCCATTGCAAAAGCTGCTGAGGTTGCATCACATATTGTTAAACCATCACGTGAATTTTTTATCCAATCTCCATTGGGAACACGCACACCTGCTGTGGTACCGTTCCAGTTAAATACTATGTCACCATTGAAATCAACACTTTTTAAGTTTGGTAATTTTCCATAATCTTCTTTTATAATATCAAGATCTTTAAGTTTTAATTCTAATTGAATATCTTTAGCCCAGTCTGCACCAAAGCTGTCCCAAACTAACATTGTTACTGGTTTTAACCCTAAGAGATTCCACATAGCTATTTCTATAGCACCAGTATCGGATCCTGGAACAATACCAACTAAATAATCGTCTGGAACTTTTAATATAGATTTAGTGAGATCGATAACTTCTTTTAATTTATTTTTACAAACTTTATGTCTGTGAGATCTACCAAGGGAGCTTTCTTTTAAAATATTTAAAGACCACCCTGGCCTTTTTGCGCAAGGTCCAGATGAAAATTCTGGACGAATTGGCTTGACTAATGGTCTTGTCATATTAACCTCGTTAAAATGTTATTGCTTGTTGGGAAGCAATGGCCCAAGATTTTAATAAAGGTTATTTTGTAAAAGTCAATATAATTAAAGGAAACTCGAAGTTAATGCTTAAGCTTTTCGATTTATCTGGGAAAAATGATTTAAGGTTTAGTCCACCATGCTGGAATGTAAAGCTATGTCTTATTCTTAACAATATAGAATTTGTAACTATTCCTGTAAGATTTACTGATAAAGATAAAATTGCATTTTCTAAACAAAAATTAGTTCCTATCTTAGATTACAAAGAGGGTTATGTGAGTGATTCATGGAATATAATTAATTGGTTAAACGAAAATTATCCTGAGAAAAAGATTTTTGTGAATAATTCATCAAACAATTTTTCATATTTTTTATATTTATGGACTTCGAGACAGTTATTACCAATCTTATTTAAGATAATTGCACATGAAATACCGAATGTTTTAGAAAGTGATGATATCGATTATTATATTAAAACACGTGAAGAAAGAATAAATGGACCTATTACAAAGTTTGTTCCATTTGTTTCATCTTTTATTGAAGAGTTTAGAAAATTGATTGATCCAATTAGGAAAATAATAATTGACAATGGTTACATATCTGGCGAGAACCCTGGAATAGAAGATTGTATTTTTTTTGGAAATTTAAAGTGGGTAGATGTTTGTAGTACATGTAATTTGTTAGACAATGAAGACCCTGTATATCAATGGTATAAAAATCTTTTACAAATTATAAAATAAAAATCAATTAATATTAAAGGAATGATTTATTGGACCATGTCCATTACCGAATTGTGGTGATGTGATTATAGCTTGATTTACATAAAAATGAGCTTTTTGAAAAGCTTCTTTAATACTATTTGATTTGGCTAATTCAGCCGTTAATGCTGAGGCCATTGTACAACCTGTTCCATGAGTATTGTCAGTTTCTATTTTGGTTGTTTCTATTTGGTCAAAAACTTCTTCTCCAATTAATAAATCTGATATAATTGGTGAATTCATATGTCCACCTTTTAAAACAACAAAAATTGCACCCATATCAATTATTTTTTTACCAGCAGTTTTCATGTCAGCTAAGTTATTAATTTTCATTCCTGTTAATATTTCTGCCTCAGGAATATTTGGTGTTAAAATAGGATTAGTATTCTTTATAAAATTTTTTAATGAATTTACTGCATCTTCTTTAAGTAATCTGTGCCCACCTTTAGCTACCATTACCGGATCAAGAACTATACTTATTTTTTTATTTCCTATAATTTTGTTATGTTTAAGAGCCTCATACACACCATAAATCAACCCTGAATTATGCATCATTCCAATTTTAATTGCATTGGCCCCAATATCAGACAAGCAACAATTAATTTGTTTTACTACAAAATATAGAGGAATCTCAAAAATATCTGTAACTCCTTTAGTGTTTTGTTCTGTAAGAGCTGTTATTGCTGTCATCCCATAAACATTAAGAGATGTAAGTGTTTTCAAATCAGCTTGAATGCCAGCTCCACCACTAGGATCAGAACCTGCAATTACTAGAACAGTTTTGGATAAATTTCTTACTCTATTTATTTTCATTCTCTTTGATTATAGCTTTAGAAATAATTTCTGTAGTAGATTTTAAAAGGTTCAAATCAGCGCACTCAACCATAATTCTAATTAAATCTTCTGTTCCAGAAGAGCGCAGCAAAATCCTTCCTTTTTCTCCCAATTCTTGCTGATGTTTTTCAACTAAACTAATTATATTCTTATTAAATAGAACACTTTTTTCAATATTTTTTAAATTCTTTAAGGATTGAGGTATTGGTTTAAATGGTCTCAAGAATTCAGAAGCTTTTAATCTAGACTTTTTAAGCAGAGACAGTATTTTAATTGCAGTCAGCAACCCGTCACCTGTTTTAGCAAAATCGGTGAGTAATATATGTCCTGATGGTTCTCCTCCAAGTTTGGAATTAGATTTGATCATTTTATCCAAAATATAACGATCACCTACATTTGTTCTATGAAGATGTATTTTAAGTTTTTTTAAATAATTTTCTAATCCTAAATTAGACATCAAAGTACCAACAACCTGATTATGAATTAATTCATTATTTTTTTGCATCTCTCTAGCTAATACTGCAATTATTTGGTCACCATTGATGATTTCACCATTTTCATCTGAAAAAATCACTCTATCTGCATCTCCATCAAGTGCAATACCTAAATCTGCACCCTCTAACTTTGTGATTTTCGCCATATTTTCTGGATACATTGCTCCACAATCTAAATTTATATTTTTACCATTTGGTTCTGCCCCAATAATTACAGAATCAGCTCCAAGTTCAAACAACACTTCTGGACCAACTTTATATGATGCGCCATTGGAACAATCTAATACTACCTTCATTGAGGACAGATCTTCTCGTTTAGGTAATATTAGTTTTACAAATTCAGCGTATCTTCCTATTGCATCTTCCATTCTTCGTGCTCTACCCAAGTTTTCTGACTTCGCAAGGATGGGACCACTAACCATTCTAGATTGAATTTCATTTTCAACTTCATCATTTAATTTAAATCCATCAGCACCAAACAATTTTAATCCATTGTCTTGATATGGATTATGTGAAGCAGAAATCATTACTCCTAAGTCACACCTTAGGACCCTTGTCAAATGAGCAATTGCTGGTGTGGGAAGTGGGCCAGTAGTAATACAATCAAGACCTACAGAAGTAAAACCAGCAACAAGTGCAGGTTCTAGCATGTATCCAGATAATCGAGTATCTTTACCGATTAATACTCGCGATCTTTTAGTTCCTGCCCTTCCATAAAAATATTCACCTGCTGCCATAGCTAAATTTACAGCCATTAAAGCAGTAACTTTATCTTTATTTACAGTACCTCTAATACCGTCAGTACCAAATAACCTTTGATTACTATTAAATGTTGTTTGGATCATGTTTATCCTATAAGTGTAAATATTTTTGACATATCAAAGCCTGATTAGTTTCAAATACATCATGCGTTCTTAATATTTGAACTCCACACATATTTGCATAAATAGCAAATGCTAACGAACCACTCAACCTTTTACTTGGACTTATGTCTTTTTTAATTTTACCACGAAATTTATAATCCTTCATTGTAAGCTCACCAATAAGTGATTTTCTACTCGCTCCAATTAGAATTGGAACACCTAAGCAGTGAAAAAGTGGTAAATATTTAAAAATATTTAAGTTATCAGATAAAGTTTTTCCAAATCCAATTCCCGGGTCAACAACAATATTTGATTTTTTCACACCTGCCTCAGTCAAATCTTTAATTTTTTTGGAAAAAAAATTATAAATATCAATTGGAGCAAAACTATATTTAGGATTTATTTGCATATTTATTGGTTCATTTTGCATATGCATTATTATTATTGGCATATTTGTTTTTGAAATAAATTCAATTTTATTTCTCATCTTAAAAGCAGTAATATCATTAAATATATCTACACCAATTTTATAACATGTTTTCATAGTTGATAAATTTCTTGAATCTAATGAAATCAAAAAATCTTCTTTGCAATTTTTAAGATATTTTATTGGATCAATAACCCTATTTAGTTCTTCTGCACTAGAAATTTTTTCTGCTCCAGGTCTACTTGACTCTCCTCCAATATCAATAATAGAAGCTCCATTATTAATCATCTTATAAACATATTTTTTGAGTTTATTAAGATTATCAATTTGACTGTTTTTGTAGAAACTGTCAGGTGTTATGTTAATTACACCCATTATGTTTGGTTTTGACATATCAAGTTTTGCGAAAGAAGGTCTCTTATTTACTAAATTACTTATTTGAAATTCAGCTTCAGTAAAAGAGGTATTGCTGTGCTTTTTAGCAACTTTCAACAATTCTTGAGTAGACATTTGAACTTCAATCAAATAATCTTTTTTTTTTGAATTACTCTTAAGTTCTTAAAACATCTCCAACCACCTGCTAACCTTAAACCATCTAAAGCCTCAGAAGGTGAACAAAGAATTGGACTAATAAAGGTTTTAGCTGATCTACAATATGGTGGTGCTAATAAATATCTTGTTTTTTTGACAAAAGCCATACATAAACCTTTGAAATAATATTTTATGAATTATCTATTTCATTTGTAACAATTGTCTGCTTCGCAGAAGCGGTAGTCGGTATACCAGCTCTTTTTTTGGGTTTTTTTGCTTTAGGTAGGTCATCTTTATCATTAGACTTCTTTATTGAAATATTAAGTCCTTTACATAAATCTCTAATTTGATCTCCATCTAATGTTTCATACTCAAGCAATGCTTCAGCTACTCTTTTCAACTGCTTAGAATATTTTTTTAACATTTTTTGAGCGTCTAAGTATACAGAGTCAGCTATTCTTCTAATCTCTTCGTCTACAATAGATGCAGTATTATCTGATAAATTTTTTTGTTGAGAAACTGACCTTCCGAGAAAAACCTCTTGTTCATTAGCTTCGTAAGCCAAAAATCCAAGTTTGTCAGAAAGACCCCATTCTGTAACCATTCTCCTAGCTATATCTGAAACCATTTTAATATCAGAGCTAGCACCAGTAGTTACTTTTTCTTTACCGAAAATCATTTCTTCAGCTATCCTACCACCACAAGCAACTCTAAGATCAGCATAGAGTTTATCTTTAGCCATTGAAACTCTATCGCCTTCAGGTAACCTCATTACCATACCAAGTGCCCTTCCTCGAGGTATAATGGTAGCTTTATGTATTGGGTCACTTGCAGGTGAGTAAGCAGCGACTACTGCATGACCTGCTTCATGATACGCAGTAAGCTTTCTTTCTTCTTCTGTCATTACCATTGATCTTCTTTCAGAACCCATCATAACTTTATCTTTGGCTTCTTCAAATTCAACCATGCTAACATTATTTCTGCCTTTTCTTGCAGACAATAGTGCAGCCTCATTAACTAAGTTTGCTAAGTCAGCACCAGAAAAACCAGGAGTACCTCGTGCTATTATTTTTGGTACAACGTCGGAAGAAAGTGGTACTTTTTTCATATGCACCTTTAAAATTTTTTCTCTTCCAATCATATCTGGGTTTGGTACAACAACTTGTCGATCAAATCGACCAGGTCTTAGTAAAGCAGGATCTAAAACATCTGGTCTGTTTGTCGCGGCTACTAAAATTACACCCTCATTCGTTTCAAAACCATCCATTTCAACTAAAAGTTGGTTAAGTGTTTGCTCCCTTTCATCGTTACCACCACCTAAACCAGCACCCCTATGTCTTCCCATTGCATCTATTTCATCAATAAATATGATACAAGGTGAATTTTTTTTCCCTTGTTCAAACATATCTCTTACTCTGGATGCGCCAACTCCAACAAACATTTCAACAAAATCTGAACCTGAAATAGTAAAAAAAGGAACACCTGCTTCACCAGCAACGGCTTTTGCTAATAATGTTTTACCTGTACCAGGAGGACCAACAAGTAAAACACCCTTAGGAATTTTTCCACCAAGTTTTTGGAATCTACTAGGGTCTCTTAAGAATTCTACAACTTCTTCTAACTCTGCTTTAGCTTCATCAATTCCTGCAACATCTTTGAATGTTACTTTGTCTCTATGTTCAGTAAGAAGTTTTGCTTTGGATTTTCCAAAACCCATTGCTCCTTTGGCACCACCCTGCATTTGTTTCATAAAAAAAATCCAAACACCTATAAATAGAAGCATTGGGAACCATGAAATTAGAACTGATAAAATGCCTGGCATACTACTTTCATTAGGTTCTGAAGTTACTTTTATTCCCTTTTCAGATAACTTATTAGCTAATTCTTCTTCTTGTGGAATAAATGAATAAAATGGAACACCACTACTCGAAGCACCGAATATTTTATCACCTTGAATACTTACTTCTCTAACTTCTCCAGCATTTACTCTTGCTAAAAAATCGGAATAAGCAATCACATTACCTTGATTTTTTGAAGAACCACCTTGAAAAACATTAAAAATTGCTACCAAAACAAGTGATATTATAATCCAAACAGCTATATTTTTTCCAAAATTATTCATTTTCATCCTTTTTAATTAAAATTGTTATACCTAAATTCTATTGAATAGGTAAAGATTAAAACCGTCATTAGCAGCGATATTAAATTTAGAGTTTTTGTTAATGATATATAAATGGGGTTTAAGAGTCTTACCTTCAAGGGTTTCCAAGTAAGGAATTGTGTTAATTATACAATTATCATATTTAAAAAAGGGACTTTTATTATCTATTTTTAGTAAATCATTATTATTACACTCAATAAGCTTTCCTGCGAGTGAACTTATTACTAAAAACCTTCCATCAAATATATAGTATTTATTTTCTTCTATTTTTAAGCCGAAATTTAAATTTCTATTTTCTCTTATAAAAAATAGATAACCTTGGTTGAGAGAAATATTCACATTTCCAAGACTTTTCTTTTTAAATTTTTCTGTAAACAAAAAAGATATTAGATCAGATGTTTTTTTTCTTTTTGGAGCATACTCATTTCCTCCAACAGTTTGGATGATTTTTCCAATTATTCTTTGAGCAAATAAAAACGATTTTTCAGAAATATTTCTAAAACTTGCATAATCTAATCTTATAGCTCCACCTTCATGTATTACTATGTTTTTATTAAGCCAACTATTAAAAAAATAATCAGTTTTCTTTAATAAATTGGAATTTAAATTACCGAAGTGATTCAAATCATAAGTTACGTTATGCCATATACTTTTTTTAATATGATTTAAATAAAATCTAGTTTTTACTCTTTCGAATTTATTATTGTTATTTGAACAATCTTCGAAATAAATAATTTTTTTATTTCTCACGTAATTTTTAATCTGTTTTTTTCTATAAGACAAAAGTGGTCTAATGATAAAAATACCGTTCCATGAGTTTATTTGTTTCATTCCTGATAATCCATCTAAAGCAGATCCTCTTGTAATACGCATAAACAACGTCTCTGCTTGATCATCATAATGATGCCCCAAAATCAAATTTGCTGATAATTCTAAGCATTTTTGAAATAATATAATCCTTCTTTGCTTTCTAGCCCAATTTTGAATATTTCCATTTGGCTTAGATGAAACAATTTTTGTTATTTGGGTATTAAAACCAAGATTTTGAGAAATTTTCTTAACTTCTTTTGACTCATTTTCAGATACATCTCTAAGGTTATGGTCAATAATTATTGGTATACAATTTATTGGAACATTTCTATTGTCATCAATGAAATTTTTAATCAAATGTAACAGAGCCATTGAGTCTACTCCACCAGATAAACCGAGTATAAACTTATTATTACTGTTAAGGCTTTTAATTAATGTATTAAAATGATCATCAAAATTTAGGATCATCCAGTAGTGCACTGCTTTTTATTTTTGAGTATGTTGATTCTTTTTACAAATTTCTCGGAAGGATTCACCATGAATTCAAGTGATTGTTTAAGAATATCACATAGTTGATCTTTAGGTGCAAAATTAACAGCAGATTCTGCAATTAATAATGTTGTTTCTTGAAATCTAGGATCATTTGGAAAAACGCTATTAAACTCAGCCAAAGCAATAGCAGCTTCTTCAAATTTCTTTTGTGCGAAATAAACTCTACCTAGCCAATATTGTGCGTCGGCGACTTTATCACTTTCTTTGTGAATTTTTAAAAATTCTTTAAAAGCTTTTTCAGCACTTTGAAAATCAAGCTGACTTGCTAGGTCTAAGGCATAATTAAAGTTTTCGTCTGCAGTTCCTTTTGGTAAAAAAGAATCGGTAACCATTTTATTCTTTTGGTCACCAATATCCGTTTCTGAAGAGTTATTTTTCGTTTTTGAAGAGTTGTCTTTATTATTCTCGTTTTCCTTAATAAAACCCAATACGCCTTTTGTTTTTGAATTTAAACTTTCCTGCTTTAT
>CACBXG010000028.1 GCA_902543145.1 uncultured SAR116 cluster alpha proteobacterium | reverse complement strand
ATTGATACTCTTAGCTAAGAAAGGTGGCGCCAGTCCTACGGAATTAATGTCTGGAATGAGATTATTGAATCATCGAGGAAAAGTTACTAAAAAAGCAAGGACGTATAGTGATAATGGTATATTTAATTTTTTATAAACAATTTATTTAAGTAATCAAATAAATGTTGTATTAAACTAATAACTATAAAATAAAAAAACAGACAAAGTATAGGAGTTTAAATGAGTTTTCTTTCTTTTTTTAGAAAGTCACAAAACGTTTCATCTATATCATTAAGTGGTATAATTGCACCAAATATGGGCAGAAGAAAAGGTTTAAATTTGTATGAACTTGATAAAGTTATTGAGCAAGCTTTTTCAGTTAAAAATTTGAAAGCTGTTGTTTTACAGATAAATTCTCCAGGTGGATCGCCTGTTCAATCTGAGATGATATCTAAGCGTATAAGAGATTTATCTGAAGAAAAAAATATACCTGTATTAGCATTTGTTGAGGATGTAGCCGCTTCTGGTGGTTATTGGCTTGCATGTGCAGCTGATGAAATTTTTGCAAGTAAGGCATCAATAATAGGATCTATTGGTGTTGTCTCATCTGGCTTTGGTTTTGACAAAGCTATCAAAAAAATTGGAGTTGATCGCCGTCTTTATACGTCTGGTGAAAATAAAGCAATTTTGGACCCATTTTTACCTGAAAATAAAGATGATATTAAAAGGTTAAAAGATATACAAAAGGAATTGCACAATCAGTTTATATCATTTGTACAGTCAAGACGTGGAAGTAAAATAACTAATAAAAACAAGGACTTATTTACAGGGGCTTTCTGGTCAGGCGAAAAAAGCCTTGAACTAGGATTGATAGACGATTACGGGGAAATGAAATCTGTATTAAAACAGAGGTTTGGTGAAAACGTAAAAATTAAAGAGTTCGCACCCAAGAAGAAACTTTTTGGTTTTAGTAATTTATTTTCAGGGGCCATAGATATCTTCATAAGTAAAATTGAAGAAAGAATTAGTTTTAAAAAATTTGGATTATAAAATGATGCTTTCAGTAGGTAAAATTTTTTGGCTTATTATAATATTAATTGCAGTCTGGTACTTATTCAAAATAATTGAAAAAAGAAAACTTAACATAGACAAAAACAGTCAAAAAAAAGAAAATGATGATATAAATAAAAAAGGTATAGATGCGTTTAAATGTAATGTTTGTGGATTGTGGAGTACTGGAAAAAAGTGTAATAACAAAGAGTGTACTAATTCTTAATAAATACAAAATTTCATCTTCAAAGCTTAGGTCTTTAATATTATAATTAGCTTAAAATAAATAAATCATATGAGTGTAAATAATTCGTTTCAAAAAATTATTACTAGCCTTCAATCATTTTGGATTGATCAAGGTTGTGTTTTATTACAACCATATGATTTAGAAGTAGGAGCAGGTACATTCCATCCTGCAACAGTGCTACGAGTTTTAGGTCCAGATCCAATTTGGAAGGCAGCATATGTTCAACCTTGCCGAAGACCAACTGATGGAAGGTATGGTGAAAATCCTAATAGACTTCAGCACTATTATCAATTTCAGGTCATAATGCAACCATCCCCTGAAGATATACAAAATTTATATTTAGAGAGTTTATATTTCATTGGTCTTAATCCTAAAGATCATGACATTAGATTTGTAGAGGATGATTGGGAAAGTCCAACTCTTGGCGCCTCAGGTTTGGGTTGGGAAATTTGGTGTGATGGAATGGAAATAAGTCAATTTACGTACTTCCAACAGGTAGGTGGTATTGAGGTAAAACCTGTCGCTAGTGAGATAACTTATGGTCTTGAAAGATTAGCTATGTTTATCCAAAAAATTGAAAATGTTTATGATCTAGATTGGGATGGTATCGAAAAAAATAAAGGTGGTAAAACTTATGGTGATATTTTTTTACAGCAAGAAAAAGAGTTCTCTAAATATAATTTTGAAAAATCTGATACATCCTTTTTATTTAAGCAGTTTAACGATGCCGAAACTGAGTGTAAAAATTTGTTAGATGATAAGAAAAATCCTATAGCGCTTCCTGCATATCATCAATGTATTAAAGCAAGTCATATTTTCAATTTATTAGATGCAAGAGGTGTTATTTCTGTTTCAGAGAGACAATCATATATCTTAAGAGTTAGAAATATGGCTAGATCTTCTTGTCTTGCTTGGATGGGTAAATTAAATGAATAATATGGAAAAAAGTAGAGGCAATTTACTTTTAGAGTTTTTTTCTGAGGAAATACCCGCAAGGATGCAATTAAACTCTGAAATACAATTACAAAATTTGTTAGTAAAGTCTTTAACACAAAGAGATATAGCTTTTGAAAGTTTTAAAACTTTTAGTGGTCCAAGACATCTATCAATTATAATCAAAAATATTGAGTTAGAGCAAAAAGATCAAGAAATAGAAAAGAGGGGACCAAGATTTGATGCTAATCGAAAAGCAATTGATGGTTTTCTAAAATCTAATCAATTAAAAATAGATGAAACTATAATAAAAGAAACAAATAAGGGGAAATTTTATTTTCATTCTCAAATGATAAAAGGTCAAAAAACTTATGAAATTTTGCCAGATATAATTAGTGAAATAGTCAATAGTTTTGTTTGGCCTAAAAGTCAAAGATGGGCAAATACAGACTTAAAGTGGGCAAGACCTCTTAGAAATATTGTTTTGCTTCTTAATAATGATGTTGTTAAGGGTAAGGTTGAAATAGGAAAAAATGTTTTTTTAAATTTTACTAATTTTACTTTTTCACACAGATATAGTGATAAAAAGATTGTTATAAATAAAATAGAAAATTATGAACAATTATTAGAAGAAAATTTTGTAATTCTAGACAGAAATAAAAGATTAGACAAAATTATAAATGACACATCATCTTTACTTGATAAGGGAAAATTAAAATTAGTAAATGATAAGTCCTTACTCGAAGAAGTTGTAGGTCTTGTAGAGTATCCTAATATTCTAATTGGTTCAATCAGCAAAGAATTTATGAAACTTCCTAGAGAAGTATTATCAACAGCAATGCGTGTGCATCAAAAGTATTTTTCAATCACAGACAAAGAAAATAATTTAGAGTCAAAATTTTTATTTGTTGCCAATAGCATTAAGGAAAAGGACAGGGATTTTAGGGTTATTGAAGGGAATGAGAGAGTTTTAAAAGCTCGTTTATCTGATGCCAGTTATTTTTTTGAAAATGATATTACAAATACATTTCAAAATTGGAATGAAAAACTAAAAAAAGTTACATTTTATGAATCTTTGGGATCATTGCATGATAAGATTATAAGAATGGCCAACATCTCTAAAATTTTTGCAAAAGATTTTGGAGTTCAATCAGAATTAGCTAAACAGGCAGCCATTTTATCTAAAGCAGATCTTGTCTCAGAAATGGTTATGGAATTTCCTGAACTTCAAGGGATAATGGGTGGGCATTACGCTAAAATTAAAAATGAACATGAAGAAGTTACAAAAGCTATTTTCGAACATTACAAACCTAAGGGTGTTTCAGATGATTTACCAGAAACAAAACTTGGATCTTTATTATCAATGGTTGATAAGATTGATACTTTGGTAGGATTCTTTTCTATTGATAAGAAACCTACTGGATCAAAAGATCCATTTGCTCTTAGAAGAAACAGTTTTTCAATTGTTCAAATCTTGATTAATTTTAAAATTAATCTGTCATTAAATGAGCTCCTTAAACCATCTTTAAAAGAATATTGTTGTTCTTCAAAATCAATAAAACGAAACATAATTGATTTTATGATTGATAAATTAAAATTTGTGCTTTCTAACCAAAATAATAGAATGGACGTAGTTAATTCAGTTTTAAATACAAAAATTGTTAATGATATACCAATAAAAATAATTTCAAGTAGAATTGATAGTATAAGTAAATTCAATAAAAATAATGATTTCAAAATTTTTCTAGCAAATTACAAAAGAATTAATAATATTCTTAAAAGTGAAAAATTTCCAAATAAAACTGAGTTTCCAGTAGATTTAAAATTTTTTGACACTATTGAAGAAGAAAATATTTACAAACTATCCAATTCTTTTTCAAAAGAAATTATTAAAAAAGGTGTTTGTGAAAAATCTCAAGATATTTTGATAAACTATTTAATTAAAATGAATGAGCCAATCTCATTATTCTTTGATAATGTAATTGTTAATCACAATGATAATAATATAAGGATTAATAGATTAAACTTATTGAAAAACTTACACAATTCGATATCAAAATTTTCTAATTTTGAGTTAATAGAAGATTAATCGGTTTTAACACCTAAGCCTGAAAACCTTTTATTAAATCTAGCAACTTGACCACCAGAATCAAGTATTCTATGTTGACCTGTCCAAGCAGGATGAGATTTAGGATCAATATCTAATTTAAGAGTATCTCCAGCTTTCCCCATGGTAGATCGTGTTTTATACTTACTACCATCTGTCATTATAACTGTTATTTCATGATAATCTGGATGAATATCTTTTTTCATATTAAACTCGTTAGTATTTAATTTTTGATATGTCTACAATTAAAATTATTTTATATCAAGTTATTTTATAATTTTAATACGTTTTAAAAATTTTTTTTCAAAATTCCAAAAATATTGAAATTCACCAAAAATTGATGCAACTACTATCAAAATTAATTGATAAATAGGAATTACAATTAAAACTCTAAAAAATAAATATAAAGGATAACTATTAAATATATTTTTTAGATCCAAAGCAGACATGATGGGAGATGAAATCCAAAGTGAAAAAGAACCACTCAAGCCGAATACAAAAAAAATTACTAGTAAATGAACTTTAGATTTTGCATTAAATTTTTTAATTAAGTTTTGGATCAATTTTTTTCTTATTTAATTTTTGTGTTTTGTGTAATTTTCATTTCTATTCTTCTATTTTTCATTCTCGCAGATTTAGTATTTTTTTTATCAATTGGTTGAAAACTTCCATACCCCGAGGCAGATAATCTACTTGGTTCAATACCTTGTTTAATCAAATATCTTAATACTGATAAGGCTCTTTTTGTAGATAATTCCCAATTGTCTCTATAAGTTTGTCCTGCCTTAACTGGCAAACTATCAGTGTGACCCTCAATTTGTAAAATCCAATCTATGTCTGTGGGCAATGATTCTTCAATTTCCATTAGAGTTGCTGCAAGCTTCTGCATTTCTAATTGTCCTTCTGTACCAAGTTCATCAGAACCTAAAGAAAAAAGTACTTCAGATTGAAACACAAATCTATCACCAACTACTCTAATTTCTTTTCTACCTTTTATAAGTTCTCTTACTCTTCCAAAAAAATCAGATTTAAATTTTTCTAGTTCTTCTACCCTTCTTGCTAGAGCAGAGTTTACATCTTTCCCTAAATTTAAGGTTTTAACATTTTCCTTCTTATCTTTTGCTTTATATGCTGATAGTAAGGTTTGTAATTGAGTTAGCTTATTCTTTAAATTTAATGTTGTTGAAATAAGTTTATTAATTTCTTCTTTATTTGCGCTTAAAATCTTATCTCTACTTTGAATTTTTATACTCTTTTGATTTACTTGATTTTCTAAATCTGAAACTTCATGTTTCAATTCATTTGTATTTTTTATTTTTTCTTCAAGAGCAATTTTTAATTTATTAATCTCATTTTCATTCATTGAAATAATATTTTTTGTTCCTTGGATTTCTTCTTCATATTGTTTTGTTATGGCTTTTTCTTTTATTAGGTCTTTCTTGATAACTGAAAATTTTTCCTCCAAAATAGATAGCTGTGCAGTCAGTTCCGTTGTTGTATCTCTCTCTAATGATAATAACTCGCTAAGCTCAATTAAATTATTTTTTAATTTTATAAGAGCTTCATCTTGCCCACTCATTTTTTGCGAAATAAAAAATTGAGAAATTACAAAAATCATTAATACAAATATTATTACCATTAGAAGACTTGACAAAGCATCAACAAATCCTGGCCATGTGTAATCTAATTGTTTTTTCCTAATTCTATTCAGTATCATAAAAAATCTCTTAAGAAATTTTTGCTTTATTTGTCATTAAGTTTGATAATTGATTTTTCTAAATTAGATAGTTGTTTTGAAATAGACCGTAACTCAATAGTTAAATTAGATTGGATTTCAGAAATTTTACCAGTATTTTCTTCCCCTAAATTTTTTAAAATGGATGTAATAGTTACTAAATGATCCTTAATTGATCTATCCTCATCAAGTTTATCTACTAACCTATTTAATACAATTGTAAGTTCATTAATATTTTCTGAAATTCTTACTCTATCATTTTCATTTTGGTTTGCCCTTTTTGCTACTAGCACAAGGCTTTCAACAGCAGCTTCACTTAGACCAGAATTTCCTGACTCATTAGTAGTAAAAATAGCCATTTGAGATAACCAGTCTTCTAGTTCATTGAAAAACCTATTACTTGCTTGACCTACCTGTAGATCAAGGAAGCCAAGTATTAAGGATCCAGCTAAACCAAATAAAGAAGATGAAAAAGCAGTTGACATTCCATCTAGTGGAGCACTTAGGCCTTTTTGAATTTCCATAAATAAATTATTACCTTCATTAGCAATATTTCCAATATTAAAGTCAATAGTATTAATTACTCCAGAAACTGAAGAAATTGTTTGTAATAAACCCCAAAAAGTTCCTAATAGTCCTAGAAAAACAAGTAAACCGATCATGTATCTCAGTATTTCTCTACTTTCATCTAGTCTTGATGAGACCCCTTCTAAAATAGTAGCAAGAGAATTTGCAGATAAGGAAGGATTTTCATTTCTATCATCTGAAAGTACAGCAGCAACTGGCGCAAGCAGAGTTGGTTTAATCTTTAGAGCTACATTCGCTGGTATTAAACTATCTTTTCTTTTAATTACTTTAAGCCATTTAGCTTCTTTACTTAGACGGGCTGTTTGACGAAAAGAGAAAACCGTACCTAAAAAGAATGTACTAATTATTACACTATTTAGGGCTACGTTGCCTTCAAATGCATTTTTTAAAGGATCAAATAAAAGAGCTATAAGTGCTGCAACAATTGCTAACAAGAATAACATTCTAAAAGCGTATTTATTTGGATCTGTCATTTATTTGTCCTCAATAAAAATTTAATCATAAGATTTATGGTTCTAATGTACATTAAAACATGACTTTTTCATGACACATAAAAAACTATCAATAATATTAATCTTTGCTGTTCATTGTTTTTAAAATTTCTTTGTGTAATACAGGGTTAGCTCCTATCAATAAATCATTCTGGGCATTGTACGCATTAATATATTTTAAATCTGTAAAATAACCTCCAGCTTCTTTTATAAGAAGTTCACCACACGCAATTTGATTTTTATTTAATTTATTAACAAATAAACAATCAATTTTTCCTGATGCTAACCAAGCAAAACTTATTGCCGAAGAGCCAAATGAACGAGTGAAGGATGATGACTGCTGAGATAAAATATTAATTTTTTCAACATAATTAAATTTTGAATTTTTATCATTCAATGTATTTTCGTCAAATATAGAAAAAACACAAGAATTTAATTTATTTCTTTTTGAAACCCTAATTCTTCTATCATGTTGAAAAGAGCCTTTACCTTTTTCAGCAAAATAAAACTCATCTCTAAGAGGATCAAAAATAACAGTAGATAAAATTTCATTATTTAACTCTACCGCAATAGAAATTGCAAAATGTGGTAATCCATGTAAAAAATTAAATCGACCATTTAATGAATCAACTATCCAATAATATTTATCTTTTACGTAATCAGTGTCATTATTAAACTTAATTCCCCATTCTGGTCTTGATTTTGTTAAATCATTTATAAGGGATGTATTGATTTGTTTTTCAGTCTTGGAAACAAATTGTTCCAATGAGTTAGGAGAAACTTGTAAATTCTCTATTTCTCCAAAATCCCGTAACATATTTCTTGTTACCTTATTTAAAGATTGAAAAATAACATTTAAAAGTGGTGATCTGTTACTCATTATCACTCCAAATTAGAAAAAGGTCTTGTTTTATATAAATTCAAATTTTAGCTTTTTCTATGTATGAACAATCTGACGGTCTCACTACTATTTTTGTACCAACTTCAATGTGTCCAGGAACCATTACTTTTACACCATTTTTTAAAATTGCTGGCTTGAATGATGAAGAAACAGTTTGACCTTTAATAACAGCGTCAGCTTCAATAATTTCCTCAATACAACTATCCGGCATGATAACCGAAACAGGTTCGTCATTGTATATATTAATGATAACGTTCATGCCATCTTGTAAAAAAGCAGATTGGTCTCCAATCATATCAATGTTTACACTTATCTGTTCAAAGGTATCATTATTCATGAATATAAGATTTTCATCTTCTTTATATAAAAAAACATGTGGTGTCTCTTCAAGTATAACTTTTTCAATGCTTTCAGATGACCTAAAACGCTCGTTTAATTTAGTTCCATCTTTCAAATTTCTTAATTCTATTTGAGCAAAAGCTCCACCTTTGCCAGGTTTAACGTGACTAGTTTTAGTTGCTACCCATAAACTATTTTTATGCTCGATAACGTTGCCAGGTTTAATTGTGTTTCCATTAACTTTCAAATTATTTTCCTTTATAAATATCTATAATTTGGTTCAAAAGAGTTAGTGCTTCGCTATATGGTCTTTGAAAAGAATTTCTGCCGATGATTGATCCACTTGCACCACCTGAATACAATTCTCTAATTTCTGCTAAAAGGCTTTCTTTTTCTTTGGACGACCCACCTGAAAAAACCACTAGCCTTTTCCCATTAAAGCATGACTTAACTACATGTTTAATTCTCTGACTTAATGAAGAAATTGGGATATTTTCAGATAGATAAACCTTTTTAGCTTCATCTTGTTCAATGAAAGAAGTTGGTGGTTTAACTTTAATAATATGTGCTCCAACTAGAGCAGCCATATGCGCAGCATAAGTAACTATATCTATTGCAGTTTCCCCTTCTTTACTTATATCACCACCTCTGGGATAACTCCAAACTACAACGGCAAGACCTGCATCTTTTGCTTCGGCAGCTATTTCTTGTATATCAGATATCATATCTAACGCCATCTCCGAACCTGGATAAATAGTAAAGCCAACAGCTGAACAACCTAATCTAATTGCTTCCCTGACTGAACCAGTTAATGCTTGTGATGGAGCAGATTTCTCATTTGATAAAGAATTTGAACTATTAATTTTCATTATCAAAGGAATTTGACCCGCAAATGTGTCGGCCCCAGCCTCAAGCATACCTAATGGTGCAGCAAAAGCAGAAAGTCCTGCGTCAATTGCTAGTTTAAAATGATAATGAGGATCATATGCAACAGAATTTTTAGCAAATGACCTAGCTGGGCCATGTTCAAATCCCTGGTCAACTGGAAGT
>CACBXG010000027.1 GCA_902543145.1 uncultured SAR116 cluster alpha proteobacterium | reverse complement strand
AGTGAGTACCATGGTTGGATGGAATATGGCGGAGGTCAGCAGTTAAAAGACAGAATTTATGGTGAGTACGGCCTTAAAGCTCTTAACTGTTTAACTCATGCCCCTGAAACATCAGGTTGGTTTAGAAAGAAAATCAACAATGTTGAAGAGTTGAAGGGTATGAAAATGCGTTTCTTCGGTCTTGGTGCTATGGTTATGAGTAAATTAGGTGTGTCAACACAGTTACTTGCAGGTGGAGATATTTATCCAGCTCTAGAAAAAGGTGTTATTGATGCAACAGAATTTTCTATGCCTACACACGACTTAAGTTATGGTTTCTATCAGTTAGCAAAGTTCAACTATTTCCCAGGTTGGCACCAGCAAACATCAATTGGTGAGCTACTAATGAGCACCAAAGGATGGGGTGGTCTTACTAAGACACAACAAGCAGTTATTAATACTGCATGTCGTGACACAATGTGGTGGGCTTTAGTTAGATCTGATGCTAAGCAAGTTCCTGCTATGGCAGAACTTGAGAAAAAAGGTGTTACATTTGTGACTTGGCCTGACTCAGAAATTTCTAAGTTTAAGAGAGCTTGGGATGCTGTTGTTGAAGAGAAGTCAGCATCTGACCCTCTTTTCAAAGAAATTACTGCGAGCTATAACAAGTTCAGAGAAGACTACAGTATTTGGTCATCAAGAGCTTATCTAAAAGCTAAAAAGTACTAATAATATTATTTAATTTTGAGTACACTTGTTATTTATGATAACAAGTGTACTTTTTTTTTGATAAATAAATTGAATTTTTGTATTTAATAAGTTAATTAAAATTATTAATGGTCTACTTTTCTGGGGGAAATAATGGCACTTACAGAGCAAAATATGGAAGGTCTAATTTCAGTTAGCGAAAAACTTCGTGAAATTGTAAATAGAGTTGGACGGGCTAGTACGTGGTTGTTAGTACCCTTAGTGATAATTACAATGTGGGATGTGGTTGCCAGAAAATTGGTTTGGATACAGATTTGGATGGTGGCTAATTTTGGCTCTTTCTTTGAATCAACTCTAATGCAAGAAATGGAATGGCACCTTCATACAGTAGTTTTCTGTTTGGTTTTGGGTTATGGATATACCCACAACAGGCATGTAAGAGTGGATTTTTTAAGAGAAAATTTTAACTTTCAATCAAAGGCGAAAGTTGAATTTTATGGAAATATATTCTTTATGCTACCTTTCACACTTATTTGTGTATATTTTTCTTGGATATATATGATAGATTCATTCATAATTAAGGAAGTATCCGCATCACTAGTTGGTTTAAGTAATAGATGGATTATAAAAACATTCTTGCCAATTGGATATTTCTTTTTATTCTTGGGTGGAATGTCAGTTATGATACAATTAATCGCTGTAATTTGGGGCGATAATAAAAAGAAACTTGATCTTATGGTACTTGATTATGATAAAAGTAAGTAAGATTAAAAAATTATTTACCAAGATTTCTACGAGATAAAAAATGTGGTTTTCAAAAGTTCCAGGTTATATTTTTGATAAACAAAAAACACCGTACTTAACTGAAGCTAAGGATCTAAGTTTGGCTCAATCTCAATATGAGTTGACTGCTTATGGAGTGTTTGTTGGAACTATTTATGGAATTATTGGATTAGCCGCAATGCTATCAATATTTGAAGGTAATAATTGGATTTACTATATCTGGTTATTAGCTTCTGTTTCAGTAATTTATTCGATATTCAGCGTCATACGAAATTATGAATTATTTTCATCTTATATAATTTCTTTAGCTCCGTCTGTTATAGTATTATTCTGCTTCTACGAAGCAATTATAAAAAATTCATCTTTATTAACGATGACTATTTTTGTTTGTCTGCTTCTTCTCTCGCTTAAATATGGCTGGAGAATTTCAAGGATTGTTGCTTGGCAAAGATATACTGGAGAATATGAAAATTATAATTTTAAAAAAGAGAAAGCATAGGTGCAGTTATGGATTTTGTTGATATTATCATAGAATATCTCCCAATTTTTATGTTCCTTACGATGGGTGTACTATTATTTATTGGATATCCTGTTGGTTTCATACTTGGTGGTGTAGCTATAACTTATGGATTTATAGGTTATCTATTTGGAGTTTTCAAAATTGCAGAGTTTTTTAACTTTGTTCCTCGAATGTGGGGTTTTTCTGCAGAAAACCTAATATTAGTAGCTATACCAAGCTTTGTTTTTATGGGAACCATGATGGAAAGAAGTGGTATTGCTAATGACTTATTAAGAACAACACAGATTTTACTTAGAAAAGTCCCTGGTGGATTGGCTATGTCTGTGACAGTTATGGGTACGGTTTTGGCAGCTATGACTGGTATCATTGGCGCTTCAGTTACTATGATGACAGCACTAGCATTACCTACAATGTTAAAAAATAAATATAGCCATGCACTTTCTACCGGAGTAATTGCTGCATCAGGTACCCTAGGAATACTTATTCCTCCAAGTATTATGTTAATTATTATGGCTGACATTATGCAGGTTTCTGTCGGAAACTTGTTTATGGGAGCAGTTATTCCTGGATTAACATTGGCTTTAATGTATTTAGTATTTATTTTTGTATGGTGTTCTATTGACCGAAATGTTGCGCCAGCCCTAAAAGAAGGCGATTTGGAATATGAAAAGGGTAAATTACCGCAAATGGTCTTAAAGGCATTTCTACCTCCAGTTGCATTGATTGTCCTTATCAAAGGTTCAATTTTGCTTGGATGGGCAACACCTAGTGAAGCTGGTGCAGTTGGAGCTTTTGGAGCAACTATATTAGCTATAATTGGAAATAAATTCACTATACCTATGTTAAGGAGCGTTTTGCATTCCTCTGGTCTGACTATTTCTATGGTCTTTATGATCATTTTAAGTGCTACATGTTTTGCGTATGTGTTTAGATCGCTTGGTGGAGACTATATTGTGGAGGAGCTTATCGAAAAGGCTGGTCTTGGATCTTGGGGTTTATTATTTCTTTTAATGGGAATGACATTTTTGCTTGGATTTTTCCTAGATTGGGTTGAAATCACTTTAATTATTCTTCCAATATTCGCTCCACTTGTGGTTCTATTGGATTTTGGTGATCATGTTTCGCAATTAACTGGCCTTGACGGTCGTAAAGAAACTATGGTTTGGTTTTTAGTCTTGATGGCGATTAACCTTCAAACTTCATTTCTTACACCACCATTTGGTTTTGCCCTATTTTACTTAAAAGGAGTTGCTCCACCAGAAGTTGCTACATTAAGTATTTATAGAGGTGTTATACCTTTTGTTATTATACAGTTAATAGGTCTAGGCTTCGTTATATACCAGCCAGAAATGGCTTTGTGGCTGCCACGACTAATTTAGAAATTAACAAAAGCCGCATCTTGATGCGGTTTTTTTAGGATCAATAAATGGATAAAATTGGGATCTGTGGCGCGGGTTTGATTGGAGCAAGCTGGGCAATAGGTTTTGCAAATGCTGGTTTTAAATGCTTTGTATATGACGCAAATCAAAATAGTTTTGCAAAATTTAGGAAAACATCAAACAAATTAATTCAAGATTTACGTATAATTAATTCCGATATTGACGAAGTTAGGATAAATTCTAACATAAAACTTAACTGTAATATTGAAGAAATTTGTAATGACACTGTGTTAGTCCAGGAAAGTGTTGTAGAAGATTTAGAGATTAAAAAAAAAATTTTTGTACAATTAGATAAACTAACATCAGAAAATACTATAATTGCCTCATCATCATCTTACCTTTTAATATCTAGAATTTCGGAACTTGTTAAACACAAGCATAGATGTATCAATGCTCATCCAGCGTTGCCACCACATATTGTTCCATTTGTTGAAGTTGCTGGTGGGGAAAACACCGATTCAAAAATTATTAAACATGCTGTTTCAATATACAAAAAGGCCAAATATGCAGCTATAACCGTAAATAAAGAGGCAGAAGGTTTTATTTTAAATAGATTGCAGGGTGCTCTTCTTAACGAAGCAGTTAGACTTCACGAAGGAGGGTTTGCTTCAATGGAAGATATCGATATAGCTTTAAAACATGCATTAGGTATAAGGTGGGCATTCATGGGTCCCTTTGAGATTATGGATTTAAATGCACCAGAGGGTATCAAAGATTCTTTTACTCGATACAGAAAGGGTATACAAAATTTAGCTAAGGAGCAAAATAGTGTTCCTGAATATTCAGAAGAATATTTAAACAAATTAGAAATGGATCAAAGAAAAAGATTATCTTATGATCAAAGAGATAATAGAGTAGAAAAAAGAAATAAAATGATTGCATTAATTAGAAAGCTTAAATCTGAATTAGGAGAGGATATTTAAATGGCTAAAAAAGTAATTATCAGCTGTGCAGTAACAGGAGCGATACATACACCTTCAATGTCAGAGTTCTTACCGGTGACAGCTGAAGAAGTTATTGAACATTCATTAGCAGCTCATGAAGCTGGTGCTGCTGTCCTGCATTTGCATGCACGAGATGAGGATGATGGCCACCCAACTCAAGATCCGGAAGAATTTCAAAAATTTCTCCCAACTATTCACAACTCTTGTGATGCAGTGATAAACATTACAACTGGGGGTGGTCCACAAATGACAGTGGAAGAGAGAATGAAGCCTGCAATGCATTTTAAACCAGAACTTGCTTCTTTGAATATGGGATCAATGAATTTTGGACTTTTCCCAATGCTCAAAAGACATAATCAGTTAAAATATCCTTGGGAAAAAGAAATGCTTGAAAAAAGTAAGTATTCTCTTTTTAAAAATACTTTTGAAGATATTGAAAATATAATGACATTTGGTTATGAAAATGGAACTAAATTTGAGTTTGAATGTTATGATGTTGGTCACTTATATAATCTTCATTATTTTCATAGAGAAGGTATGTTAAAAGGTCCTTACTTTATTCAATTTGTTATGGGAATAATGGGTGGTATTGGTGCTGATGCTGACAATTTATTACATATGAAAAAAACAGCTGATAAATTATTTGGTGAAGTAGGTTATGAGTGGTCAGTTGTCGGAGCAGGAGCAACTCAAATGAGGATGAATGCAACTGGTGCTTCTTTAGGTTCTCATGTGCGTGTTGGTCTTGAAGATTCTCTATGGGACGGTCCTGGTAATTTAGCTAAGACAAATGCTGATCAAGTAAAAAGGGTAAGAGAAATCTTAGAAGGACTTTCACTGGAGATTGCTTCACCTGATGAAGCAAGACAGATGTTAGGGCTAAAAGGAAAAAATAATACTAACATAAATTAGAAAGTTAAAAATGAACTACGAAAAACTTCTTGAAGGTAAAAAAGCTCTTATAACAGCTGGAGCTGATGGGATTGGTTACGCAATAGCTAAAAGGTTTGACAAAGCAGGAGCTAAAGTCTTTGTA
Source organism: uncultured SAR116 cluster alpha proteobacterium (assembly GCA_902543145.1). Classification (GTDB taxonomy): domain Bacteria; phylum Pseudomonadota; class Alphaproteobacteria; order Puniceispirillales; family Marisalimonadaceae; genus Marisalimonas. The sequence goes on along the minus strand of CACBXG010000027.1, from coordinate 4,072 downwards.
TGTGATATCAATCCTGAAGCTGTGAACAAAGTCAATGATGTTAATGATAATATTAAAGCAGTTGTATGTGACCTTAGGCAAACCCAATTGATCTCATCTATGGTTGAAGCCGGGTTTGATTACCTAAAAGAAATTGACATTATAGTGAATAATGCTGGGATTGCAGGAGAGACTGCTGGTGTTGGTGAGCAAACGCTAGGAGGTTGGCAAGAGTGTTTACAAGTTAATATTACAAGTCATTTTGAAACAATGAGACTAGTTGTTCCACGTATGAATAATGATGGATCAATTCTGTCGGTATCTTCTGTTGCTGGTAGAGTTGGCTTTGCTTACAGAATTCCTTACGCAGCTACAAAATGGGCGGTTATAGGCATGGTTAAGAGTTTAGCAATTGAATTAGGTCCCCGGGGTATAAGAGCAAACGCACTTTTACCAGGTATTGTTGAAGGCGAGAGACAAAACCGAGTTATTGATGCAAAGGCTAAAGTTAAAAAAGTATCTTTCGAAGTAATGAGAGACGAAATTTTATCTGGTGCGTCATTGAATAGATTTGTAACTCACGAAGATTTAGCAGAGCAAGCTCATTTCTTGTGTAGTCCTCTTGGGAAAAATATTTCTGGTCAAGCTGTAAGTGTTTGTGGGAATATAGAAAAGGCTGGATAAGTTTATTTTATAATTTCATCTAATATTGGATATATATAAGTTTTAAATAAATCTGGATTTTCTGACATAGGAAAATGACCTATTCCTGGTATTATAGTTGCTTTAGATCCCTTAATTCTTTTTGCTGTTTCTAGTGTCCGTTCAGGTGTACAAGAACAATCATATTCACCTGATAAAAGATATACTGGACATTTTGAAGTATCTATTAAATTTGAACGGTCATCAAAGTCTCCGTCATGCCAATAAAAATAAAGATCTCCTTTGAAAACGCCGGGCCCTCCTTGCATATAATGCCATAAAGTTTCATGTTTGAAATTATTTGGACTTTGAGGTGCTATTTGTGAGGAAACAAATGCCGCTTGAACTAAACCACCATGAACATCTGGTCTGTGCAGCCAATTTAGATCATAATAAGGTTCAAGTTTGTCAGAACCTTCAAGTGCAATCACAGCTTTAAAGTAATCACAATGTTCTAGGGCAAGATGTAAGACTACTCTTCCACCCATGGAGCAACCCATTATAACTGGATCAATTAATTTATATTGCTTACAAAAAGACATTATTATTTCTTTGTAAAGATTTGTAGTTAGTTTATAGTCTTTCAATTCATAACCTTCTGGTGGGTTGGATTTCCCATGCCAAGGCAAATCAAAAACAATTACTCTATAATTATTTGTAATTCTTTTATCATTTAAAATATGCCGAAATTGTCTTCCATCAGACCCAGCTGTATGCAGACATAATAGAGGTGTCCCCTGTCCTGCCTCCTCAACATAAATTCTATAATTGTTCTTTTTTAAATTTAAATTAAAATATCTGCCAATAATATCCTCAAAGTTTAAATCAGTCATGCATATCCCTATTAGAAGCTATTAGATCTTTGAAATATTGAAGGTTTTGTATAAATGGGGTTAGATCTCCATCTATATATATAATTTTTTTTGCAAGCATAGCAAAGATATCATGATAATCTCTAGGAGGTACTCTTAACCAATGTTTATTCCAACTATCCCTTTGACCATAAATTTTAAAAGTTCCACTTTGTGTTAAAATTTCTCTTTCATTTATAGACAATACATTTCCACTCAGGATCTCAAATAAATAGTCTTTGTCTCCAATACCAAATGTAAAAGTTATATTTAACCAACGACCATTTTCAATTAATCTTTTATTGGAATTTATGTTGTTTATCCAATTTTCGATTGATAGCATAACTATATTCTTTCCATTATGTAAAAATATAAATCTTTATAAATATTTTACAAAAGGAATCTTTGGTATAAGTTTATAATATAGGAGGAGAAATGTTTAACATTAATAATTTTTTACATTTAGACGCTCTAAAACCAGCAGTGGAATGGAAAGGTTTTCCAAAATACAATTTTGTAGGAGGGCATATTGATAGTGATAGTATCCCTGTGCAACCTATAAAGGACTCTCTCAATAAAATAATATTAAAAGAGGGAAAAACTCTAGCGAAATATGGACTAGAAAGTGGTCCTCAGGGCTTTTTACCATTAAGAAAATTTATATCAAATCAATTAAAAATTAGTTCAAAAATTAATTGTTCTGAAAGAGAGATATTAGTTCTTTCTGGTTCATTGCAAGCTTTAGATCTTGTAAACCAGACATTTCTTAGAAAAGGAGATACAGTAATAATTGAAGAGGAAAATTATGGAGGAACTATTTCAAGGCTGAGAAGACTTGGTGTAAACATGGTCGGAATACCTCTAGAAAAAGACGGAATGAATTTAAAAATCCTAGAGCAAGAGTTAAATGATCTTCAGACAAAAGAAATAATACCAAGATATATTTACACGATCCCAACAATTCAAAACCCTACTGGAACAGTAATGTCTGTTGCTAAAAGGAAGCAACTAATAAAATTATCAAAAAAATATCAAATACCAATTTTTGAAGATGATTGTTACGCAGATCTTCTTTTTGAAAAAGAAAGACCCCCTGCGATAAAGTCATTTGATAAAGAGGGATATGTAACTTATTGTGGATCTTTTTCTAAATCAATTGCACCTGCGCTCAGGGTTGGATATTTAATTGCCAATTGGGAAGTTTTATCAAGAATATTACCATATAAAACTGATGCAGGTAGCGGATCATTAGAACAAATGGCACTCGCAGAGTTTTGTAAAAGAAATTTTAATTCACATGTCAAAACTCTAAAAATTAAATTGCAAAAAAAATCAGAAGCTATTTGTAATGCTTTGGACAAATATTTTGGTTCTTCTGCTGAATATAAAAAACCTGATGGTGGAATTTTTGTTTGGGTTGATATGCATAAAAAAGTAGACACATCTCGTCTTTACGAATTGGCATTAAAAGATGGTGTGGCTATAAATCCAGGAAATGAATGGTCAATTAACAAAAGTGGTAGACATAAAATGAGACTTTGCTTTGGTAATCCTTCAATTAAAGAAATTGATGAGGGCATTAGACGTTTGGCTATAATATGTAGAAAAGAATTTGGAATACCCACAAAGATTGCAAATTTATAAATTTCTGTGAATCTTTATTATATTTAAAATGGCCTCAGAAAAATTTTTAGGGTCCTCTTGAGGCACATTATGGCCAATATTTGGAAGAATTTCATGTTTAAGATGACTTGAAAATTTTTGTTTAATTTTTGCAATATCAGATAATCCGGTCACGCCGTCATTATCACCGTCAATTGTTATGGCGGGCGCAGAAATAATAGGCTGGTTAGATAATTTCTTTTCTATTTTTTCAAACCTTTTGTCTCCACATACCAGCCCAAATCGATGCCGGTAACTATGAATGACTACTTCTACAAAATCAGGATTCTCAAAAGCATTAGCACTTAAATTATATAAATTATTATTAACATTCCAAGTTGGTGACCATGTTTTCCATATAAATTTTAAAAAATCGTGACGTTGATTTAAAAGACCATTTCGTCCTCTTTCACTATGGAAAAAATATTGATACCACAATTTTTGTTCAGTTTCTGGTTTAACTGGTATTGATGATTTTTTTATGTCTTGAATATTGTAGCCGTTGCAGGAAACTATACCTAAACATCTATTTGGATATAGTGCAGCTACTATGCAAGCTGCCCTGCCGCCCCAATCATATCCTCCTAAAATTGCTTTATCTATTTTGAGTGCGTCCATAAGTTTTAACAAGTCAAATCCAAGTGCTGCTTGTTGACCTGAACGCAAGGTATCATTATGTAAAAAAATTGTGTGTCCATATCCTCTTAAGTAAGGAATAATTATTCTGCAGCTTGACATTAATATCGGGGCCACTTCTTTGTAAGCGTGAATATCGTATGGGAAGCCATGCAGAAGTATTACAGGTAAACCTTTTCTTGAACCTGCCTCAAAGTAGCTTACATTTAAATCCCCAGCATTTATATTTTTTAAATTCTTTA
>CACBXG010000026.1 GCA_902543145.1 uncultured SAR116 cluster alpha proteobacterium | reverse complement strand
AAAATATATAAATTACTGTTAACTTGCTTTTTTAACATTTGTTCATATTTAATGCCTTTTTCTAAAATGAAATCAATTCCAGCTTGTTTCATTATTTCTTGGTTACGTTTGTTAGATACAATTAGTTGATCATTTTCGTCCCAAAACATAACTCCACCCGGAAAGTTCTCAATAGCTTCAGATAAACGTTTTCTTTCAAGATCTTGTTCAATAATATCTGTAACATTAGTCATTACAGTTAAAATATAGCCAGAAGGAGTAAGATTGTCTCTTATCTGTATCCACCTACCTGTAGGGCCTTTTATGACGTACTGAGAGGCAATTTTTGTTTTTTTTACTTTCTTATAATTATCTATTCTTTGATTAATTTCTTCTACAGGTATGATTTTTAATTTTTTGAATTTTTCCATTCTTTCATAAACACTCTCACCTATTTCATAATTAACGTTGAGCCTATTAAACCTTGTAAACATGGGTTTGTTTGCAAAACACAATTTATCTTTTTTGTCATATAACAAGATACCAGTTTCATCATTATCAAAAGCTTCTATTAAAACCTTCGCAACATCCAAATCTTTAAGCATATTTAAACCTTCTTTCATTTACATCTTTTTCTCTACTGATCTTAATCTATATGATAAAGCCTTTAAACAACCTTTAACAAAAACATCTGAATTATTTACACGTTTATCAAACTCATCTTTGGTAATAGAAATAATTTCACTATCTGCCAGACATCTTGCTGTAGCCATTCTGAGTTCATTTTCTATAACACCCATCTCACCAAAAAGTTCGTTTTCTTGAATGATAAAATTAGGTTTTTTAGTTTCGTTTGTTGGAAGAAAAATACCTACAGAACCTTTTACTAATAAATACATTTTGTCAGGTAGTTCTCCTACTTTAAAAACACTTTGATTTTCATTATACTTAGTCTTTTCCATTAGAACTCTATTACCTCATTTTCAGATGCAAATTTTACTTTCTTGTTTAATATTTTTTTTTCTATATTTTTTATTTCTTTATCGTCTCTGGACGGTGAATGATGTGAAATAAGGAAGTTTTTAACATCAATTTTATCTGCTAAATTAATGCCCTGTTCAATACTAGAATGCCCCCAACCTTTTTTATCAGACAGCTCACTGTCTAAGAACATTCCATCCCAAATAATAGTTTCTGACTGATCACAAAATTCAACTAATTTTTCTTCTTGAATATCTTCATATTCATTATCCAATAAATAACAAAACTTTTTTTTATTACTTATAATGCTATACCCAGAGCAATTTCCGGGATGATTGAGATCAATTGAATTAATATTTAAATCTTCAAAATTATTTACAACTTGTTCAAAATCCAAAAAATTAAATCTATTAATAATTTCGATAAACTTTACTGGAAAATAAGGATTACTATAATAAGCACTTAAATTGTTATAGGTATCAGTTTTGTTAGAATGAGCTGATGTTAAAGTAATTTTTTTACTATCGTTAATATCATAATTATTAAAAGCTAATCCTTGTATATGATCATGATGGAAATGCGAAACAAACAATATAGTTTCAAGTTCGTTAGAAAAATTAACTTTTGAAAACCCTGAACCGCAATCGAAAATCAGTTGATATTTTTGAGTTTTAATTTCCACACAAGGAGTATTACCGCCAAAAAATAAAAAATTTTGACTTGGATTTGGTGTTGATCCTCTTACCCCATGGTTTATAATCATTCAAAACTCATTGCCATTGATTTATGATAAAAAAATTCTTTAACATGTAAATATATTTTTGATTTTAAATGTAATTGCTTAAAAAAATATCATTTCAAAGTAATTAGACCATCTACCGCTACGATTCCTTCATTATTTTTTTTTACTATAACTGGATTGATTTCAGCTTCTTTAATTTCTTTGACTAAAGCAAATTTAGATATATTCACTATTGCAGTAGCAATAATATTTATATCAACTTCGGGAAGTCCTCTATATCCAGTTATAGTCACAAGACTTTTAACTTCCTTAATCATTTTTTTTGCCTCTGTGACATCAACTGGTGCTATCCTAATTGATTTGTCATTATATATCTCTGATAAAATACCACCTGAACCTATTACAACAATTGGTCCAACTAATTCGTCAACTCTGTAACCTAAAATTATTTCAGCAATTCCTTTTTCCATTTTTTGAATAATAAATTTTTTTTCACTATTATTTATTTTTAATTTCTGAAATAAATCTGATAACTTTTTAAAACTAATTTTCACCTCTTCTAAATTTTTTATATTTAATTCAACACCTCCAGTTTCTGTTTTATGCATTATCTCACTTGATAAAACTTTCATTGCTAGAGGAAACCCTATTTGGATACTGTATTCTATTGCTTGTTGTTCGTTTGAACTTACTTTGTAATTTACAATTTCAATCCCTATATCTTTAAATATTTCTAATGCCTCTTCCTCAGATAAATTCTTGAATATGTTTTTCTTTAGTTTTTTTGAAATGTCACTTAAGTCATTTTTAAAAATTATTGGTTTGACTGGATTTTTAGTATTTAAAAAAGTCTTCACACTCTCCGCACAAGACTCAGGCGTTCTAAAACAAGCAATATTATTTTGATGTAATAAATTTAGTGCTTCTGGAGCATCAGGGGCAACATACACAGCTAATGGTTTTGGGGAATTTGCCCATTTTAATAGAGGCTCAACTGCTTGCTCTGGTCTAAATTTAGCAGAGGAACCAACTACCATCACAACTAAATCGCAATTTTCATTTTTCATCATCTGACTAATTACTTCATTAACAATTTCTGGTTTTGTTCCAGCAATAGTTAAATCAACTAATTTATTATTGTTAAATGCAATATTATTGTCTTGCATAATTTTCTTTATTGAAAGACCAGGATCAATTATTTCAATATCACTGCCTGACAAGCTTTCTACAACCATAGCACCGCCCCCACCAGTTGTGGTAACTATACCTACTCGTTTAGATTCAGATCTTTTCTTGTTTTTAAATAAATTAGGAATTTCAATTAATGTTTCAAAGATTTCTACTCTAGCAATACCATGATAATTTATGAATGCATTGAACGCATCATCATTTCCTGCAATTGCTCCTGTATGTGATTTAGCTAATTCTTTACTCAATTCAGATTTTCCAAGTTTGTAACAGATAATTTGTTTTCCAACTGCGTGAGCCATTCTGGACATCTCTGCTACTTCATCACTGTTTCTTAATGTTTCTAAAAATAATATTATGCTTTCAGTGTTTGGATCATTAACTAGCATTTTACCAATTTCTCCAACGGAGAGATCCGACTCATTTCCAACAGAAACCAACTTAGAGAAACCTATGCCTCGAGAGTGGCCATGAGCCAATAAGGCTCCAATAAGACTCCCGCTATGGGAAATTACACCAAGACTTCCTTTCTTTAAATCTTGTAATTCAAGCATAGCATTTGCACTTAAAATGACATTATCTGAGATATTTATAAGACCAATACTATTTGGTCCCAATATTCTCAAATAACCTTTTTTTGCTATTTTAAAAATTTGTTTTTCTAAATCATTACCTTCAGACCCAGACTCAGTGAATCCTCCAGATAGAATTGTAGCGCATCTAACTTTTTTTGATGTAGCATCTTTAATTGCTTCAATAATTTTATTACTATCAACAGCAATAAAGATATGATCAATATGTTCATTAATTGATTTTAAATTTGGATAACATTTTAATCCAAAAATTTCTTCTCTATTTGGATTTATAGGTAATATTTTTCCTTTATAGCCATGCGAAACTAAAAATCTTTGTACTCGTGAACCAGTTTTTTTGGGATCAGCAGAAGCACCTATTATTGCAACTGATTTTGGGGTTAAAAAAGATTGGGTTAGAGAAACATCTATCATAATTAAAAGATCATTTATTTGGCCTTTGTGAAAATCTCCTTTCGAAGATATCTTCGGCTATTCTATTTTTCATCATTTCAGTTGATCCACCTGCAATTTGCCATCCTCTGGATTTTCTGAAACAATATTCAACCAATGATTCTTGTGAATACCCAGTACCACCCATAACTTGCATTGCCTCATTACTTATTTCAAATCCCGCTTTATTACAAAATGCTTTTGCAATCGATGTTTCTTTAGAAGAGGGGAACCCTCTATCTGCATTTATTGCAGCTCTGTATAATAATAGTCTTCCAGCTTCAATTTGAATTTTCATATCTGAAAACTTCCATTGAATACCTTGAAATTCACAAATTTTCTTTCCGAATTGCTCTCTTGTTACAGCATATTCTTTAGCGACATTAAAAGCAAACTCACCAAGTGCCAGTGATCTAGCAGAGTTTCCAATTCTTTCCGCATTAAATCCTGAAATTTGTTTTTTAAATCCACCAGGTCCTAATAAAACATTTTCTTCAGGAATATAAACATTATCAAAATATAAAGCACACCACTCTTCACCATTAGTATATTTTGAAGATTTACCTTTAGAAAAACCTGGCATTGATGTATCCATTATTACTGAACCTATACCATTTATTCCTTCATGATATCTTACATAAATCAAAAAAATATCTGCATCTGGAGAATTACTTGTAAATACTTTACTGCCAGAAACTCTAAATCCTTTGCCATTTTTAGCAGCTTTAGTTGTTAAATCAGTTACTGCTGATCCAGCATTAGGCTCAGTCATACCTAAACCAATTACCATTTCTCCATTTAACAATTTTTTTAAATATTTTTCTTTTTGGTAATCAGTTGCGTACTCTGCAAAAGTTCTTATTGGACCAAAACTTCCTGCTTGTATTACGTCTGCACTTCTTGGACAAATTAATGCAACTTGTTCTATTGCAAGAACTGCATCCATTAACTTACCTCCCTGCCCTCCATCTTTCTCGGGAAGTGTTATCCCCATTAGACCATTTTTAGAAAATAACTTTGCAATATCTTTTGGAAATAATGGATCATGAGCACGTCTAAGATTACCCTCTTTTAAATATTTCTCTGCAAGACTTTTAACGGAGTTTTGAAAAGCCATTTGTTCTTCTGTTAAGTTAAAATCCATTTTTTTTCCTATTATGTAAAAAAATTAGTTTATTGTTTAAGGAAGTTTTTTAACTCCTCTTTAAATATAGACCAACCCTTATCACCTTCAAGGATTACATGATTGTTTCCATTTAATGGAACAAATTTAGAATTCTTTATATTAGCAGCCATAAATTTACTTTCTGAAATTGGAACTCTTGCATCATTTATATTATGAAAAATTAAAGTTGGAATATCTAATAATGGTAATAATTTTGAAACGTCTATTTGGTCATTAGCGGATTGAATTCTAACCGCATTTTCTGCAGAAGTTGAAATTTTCATTACATTATTAAATGCATCCATTTGTTCTTTTGTGCCATCTGGTATCATAGTGGATGTAAAAAACTGTCTAAATGCAGGATTTTCATTTTCCCATCCATTTAAAATCATATTCTTTTCTAATTCAATTTTTTGATCAAAATCAGCCGTTCCCCTTTTTGCTCTTCCTCTTGCAAAACCTCCAGACAAAATCAAATGAGTAACTTTCTCTGGATTATTATATGCATAAGCTATTGAAACTGCACATCCCTGCGAAACTCCAAATATGGGGAATTTATCAATATTAGCTGCATCTACTACTGCACGCATATCATCTACAAAACACTCAAAATTTATATTTTCAGGGTTAAGATCTGAAACACCATTGCCTCTTTGGTCAAACCTGTAAAACGTATGGTCTTTTGCAAAATGTCTGTAAATATGGGTCCAAACTGGGTTCCTCCAATCATGTTCTAGACTACTCATAAAATTGGGCGCTTTTAATATTGGTGGTCCATTCCCAATGCTTGCATAAGCAATAATAGTTCCATCAGATGAACTACAAAATCTTGTTTCCTGATTTGCCTCAGTTAACAAATGATTTTCTTGAATTTGCTTTAAATCATCTTCTAAAATATTAATTTTATATACTTGAACTTTTTGAGAAATATTTTTTAAGAATTGCTCTCCTATATTTTCTATAATTAGAGATTTCAAACTTTTTATACTTTGATAAACATCATTTGTAATACAAATATTTCCTGCATCTGCTATTGACTCTAATCTACTTGCAATATTCACTGTATTACCAAAAATATCTCCATCATCCATAACCACATCACCAACATGGATTCCAATTCTGTATCTAATTTTCTTATCATTTGTTTTCTCTGTTTCATTTTCAGAAATCCCATTTTGAATAGATACACAACTTTGCACAGCATCCAATGCACTTGGAAAAATAGCTAAGAACCCATCTCCAGTTGTTTTGATTATTTCACCATTATAATTTTCTATTTCTGGTTTAATAATTGTGTTTAATTGATTTTTTTGTCTTGAGAGTAAATTAATTTCGTCATCTTCAATTAATCTTGAAAACCCGACCATATCTGCAGCAACAACTGCTAATAATTTTCTTTCCACAATAACCCTCATGAAGAATTTAGAATTATTTCGCTATTTCTATAAATTATCTAAATGTATTCAAATTCGTATAAAAATAAAAATAAAAAGAATTAAGCAATTTACATAATTATGTTAAACTAGTTATGCCAGGGGTGCAAAATTTTTTGCTGAGAGATAAACCCTTAAAACCTGATCTGGTTAAGACCAGCGGAGGGAGTTGCTAATTTAAATTTAAAACATATTCCATATAAAAAAATGAAATAGTAATTTATTAAAATAAGGAAATAAATATGTCTAAAGAACTATCCAAAAATGCTTCAAATCTTTTGACAAAAATAAGAGATAAAGGTCCATTAGTGTGGAATTTTTCAAATTTTGTCTCTATGGACATTGCTGCTAACGCTTTACTTTCGATTGGAGCATCTCCAGCAATGGCTCACGCAAAAGAAGAAGCAAAAGATTTTAGTCAAATCTGTAAAGCGATTAGTGGAGCCTTAACAATTAATATAGGAACCTTTGATCCATATTGGCAAGAATGCGCATTAGAGGCAGTTAAGAATGCAAATGAGAATAATGTTCCTTGGGTTTTAGATCCTGTTGGTGCTGGTGCAAGTGGCTTTAGAAACAAAAATGTTGAGCAACTTATTAAATTTAAACCAACAGTATTAAGGGGCAATGGATCAGAAATTATGGCTGTCGCAGGACTATCTGGGGGAGGTAAAGGAGTGGACTCAACTTCAACCTCTAATGATGCGCTAGATGCTGCCATTTCAATAGCTAAAAAAAATAAAATTGTAGTAGCAGTTACTGGAGCTATAGATTATGTGACTGATGGTAATATTATCTATGCTATTGAAGGTGGACACGAGATGATGACCAAAGTTACAGCAACTGGTTGTGCATTAACTTGTTTAATTGGAGCGGCTATAGCAGTGGGTGAAAATAAAGCTCTTTCAACCGCTTCAATAATTGGTATTTATGGTTTAGCAGGAGAGATGGCAAGTAAAGTTTCTAGCGGTCCAGGAAGTTTAAGAATGAATTTGTTAGATAATTTATATAATATTTCTACAGACAAAATCATAAGTAATGTAAAAATAAAAAATGTCTAATCTTCAATCTTATTTTATTGCAGGTCCTGAAAATTTACTTCCTAATCATATATACAAAAGTGAAAAACCAAATAATGCACTTGTTAGAATAGTTAGTGAGCTAGCAGAAAATGGTCTTGATGTTTTTCAATTGAGAGCTAAATCAATGAAAGATAACGAGATCATATATCTTATAAAAGATCTAAGTGCAGCAACATTTAATACTAAAATGAAGCTTTGTATAAATGATAATGTCAATGTTGCTTCTAAGTGCAAAGGTTTAATTGATATACTTCATCTTGGACAAACTGATATGGATCCAAATGAAGCAAAAAAATTAATAGATCAAAATATTCAAATTGGATTATCAATAACAGATGAAAATCAATTGGGTAATGTACCTAATTGTATAAGTTATCTTGGTGTAGGACCAATTTTCTCTACCGGTTCAAAAAGTGATGCATCAGAACCAATGGGCTCAAATACATTAAAAAAAATCATTAATAAAACAAATCTTCCTGTAGTTGCAATCGGTGGTATTTCAATAGAAGATGTTTGTGATTTGTTTAAAATAGGAGTTTCTGGTGTAGCTGTAATATCTGCAATATTAAATGAAAATAATCCAACAGAAAACTTAAAAAAAATGAAAGAAAATATAATTAAAGGCTTAGAAAAATGAATATAGTTCTTACTGGTGGCACAAGTGGCCTTGGCTACAGAACAGCTCAAGTTTTAGGTAAAGAAATTAAAAACAAAATAATTTTAATAGGTAGTAACAAACAAAAAGGTGAAACATCAGTCGAAAATTTAATAAAAGAAACATCAAACAACGATATTTGTTTTATACAATGCGACCTTTCATCTATTTCAGAAATAAAATCTTTAGCAGATAAATTAAAAAAATTTAAAATTGATATTCTTATTAACAACGCTGGTGCATTGTTTTTTTCAAGAAAAGAGAGTGTGGATAAAATAGAAAAAACATTTTCACTTAATCATCTATCATATTTCATTTTAACAAATTTATTATTAAAATATAAAGTTATAAAAAACGGAGGCAGAATAGTTAACGTTGCTAGCGGTGCACATAGAGGTGTAAAAATTGATTTTAATAATTTAGAAATGACAACAAATTATAATGGATGGGTTTCTTATAAAAAATCAAAATTATGTAATATATTATTTACTAAAAAATTAAGTGAATTAACTAATAAACATAAGATAACTGTTAATTGTCTACATCCTGGTTTTGTAAAAACACGATTTGGAAAAAATAATAGTGGTCTTGCAAGTTTAGCCATAAAATTTCTTATGAATTTCTTTGCAATATCAGTTAAAGAAGGTGCTGAGACAATAGTATTTTTAGCTACTGACAAAAGTGTTAAAAATATTACTGGAAAATATTTTTATCAAAGCAAAATAAAGGAACCTTCAATATTTGCACAAAGTCAAAAAGATGCTGACCTTTTATGGGATATTAGTTTGAGAATAGTCAAAAACAAAGGTTTGACATTAACATAGAATTCTTTAACAAGTTAATTTATGAAAAGTTATAACACTTCTTTAATCACTCCAGTATTGATAGCTGGTTCCATAATAATAATTATTACTTTTGGAATAAGAGGTAGCTTTGGTGTGTTTCAAATACCAATTGAACAAGAATTTCAATGGTTAAGAGTTGAATTTTCATTGGCAATTGCAATCCAAAACCTTGGCTGGGGTATCGGTGCGCCTATTTTTGGGGCTCTAGGTGAAAAGTTTGGTGATAGAAAGATGATTGTAGTTGGAGCCTTTTGCTATGTTATTGGCTTACTGTTATCAACCATTGCACAAAATCCACTAACACATCAATTCCTTGAGCTTATCATAGGTTTTGGAATAGCTGGAACAGGCATGGGAATGATATTAGCTGTTGTTGGCAGAGCCTCGAGTGAAAAAAACAGATCAATGGCCCTAGGAGTAGTTACTGCTGCCGGTTCAGTTGGTCAAATGATAGGAGCACCAATCGCTCAAGCTCTTTTAAATTTATATAGTTGGCAACAAGTTTTTATAATTTTTTCAATTTCTATAATTTTTATTATAATTTTTGTTCCTTTCTTAAAATCTCCCCCTTTGTCTTCAAAAAAAGAAATAGAAATAAGCTTAAAAGAGGTATTAGGTGATGCTTTTAAGGATCCTAATTTTTCTATGATTTTTTTTGGTTTTTTTGCTTGTGGATACCAGTTAGCATTTTTAACTGCTCATTTTCCTGCCATGGTTACTGAGATGTGTAGTAGTATAAATCCATCAAGTTTTTTAAATAGTTTTGGAGTTTCTACAACTTCAAGTTTAGGAGCATTTGCTATAGCATTAATTGCATTTAGTAATATTTTTGGAACAATTTATGCGGGTTGGCTAGGGCAGAGATACCCAAAAAAATTCTTATTAGCTATCGTCTATGCTTTAAGAGCGTTAATTGGTTTAATTTTTATTATATTTCCAATAACACCAATATCAGTAATCTTATTTTCTTTATTAATGGGTTCTTTATGGTTGGCCACAGTTCCTTTAACCAGTGGGTTGATAGCTCATATTTATGGATTACGATATATGGGTACTTTATATGGAATTGTTTTTTTATCACATCAATTAGGAAGTTTTCTTGGTGTTTGGATGGGTGGAAAGCTGTATGATGCTACAGGCGATTACACTCTAGTGTGGTGGATTGGTATAGGGGTATCAGTCTTTTCAACTTTAATACACTTACCAATTAAAGAACAAAAAATGCAACCTGCTTAAATTATAAATCCACAAAGTAGCCATATTCTTTCCTATTTGAGGTTAA
>CACBXG010000025.1 GCA_902543145.1 uncultured SAR116 cluster alpha proteobacterium | reverse complement strand
GTTCAGACAGCTAAAGCCTTTTCAGAGTTAATTAAAATATCAGGTGTTGTTTTAACTAGGTCTGATGGTGACGCAAGGGGTGGTGCTGCACTATCAATGAGATCGGTTACTGGATCTCCTATAAAATTTGTTGGTATTTCTGAAAAACTAGAGGGATTAGAACCATTTTATCCAGACAGAGCTGCTGGAAGAATCTTAGATATGGGGGACGTTGTCTCACTTGTAGAAAAAGCTGCAGAAACTATTGCAGAAGAAGATGCTGCTCAAATGATGAAAAGGATGTCACAAGGCAGTTTTGATATGAATGATATGTTAAAACAAATTGGACAATTAAAAAAAATGGGAGGTTTAGGTGGAATAATGTCCATGCTTCCAGGTATTGGTAAGCTTCAGAAACAAATGGCCGCCAATAATTTTAATGATAAAGCAATTTCAAAACAAGAAGCTATTATACACTCTATGACGAAAAAAGAGAGAGTAAATGTTTCTCTCTTAAATGCTTCTCGTAGAAAAAGAATTGCCTCAGGCTCGGGAACAGCTGTCTCAGATGTAAATAGACTTGTCAAACAACAACAAGACATGGCCCGTATGATGAAAAAAATGGGTAAAATGGGTGGTCTTGGCGGATTAAAAAATATGATGTCTTCACTTGGAGGAGCAAGTACAAACCCTGGTTTAGAGGATGGTCAAAGTTCAGTTATGGATGCCAATAAGATGGCCGAATTGCAAAAAATGATGGGTGGTAATATGCCTAACTTAGGTAATATGGCAAATCGATTTGGAAGTATGGGGTTACCAGGGTTAGGCGGAAAACCGTCCAAAAAAAGAAGATAAATTTATTAAAGAATAACATAATCATAAGGAAAAAAAATGGCTTTAAAAATAAGATTGTCTAGAGGTGGAGCAAAAAAGCGACCTTTTTACAAAATAGTAGTTGCAGAAGCATTGTCACCAAGAGATGGAAAGTTTATTGAAAGATTAGGCTCATATAATCCAATGGTATCTAAAGACCATGCTGAAAGATTAGTTCTTGACATTGAAAGAGCAAAATACTGGTTATCAAAAGGCGCACAACCAACATTAAGAGTTGCAAAAATGCTCTCATCAGATGGTTTAGTAAAAGCACCAGTGATTAGAGATCAACCAATTAAAAGTGCTCCAGGTAAGAAAAGGCAAGAAAGAGAAGCAGAAGCGGCAGAAAAGTTAGCAGTTCCAGCAAATGCTCCAGCGGAGGAAGCAGCTACAGAAGAGGCACCTGCGGCAGAAGCTCCAGCGGAGGAAGCAGCTACAGAAGAGGACAAAAAAGAATAGAATAACTTTGTCTAAAAAAAAATTAATTGAAATAGGATGCTTTGTAGGTGTCCATGGTGTTAAAGGAGAGGTTAAGCTTAAAAGCTTTACAGAAATTCCAGAAAATATTTTTTCTTTCAATGAAATTTTTACAGAGAGTTCTGAAAATCCAATAAAATTAAAGTTAATTAGACAATTAAAACAGTTATTTGTTTGCAAAATTGAAGATGTTGAAACAAGAACTGACGCTCAGAATTTTAAAGGATTAAAGTTATTTATATCTAGAAAAAATTTACCAAAACTTACAAATAATGAGTTTTACCATTCTGATTTGTTGAACTTTTCAGTTTATAATTTAAATAGAGAAAACTTTGGTAAAGTAATATCTTTGGAGGATTTTGGAGCAGGGTTGTTGGTTGAGGTAAAAAAAAATAATAAGACATTTTATTTGCCAATGGGAAAAAATTTTCTAAAAAAAATTGATTACAAATATAAACAAATAATTTTAGATCTTGAGAAAGATTTAATAGAAAATTAAAAAGGAGATTTTTTGTGTGGAATGCAACTGTTTTGTCATTATTCCCAGAAATGTTTCCAGGTACTCTAGATTTTTCAATAGCAGGCAAAGCCCTTAGAAAAAATTTGTGGTCTCTAAAAACTGTTAATATTAGACAATTTTCAAATAACAAAAATGGTAAAGTAGATGAAGTTCCATTTGGAGGTGGGCCAGGAATGGTTATTAATCCAGAAGTTTTAGATAAAGCCCTTAAATCTGTTGCTAAAGCTGTTGGTCGTAGAATTTACCTTACACCAAGAGGAAAAAAATTTGATCAAGAATTCGCAATGAAATTATCTCAAGAAAAAGGTGCTGTTTTTATATGTGGGAGATACGAAGGCGTTGATGAAAGGTTTCTAATTCATAATGAAATAGAAGAAGTAAGTGTTGGGGATTTCGTTTTATCTGGTGGAGAAATTGGTGCTCAATTAATCATGGACGCTACAATAAGACTTATTCCTGAGGTAATTGGAAATGCTGCAGGGTTGGTGGATGAAAGTTTTGAAAGACATTTGTTAGAATATCCATTATATACTCATCCAAGAGTATGGAAAGATATGGAAGTGCCAGAGGTCCTATTATCTGGAAATCATAAAAAAATCCAAATGTGGAAATTAAAGATGTCTGAAAAGCTTACTAAATTTAGGAGACCAGATTTATGGTCAAAATATATTAAATCTTAACTAGAAAAATATTTATTAATTTGCTATGAGTATTTTCACGAAAGGGTAGACAGATGAATGTTATTGATAAAATTCAAAAAGATCAAATGGACAAGATTGTTGCTGAAAGATCTATACCTGATTTTAGTGCAGGTGATACGATAAAAGTTGATGTAAAAATTGTCGAAGGTGATAAAGAAAGAATTCAAGCATTTGAGGGATTATGTATTGCTCGAAGTGGAGGTGGGCTGAACGAAAGTTTTACCGTTAGAAAAATTTCATATGGTGAGGGTGTTGAGAGAATTTTTCCAATATTTTCTCCTAAAATTGCTGGAATAACTGTTCTTAAAAAAGGTAAAGTTAGAAGAGCTAAGTTATATTATCTAAGAGACAGAAGAGGTAAATCAGCACGAATTGTTGAAAAAATCCAGGTTTCTAAAAAAGATACTAAAATTCAAGTTGATCAACCTATTTCAGAAGTTGCTGAAGACACAACTTCATAAAAGTTTATTAACGTTATAAAACAAATAATATTATACTATTCTGATTCAACTTAATGGAGTTCTAAAAATGAAACCCAGAACATTGTTTGATAAAATTTGGGATTACCATCTTATTAGCACACAAGAAGATGGCGCGTCATTAATCTATATTGATAGGCATTTAGTTCATGAAGTAACCAGCCCACAAGCATTTGAGGGGTTAAGAATGTCTGGTAGAAATGTAAATTCTCCTAACCGAACTTTAGCTGTGGCTGATCATAATGTACCAACAACTGATAGAGCTGACGGAATTCAGGAAGAAGAATCTAGGATACAAGTTGAAGCTCTAGACAAGAATGTAGAAGATTTCGGAATACCATATTTTAACATGATGGACAAAAGACAAGGAATTGTTCACGTGATAGGGCCAGAACAAGGCTTTACGCAACCGGGTATGACAATAGTTTGTGGTGACAGCCATACCGCTACCCACGGTGCATTTGGAGCTTTAGCGTTTGGTATTGGTACTTCAGAAGTTGAACATGTTTTGGCTACTCAAACTTTAATTCAAAAGCCAGCTAAAAACATGCTCATCAATGTTGAAGGGGAGCTTCAACCAGGTGTGTCTCCTAAAGATTTAGTTCTCGCTATCATTGGAGAAATTGGCACTGCAGGTGGTACTGGTCATGTTATCGAATATTCAGGTAAAGCTATAGAACATCTTTCTATGGAAGGTAGGATGACTGTTTGTAATATGTCAATAGAAGCTGGTGCAAGAGCAGGAATGATAGCTCCTGACAAAGTAACATTTGATTACTTAAGAGATAAACCTATGTCTCCAAAAGGTAAAGACTGGGATTTAGCTTTAGAATGGTGGAAATCATTGCCTTCAGATGAAAACGCATTTTATGACAAAAAAATTACCATTAACGCAAATAAAATCAAACCAACCGTAACATGGGGTACTAGTCCAGAAGATGTTGTTTCAATTGATGGTTATATACCTGATCCTTCAAAGATTAAAGATGAGGACGCTAGAGCTAAGGTACAAAGATCACTAGATTATATGGGATTAGTAGGTGGCCAAAAGATTTCTGAAGTTGAAATAAATACTGTATTCATAGGTTCATGTACAAATTCCAGAATAGAAGATTTAAGGTCAGCTGCAAAAGTAATAGATGGAAAAAAAGTTAAAAAGGGTATTAGGGCCATGGTAGTTCCAGGTTCTGGATTGGTGAAAAGTCAGGCTGAAGAAGAGGGTCTAAATTCATTATTTACTGAAGCTGGTTTTGAGTGGAGAGAGCCTGGTTGCTCAATGTGTTTAGCAATGAATGAAGACAAACTTCAACCTGGTGAAAGATGCGCAAGTACATCCAATCGAAATTTTGAAGGTAGACAAGGGAAAGGTGGAAGAACACATCTGGTTAGTCCTGAAATAGCTGCTGCCTCTGCAATTACAGGTAAATTAACTGATTATACTTTAATCACGTAGTTTTAGAGGTTTAACTATGGAAAAATTTAAAAATATTAGAGGTATAGCTGCTCCATTTAATTTTATAAATGTAGATACAGACAAAATAATTCCTAAACAATTTTTAAAGACAATTAAAAGAACAGGTTTAGGTAAACATCTTTTTGATGAGATGAGATTTAATGATGACGGTTCTGAAAAAGAAGAGTTTGTTTTAAATAGAGAGCCATATAGAAAATGTAATATTCTTGTTGCAGGTGATAACTTTGGATGTGGTTCAAGTAGAGAACATGCGCCTTGGGCTTTATCTGATTTTGGAATAAAATGTATTATTTCAACATCTTTTGCAGATATTTTTTATAATAATTCTTTTAAAAATGGTCTTTTACCTATTAAAGTTACATCTGATGAAAGAGATGCTTTATTGGCAGATTCAAATGATATGGAAAATCCTGAACTAGAAATTGACCTTCCATCTCAGGAAATTAGAAGGCCTAATGGAGCAGTTATTAAATTTGAAATCGACCCTTTTAGAAAAAAATGCTTACTTGAAGGATTAGATGATATTGGCATAACAATGCAACAATCTAGTGATATCAAAGAATTTGAAACCAAAATGTCTAATGAAAGACCCTGGTTATAATTAAAAGTGAGTTTATAAAATGCCATCTAATCGTACGTTAATGGTTCTTCCTGGAGATGGAGTTGGGCCAGAGGTTATTAGAGAAACTTTAAGAGTTGTTGATTGGTTTGCAAAAAATAAAAGTATAAGTTTTAACATAAAAGAAGGTTTAGTAGGAGGTGCTTCTTTTGATAAATATGGCACGCCTCTTTCAGACGAAACTTTATCTGATGCAGTTGATGCTGATGCAATTTTATTTGGTGCAGTAGGAAGTCCAAAATACGATGGAGTTGAATTTGAGAAAAGACCTGAAAATGGTCTTCTGAGATTAAGAAAAGAAATGGATTTGTTTGCTAATCTTAGACCTGCCATGGTGTTTCCTGCACTTGTTGATGCTTCTTCCCTCAAACCTAATATTATCTCAGGCCTAGACATTTTAATTTTAAGAGAGTTAACAGGAGGTATTTATTTTGCAGAGCCTCGCGGAATAGAAAAAATTGATACTCAAATAAAAAAAGGTTATGACACTAATCTTTATACTACCCCAGAGATTGAAAGAATTGGCAGAGTTGCCTTTGATATGGCAAGAGCCAGAAATGGGAAAGTTACTTCAGTAGAAAAAGCTAATGTAATGATGTCAGGTGTTTTGTGGAGAGAAGTGATAACTAATCTTCATAAAAAAGAAGGCTCAGATATATTAATTAACCATATGTATGCTGATAATTGCGCAATGCAATTAGTAAGAGATCCCAAGCAATTTGATGTTATTGTTACAGACAATTTATTTGGAGATATTTTATCTGACTGCGCAGCTATGTTAACTGGTTCACTCGGAATGCTTCCTTCTGCAAGTTTAGGATCTGTAGACCAAAATACTGGAAAGAGACATGCTATGTATGAGCCAGTTCACGGATCAGCTCCAGATATAGCTGGAAAAGAGTTAGCAAATCCATTAGCAGAACTTTTAAGTTTGTCAATGTTATTTCGTTATTCATTTGAAATGAAAGAAGAGGCAGATTTAATTGATGAGGCTGTTTCAAGAGCTTTAGATGCTGGACCAAGAACGCAAGATATAATGGCTTCAGGAAGAGTTAAAGTTGGTACGAAAGGAATGATGGATTCAGTTATCAACAAGTTAGAGGAATTAACAAAATAAATGTCTTATAATATTGCTGTTGTTGGTGCTACAGGTGCCGTTGGTAGAGAAATGCTTCAAACTTTGTTTGAACGAAAATTTCCAGTAAAAAATATATTTGCTCTTGCTTCAAGATCCTCAGTTGGTAAGGAGGTATCTTTTGGTGACGACAAAATACTAAAAGTTAGTTCAGTTGACGATTTTAACTTTGAAAAAGCAGATATAGCTCTTTTTTCAGCTGGTTCAGATATAGCAAAAAAATTTGGTTTAAAGGCAGGAGTTAAGGGTTGTATTGTTATTGACAATTCTTCCTGCTTTAGGATGGATGATAAAGTTCCTTTAATTGTTCCTGAAGTTAATCCTGAAGCCATTAATGGTTATAAAAATAAAAAACATAATTGCAAATCCTAATTGTTCAACTATCCAGCTAGTTGTTGCTTTAAAGCCAATACACAAAAAATATGAAATATCAAGAGTTGTTGTCTCAACATATCAAGCAGTTTCAGGAGCTGGGAAACCAGCTATGGACGAACTTTTTAATCAAACAAAGGGTGTTTTTGTCCACGATCAAGCTAAACCAGAACAATTTACCAAAAAAATAGCATTTAATGTAATCCCTCATATTGATATTTTTATGGATGATGGGTTTACGAAAGAAGAGTGGAAAATGAGGGTTGAGACAAAAAAAATATTAGATCCTAATATTGATTTGGTTGCTCATTGCGTAAGGGTTCCAGTATTTATTGGTCATAGTGAATCGGTTTTTATAGAATGCAAAAAAGACATCGATGAAAAAGATGTTAGAAGCTTATTAAGAGATGCTAATGGTGTAACAGTGGTAGATCACCGAGCAGATGAAGGATACGTAACTCCTGAAGAAGTGGCTGGTGAAGACGATGTTTATATTAGCAGAATCAGAAAAGATCCTTCAGTAAAAAATGGTATTGTTTTTTGGTGTGTTGGAGATAATTTAAGAAAAGGTGCGGCATTAAATACCGTCCAGATAGCTGAATTGTTGGCAAGCAAAAAAATTAAAGGAGTCTCTCTTTAATGTTTAAAATTTCAAAATAATTATTATGGAATTCATCTGGATTTTTGCAGCAATATTTGCCGCAGCCTGTCAAACTGCCCGTTCTGCATTTCAAAAAAATATGATCTCCAAATTAGGAGAATATGGAGCCGCCTATATTAGATTTTGTTATGCTTTACCTTTTACCTCACTTATTTGGCTAATTTGGATAAGCATTCCAGGAAATAATATTCCTGACCTTTCTTTATATTCTCTATTTTTATGTTTATTGGGATCAATTTTTCAAGTTTTATTTACTTACGTTCTTATGAAAGTTTTTGCACATAAAAACTTTGCTACAGGAATTGCATTTTCTAAAACAGAAGTAATTCTTATTGCTTTTTTGGAGATCATAATTTTAAGTGTTACTTTCTCTACATCTATATTGTTAGGTATAATACTAGGTGTTATATCTGTATTATTATTATCTTATGCCAAAAAAGCAGATAGCATTTTAAAAAATATTAAACTTCTAATTAACTCAACTTTATCTGTAGGTACTCTTGTAGGTCTTTTATCTGGATTACTTTTAGCTGGCTCTGTAGTTGCATTTAGAATGTCTATTTTATCAGTAGAGGGTCCCCTATTAGATAAATCAATTTTCATTTCTTTTATAGCGATAGTTTTTCAAACTATGTTGGTAGGCTTGTATCTTGTAATAAATAAAAGAGATCAATTTTTAGCTGTTATTAAATATTGGAAACCTAGTTTGCCAGCAGGCTTATCTGGGACAGGAGCTACATTTGGCTGGTTTGTAGCATTTGGGTTAACAACAGCTGCTGAAGTTAGGGCAGTTGGGCAAATAGAATTAATTTTCTCAATTTTAATTTCAGTGATTTTTTTTAAGGAAAAGATTAAAATAACTGAACTTACAGGTATAATTTTACTTGGTTTATCAATTTTAATTATTATTTTCGAAGAAAATTTAAAATTTTGAATTTAAGATTTGAATTATTTACTTAGTTCATTTATCTAAATAACAAAAATATGAGACAAATATGAGTAGACAAAGACCGCTTTCACCACATCTTCAAATATATAAACCACAAATAACCTCTGTCTTGTCAATTCTACACAGAGGTACAGGTATTGTATTATCAATAGGAAGTATAATTTTAGTATTATGGATTGTATCTCTTACTTTAGGTGAAAGCACTTATTTAATGTATTCAAATATAATTAATAACTGGTTCGGTAAATTGATAATTTTTGGTTTCACCTTTGCTTTGTTTTATCATCTTAGTAATGGTATCCGGCATCTTTTTTGGGATGCAGGTTATGGATATGACCTAAATCATGCATATATTTCTGGCATATCTGTAATTATTTCCTCGTTATTATTGACTTCTATGACATGGTTAATAGTCTATATCAGAGTTGTTTAAAGAAAGTGATGAAAATGCAATCTAAATCTCATGGTGTAGTTCACTGGAAGTTACAGAGGATTTCAGCAATTGCAATGATACCTCTTATAATTTGGTTTGTCTCTTCTCTTGTTTTTAGTTTAATCAATGGCTATGACCAATCTATTAATTGGTTACAGAGTCCTCTTAACGCAACAGGAATGATTCTTTTATTTGGGACCTTATACTTTCATGCAGCATCAGGGCTGCAGGTTGTAGTCGAAGATTATGTGCACAATGAGGGGTTGAAAATAATGTCTTTAATACTTATAAAATTACTGTCAGTCCTCTTAGGTGTTTTATCAATCCTTTGTGTTTTGAAAATTTATGTATAATTAGAAAGTTATTTTATGTCTGAATATGAAATTGTAGATCATGAACATGATGTCGTAGTTGTTGGCGCAGGAGGTGCTGGATTAAGAGCAACTTTAGGCATGGTTTCTGGTGGGTTAAAAACTGCATGTATTACAAAAGTTTTTCCTACAAGAAGTCATACTGTTGCAGCACAAGGTGGTATTGGAGCTGCGCTTAATAACATGGGTGAAAATGATAGCTGGCAGTTTCATATGTATGATACAGTGAAGGGATCTGATTGGCTTGGCGATCAAGATGCTATTGAGTATATGTGTAAAGAAGCTATACCTTCTGTAACTGAATTAGAGAATTTTGGCGTTCCTTTTTCTAGAACTGAAGATGGAGAAGTTTATCAAAGACCATTTGGTGGTCATACATTAGATTATGGTAAGAAAATGGCAAGAAGAGCTTGTGCGGCTGCAGATAGGACTGGGCATGCAATTTTACACACTCTCTACCAACAGTGTCTAAAATATCAAGCTGAGTTTTTTGTAGAATACATCGCGCTTGATCTTCTTATGGATGATAATGGCAAGTGTGTTGGCGTGCTAGCTTTATGTATGGATGATGGTAAGATTCATAGATTTAGAGGACATCAAACAGTTCTCGCTACTGGTGGTTATGGTAGAGTATATTTTTCTTGTACTTCTGCTCATACTTGTACAGGTGATGGAAATGCAATGGTTTTGCGAGCAGGTTTGCCTCTTCAAGATATGGAGTTTGTTCAGTTTCACCCAACTGGCGTTTATGGTGCAGGGGTTCTTATAACAGAGGGATCAAGAGGCGAAGGCGGATATCTTACAAATTCTGAAGGTGAAAGATTTATGGAAAGATATGCACCTACGGCAAAAGACCTTGCTAGTCGAGATGTAGTATCACGATCTATGACCATTGAAATTAATGAAGGTAGAGGTGTTGGTCCAAATAAAGATCATATTTTTATGCATTTAGAACATATTGATCCAGCCACCTTACAGATGAGGTTGCCAGGTATCAGTGAAACCGCTAAAATTTTCTGTGGTGTTGATGTAACTAAGGAACCAATACCAGTTTTACCTACAGTTCATTACAACATGGGAGGAATTCCAACTAACTATCACGGTGAAGTAGTAACAAGAAAAGGTAATGATCAAGACGCAGTTGTGTCAGGATTAATGGCTATTGGAGAAGCCGCATGTGTATCAGTACATGGAGCTAATAGACTGGGAACCAATTCATTATTAGATATTGTTGTTTTTGGTCGTGCTGCGGCACAAAGAGCTTTAAAAACAGTTGAAAAAGGAAGTGCTCATGCGCCCTTACCCAAAAGAGTAACAGATAAAATTTTAGCGAGACTTGATAAAGTAAGACATTCAAACGGAGATGTTTCTGTAGGTGAAGTTAGAAACTCAATGCAAAATGCAATGCAAAAACATGCTGCAGTTTTTAGATCAAATACTTCAATGAAGGAAGGTGTACAAAAAGTTGATACAATCTCAAAAGGTATGGATAATATTGGTATAAAAGATAGATCAATGATTTTTAATACGGACTTAGTTGAAGCTCTTGAGTTAGAAAACTTAATGCAACAAGCTATTGTAACTATGAAGTCAGCAGACCAAAGAAAAGAATCGCGTGGCGCACATTCTCATGAAGACTATCCTGAAAGAGATGATAAGAATTGGATGAAACATACAATTATGTGGCTAAATGAGAAGAACAAAACTAAGCTAGATTATAGAGACGTCCACCTAAACACATTAACAAACGAAGTGGCATCAATACCTCCAGCCGCAAGAGTTTACTAATTAAGAGGAGAATTTTGTGGCTGAATTTGCCCTACCGAAGCATTCCAAAATTGTTAAAGGTATTGACTACCCGATAAATAGCGAAGCTGAAAATACAAAAAAAATTAATGTATATAGATGGTCACCAGATGATGATGAAAATCCAAGAATAGACAGCTATACCATTGATTTAGATCAATGTGGTCCTATGGTTTTAGATGCCTTAATAAAAATTAAACAGGAAATAGACTCAAGTTTAACTTTTAGAAGATCTTGTAGAGAAGGAATTTGTGGTTCTTGTTCTATGAATATAGATGGCACAAACACACTCGCTTGTTTGAAGTCAATTGATGACGTTAAAGGAGACATAAACATATATCCGTTACCTCATATGGAAGTTATTAAGGATTTAGTACCCGACTTGTCTAAAGCATATGAACAATTAACATCAGTCAAACCATGGTTGCAAAGTAAATCTGACCCGGAAAAGGGGAAATCTAGAAAACAATCACCAAAAGAACGTGAAAAAATTGATGGATTGTGGGAATGCGTTCTTTGTTTTTCATGTTCAACCTCTTGCCCTTCTTATTGGTGGAACGGGGACAAATATTTAGGTCCTGCTGTTTTATTACAGGCATATAGATGGATAGCTGATAGTAGAGATGAAAACACTGAACAAAGACTTGAAGAGCTCGAAGATTCTTTTAAACTTTATCGTTGTCATACTATTATGAATTGTACTAAGACTTGTCCTAAGGGTTTAAATCCAGCTAAAGCGATAGGCGAAATTAAGAAACTTCAACTTGAAAGAAGGTAAGTTTCAAGTCTTTTAGTACGGCTAATATTTTGAAAATAAATGAAGAAAAGTCACAAAGTCTAATTGCTTCAAACAAATCAATAATATTTGACGCAGGTCAGGCATTTGTAGCAAAGTTTTTTGATAATTTACTAATAAAATTCGCCAAATTTCAAACTGAAAATTTTATCTCTAAAATTTTTACAAAAAATAATACCAAAGAGATTAAAGGTCTTTATCTCTATGGTGGTGTTGGTAGAGGTAAATCAATGATGATGGATTTATTTTTTCACCAAGTTCAAATAAAAGAAAAAAGACGCTTACACTTTCATGATTTTATGAAGGAAGTTCATCAAAGAATTCTTGAAAAAAGAAAAGTAGAAAAAAACAAAGACACAGTTCTATTAGTAGGACAAGATTTGGCCAAGAATGCAAAATTACTTTGTTTTGATGAAATGGAGGTAAAAGATATTGCAGATGCAATGATTTTATCTCGTTTATTTGAAGTTATGTTTGCACACGGCACAATATTAGTTACGACATCAAACCAACCACCGGATGGTCTATACAAAGATGGATTGCATAGAGATAGAATTTTACCATTTATAGAAAATTTAAAACTAAAAACTAATATTGTTAAAATTCCAGAAGGTGAGGATTGGAGAAAGAGATCTCTTAGTGGGCAAAAATATTGGTTAAGTCCAGTTAATAAAACAAATAAAGAAAAAATTAACGAGATATTTAAAACCTTATCTATAGGTTTTGAGATAATATCTGAAAATGTTGAGGTGTCTGGAAGAAAAATAAATATTCCAGAAGTTGCTGCAGGTGTTGCAAGAATCAGTTTTGATGATTTATGTAATAAGCCATTGGCTGCTGCCGATTATATTGAAATAGCACTAAGATACAAAGGTATTATTATAGATAAGATACCAAAATTGAATGATAATCTTCGAAATGAAACTAGAAGATTCATATGGTTA
>CACBXG010000024.1 GCA_902543145.1 uncultured SAR116 cluster alpha proteobacterium | reverse complement strand
TTGAAAAAATTATTAATATCAGTATTCCAAAATCGTCATTATTTATAAATAATACAGTTGCTAACGAAATTAAAAATAATTTTGATCTAAGTTTAGTTGATTTAATGATTTTTGATTGTTCTTTATCTCCTATACAACAAAGAAATTTAGAAAGTATCCTTCAAAAAAAAATAATTGATAGGACACAACTTATTATTGAAATTTTTGGTTTGAGAGCAAAAACCAAAGAAGGTAAATTACAGGTCGAATTAGCTAATTTAAGTTTTGAAAAAACTAGATTAGTAAGATCTTGGACTCATCTTGAAAGACAGAGAGGTGGGTTAAGTAAAGTAGGTGGGCCTGGTGAAAGGCAGATAGAACTAGATAAAAGAATGATTAATTCAAAAATTAAACAACTGAAAAAATCACTTATAAAAGTAAAATTAACAAGAGACGTTCAAAGAAAACTTAGAAAAAACATTTCTTCTTTGATTTTTTCTTTAGTTGGTTATACCAATAGTGGAAAGTCAACAATTTTTAATAGCCTTACATCTTCTGATATATTAGTTAAAGATATGGTATTTGCGACTTTAGATACAAAAATGGGTTCTATAAAAATGTCTGACAATAAAAAGGTTATAATTTCAGACACTGTAGGTTTTATATCAGCATTACCTACAGAGTTAATTGATTCATTTAAATCTTCTTTAGAAGAACTCTTTTCTTCTGATTATTTGTTGTTAGTTCATGATTTGTCAAATGCTAATATAGAAAATCAGGCAAAATTAGTATTTGATACATTAATTTCTATTGGTTTTACTGAAAAAGAATTAGAAAAGAAAATAATAAATGTTTTTAATAAATGTGATTTAAATTCTAATTTGGGTAATTTAAAAATTAATTTTAAAAAAAATTCAGTTAAAACCTCTGCTTTAACATCACAGGGCATGCAAGATTTAAAAAATTATATTGAAAATTTGGCTGAAAAAAAATTTACTAAGGTACTTTTTCATATACCTATTGAATCGTCAGGAATTTATTCATGGTTGTACAAAAATTCACATGTTTATAATGAAACTTTTTGTGATATAGATTTTGTAGGTAATAAGGTTAAAGCTAAAATATCTCATGATAAATTAAATTCATTTAAATCAAATTTTCCTGAAATTGAATTATATACTATTTGACAGATATGAATGATATTTTAATTCAAAGCAATAAATCACGAACACAAATTGTTAACTATGTAATGAATTTGTTAATTAATGTTAATAAGAGTATTATTTTATATTATTATAAAAATTTGAAGCCTGAAGACATTAGCATAAAATCATCAAATGACGATTTTGTGAGTATTGCAGATAAAAAAAGTGAAAAATTTATTTCGGATCAATTAATTGGTTTTCTAGGGGTTAATGACTTATTAGGCGAGGAAACTTCTTTTTTAATTAAAAATTATGATAAATATTTACATAATTCTCCATTATGGGTTGTTGATCCAATAGATGGAACAAAGAATTATTTAAATGGAAAAAAAGAATTTTGCTCCATGATTTCACTGGTTAGTTCTATGGTTCCCATAGCTACATTTATTTATTATCCTTTAAAAAATACATTTGTTTATGCTTTTAAAAACTTTGGTGCTTATATAGTTGATACAAATACTAATAATTCATCTTTACTTTTAATAAAACCCTCTAAGATATTGAAATTAATAGGTTCTGGTGGGACTAAGGGGATACCTGAAAATTATAGACAATCTATTCTAAATAATTTGAAAACTAATACAGAAAGATTATTTATTGGTAGCGCTGGAATTGAAACAATTATGTTGGCAAAAAACGAAATTCAATTTATTTTTCATGGAAGAGTTACACCCTGGGACCATTCCCCTATGGACTTGATAATAAAAGAAGCTGGGGGTTGCGTTTATATGGCAATCAATAAAAGTAAATTTGATATAAAATCGAAAGGATCAATTCTAGCAGCTAGTAATCTTCAAATTTGGAATGATATTAGAAATTTAATTATTCCATCCGATAATCCATACAGGAAATACAAAAATTAACTATTTTTAACAATATTAAATGGGTTAAAAGCTTGGTCTCCAGCCATAATTTCAATTTTATTAACATTTATATTTTTAGGTCTTGTAGCCACCCAATAAATTGTTTCCGCAATATCTTCTGCTTTTATTGATCTTGTATTTTGATAAACCTGAGATGCCTTTTCTTTGTCACCTTTAAACCTAACAATGGAAAATTCTGTTTCTGCCAAACCCGGTTCTACTGATGTTACATTAATGCCTTTATCCACTAAATCAGCTCTTAAATTTAAAGAAAATTGACTTACGAACGCTTTGGTTCCTCCATAAACATTTCCTCCAGGATAAGGATATGAGCCAGCGACTGATCCTAGATTAATTATATGACCTTCTCCGTTTTCAACCATCAATGGTAAAATAGCTCGAGTAGCATATACTAAGCCTTTTATATTAGTATCAATCATTTGATCCCAGTCATCTAGGTTTGCATTATCAGCACCTTCTAATCCAAGAGCTAAGCCTGCATTATTACATAATACATTTATATTATTAAAATTTGGTGATATATTTTGAATGGCTGATTTAACTGCACGCCTGTCACTTATATCAAAAGCAAGTGGTAATGATTTCTCACCTAATTCCTTTGCAAGCTCTTCTAAACGATCAGCTCTTCGACCTGTAATTATTGTTTGCCAGCCTTTTTCATTAAATAGCTTTGCCGTTGCTTTACCAAAGCCTGAAGTGGCACCAGTGATAAAAATAGTTTTAGGTATGTTATTATTCATTGATTCCTCTTTGATTATTTTTTACTTTATTCCAAAGATTTTTAAATTCGTGTTTTTTTAAATTATGCCATTTTAGTTTGTTGTCTTCAATAAAGTTTTCCATTTCATTAAATCTGGTAATAAATTTTTTATTAGCTTTTCTTATGGTTTGCTCTGGATCTAAATTTAAACGTCGTGATAAATTAATAATTGTAAAAAATAAATCTCCTAATTCTTCTTCAATTATTTTTTTGTTATT
Organism: uncultured SAR116 cluster alpha proteobacterium; assembly: GCA_902543145.1. Taxonomy (GTDB): domain Bacteria; phylum Pseudomonadota; class Alphaproteobacteria; order Puniceispirillales; family Marisalimonadaceae; genus Marisalimonas. The sequence continues at coordinate 11,153 of CACBXG010000024.1, read as the reverse complement.
CACCTTCAGTGCATCTTTCAATTCATGGATTTCTTCATCAATTTTATTCAAAACTTGAGTTTCATTTTCCCAATCAAAATTCAATGATGCAGCTTTTTTTTGTATTTTAAGAGATCTTAGTAACGTTGGAATATTTTTTTCAACTTGGTCTAATGTATTTTTGCTATTTGTAATTTTATTTTTTTCTAATTTTTTAATTTTTTCCCATGATTCATGAGGAAAATCATTTTCATTGTAATTTTTATCAAATATTTGTGGATGTCTTCTAATTATTTTTTTAGATATCTCATTCGCTACATCATCGAAATTAAAATCTCCATTATCATCGGCCACTTGTGAAATTAAAATAACTTGTAATAATAAATCACCCAACTCTTTTTTTATCTCTTCTATATCATTGTTTTCTACGGCATCTACAAGTTCGTAAGCTTCTTCAATAGAATAGGGAGCTAATGAATTGTAATCTTGTTTTAAGTCCCAAGGACAACCATCAATTGGATCTCTTAATATCTTAATTATTTTTCTTATTTTTGAAATAGATTCTAGCTTGTTTAACTCACTTAATTTTTGATCAGATAATTTTTTCATTTTTAAATCTTTTTATATTGGTTATGAGTATTTATTTATAATATATAATACTTATAACATCAGGAGTTTAAATTGTCTGAAGAAAAAATTGGATTGTTTGCAAGATTTAGAAGATATTTTCTTGCAGGTATTTTAGTCACATCTCCGATTTTAATAACAATCTACGTTACTTGGATCATAATTAATTTTATAGATTCTCAAGTTGCCGGTTTATTGCCTGATAGTTTGGATTTCACTAAACAGTTACCACACCAAATACCTGGAATAGGATTGATTATAAGTATTGTGGTTATTACTTTTATTGGAGCAATAACTCCAGGATTTATTGGTAAAACTTTACTTAAAGCTGGGGAAAGAGTGCTTGATAAAATGCCAGTTGTTAGAAGTATATACGGTGCAATTAAGCAAATTATGGAAACAGTCATGTCTACTAACTCTGACAGTTTTAGAGAGGTTGTTTTGGTAGAATATCCAAGGAAAAAAATTTGGGTTATTGGGTTTGTTACAGGAGAGACAAAAGGAGAAGTTCAAACCTTAAACGATGAAACCTTAATTAATGTTTTTATACCTACAACTCCTAACCCTACAAGTGGATTTCTTTTATTTGTCCCCAAGAAGGATTTAATATACATGAAAATGAAAGTTGAAGATGCTGTAAAAATGGTAATTTCTGGAGGCATAGTTACTCCAAAAATGAAAACTAATAAGATTAAGTAATGATCAACCACCTTTTAATAACCTAATAGCATCATTATTTTCGAAAATAGACAAAAGAATATTAATTTTTTCTTTATCATCTTCATTTTCCAGCATTTTCTTCGCTTCGTCTCTTGCAACGGGAATCATTTGGTTGTGGATATGCAAATCTACAAACTTAAATTCAAGATTACCAGATTGTTTGCTTCCAAGAATTTCTCCTGGTCCACGTAATTCTAAGTCATGTTCAGAAATTTTAAATCCGTCATCATTTTCCTTTAAGATTTTTAACCTAGAATGAGCAATTGAGCTTAAATTAGAATTATATAACAATATGCACGAGGATTCTTTATTACTTCTTCCGACTCTTCCTCTTAATTGATGTATTTGAGCTAACCCAAATCTTTCTGCACATTCAATTACCATTATTGTAGCTTCAGGAACATCTACTCCAACTTCAATTACTGTAGTTGCAACTAGAATTTTACTTTCACCAGATTTAAACTCATTCATTGATGTTTCTCTCTCAATCTGATTTTGTTTTCCATGAATCAATGAAACATTAATGTTTTTAAAATTATTTTTTAAAAAATTATATCTTTCGTTGACAGCAATCAGATCTGAATTCTCAGAATCTTCAATTAAAGGACAAACCCAATATACTAACGCTCCAGCTTTAATTGCTCTTTCAATAGAAGATAATACTTCTGCTATTTTAGTTTGTGACAAAACATATGTATTAATTGATTTTCTACCAATCGGTTTTTCACTTAAAACAGAAATATCCATATCACCATAAGCAGTCAGTGCGAGAGATCTAGGTATAGGCGTTGCTGTCATAACTAGTACATTAACGTTATTACCTTTTTCTGTTATTTCAACTCTTTGTTTAACTCCAAACCTATGTTGCTCGTCAATAACAGCTAAAGATAGGTTCTTATAAATTACTTTTTTTGAAATTAATGCGTGAGTTCCAATAATAATTTTAATTTCACCATCTTCTATTTGTTTAATTATATTAGATCTAGTTTTGTTATCATAAATAGATCTACTTTCTCCTAATAGAAGAGTTGGTTCAATTTTTAGTGGTATAAGTAAGTCTTTAATTGTATTAAAATGTTGGATTGCAAGAATTTCCGTTGGAACCATCAATACTGCTTGAGATCCGTCTAATATTGCGTTGAGCATAGAAATTACAGCAACAATTGTTTTACCAGACCCAACATCACCCTGAAGCATTCTAACCATAGTTTTATTGTTATGAATGTCCTCTTTTATTTCATTTATAACTTTTATTTGATTACCAGTTAACTCAAATGGTAAATTCGAATAAAAATTTTCGATTAATTCTGAGTTACTATAAATTTCTTTAATTTCTTTAATTTTAGAAATTTTATTTTTTATTAGTAACATAGAAATCTGATTTGCTATTAATTCATCTAGAGCAAGTCGTTTTCTAAAATACTATTTAAGTTTAAGTCATCATTGTTTTCTGGATTATGTATTCTAGATATACAAGTATGCCAATTTGGAAATTTGTATTTTATTAGTATATCTTTACTTAACCATTCAGGTATTGTTGGAATTTTCTTAATACCTTGATTGATAACTTTGGATATAAATTTTTGGTTTATTCCAAAAAACAAAGGGTAAATTGGTTGAAACAATGGTATTAATTTTTTCTCAGTTCCTTTTACAACATAGTCAGGGTGAGCAATCTGACCAATCCCATTAAAGTTTTCAAATTTTCCACTTACAAAAACTCTATTTCCAACTTTGTAAATATTTTTAAGATATTGTGTATTTTGCCCAAAATAAACAATATCTAATCTAACATTTTTTTCTTTATTGAGGCCAAAGGTTATTATCCTAGACATATTATTTTTTTTTCTAAAATTAAAGGGAGGAATATTTATTTCCACAACCTCTACTTCACAAGTTAATATGTCACCATGATTTACTTCTTTTAAAGATATATTTTGGAATCTATTAATAGACTTGTGAGGTAAATAAAATAAAAGATTTATTAAATATGGACCAATTTTTTTTTCAAAAAGGTTTAATTTTTTTTCACCAACACCACTTAAATTTCCAAGTGATGAGAATAATTCAAAAATCTCTTTTGGTCTTTTAATAATTACATTAGACAAGAAATCAAAAACCTTTATTTATAATAAACAATAACAAAAAATATCAATAAAACGAGAAAAAATTGAATAATAGAAATGTTTTTATAAAAAAATTAATTTATAGATCTAAATATACTGGTACTCGTGAAACTGATATTTTGTTAGGTAATTTTGCAGAAAATCATTTAAAAAATCTCGATGATGATAACTTATTAGCATATCAAGCGCTTCTTAATTCAGGAGATCCTAGAATTTGGCGTTTATCTATAGATATTGAAAAATCCAAATCTTCTAAAGAAAACTTTCTAATAGACCTTATAAAAGAATTTAAAGGTTATTAAATTGTTTAATTTTAATAAAGATTTAAATAAAATAAGAGAAATAAATGGTATCAGAGATAGCTTAATACCTTTCTTAATTTCTTCTTTATCTCAAAATCAAAATATATTTTACGTAGCACAGAATGATTTAGAACTCTCGAATATTTATAATTTTTTATATTCAAATTTCAAAGAAATAAACATATACAAAATCCCAGCATGGGATTGTTTGCCATATGATATCTCATCACCAAATCTCAATTTAATTGGAGAGCGTGTAAAATCATTTACAGATCTTTGTTTTTTTAAAAACAATAAAAATAAAAGCAAAAACGTTATTTTAACTACTATTAATGGATTATTTACCAAGACAGCGCCTAAAGAATTTTTTTTAAAACATTTTATAAATTTAAATTTATCTTCAGATTATAAATTTCAATTAATTATCGAGTTCTTAAATGTATCAGGATATAAAAGGGTACAAACAGTAAGAGAGTTTGGTGAATTTAGTATACGAGGAAGTATATTAGACGTTTTTCCAGTTGGTAACCAAAGTGCATTTAGAATTGACTTTATAGGTGATAATATTGAAACAATCAAAACAATGGATCCTCTTACACAGAGATCTAAGGATAAAATAAATGATTTTAATATTTATACATCAAATGAATTTATATTGAATGAAAAAAACATAGAGAATTTCAGAAAAAGATTTAGGAATAAAAACGGTGCTGCCAGTATAAAAAGTTTATTTTATGAAAACATATCTGCTGGTATGAAGTTTAACGGTATAGAACATTTTTTACCTTTATTTCATGAAAAACCATTAAATTCAATTTTTGATTATTTGCCACTTGGGCAAGAAATTATATGTTTGCTTACAAAAAATTTTGAAAATCTAATTCAAGAACGAGAGTTAGAAATAAATAATTTTGGTAATGAAAGAAAAGATGAAAATACTGATTATAATGCTTTTGAGATTAAAGAATTATACATTTCAAAAAATAATATTTTAAATAATATTAAAGAATTTAATGTTATTAAATTAAATGAATATGACAAACCTAGTAGCACTAATCAAAATGAAATAAATCTTTCTTCTAAACCTTTAATAATTCCTAATTTTATTAAATCAGAAAAAATTAATAAAATCAATAATTTTGTTCAATTTTGTATAAATGAGTTTAATAATAAAAAAATAATTACAATAATTACAGAAGATGAAACTAAGATGAATAATTTAGTTAGTTTTTTTGAAGAAGATTTAAATAAAAGTAAAATTATATTTGAATTAATTGATATCAAAAAGCTTGTTAACAATGAAAATTTGTCAAATTTTAATTTTTCATATTCTCCATACCTAGAGAGTTTTAAATTAAATAATCATATTATTATATTTACAAGAGACATTTTTGGTTTTCCAGAAAATAAAAGAAAATCATGGAGAAGAAAAACTGAAAATTTTCTTAAAGATGTAAACTCAATAAATGTTGGTGACTTGGTAGCTCATATTGATCATGGGATTGGTTTGTATGATGGATTATTGAAAATATCAACAAATGGAATAGATCATGATTGTTTGAAATTATTATATCAAGATGGTGATAAGTTATTTCTTCCTGTAGAGAATATGAATTTATTAAGCCGTGTAGGTGATTCAGGTATTCTTAGAAACTTAGACAAGTTGGGTGCATCCAATTGGCAGAATAGAAAAGCAAATGTCAAAAAAAGAATTAAAGATATGGCTGAAAAATTAATTAGAGTTGCTGCGCAAAGAGAAATCATTAATACAGAAAAATTATCAATTACAGATGATTATGATAAATTTTCTAATGATTTTCCTTTTCAACTTACTGATGACCAAGATTCTGCAATCAAAGATGTAATATCTGACCTTGAAGCAGGAAAACTCATGGATAGGCTTATTTGTGGCGATGTTGGTTTTGGAAAAACTGAAGTAGCATTGAGAGCTTCTTTTATTGTGGCAAACGCTGGTTATCAAGTTGCATTAGTAGCCCCAACTACAATTTTAGTAAAACAACATTATAAAAGTTTTTATGAAAGATTTAAAAATTCATCACTAAAAGTTTCTTCATTATCCAGAATGACTGTGCCAAGCAAAAGAAATATTATTAAAAATAATCTTAAATCTGGTGAAATAAATATTGTTGTTGGAACACATGCTTTACTTTCAAATGATATTGATTTTAACAATTTAGGACTATTAATTGTTGATGAGGAGCAACATTTTGGAGTTGCTCAAAAAGAAAAAATAAAAGAATTACAAGGCAATATTCATGTTTTAACTCTGACTGCAACACCAATTCCTAGAACGCTTCAATTATCTTTATCTGGACTAAAACAATTGAGTTTAATTAGCACCCCACCTGTTGATAGGTTGTCAATTCGTACTTTTGTTTTTGAATGGGATAAAGTTGTTTTATTAGACGCTTTAAACCGTGAAAAAAATAGAGGAGGGCAATCTTTTATTGTTTGCCCAAGGATAAAAGATATAGATGGTTTGTATAAAAAAGTAAAAAAAATGGTACCTAATCTATCGATAAAAGTTGCTCATGGTCAAATGAAGGTTGATGAATTAGATTATTCAATTAATTCATTTTCAGATGGTAAATCAGATATATTAATTTCTACTAATATTATTGAATCAGGAATAGATATTCCCAACGCAAATACAATGATAATTTATAAATCTGACATGTTTGGACTTTCTCAACTTTACCAATTAAGAGGACGTATTGGACGAGGGAAAAAAAGAGCATATGCTTATTTCACAGTCGAGGCAGGTAAAGTTTTAAATAAAAACTCTCAACAAAGACTAGATGTAATTAAAACCCTTGATAATCTAGGAGCTGGTTTTTCACTTGCTAGCTACGACATGGATATAAGAGGAGCTGGAAATTTACTTGGTGATGAACAGTCAGGTCAAATTAAAGAGGTTGGTGTTGAGTTATATCAAGATATGCTTAGGGATGCTGTTTACTCTTATAAAAATAAAGAAGCAACAATAGAAGAAGTTTGGTCTCCTTCAATTTCATTAGGTTTAGCAGTGCTCATCCCAGATACTTATGTATATGATCTATCAACTAGAATGGCACTCTACAGAAAAGCAGGAGACTTAAGAAGCAGTGATGAGATAAATGAGTTTAATGAAGAATTATTTGATAGGTTTGGAGTTCCTCCTGTAGAAGTTAATAATTTGCTTCAAACATTAATAATTAAACATAAGTGTTTAAAAAATAATATTAGTTTTATAGATGCAGGACCTAAAGGTATTTTATTGGGATTTAAAAATAATTTTTTCAAAAATACAGACAAGCTGTTAGATTGGATTAGCAAATCATCTGGACAAATAAAAGTTAGACCAGATCAAAAACTATTTATGGAAAAACAATTAAAAAGCAGAGAAGAAAAAATTGAAAATGTTATAGGGTTTATAGATGAGTTAGAAGATTTAAAAATTTAATTAAACTCTGCAATCAAATGTACCTAATGCCGTGTCATCTTCAAAGGTTTTTATTTTAATTAAAACAAAACTATTATGGTTTTTGCATACATTTTTAATTATTTTGCGAACCTCTGAAGGAATATTTGTAATGGAATTTTTTTCAATCTTCCATTTTAGCTCAAATGGTTTTTCTTGGTAAGTAAAACTACTACTATTATTTAAATTATGCTGATTGATATTTGAATGCTGATTACAATTAGATAAAATTAACAAAACACCAAGTAAAATTATATATTTAAACATAATAAAACTCACATATATGCTTTTTTTCATAATCAATTTTAAAAATTAAAAGTATTAGACTCAACATTTATAAAAACTACCATGAACCAATATTTTTCATGCTTGACCAAGGCTCTTTTACTTCAAGGTTATCACCTTGCTGAAGTAATTCTATTGAAATATTATCTGGCGATTTTATAAATGCCATTCGTCCTTCTCTAGGAGGTCTATTGATAGTTACTCCAGCATCAATTAATTTCTGGCATGTTTCATAGATATTTTTAACAGAAAGAGCAAGATGACCAAAATTTCTACCGCTTCCATACTCTTCTGGATCCCAATTATAGGTTAATTCTATTTCAGGTGATCTGGTTTTTATTGCATTGTCTTCGTCTTCTGGTGCGGCTAGAAAAATAAGTGTAAATCTTCCTTCTGGAACTTCTTTTCTTCTAATTTCAACAAGACCAAGCTTATTGCAATAAAAATCAATAGATTCTTCAATATTGGTAACTCTAATCATGGTGTGTAAAAATTTCATTTTAAATCCAAACTTTGTTAAATAAATTATATATACATAAAATTGATAATTCAACTATACTGATGTTATAATTATTTAATATAGGTTTTTTATGAATTTAGAGTCATTTGAAGTAGGATTTAATATTCCTGCTAAAGTAGGAATGGATGTTGATGAAATTCAAACTCCTTCACTAATTATTGATTATAAAATTTTTGAGAATAATATATTAAAAATGAAAGAATTTGTTCTCAACAATAATGTGAAGTTGAGACCACATGCCAAAATGCATAAATCAGTCGATGTCGCTAAATACCAAATTGATAACGGTGGAGCACATGGAATTTGTTGCCAAAAACTTAGTGAAGCAGAGATATTTGTTAGAGCTGGTGTAAAGGATATATTAATAACCAATCAAATAACTGATGCTCTTAAATTAGAAAGACTTGCGAAAATAGTATCTAAAGATTTAAAGATAGGTTGTTGTGTGGATAATGATGAAAATATCATTAACATCCAAAAAGCAGCAGAAAGAAATAATTCAATAATTGATATTTATATTGAATACGATTGTGGCGCTAATAGATGTGGTATAAAATCATTTAACAAAATAAATGAGCTAATTAAAATGATTAAAAAGATGGCCAATTTAAATTTTATTGGCTTTCAAGCTTATAATGGTTCTATTCAGCATATTGAAGATCATAAAATAAGACAAATAGAAGTCAAAAATACTTGCAATAAAATTAGAGAATTAAAAGCTAATTTCATAAAACATTCACCATTTATTACTGGTGTTGGAACCGGTTGTTTTGATTTAGAAGTAAATGAAGAAGTATATGATGAAATACAAGTTGGTTCATATGCTTTTATGGATGCTCATTATTCATCTTTAAAACATGACAGAAAATTAAATAACTCTAATAATTTTGAAAATTCCTTATTCATTCTTACTGGGGTAATGTCAAAAGCACTACAAAAACATGCTGTAGTAGATGCAGGGCTAAAATCAATAGCTGTTGATAGTGGCTTGCCAAAAACATTAAAGTCTGAGTTAGAATATATAAAATGCTCTGATGAGCATGGAATAATAGCTGACCCTGATAATATTCTTAAGATAAATGATAAAATTCGTTTAATTCCTGGGCATTGCGACCCAACTTGTAATTTACATGATTGGTATGTGGTTGTTAAAGACACAAAAGTGATCGATTTATGGCCTGTTTCTGCAAGAGGATTTAGTTTTTAATTTACGAATTAAATAATAAATTATAGGGCAATTCCAAAATGGATAACAAAAAAATACTCAAAAATATTATATATGCAAAAAGAAAAAACCCTTACACAGAAAGCAAAACTATTGATCAACTTCGAAGAGAAACAGAAACCGCTGGATCTTTAATCCCACTTCCTGAAAATATAAAGTACAAAAGTGTAGTTGCTGGAAATGTTAATGCAGAATGGATCACATGTGGGGAGATAAATGAAAATAGGATATTCATGTTTATGCATGGAGGTGGTTATTACAGGGGATCAGTAGCTGCTACAAGAGCAACAGTAGCAAGAATTTCTGCAGAAGCAAAAGTTAAATGTTTATCAATCAACTATAGATTAGCTCCAGAGCATCCTTTCCCAGCAGCCATAGATGATACATACTCTGCTTATGAATGGCTTATTAATGAAGGAATAAGCCCTGAACACATAATTGTTAGCGGACAATCTGCAGGTGGTGGGTTATGTTTAGCATTATTATTAAAAATTAAAGAAAATAATTTTTCTCAACCATTAGGAGCTGTGGCTCTAAGCCCTTGGACTGATCTTTCTCAAACTGGGAAAACAATGGTAACGAATGAAAAAATTGATCCTGTAATAAGTAAACAATACCTTGATAGATTTGCAAAGCTATACTTTCCCAACTCTTATAACATGTCTTATTTAGCATCTCCCATTATTGGTGAATTATCGGGATTGCCAGATATGTTAATTCAAGTTGGATCAGCTGAAACAATGTTAGATGACAGTAAGCGTTTTTTTGAGAAAGCAAAAAAAGCAAATGTAAATGCAAAACTTGAGATTTGGGAAGATATGTTTCATGGATGGCACAGTAATGCAAACATATTAAAAGAAGCAGAGGATGCAATAATAAGTATTGGTAAATTTTGTAGAAATTTATTAAATGAATAAAATAGGATCTGTTAATCTTATCCCATAACTTGTTCCACAAAAAAATTTATGAATAGGGTATTACTTCATCCTTTTCTTAATCAAATTTTATCATTGGTTAGTGGGTGTTCTGTAAACTGACCTTAGTACATTGAACACTTATTAGGATTCTATCATGGGTTATTGTTGTAGTTATGGTTCATTTTTGTTTGTAACTTTATAATTTATATCTAATCTTATAAATTAATTAAATTTTGTTACAAATTAGTGAGTTATCGAATGTATTATGATACTAGTAAAAATGACCATGGTTTACCCTATAATCCTTTCAAAGCTCTTACAGTTCCACGCCCAATTGGATGGATTAGTACAGTTAATAAAAAGGGAATAGGAAATCTTGCACCTTATAGTTATTTTAATGGGCTTTCTTATGATCCTCCATTTGTAATGTTTTCAGCTGGAAATCGTGCAGATGGAAGTAAAAAAGATAGTGTTTTAAATGCTGAAGAAACTGGTGAATTTGTTGTTAATATGAGTACATGGGATACACGTTACCAAATGAATGACACTAGTTGGATAATGGAACCTGATACTGACGAATTAGAAAAAACTGGATTAACAGCTATAGATTCAATTAACGTCAAACCCAAAAGAGTTGCTGAATCACCAGTCCATTTTGAATGTAAATATCATCAAACTGTTCAACTTCCTGGAAAAGGAGGATTACATAATGTTGTATTTGGACAAGTTATTGGTATTCATATTAAAGACGAATTCATCACTGACGAAGGTATAGTAGATATCTTGAAAATGAAGGTAATAGCTCGATTAGGTTATAATGATTATACTTTAGTAGAAAAAACTTTTTCAATTGTAGACTTTAAAGATAAAGGTAAAATGACAAAGAGTTGGAGATAAAAAAGCTAATTAATTTGGAACAAAATTCTGAATTAAATTACTAAATTGATATTAAATATGATTCTTTATTCTAA
>CACBXG010000023.1 GCA_902543145.1 uncultured SAR116 cluster alpha proteobacterium | reverse complement strand
TAATTCCAATAAATGAAGAAGACATTCAAGCTCATTTAGATAGAAGAAAACCTGGCCAATCCAAATTTGTTACACAAAGAAAAGAAAACGATATTGTAGAGATTCTCTCTGGAACTTTTGAGGGTAAAACTACAGGTCATCCAATTGCGCTTCATATAAAAAATGAAGATCAAAGAAGTAAAGATTATTCTGAAATTTCTAGTCAATTTAGACCAGGACATGCTGACATTACATATCAAAATAAATATGGAATAAGAGACTATAGAGGAGGAGGTAGATCAAGCGCAAGGGAAACAGCTGTAAGAGTTGCGGCAGGCGCAATTGCGTTTAAGGTATTAGAAAATAAGTTAAAAAAATCTATAAAAATTAGAGCTAGTGTAATCCAGTTAGGGCCAAATAAAATAGACCGTAAAAATTTTGATTGGAATGAAGTTGATAATAATCCTTTTTTTTGTGGAGATCCAAAAGCAGCTAAAGAATGGGAAATTTGGTTGGACAATATTAGGAAGAACGGGAATAGCGCTGGCGCAATAATTGAAGTTGTTGCTGAAAACGTGCCTAGAGGATTAGGAAGTCCAATCTATAAAAAATTAGATAGTCAAATAGCAGAAGCGTTAATGAGCATAAATGCTGTAAAAGGTGTGGAAATTGGTTCTGGTTTTAATTTAGCGTCTTTAACAGGTAGTGAAGCCAATGATGAAATTTATCCTGACAATAAAGGTGATTATTATTTTGGATCTAATCACTCTGGAGGAATATTAGGTGGAATTTCTTCTGGCCAACCTATAGTAGCTAAATTCATTGTTAAACCAACAAGCTCTATTTTAACTGAAAAAAACTCTATAAACTTACAAAATGAACCTATTAAGATTAAAACAAAAGGTAGGCACGATCCTTGTGTTGGCATTAGGGCTGTTCCTGTAGCTGAAGCTATGATGGCAATAACTATTTTAGATCAATTGTTAGAGCATGAAAGTCAAATTGGAAAGATTGAATAAAACGTTTAATGAATTAAATTTTTGTAGCTACAATTAAAAATTCTTTGTTTCCACTAGGGCCTAAAATTGGGCTTTCAATAACTCCTAAAATATTCATATTAATTTCAAGTCCAATCCATTTTTTTATATCATTAATTACTATCTCATGTAGTTTAGGATCTCTAACTACGCCACCCTTACCTACAAGACCTTTGCCTACTTCAAATTGAGGTTTTATTAAAGCTACCAACCATCCATGAGATTTTAGAAACCTAAGTCCTGAAGGTAAAACTTTCTTCAATGATATAAAAGATGCGTCACAAACTAAAGCATCCAAAGGATCTTGAATAATTTTATCTGTTAAATATCTGGCATTTGTTTTTTCATTAACTATAACTCTTTCATCTTGTCTCAATTTCCAGTCTAATTGCCCATACCCGACATCTACTGCATAAATTTTACTAGCTCCATTTGCTAACAAAACATCCGTAAAACCGCCTGTGCTTGCTCCAATATCAAGCGCTGTGATAGAATTACAGTCTAAATCAAATTCTAATATAGCTTGATTTAATTTAACACCTCCCCTAGACACCCATGGATATGTTTTACCTTTTATCTCAATTTTTGAATTTTGTGATACTTGTTGTCCAGGTTTTTCAACACGCTTATTATCAGCGAATACATTTCCAGTCATTAGAATAGAATTAGCTTGCTCTCTACTTTTAGCAAAGCCTTTTAAAACCATAAGTTTATCTATTCGTTCTTTACTTATTTTGTAGGTCCTAAAATATTTTTAAAGTTTAGTTAGTAATAGATTTATTTTTTATATTCGACAAACATATCATTTTAGAAACAACCTTCATTAAACCATCTGTGTCTAAACCTGCTTTTGCAAGTTGCTCTTTTTGAGAAGCGTGATCTTGAAAATTATCTGGCATAGTTAAGCATTTAATTTCTTTATCGTGCTTATTAAGAAGGTCCTTAGATGATAAGAAATGTAAACAATGAGAACCAAATCCTCCTGCAGAACCTTCTTCAATTATTATAAGTTTTTTATGTTCCTTCCATAATTTTTCAACTAATTGCGTATCTATTGGTTTTGCAAAACGTGCATCAGCGACAGTTATCTTTAAATTATGATGTAATAGATGGTCAGCAACTTTCAATGCAGAACCAACTCTCGTACCTAAAGCAAGAATTGCTAAATCTTGTCCTCTTTTGATGATTCTTCCTTTACCAATTTTAACATCTTGTAAAACATCGGTAATATCAACACCTTCTCCTTCACCTCTTGGATATCTACAAAAAATTGGACCATCACTATATTTCGAAGCAGTTATAACCATTTTTGCCAACTCTGCTTCGTCACTAGGTGCCATTACTACTACATTTGGTAAACAACAAAGGTATGCTAAATCAAATGAACCTGCATGAGTTGCTCCATCAGCTCCTACATATCCAGCTCTGTCAAGCATAAATCTTACAGGTAAATTTTGTATCACAACGTCATGAACTACTTGATCATAGGCTCTTTGTAAAAAAGTTGAATATATAGCTACAAATGGTTTTAAACCCTCTGAAGCCATTCCAGCAGCAAACGTTACAGCATGTTGTTCAGCAATTCCAACATCATAAAATCTATCTTGAAATTTTTCTGCAAACTTATTTAATCCAGTTCCTGAGGGCATGGCGGCAGTTATAGCTAAAACTTTTTTATCCTTTTCAGCAATTTTACACAAAGTTTCTGCAAAAACATTAGTATAAGTAGGCGCGTTAGATATTGACTTAATTGAATCACCAGTAATTACATTAAATTCAGATACAGCATGATATTTTTCGTGAGAACCTTTCGAGAAAGGATGTCCTTTTCCCTTTTCTGTTACCACATGAAGCAAAATTGGTTTATCTTGAGAACCATTTTTTAGATTTTTTAATATTTTAACCATGGATTTAACATCGTGACCGTCTATTGGACCTAAATAATTCATACCCATCTGACTAAAAATAGTACCTTCCGCATTTACTAAAAAATTTCTTGCGAGACTTTCAGCTCTTTTGGCTGTTTCACCAACTTCTTTAGGAAAAAGATTAACCATTTGTTTAGCAATTTCCCTTACGTTATTGAACGGTCGACTTGACACAACATTGGATAAATAATTGCTTAAGGCACCTACAGCTGGAGCTATAGACATATCATTATCATTTAAAATAATTAATAAATTAGTTTTCAACGCCCCAGCGTTATTAATTGCTTCATATGCCATTCCAGCACTCATTGCACCATCACCAATAACAGCAATTACATTGTTGGATTTCCCAAGTTTATCTCTTGCAACAGCCATTCCTAAAGCCGCAGAAATCGATGTTGATGAATGTCCAGCTCCAAAAGGATCAAAAATAGATTCTGTTCGCTTTGTAAATCCTGAAAGGCCTCTAGATTTTCTTAAAGTAGACATTTCATGTCTTCTGTTTGTTAAAATTTTGTGAGGATATGCTTGATGTCCAACATCCCAAATTAATCTATCGTCAGGAGTGTCAAAAACATAATGAATTGCGATAGCAAGTTCAACAACACCCAAACCTGCACCTAAATGTCCACCTGTTTTAGAAACAATATCAATCATATCAGAGCGTAATTCTGAAGAAAGTTGATCAAGATCTTCTAATTTTAAAAATTTAAGATCATTCGGATTATTTACCGTATCAAGTAACGGTGTGGTAACAGATTTAGTTTTTTTATCTTTAATTGACATTGATTAACTTAAACCCATAACAACAAACTTTAATTTATTTATTTCTATTTACAGTATATTTAGCTAAAGATACAAGATTTTCTGATTCTTGTTTAAATTTTTGTATCAAATTAATGGCTTTATTAGATTCCTCTATGGCTCTTTTTTTTGCTTTTGCTCTACCTAAAATTGTTACAAAATTTGGTGTTTCATTTTTATTATCTTGCCCTACAGGTTTTCCCATTAAACACTCATTTCCATCAAGATCAAGTAAATCATCCGCAATTTGAAAAGCTAAACCAATGTGATTAGCGTAGTTAATAAGATTAGTTTTTTGATTGTTATTAGCATTTAATAAAATTGACGCCACATGAGCACAACAAGATATTAATGCACCTGTTTTGTGATTTTGAATCCACTCTATTTGATTTAAATCTAAAGATTTATTCTCTGTAAAGTCCATATCAGCTTGTTGACCTCCAACCATACCATTTGGTCCAATAGCTTTTGCTAAAACAAAACAAATCTCAGATCTCTTTTCTGAATTAGAAATGAAATTGCTATCTCCTATTATTTGGAAGGCCCAACTTAATAGTCCATCTCCAGCTAATATGGCGGTATGATCATCAAATTTTACATGATTAGCCGCCTTCCCTCTCCTAACAGGAGAATTATCCATAGCTGGTAAATCATCATGAATTAATGAATAAGAATGAATTGCTTCAATAGCTGATCCAACAGCAATTAATTCATTATATTTTGATTTCGAGAGAGTTTTACTATTTATAGCACTGATAAAACGTCCAGTTTCCAAAACTAAATAAGCCCTTATTTTTTTCCCTCCACTAATTGACGAGTATCTCATTGCTTCAAAAAGTTTAGAACTTAATCCATTACCCGATGGTAAATAAATATCTAAGAATCTTTCGATTTGTTGCGAATTTTTTTCAAGCTTATTTTGAAATTTAATCATAAAATATTCCTAAGTAATTTTATGATAAATTAATCAGATTTAAAAGGTGATAATTTTTCTGGAATAGTGTCAATATTTTCTGACGACTGTATAGTTTCAACTTTCATTTTTGCATCATGTAGTTTTTTTTGACAATAATCTTTTAATTGTGAGCCTCTATCATATGCAGCTATTGCCTCATCGAGTGAAGCATCTCCTTTATCAAGGCTATCAACAAGTTTTTCTAATTCTTGCATAGCTTCTTCAAAAGTTAATTCTTCTAGTTTTTTATCATTCATAACAATTTAGAGCCATTTCAATATATTATTTTAAAAATTTAACCCTTCAAAAAAAATTAATCAATATTTTACTTAATCATTTTAAGAGCATTTATTAATTTTTTACTAATATTAGTTTCAAAACCCGAATGACCTGCATCATCTACAACTTCAATTTTTGAACCAATCCAACAATCAGCAAGTTTTAGTGCAGTGAATGGAGGGCAAATTACATCATGCCTTCCCTGCACGATAATAGATTTTATCTTAGAAATTTTATTCAAATTTTTAACAATATAGTTATCTTCAATAAAACAATTATTCATAAAATAATGTGTCTCTATTTTTGAAATTGCAAGAGCTTGCTCACCAGAAATTGGTCGTGGCGAATAATTAATAGAAGAACAAGAATTTTCATATTCAGCCCAAACAGAAGCAGCTTTTAAACTTTGTGATCTATTATTACTATGTAGTCTATTATAGAACCATTCGAGAATATTATTTCTCTTATTTTGCGGTACGAACGATATAAATTTATTATAAGCTTCTGGAAAGAATTTTTTTATCTCATATAAGAACCAATTTATCTCAATTCTAGTACCTAAAAAAATTCCTCTCAAAATAAAACCCATACACCTGTTAGGGAATTCAATACCATATAATAACGCTAAAGTGCTACCCCATGATCCTCCAAAAAGATACCACTTTTTTATGTTTAATAACTTTCTTAAATCCTCAATATCTGAAATCAAAAGTTGCGTATTATTAAAATTTGTTTCAGCATAAGGAATGCTTTTACCTGATCCTCTTTGATCAAAAAAAACCACCCTAAAAACCTTTGGGTCAAAAAAACTTTTATGAGCATTTGAAAATCCTGCTCCAGGACCCCCATGCAAAAATAATATAGGTATACCCTTAGGATTACCGTATTGTTCGAAGTATATTGAATGTCTATTACCTACCTTTAAATAACCATTGTCATATGATGGGAGGCAATCAAAAAAAAAACTAGATTTATTACTTAAATTTAACATTTGTTTAAATTCTAAATGAAATTTATTAGGCTGCTTCCTCAGTATTATCATCAATGATTTTTTCTAGTTTTATAACAGCGCTTTCCTTATCTGTATTATCAACTGCTGCAAATTCACTAGCCAAACGTTCTAAAGCGGCTTGGTACATTTGTCTTTCAGAATAAGATTGTTCTCCTTGATCATCTTTACGATACAAATCTCTTACAACTTCTGCAATTGAAACTAAATTTCCAGAATTAATTTTGGTTTCGTATTCTTGAGCTCGCCTTGACCACATAGTTTTTTTAACTTTTGCTTTACCTTTAAGGGTAATAATTGCTTCTTCCATCTGTACTTTACTTGATAAAGTTCTTAGTCCAGATTCAGTAGCTTTAGACAATGGAACTCTTAATGTCATTCTTTCATGTTCGAATCTTATTACAAGTAATTCTAGCTCGACATCTTCGACTTTACGTTTTTCTGTCCCAATTATTTTACCAACACCATGACTTGGATAAACAACAAAATCACCAGGTATAAATGAGCTAACTAAGTTTTGATCTTTTGACAATTTAAACACCTATTGTAAAATTTTTTATTTGAATTTATTAAAGAAATTTTAAAAACGGTCTTATATCACAAAAACACATAAAAAACTAGCTGTAAGTCAATTATTTTAAAGATTCTGTAAAGTTCCAGGTTTTTTTGAACCATATTTTTGAAATTTACCCTCTTCATCAGTATATTTTTCGTAATCAGGTAAAGGGTCAATTTTCATAGTAATGTTTGGCCAAATCTCTGACATTTCCCTATTATATTCTAACCATTCATCAGCTCCAGGATCAGTGTCAGCTTGAATTGCATCTACAGGGCATTCTGGCTCGCAAACACCACAATCTATACATTCATCAGGATGAATAACAATGGTGTTCTCTCCAAGATAAAAACAGTCTACAGGACAAACTTCAACACAATCAGTATGTCTGCAATTTATACATTTATCATTAACAATATAGGTCATATAACTCTCAAAATAACTGTGTTTAAACTAGAAAAATTATCATTACAAGTATTGATTTAGTATAATTTTAATCTCTACCCATTAATCTGTCTGTTTGACGCCTTTCTCTTTTTGTTGGACGTCCAACTCTTTCTACAAACTTAATATCAATATTATTACTTTCCTTTTTTTGAATGATTTCAATCGGTGTAATATCTTCGTAAAAATTTAGTGACTCTTGATAGGGACCTCTTCGACTGGGTATATCTAAAACTTTCAAGATCTTTATATTATCGTTAATTGTCATAGTTAAGACGTCACCGACAGATATCATTTTATGTGGTTTCTGCGTAACTTGATCTGATATCCGTAACCTATTGGTTAATACAAATTTTGTTGCCATGCTTCTACTTTTAAATACTCGGATATAATATAAGTAGATATCAAGCCTCAGTGTCTTTTTTTGTAAAATATTAGATATCATTTCATTTTTTAATTTTTATAGATTTTAAAATTGCAAATGGTGATAAAGGATCTAGTGATTTTTCTTTATTTTTTGTTTTTGAAAAATTTTTGACTTTATTATCTTTGCTTTTCAAAGTTTTTTTATGGAATGTTTTGACTTTAAGTTTAATAGGCTTCCTTTTTTTTTCAAAAATAATAATTGGGACTTGGTCAGCTAAAGTTGAAGGTTCTTCACCACACTTTGAGTACCCTAAATCATAGAGAATTTCTTCCATTTGAATTTTTGTTGCACCTGCAATAGATAACATGGTCTCATTAATCCTAAATTGACCATTTCTAGCTTCTATCCTTATTAAGGCGGACAATCTTTCCGCAATGTCAGCTCTAAGAGCCAAATTCCCAAAAGGCACAAAACCTAAAGCCCTGTAAAACTCTTTTTTAACATTTGGTAAAATTGTTATGCTCACACGACCATCAGGCGGAAAAGCATCTTTTGGAAAATCTTGATTATGAACAGACCATAATAGAGCTCTTAGTTTTATTGCGGCTGGCTTCAGAAGATTAGGTAAATAAATAGTTTCAACACCTAATCTTAGCCCTAATCTAGCTAAATTTCTTTTATCGGCTTCTGACAAATTAGCTGGGGACATTGACAAATTATTAATTTGCGCTGAACCTATTCCTTCATACACTTGATATGCAATGCCTAGAGCTTTTCCTGAAATACTTTCACCAAGTTTTTTTTCATCATCATTTGTTGTTAATGAAATATTATGATTTTTTTTACTCTCACTTTCACTTTTTTGTTGTTCAAAATTTATAATAGGTTTTTTTAAATTAATGGCTTCAGATAAAATATTTTCTATATTTTTCTCAACTGCTTCATTTACTCTAATTTCTATTTGCTTAGTCTGTTCATCAGACAAAAATTCAGAGTTAATAATGATAATTTTAGGTGAATATAAGATTTCACCACTTGTTAGTTTTGCAACCTTGTTATTTTGCCATAAAATAAATCCAACATCATCAAATTTAAAAGCTGCATTATCAGACATTAAAAGCTCTCTTACACGCCTTTCAATTTCTTTAGGTAAAATTTTTCTAGCCGCCGACAAAATTGGACCGGCTTTTTCGCCTTCAGAAAGAGAAGGAATAAATTCAAAACCTTTTAATAATCCAACTTCTTCTCCCTCAACAATCACCCTACCATCTAATCTTATTAAAGCTTCCAAATTACTATGCTCTTTTAAGGTTTTATTTAGAATTACAATTCTCTTATCAACAAATCTTTGAGTTAATCTATTATGTAATTCATCAGATAATTTATCTTCAATTGTTTTTGCTTCATTTTGCCAATGTTCAGATTCATCAATCCATTGTTGTCTATTAGTGATAAATGTCCAAGTTCTGATATTTGATATTCTATTTATTAGAGTATCTATTTCTCCATCAAATCTATTTAGCCTGTTGAGCTGGGACTTTATCCACTCATTATCTAATTTTCCATTAGCTAATAATAATTCAAAAGTTTTTTCTAGCAAGCTAAAATGAACTCCTGACAAGGAATTACTAAAATCAGGAATTTGACAGACATCCCATAATAAATTGAGTGCTTCTTTATTATTAATTTTATTTTTAATTGAACTAATCTCAGATAAATGATTAAGGCAAAGCGCATCTAATGCCCCAACCTTTCTTCTCATAAAATTAAACGGTGGATAAGCTTCTAATGAGCTAACTAATCTTTTTAATGAATTAAAATTTAATTCTGAATTTCTCCACCAAATATTTTTTAAAGGAAAAAATGAATGATTTTCAATTTGTTCAATTGTTTCTTCATCAAATTTTAAATGATCTTCTACAACTCCAAATGAACCATTTCGTGAATGTCTTCCAGCCCTACCTGCTATTTGAGCGATTTCCGGGGGATTAAGGTATCGCGGTATTTTCCCATCAAATTTTTTATCAGATGCAAAGGCTACATGGTCAATATCCATATTTAAACCCATACCAATGGCATCTGTCGCAATTAAATAGTCAACTTGACCATTTTGATAAAGATCAACCTGAGCATTTCTTGTTCTAGGTGACAAGGCTCCCATTACAATTGCAGCACCACCTTTTTTTGTTCTAATTAATTCAGCAATTTTGTAGACTTCTGGTATTGAAAACGCAACTATAGCGGATCGAGGTTTCAACCTTGTAAGCTTTTTTACACCTATATAGCTTAAAATAGAAAGCCTTGGTCTTATTTCTATTGAACAATTTGGCAAAATTTTTTGTAGTAATGGCTTTATAGTTTCAGCTCCAAGAAGAACTGTTTCTTCAGTCCCTCTCGTATTAAGAATTCTATCTGTAAATATATGTCCTCTATCAGGGTCAGCTGCTAATTGTATTTCATCAATTGCTACAAAAGAAAATGATCTTTCTAATGGCATAGACTCTACAGTACAACAAAAATATTTTGCGTTAGGAGGAATAATTTTTTCTTCACCAGTCACAAGAGCAACCATAGACTTTCCAAGCTTTGAAACTGCTTTATCATAATTTTCTCGAGCTAATAATCTAAGAGGAAATCCGATTATACCAGAACTGTGAGAGAGCATTCTGTCCATTGCATAATAGGTTTTACCTGTATTTGTAGGACCTAAAAAAGCCTTGACTTTAACATTTTCAGTTATTGAACTATGCCAAAAATTTGATTGTTTTTTTGAGCTTAAATCCATAATACAGTTTCTTTAATATAAATATTTTTACGATTAGCTAATAATTAGATTTTATACAAAATCTGAGTGTCTTAATCAAAAAATTAATATACACTTTTTAAATAATTAATAAGTTAATAATTGTTTTATTGGGAAAATACAAAAATGAAACATAGAGTAATTATTACCGGAGGCAGCAAAGGAATTGGCAAAGCCATAGCTGAACGCTTTGCAAAAGAGAAATCTGATATTTATCTGCTTGCCTCTAATAGAGAAAACTTGGAAAACACAAAAACTGAGTTACAAAATAAATATAACATTAATATAAATTATCATGCAGACGATTTAAAAACAAAAACAGGATGTGAAAATGCTATTAAAGCTGTTGAAAAAGAGTTTGAAAATTTTGATACATTAATTTTCTCAGCTGGAGCAACAAAAAGTGGAGATTTCCTTAAGCAACCTATAGAAGATTTTGATGATGGATTTGCTTTGAAATTTTATAGTGCCGTTAGATTATCAAAAGCGTTTTGGCCAACGTTATCTAAAAACAAGGGATGGATTGTTTCAATTAATGGAGCTATGAGTCATTCTCCTGATCCATTTTTTATGGTTGGTGGTGCTGTTAATGCAGCTTTTCTAAACTTTACAAAAGCTCTATCTAAAAGAGGATTAGTTGATGGGGTTAATGTAAACTCAATCAATCCCGGCATGACATCAACTGATCGTTTGATAACTATTATACAAAATAATGCGGATAGAGAAGGTATAAGTTTTGTTGATGCAGAAAAAAATGCCTTAAAAAATATAGGATTGGATAGATTTTCTACTCCAGAAGAAGTCGCTGAATTGGCCTATTTCCTGTGTGATCCTAAAGTTAGGCACCTTACGGGGACAGAAATTAATTTAGATGGTGGAAAAAAACCAACAATATAAATAAGGGAAGTATAATGTTAAAAAAAGCTGCTTCAGTTTTTGTACAAACTTTAAAAAATCATGGTGTTGATCGTTTCTTTTGTGTTCCTGGCGAGTCATATCTATCCGTTATGGATGAATTATTATATTCACCTGGAATTGAAGTTGTTACTTGTAGACATGAAGGAGGTGCTGGCTTTATGGCTGTCGCAGATGCAAAGTGTACGGGTAAAGCTGGTGTGGCTTTTGTAAGCAGAGGTCCAGGAGCAACAAACGCTTCAATTTCAGTTCACTCTTCGCATCAAGGCGGGGTGCCTATGGTTTTGTTTGTTGGTCAAGTCAATCGTATTAGTACTGGCAAAATGCATTTACAAGAAATGGATTTCATCAAAACATTTTCTGATATGGCAAAACACGTAGAACAAATCAACACACCAAGTGAGATAGCCAACGTTACTGCAAGAGCATTTCACATTGCTGAAAGTGGTATACCAGGCCCTGTAGTTATAGCCATACCAACAGATGTTTTAGAAACTAAAATTGAATCTGAAGATGTAAAGCGTATTAAAA
Source organism: uncultured SAR116 cluster alpha proteobacterium (assembly GCA_902543145.1). GTDB lineage: Bacteria > Pseudomonadota > Alphaproteobacteria > Puniceispirillales > Marisalimonadaceae > Marisalimonas. The sequence goes on along the minus strand of CACBXG010000023.1, from coordinate 3,420 downwards.
TAAACCCACCCTTAGCTTTCCCTGAAAAGGTCAAAGAAGTATCTAACTTATTATCAAATGCAAAAAAGCCAGTTCTTGTTGTTGGTGGACAAGTACATATGTCAACTAGGTCAAGAAAACTTGTAGAAAAAGTTGCAAAAGCACATAATTTACCAGTTTTATGTACTTATGAACATCAAGATATTATATGCAACGATAACTTACACTATGCAGGAGAATTGGGTTTAAGACCCCCAGAACCTATAAGAAAAAATGCATTAGAAGCGGACTTAGTCCTAATTGTTGGCCATAGGTTTAATGGGGTACCAAATATGGCCTATAAATTTCCTTCATCAAAACAAACTTTTATTCACGTAATACCTGATCCAAATACAATAGGTAAAATTTTTCGAACTGATATGGGTATAGTTGCGGATAGTGAGAATTTTTTAGAACAACTATCTAAGTTTTCAAGCAATAATACAAATAGCGAAAGAGATGAATGGGTTAAACTTTGTCATTATCGTTATTTAAATAATGATGCAACTGTAACTCCAAGAAATGCAAATGACGGACTAGATTTTGCTCATTTCATTGATGGTTTAGGTAAAATAGCACCAGAAAACTCAATAATTACAAATGATGCTGGAAATTTTACAAGTTGGATGCATCATAGGTTTCCATTTAAATCTACAATGAAATTAATAGGATCAGAAATTGGTGCTATGGGTATGGGAATTCCTGCAGGTATTGCTGCTGCACTTAGGTTTCCAGACAGACAAGTTTTTTCAATTGTTGGAGATGGTGGGGCTTTGATGACTGGTTCCGAGCTTGCGACAGCAGTTGCACAAAAGGCTAAAATAAGAGTAATTGTAGCAAATAATAATCATTATGGTACAATACGATATCATCAAGAAGTTCACTTCCCGACTAGAGATCATTATGCAACAAATCTTGTTAATCCAGACTTTGCTAAGTATGGTGAGAGCTTTGGTTTAAAATGTTTTACAATATATAATACTGAAGAAATACTTCCAACAATAAAAAGTGCAATGGAAGTGGATGGACCATCATTAATTGAATTTAAAATGAGTCTTGAATTAAATACTAGCACAACAACTATCTCGAAACTTCAAACGAATTAATTCAAATTCTTATTGTTGTGGAGCGTCAGTAACCGTGAAAAATCCTGAAAATGGTCCTGATCCACCACCACCAGTGGAGTTAGTTGGGTTACCAGCAGCAGAAAACAATTGAGCACCGTAACCAGTGACGTTAAATGTAAATTTAACAGAGATAGTGGATGGAGTGACAATAACAGGAGCATCTAGCTCCATAACGCCTACTAATCTATCAACACCACTACATGCTCCACTCCCATTATCATCAGCCAAACCATCTCTTTTATCTAAATCCGAAGATCTCATAAGGTATCCATTTAGTGTCCCACCTTGAAATATTGCTCCTAAATATTCCCCATCACAATTACCTGCCTGATTAAATTGAGTTAGACTAGTTGTACATTCTTGTGCAGGAGAGGTGGTATTTGCAGAACCACAAGCCCCACCGCCACCGTCGTTTTTTATGTAATATGTAGACCCTCCTTCATGTGCAAACTCTCCTTTTATAGTAAAATCATTTTTTAAAATTATATATGGGAAAGTGTATGTACCATTTGCAGGTCGAGTAGATGTTCCGGCTAGTTCAGCATTACCAAGTGCAAAATCGTGAAGTGAGCCATTTGTTTGATCAGTTGCAGTAAATACTGTAGTGCACGTAGACTTATCTAATGATGCGCCAGACATAGGATTGGCAGTACATAGACCCATCTCAAAAACTGCTGCTTTATATAATTGCGGAGTAAAACGACAAGCTGTTGCTGAGCCTGTGAATAAATGTGTGCCAGTGTCGCATGCTTTTACACTTTCAGCAGTAACAGAAAAAACTTTATATGAAGTTAAAATGTTTAATAAAATTAAAACTATAATAGTTTTTAAAACATTGATCATATTATACTCCTCCTGCTGAAGCAATAAAGTTTGTTTGGATAACAATCTGATTTTTACGTCTTACTTTTTCTAACATTTTATCTTTCATTGATTTATTATTAAAAGCCTGATCTGCAATTAAACTAGGAATTGGATCATTTTGTTGTGATGTATCACCACCAAATCCTATTTCGTAAGTTAAATTTACAAAATCAATATCAGTACCTGTATCAAAATCTTTTGTCCCAGCCTCTAAAGTAATATTGGGAGCAATTGGAGCATTAATTTGAAGACTGTAAGTTTTTCCTTTTGTATCAGATGTTTGATAACCCTCCCAAGTCCATTGTTTTGCAAATATCTTTGCTGATGGAACATAAGGAACTTGTCCACCTATTTCTATTTCGTATCCATCTAAAGCACGTTCTATGTTTCCATTTCTGCCAGTTTTAGCACCACTTATGGCAAAATATTTATTAGCATTAATCTCAAAAGCAGAACTTCTTAATTCTGCACCAACACTCCACCTAGAATGTTCATAGGTGCTTTCATAATCATGAAAAGCGTTTACACCATAAATCCACTTTTCATCATCGCTAAGTTGTCTATAACCAATTCCAAGGTTAATTGTATTCCTATTATTTTGTCTAATAATTGATCCTTGAAAAAAAGTCAGATTTCTTTCTGCTTCATTTTTAGATACAGGATTTATTGTTAAAAGAGTAAAGTTTGGATCAGCAGCTGTTCTTCCTTCTATAGTTAATTCGGTATTGGTAAACAATGTGTTAAAACCATCTTCAAACTTTTGTATGGTTTTATCGATTATTGTGTCTTTAAGTTTATCAGTATTACCTGCGGCGCTCACTTCTAAAAAAGTAAGCGGCATTGCAATTAATGATACAAGAAATATATTTTTAAGATTCATGAGGTACCTCACTCAATTTTAAATTTAATTAGAGTTCATTTAATTAAATTAAGCAAACAGAAAATTTAGAATTTATATCTGTTACTTCTTTATCACTTTGTAAACTTCTGTATGATCGGGGTTACCTTCTAAAATTCTTAATGCTTCTGAAAGATGAGATAAAACATCATTTGAAAGTGGTTTGTTAGAGGATAAGCCTTTAATTAAACTATTAGCAATCGTGACATCTTTAACCATTAAATCCAGTGCAAATCCTGAGTTAAAATTTTCAGAAATTACAAATTTATCCAGTTTGACTTCAGTAGTATTATTCTTACCTGTAGCTCCATTTATAATTTTTAAAAAGTTTTCTGGTTCAATTCCAAAAGAACGAGCTGTTGCTAACGCTTCAAAACTTGATATTAATCCAGCTGCAGATACATAATTATTTAACGCTTTTATGGCATGACCAGAACCTAATGGACCAGCAAATTGAACTTTTCCCATTACAGATAATAAATAATTTACTTCTTCTAAAAGCTTTCCATCACC
>CACBXG010000022.1 GCA_902543145.1 uncultured SAR116 cluster alpha proteobacterium | reverse complement strand
ATTGCTACAAAATATAATTTCACATTTACTTCAAGATTTAGTTTTCTTTTAAAAAAATTAATAGATCAGAAATTTGTAAAAAAATTTAATGATTTAAACCAAGATAATAATTATATATTTAGGAATTTATTAAAAGTTTTTGACTTTATTATTCAAAATAATAAAAATATATCTTCTTATCAAATGCAATGTAGAGGATGTGCTGCAAAAGTAGATTTTAATTCCCTCAAAACAACTTTATGCAAAGAAATAATTACAACGTCTGAAGATGCAATTAATATAAATAATTATCCAAAATTATATCAGAGTGTAGATATGATTAGCTCTATTGTATCGGATCCATATCTTTTAGGAAAAATTGCAGCTAATCATGCAATTAGCGATATTATTGCGGTCAATTCTAAACTTATTTCAGCCCAAATGATTTTACAACTTCCATTTTCAAATTCTGAAATAAATTCAAGAGATTTAGAACAAGTCACTTTTGGTGCGACAGAAGTCCTCAAGTTAGCAAAATGTTCTATAAGTGGTGGACATACTATGATTGGCAAAGATAAAGATCCAGTAATAGGTTTTTCTGTAATAGGCGAAAAAAAAAGTGTAAATAGTAAAACCCTTGGTAAGCTAAAAGTAAATGATATTTTAATATTAACTGAAAGAATAGGGTCTGGAATTATATTTGCGGGTATAAACAACGATATTATTGATAGTTATTACCAAATTGAAGTTCTTAACCAGATGTCTCAAGGAAATACTAATTTTTCAAAAATTTCAGATAGATTGAAAATTTTGTCTATGACAGACATAACTGGTTTTGGACTAGCAAACCATCTATTAAACTTAATAAAAAGAGATGTTGGAAATACTGGACTGACCATCTATCCAGATAAAATACCTATATTTAGCGGTGTTACGGAAGCTTTATCCAAAAATGTAAGATCTTCATTATTCGAGAAAAATTTTAACAGCGCACAAAAAGAATTAGTTTATGATAGAGAAATAAAGTTAATAGATGAAATATTATATGATCCTCAAACTGTTGGAGGTTTAGCTTTTATAATTCCAAAAGAAGAAAAAATTAAACAATTTAAAATTTTAAAGGAAAACAAAATTAATTTTACTGAAATAGGATATGTAAACAATTTAGATAATAAAATTAGAATAACGTAAAAAATGGTAAAAAAGTATAAATCAATTAAAAATTGGGAAAGCAAAAACTTTGATACAATTATTGATGTAAGATCTCCATCAGAATTTGCTAATGACCATATTATAGGAGCTATCAATTGTCCTGTATTATCTGATCAAGAAAGAGAAAAAGTTGGTACCATTTATAAAAAAGAAAGTACCTTCAAAGCAAAAATAATTGGTTCATCACTTACTGCGAGAAATATTGCAGATCACATCGAAAAAAATTTCCTTGAACAAAAAGGTTCATGGCAACCATTGGTTTATTGTTGGAGAGGTGGTCAGAGATCAAAATCCTTTTCAATAATCCTATCTGAAGTAGGATGGAGAACATACCAATTAGATGGTGGTTATAAAGAATATAGAAACAGTGTTGTAAAATTTTTTGAAAATATTGGTTCCAAATTAAAAATAATTTTAATAAGTGGGAAAACTGGTTCTGCAAAAACTAAAATTTTACAAAATATTGGTGAATTAGGTGGACAAATTTTAGATTTAGAGGGTTTAGCCAATCATAAAGGATCCTTATTAGGCAAAATACCAGGTTTAGAGCAACCTTCTCAAAAATTGTTTGAAAGTAAACTATTTAATAAACTTAAAAAATTAAACCTTAAAAAAAATATTTATGTTGAGGCAGAAAGTAGCAAAATTGGTAATGTTCATATACCTAAATCAATTTGGGCAAAAATGATAATTTCACCTAGGGTTGAGATTAAAGCAGATCTGAAATTGAGAGCAAATTTTCTAGTTAAAGATTATGATTATATGTGTGATAACCCCGATCTAATTTATCCCTTACTTAGTGGTTTAAGAAAAAGACTGAGTAAAAAATTAATTGATAGTTGGGAAGATTTAATTCTAAAAAAAAATTGGGAAGATCTTACTAATAGTTTTTTACAAAATCATTATGACCCGTCTTACTCCTCTAATACAATTAAAAATGACCGTAAAATAATAAAACTCATAAATGCTAAATCTTTAAGTCATTCAGAAATTTCTAAAATAGCAAAAAAAATTTTAAAAAATAATTAATCTTCAACACTTTGAATTGTTTTATTAAATTGTTGCATTTTATAATAATTAGATTAAAAACAAACAAATGAGTAATCGATATATTCCCCGGTAGCTCAGCGGTAGAGCAGACGACTGTTAATCGTCTGGCCGGCGGTTCGAATCCGTCCCGGGGAGCCATTATTTACATAACTTTTCCCAAGAAACTACAATTTCGTGAAAATTCACTTCCTTAAGATATTTTGAAATTAATTCGGGTTTATTCATAAATTTATTATCAGCATAAAAAAGTAATAAACTTATTTCAGCTTCTAATAATTTACACTCTGTTTCAAACTTTTTATTAACAATCTTATCATCAATTTTTTCTGCATAGGTAGAAGAATTTGAAAATAAAATAAACAAAAATACTGTAAATAGTTTCATCTTAATTACACAATATTAATTATAAAAGTTTTAATGCAATATAACCTACAAAAATATATCTTAGTACTTTTGAGATTGAAACTATAATTATAAATATAATTAAAGGAAAACGAAACATACCTGCAACAATTGTTAGTGGGTCTCCAATTATAGGAACCCAACAAAGAAATAAAGACCATTTACCATATTTTAAATACCATGAAGAACCCTTATCCAATTGTTTCTTTGAAAAAGGAAACCACCTTTTGTTAATAAATTTTGTTATATATAATCCTAAGAACCAATTAACAATTGAACCTAATATATTACCAAGGCTTGCAAAGAAAATGAGCAAAAACTGAGAATATTTTTCTAATAGAAAAAGAGTTGTTAATGTTATTTCAGAATGTCCAGGAAGTATTGTCGAAGACAAAAACGAAGAAATAAAAAGACTAGTATAAGCTTCTAACGAATTCATTAATTTAGCTTTTCTAATTTAACTACTAATTCTTCCCATTTTTTTTCTTCTTCAGTGATAAGATTTATTAGAGTTTTTAATTCAATATTAACTTCCTGAATACGTTTTTGATTATTAGCTTCGTAAAAATTTTCAAGCAAGATTTCATCTTCTAAAATACTTTTTTGTTTTTCATATTTTGAAATTTTGTTTTCACAATTTGTTAAAAGTTTTTTTAAATCTTTAGTGCTAGATGTCTTAGATTGATTGTTTACTATGTTTTTACTGCTAACTTCCTTATATTTGCCTTTAATTGTATTATTATTTAGAACTACTTTTTTATATTCTTTAATATCACCTAAAAATTCAGACACTTTTCCATCTTTAATGATAAGAAGACGATCAACTAATCTTTCTACCAGAAAAGCATCATGAGTTACTAATATTAAAGATCCTGTATAATCATTTAAAGCCATTATAAGCGCTTCCCTACTCTCAACATCTAAATGATTAGTAGGCTCATCAAGAATTAGCAAATCAGGTTTTTCAATAACAACTAAAAGCAGCAATAATCTAGCTTTTTGTCCGCCAGACAATCTTTTTACTTCTATATCCATTGTATCTTGTGTAAAACCAACTGAACCTAGTTTAGCTCTAATCTTAGCAGGTACTTCTTTGTCCAGTTTTGAATATAAATGTTCAAAGGGTGTTTCATTTGACCTTAATTCGTCTAGTTGATGTTGTGCAAAATATCCAATTTTTAATTTTTTGGGATAATTTAATTTTCCATTCATTGAATTTATTTTTTTTGCTATCAATTTTGATAAAGTAGACTTACCTTCTCCGTTTACTCCTAAAAGGGCAATGCGATCATCTGGATCTATACTTAAATTTATATTTTTTAAAATTGGAATGTTATTATATCCAACTGATGCCTGTTCAATAGTAATTAGTGGTGGAGCAAATTTTGTATTTTTTTCAAAATTGAAGGTAGGAACTTTCTGATTTTCTTCAATTATAATAGGTTTCATTTTTTCTAAAATTTTAATTCTTGATTGAGCCTGTTTAGCCTTAGAGGCTTTAGCTTTAAAACGATTAATAAAGCTTTCCAAATGGGCTCTTTGGGCATCTTGTTTATTTTTTTGAGATATTTTTTGCTCTAATTGAACTCTTCTTTCGTTATCAAAAAAATCATAATTACCATTATAAAAAATTATTTTTTTTTGTGATAAATGTAATATGCTAGTTACTGATTTATTAAGTAAATTCCTATCATGAGAAATGATCAAAGCTGTATTTTTAAATCTTTGTAAGTAGTTTTCTAACCAAACAGAACCTTCAAAATCTAGATAGTTTGTGGGTTCATCAAGTAAAAGTAATTCTGGATTAGAAAACAATACGCTTGCTAATGCAACACGCATTCTCCAACCACCGGAAAAACTAGAGCATGGTCTAACGAGATCTTCTTTACTAAACCCCAGACCATTTAAAATTGAAGATGCCCTAGCTTCAGCAGAGTATGCATTAATATCAGACAACCTAGTATAAATTTCTGCAATTTTGTTTGGATCTTTTTCTATTTGAGCATTGTGTAAAAGTTTTGACCTTTCAACATCAGCCTCTAAAACTGTGTCCAATAATGTTACTTCAGTTGATGGAGCTTCTTGTGAAACATAGCCAATCTTATAATTTTTTGGTACCTCGATCACCCCAGCGTCTAAAATAATTTCATTTAGAATTAATTTGAATAGAGTTGTTTTTCCAGCTCCATTTCTTCCAACAATACCCACCTTATGTCCAGTAGGAACAAATCCGGACGCATTTTCAAAAAGTGGGACTCCCCCAATAGAGAAGTAAATATTTTTAAAATTAATCATTTTAAATTTTCTATATTAAATTAATATGGGTTTTGTATATATAAAACTGATTATTAGTTAAGTAAAAATTTATGAAAAATAATATTAAAAATAATTTTGTTGATACGGTTGGTAATACCCCATTAATAAAATTAAAAAAAGCTAGTGAAATTACTGGTTGTGAAATTTATGGAAAAGCTGAATTTCTTAACCCTGGTTCATCTATAAAAGATAGAGCTGCCAAAGGTATTGTTTTAGATGCAATTAAAAAAAAAAAATTATTACCAGGAGGCATAATTGTTGAGGGAACTGCCGGTAACACAGGCATAGGCCTAGGGCTAGTTGGAAATTCACTTGGATATAAAACCCTAATTATTATGCCTGAAACTCAAAGTCAGGAAAAAAAAGATGCTTTAAGATTAATAGGATGTGAATTAAAATTAGTCCCTGCTTTACCTTATTCAAATCCTGGTAATTACATAAGACAATCACAACAAATTGCTGAAGATTTGGCCAAGACACATGAAAACGGAGTTCTCTGGGCAAATCAATTTGATAATGTTGCAAATCAAATGTCACATTATAACTCCACAGGTCCTGAAATATGGGAACAAACAGAAGGTAAAGTAGATGCTTTTATTTGTGCAGTTGGTACTGGAGGAACTTTATCTGGAACGGGATTATTTTTAAAAGAAAAAAATAAAAAAATTAAAATAGCTTTATCAGACCCTTTTGGCTCTGGTTTGTACAACTATTATCAAAATGGTGAAATGAAAGCGGAAGGGAATTCAATTACAGAGGGTATTGGACAAGGAAGAATTACTAAAAATTTAGAAAATTGTCCTGTAGATTTATCGTTTAGAATAAGTGACAACAAAGCCCTTACTGTTATATTTGATTTACTAAAAGATGAAGGTTTATTTCTTGGAGGATCAAGTGGTATCAACGTAGCCGGAGCAATTGAAATAGCCAAAGAACTTGGTCCAGGACACACCATTGTAACAATTTTATGTGACTCAGGACAAAGATATCAATCTAAAATATGGAATCCAGAATTTTTAAAATCAAAAGATTTAGTGGTTCCTAATTGGCTGTAAATGGAGAAATATTTTGAACAACTCATTATTCATAGAACCTAATGTTTTAAAAAATAAACTTAATAATACAACTGTAAAGATTTTGGATGCCACATTTTTTCTTCCTGATTCTGGCTTTAATGCTGAAAAAGAGTACCATAAAGAACATATTCCAAACTCAGTTTTTTTTGATATTAATAAGATTGCAGATCCAAAAAATTCTTTACCTCACATGATTCCATCAAAAGATCTTTTTTCAAATATGATGCAAAACCTTGGAATTAACAATGAAGATGAAATTATTATTTACGATAATTCACCGTTGTTGTCTTCGGCTCGAGCATGGTTTTTACTTAGATATTTTGGTCATAAAAATATTTTAATCTTAAATGGTGGGTTAAAAAATTGGAAAAAAAGTGGCGGAGTAACAACCGTTAAAAAAACAATTATTTCTAAAGGCAATTTTGTTAGTAAAACTGAAAAAAAAAACCTAGTTGTAAATTTAGAGGAAATGATTTCTATTTCAAAAAATAATTCAAAAGTAATTTTAGATGCTAGATCTTATAAAAGGTTTATTGGTGAAGCTAAAGAACCAAGACCAGGATTACAATCTGGTCATATTCCAAATTCTAAAAGTTTACCTTCATCTGAATTACTGACAAGTGATGGTTTTCTGAAATCAATTGTAGAGTTAGATAAGTTTTTTTCAAATAATGACATTGATAAATCACAGGATATAGTTGCAACTTGTGGATCTGGAGTATCTGCATGTGTTATATCAGTTGCACTTTATTGTTTAGGTAAAGAGCACATTCCTATTTATGATGGCTCTTGGACAGAGTGGGCTACATCTGGACAAAAAATACAAACAGGAAATTAGACTTAAGTCTAATGATTAAGAATTTGGCTTAAGAAAAGTTTAGTTCTATCATTTTTAGGATTATTAAAAAAATTCTTAGGGTCATTCTGCTCTATGATTTCTCCCTCATCCATGAAAATAACACTATCTGCAACTTTTTTTGCAAAACCCATTTCATGAGTAACAACTAACATAGTCATTCCAGTTTCAGCTAATTCTATCATAGTATCTAAAACTTCTTTTATCATTTCTGGATCAAGAGCAGAAGTTGGTTCATCAAATAACATTATTTTTGGTTGCATGCATAATGATCTTGCAATGGCAACTCTTTGTTGTTGACCTCCAGATAATTGTCCGGGGTACTTAAGAGCTTGCTCTGGAATTTTTACTCTAGTTAATAATTCCATTGCTAATTCCTCAGCTTCCTTTTTTGGAAGTTTTTTAACCCAAATAGGAGCCAAAGTACAATTTTCAAGTACAGTTAAATGAGGAAAAAGATTGAAGGACTGAAATACCATTCCAACGTCACTTCTTATGACTTCAAGATTTTTTAAGTCTCCAGTTAATTCAACATTATTTACAATAATATCACCTTGTTGATGAACTTCTAATCTGTTCATACATCTAATCAGTGTAGATTTTCCAGACCCAGATGGTCCACAAATAACTATCCGTTCACCTTGATTTACACCCAAAGAAATATTTTTAAGTACGTGAAAATTGCCAAACCATTTATGCATTTCTTTTATTTCAATGACTGGTTTTGAAGATTTATTTTTATTTACTACCATTTTATTCTCACTTTTTATCAGTGTTTAATTTATTTTCAAGCCACAAGGAATAACGAGACATAGCAAAACAACTTACAAAAAAGAACAAGGCTACAAATAGATAAGTTTCAGTAGATAAACCATTCCATTTTGTATCAGCAAGCGCTGCTCTTCCAATACCAAGTGGATCTAACAATCCTATCACCACAACTAGAGTTGTATCTTTATATAAACCTATAAAGGTGTTTACAATACCCGGTATTGAAATCTTTAGTGCTTGAGGAAGAGTTATAAACCTTGTTTTTTGCCAATAATTCATCCCTAAAGCGTCTGCAGCTTCATACTGACCCTTTGGAATAGCTTGAATACCACCTCTTATCACTTCTGCTATGTAAGCAGCAGAGAAAAAAGTAAACATAATTATAACTCTTACTAAAATGCTAAAATTAGTTCCGGGTGGAAGAAAATAATTTAGCATGGAAGAGGCAACAAAAAGAAGTGTTATTAGAGGAACACCTCTCATAAACTCAATAAAACAAACACTTAATGTTCTAACTACTGTTAAATTCGATTGTCTTCCCAATGCTAATAAAATTCCAAGAGGCAATGAACAAACAATACCGCAAACACCTAAAATAACTGTGAGCATGAAGCCACCAAAAAGACTATATTCAATTTTCTGAAGACCAAAATAACCACCCATAATTAACACAAATGCAAAAAATGGATAAAATACACTGAAATACAATAACCACTTTCTTTTTGGTATATCGGGATACAGTAAAGGTGCAAATGCTACAAACATTGTTAAAAATGTTATGTCAATCCTCCACCTTTCAGCTTCAGGGTAAAACCCATAAACAAACTGACCTACTCTTCTTGTTATAACTGCCCAACAAGCGCCATCATCTATTTTTCTACAAGCAATTTTTGAATCAGCGTCAAAAACGGCGTCAAAGAAAAACCAGCCTATTATTCCATCAATTAAATAGTAAAGAAGTACAACTGATAGAATTGTAAGTAGAGAGTTACTTATGGATGAAAATAAATTTTTTCTAATCCATCCATATACCCCAACTGTACCAGGAGGAGGAGGAAGATCAGGATAGTTTCCTGGTTTATAAGTCTTTTCACTCATCTTATCTTCCTACCAATTTTACTTTGCTATTATACCAGTTCATAAAAGCTGATATGCTTAATGAAACTGATAAATAAATTAACATTACAATAAGCATAGTTTCCATTTCTCTTCCAGTTTGATTAAGGGAAATACCACCAAGTGTAGCTACGAGATCCATATAACCTATTGCAATGGCCAACGAAGAGTTTTTAGTTAAATTTAGATACTGACTTGTTAATGGCGGAATTATTACTCTTCTTGCTTGAGGAAGTATAACTAAATTCATAACTTTTGAAGGTTTCAAACCTATTGACTCGGCAGCTTCTCTTTGACCTTTATCTATAGCTAAAATTCCTGCTCTAACTATTTCTGCAATAAAAGCAGCAGTATAAATCCCTAGTGCAAAAGTTAAAGCAGCTAATTCAGGGCTCATATGCATTCCACCTCTAAAATTGAAACCTTTTAATGCAGGAATTTCAAGTGATATAGGCATACCAGAAAGAAAGAAAGCAATTAATGGCAGAAAACAAATTACTGAAAAATTAATCCAAAATACTGGATATTGAACCCCAGTTAAATCTTGTTTTCTTTTGCAATATTTAGCAAATAATATTGAAAATATAATTGCTACGACAAAAAACAAATAAACAAGTTCGATGCCACTTTCAGTTAGTGGTTTGGGTATATAAAAACCTCTGTTAGATAAAAATGTAACCTCTCCTAAGCTTATAGCTTTTCTTGGGTGAGGAAGAGTGTTAATTATAATTCCATGCCATAGAAGTATATGTAATAAAATTGGGACATTTCTTGTAAATTCAACATACCAGTATGCTATCTTGCTAGCTAACCAATTTTTTGATAATCTAATTATTCCAAGAGCCACACCTAAAACAGTTGCTAATATAATCCCAAAAAAAGCGACTAATCCAGTATTTAGTAGACCAACAATGCCAGCTCTTAAGTGACTGTCTCTATTGTTGTAATCAATCAAGTATTGATTAATATCATATCCAGCAGGAATAAATAAAAATTCAAAACTGATATCTTTACCTAAAGCTTCAAAGTTGGCATTGACATTCATTACCAACCAGGAAATGAACCACCCCAAAAAAAATAAAACAAGTATTTGGACTATAATCTCTCTGCTTTTCTCATTACGCCAAATATTAGAAAAAAAAGTCATGAAAAAATCTTTTTTATTTTTTTGGAAATGTTAAGTTTCACTGCGCCTGTAAATCAGACGCAGTGAAGAATATTTTTATTTTATTGGTGGGATGTAGTGTAAACCACCGTCTCTATAAAGAGCATTCATGCCTCTTTTAATAGTAAGAGGGAAAAGATGCTTTTCGAAACTTTCCTGATAATTTCCAACTTGGCTAATAACGTTAACAGCCCAATCAGCAGACAATCCAAGTTTTGATAAACCTTGCAATGGATCTTTACCAAGTAGTCTATTTATTTCTTTGTCTTTGTTATCCTTAGCAGCAAGTTCTTTAACGTTTTTGGATGTTATACCTTTTTCTTCACCAGCCATCATCGCTCTTAATACCCAAGCTACAATATCCGCCCACTGGTCATCACCATGTCTTACAACTGGTCCTAAAGGCTCTTTTGAAACAATTTCAGGTAAAACCATATGATCAGATGGGTTATCAAAACTCATCATCGTAGCGTATAGTCCAGATGCATCAGTTGTGTAAACGTCGCATCTTCCTGCTTTATAAAGCTCTTGAGCTTCTGCATTAGTTTCAATTGGAACAGGGTTATATTTAATGTTGTTACCTGCAAAAAATTCAGCCAGATTTAATTCTGTAGTAGTACCAGTTTGGATACAAACAGAAGCACCATCTAATCCCTTAGCTGATTTTACACCTAATGCTTTAGGAACCATAAATCCTTGGCCATCATAGTAGTTAACACCAATAAATGTTTGAGATAAATCAACATCTCTAGAAAAAGTCCAAGTTGTATTTCTGGACAATAACTCGCCCTCACCAGCAGCTAGTTTTGTAAAACGTGTCTTACCTGTAGCTGTTGTGTAATTGACCTTATCTGCATCGCCTAATGTAGCTGCAGCAACTGCTCTACAAAAATCAACGTCAAATCCAGTCCAATTACCCTTATCGTCTGGTGCAGCAAAACCAGCTAAGCCTGTATTAATAATACAGTTTAACTTTCCTCTTGCTCTTACATCGTCTAATGTGCTTGCAAGTACAGAACCAGCAAACATCACTCCAGCAGTTACACCTGCTAAAAGCATTTTAGTTTTCATATTATTTCTCCACTAATAAAGTTTTCCATGTTAAACATGAATTTTGTAGTACTTTCGTTCTTATTTAGTATAGTTTCAAGATAAAAATAAAAAATTTTTTACTTTAAATCATAAAAAATATATTTTCTTTATATTAAAAGATATAAAATTTAAATAAAAAAATAATAAATGAAAAAAAATCTTAAAAATTATAATACAGAAACAATCACCTCACACTCAGGTAAAAATCCGTCTGAAAATCACGGAATCCCAGCCCCACCTTTATATAGGACTAGCACAATTTTAAGTGCTAAAATGGATAATTATAGGAATAGAACAGGAAAATATACTTATGGAAGAAATGGAACCCCTACTTCAGACTCACTAATTAGTGCAATTTCAGATCTTTATAATGCTGAGGGATGTATATTAGCTCCCTCAGGAATGGGGGCAATTACAATTGGATTAATGTCAGTCTTAAAGGCAAAAGATCACATTTTGATTCCTGATTCTGTCTATGGTTCAGCAAGAAGATTTGTCCAAGAAGAATTTCCTAGACTAGACATAGAATTTGAATTTTACAATTCACGTGACCTCGATCACCTAGAAGCATTAATAAAAAATAATACAAAAGCTATATATATAGAAAGCCCTGGAACTTATACTTTCGAAATAGTTGACATTAAAAGGGTTGTTAAAATTTGTAAAAAAAATAATTTAAAATCTTTGATAGATAACACGTGGTCAACTGCAATATATTTTAATCCATTCGATTTTGGAGTAGATATTGTAATAGAAGCAATTACAAAATACATCTCTGGTCATTCTGACATTATGATGGGTGTTATTTTGGGTAATAACGAAGATTTGATTGCACTTCAAAGATGGTCAAAAAATACAGGTAATTATGTAAGTCCTGATGATATTTATATGTCTTTAAGAGGTCTAAGAACTCTTCCTTTAAGATTAAAAAAATCATCACAGAATAGTTTAGAAATTGCTAAATTTTTAGAAACTAAAAAAATAATAAAAACAGTCTTTCATCCTGCTCTTGAACAACACCCAGACCATGAACTCTGGAAGAGGGACTTCAAAGGTGCGTCAGGACTATTTGCTATTGAATTTCATGATAATGTATATGAAAAAGCTATTGATATAATAGCTGATAATTGTAAAATTTTTGGAATTGGTTCCTCTTGGGGAGGTTACTCTAGCCTGTTATCTACCATGAATGTTTCAGAAAACAGAAATTTAAAATCCAGTTATGTTCCAACAGGTAACTATTTAAGAATTTATACAGGTAGTGAAGATACAGAGGACCTGATTGAAGATTTAAACGTTGGATTTGAGAAAATTTAAAAAAAGTAAACTCTTAATAATTAAATAAGTTGTTCTTCACCTAAAACCGTTGTTCTTCTCATATCCCTGTTCTCTTTTAAATCGTCAAATGCTCTAGCCCTGTGCATAGTTTGTCTGTTATCCCAAATAATTAGGTCATTTTGAGACCATTTATGAACATATTTAAATTGTATTTGAGTAGCATATTCAATTAAATCATCTATAAAACACATTGAGTCAGGTCTTATCCAATCTCTAATCTTTCCAATATGACTAGAAAGAAAGATTGTTTTTCTTTTAGTCAAATTGTTCATCCTAACAAGAGGTTGCTCTACAGGTGTAAAATTTTTAATTTCTTCTGAAGATAACTCTTTAGTCATATCAAAACCTAATCTTTGTCGTGAATAAATCAAAGAATGTTCACAAATCATATTTTTAATTTTTGTTTTAGTATTATTATCAAGACAATCATATGCATCTCTCATGTCAGCAAATTCAGTATTGCCTCCCTCTTTAGATATATTCCTTGCAGATAACAGAGAGTATTTTGCTGGAATTTTTTTGAAAGAGCTATCAGTATGCCATAGTCTATTTCCTAAATTAAATATCCTTCGTGGATCATTTTTTGTAAAAGGTTTGTTATTTTTATCTAGATTAGATACATCTGCTAAATCAGCAGACAATCTTCTATCTTTAGATTTTGTAATGTTTGATTTTTTTCCTGATGCTTCTATTTCGCCAAAATATCTAGTAAATCTCACTTGTTCATCATCATTGATATTTTGATTTTTAAATACTAACACAGATAATTTATTTATTGCTTCGTCAATTTTTTCTACTAATTCATCGTTTAATTCTTTTTTCAAATTAACCCCAGAGACAAATCCTACAAAGTTTGGAAATTTTTCTCTTGTTTCTATTTTCATGTTAATCTCCTCCTAGATCCTAATGAAAAAATATTAGTATTTATTTATAATTAATTATAAAATACGACTTGTAAAATCAAAAAAGAGAGAATTATGAGTTTAATCAGAGTGAATGTTTTATTAACCTGTTTAATTATATCATTTTTAGTTCTAAGTTTTAAAACTTATGCTGTTCAAGAATTAAAAGGAACTTGGTTTGAATGCGAGTTTTCTGGCAAAACCAGCAAACCAACTGATGATTGCAATATGTTAGACAATGATGGGTTTATATTTAACGAAAACATTGCTGCACATATATCGGTAGTAGATAGTCAAGAACCAAATTGTAAAAAAAATAAATTTGGTCAATGTTTTCAAAGTGATTTAAAATTTGTAACTGTAAGGAAAGGAAGACAAGACAAAGTAGATTTTCAAAACGGAAAGCTGATTTTAACTTTTTTAGGTTGTGGACAAGTTTTTCATTTGAAAGATAAAATCAAATACGTAGAAGCCGCTCCAGACAAAAAAAAATGTTTTTGGGCTGGTAAAAAAGTCTTTTATCTAAAAAAATACAATGGAAAATTAATATTTAAAAAATAGTTATTTAGTAATATGTATATTTTAAAACAAACAAATCTTCTTAAATTTGGATTAATTACTGTTGGAATAATAATTGCTCTATTTTGTTTCTATGTGATTGTCGGCTTTTTAGGCATTCAATTTTTAATGGAACCTTATCAATATGGAACTTTCTTCGCCTGGGTAATAATTTTATTTAGTATTTTCTATAGGTTTACATTTTTACTTTTAACTATAGGTGTGTTTTTTGGTATAATTAATGTTTTAGAATGGCACTTGATATTTGCAATCTTATTTACCTTGCCAAGTCTTCTATTTATTTTTCCAAAACAAATCCTTAATTTTAAAATGAAATCAAAAAATACTTCAAAACCTCAAAAAGATAATTTTAATGAATTTTCAAATGCAAATTTAAAACAGAGTATGAACAGATTTAAGAGTAAATCTCATACAAGTGAGGTAATTGACGGTGAATATGAAGTTATAAAAGATAGTGAAAATAAAAAAAATTAGTCATTTAATTTGATATGAATTGATTCTTGTGAGTTAAGATCAAATGCAACCATACTTCCGCTTGATGTAGACAAACCGGTAAAGGCTAAAATATTAACATAGTGTGTAACAAATAGATATGGTCCACCTGATTTATCAAAGCTTTTAACTAAATTATTTAATTTTATTAATGTTAATTTTCTATCTGCATGTTTTTCATAGAAGGAATTTAAACCTTCATGTGTTTTAAATTCTCCTATATTCATATTTAAGGCTGTGTCTTTACACCTACACCAAAAACTTGAATATATTTTTGAAAATTTAATACCTATTTTTTTAAAAGTGTTACCAAGCATCCTACTTTGGTCTATACCTACTTGATCAAGGTTTCTTTGAGTAGAACAATCATTAACGTTAAAATTTGAAGGATCTCCATTACCTGGAGCTAAGGCGTGTCTTAAAAAAATAACTTTGTCCATATCATAATTTTTAAGTTTTTCTAATGATATGAAACTTTCTTCAGAATATGATTCACTAATTAAAAAAAAAGAAAATAAAATCGTAAAAATTATCTTTTTCAACACTAATTATTTCCTATTTAGTTCATTAATTTGACTTTTTACAGTTTCTCTTTTTATAATTAAAAATGAAGAAAATACAATTACAACAGTTCCTAAAAAGAATGTTGTTGAAATAACTTCATCAAAAATAAAAATACCAACTACTATTCCAATAGGAACTGATATATATCTTAAAGGAGCTAATAAACTGACTGGCGCCATCTTTAGACTGTAAGCTAAAAAAAACTGTTGAAAACTTGACATAATACCAATAATTACCAAAAACATAATCAATGCATTATCATTTGGAAACTCAGTTTGATTAAATAAACAAATAAATAAAAATACAATTGTACCAATAATATTGTACCAAAGAGCCGTAGTTGTTGGATGATCTGTTAAACTTAACTTTCTTACATAAATTGTCATCAAAGCGCCAAAAAAAGGAGATAAAACACCTAGAATAATGCCAAAATTTTTCCATTCTTCTGAAAAAGGCTTCAGTATTAGTAAAACACCAATAAACCCAATTAAAGCTGTTATTTTTCTATACCAACCAACTACCTCTTTGATTACAATTGGTGCGAGTAAAGCAACAAATAAAGGCATTGTTTGAAGTAAAGTTGTCATTAGACTAAGATCTATAAATTGTAATGCTGCAAATAAACATCCAAATGACCCTAATCCAGTAAATATTCTAATTGCTAAAGTTGATTTAGATACAACGTAAAAAGCTTTTGATTTTCTTTGATAAATTGACGTAATTAAAAGTAGAGGTATGCAAAATAAATATCTAAAAAATAGAATCATAAATACAGACAATTCTACTGAAATAAACTTTACAATGCTTGTAATGGTTATTGTGCAAATAACTTCGGCAATAGAAAAAGATATACCTAGTGATATTTCAGATTTTTTATTTATTAAAGACATCTAAATTTAAAAATTCTAAAATTAGTAGAAAAAAACTGGATTTAAATTCAAGATGTGACATCCCACAAGTAAAATTAAAATATATTAAATTATTGTAACTACTGACTTTTTTTCCTTACAGATCTGATTAATCTTGAAAACTAAAACCTTAACTTTTACAAAAAGAAAGTCAAATTTTAGAACACTATTTTGATCGATAAGACACCTAAACTTAACACTTGTTGCAAATAGACGGCAATAATCTAAATATTTAAAAACTATTCAAAGCCATATTTCAACAAAACTTCTTCATAAACAGGATAGCTTAAACGTTCATTATTCCACTTTTTGAAAATATCGTAAATTTTTTGAAGTTTATTACCTTTTATTGATTTTTTTACATTATCAAAATGATCTTGTGCAATTTCAAATTTGCCTTCAAAGTGTGAAGCTACACCTGAATGTATTTCATAAAAAAACCTTGTTTTGTGAGGCATTGGACTCAACATTTTTAACGCATTTGCTCCATCTTTTACGATGTTGTAACATGCCGCTAACATATAATTGTCCATAATAACAACATTACCAGTATCTAATTCATGAGCTTTTAAACCCATATCCCAACAACCTCTGTGAAACTGACATTTCTTTTTATTTATATTTTTAGTTTGTTCATCTGGCGAAGTAACATCGTTTAAAGAGCATTCGCCTCCAAACGCAACATTTACTGCAAGGTTACTTAATACACTTGGATCACCTGCATTTAAACTGAAAGCTTTTTCAGCTGACATAAACATCGTTTCCCAGTTTTTTTTATGAAATTCAATCATTGTTTTGACTGTTAAGCCTTTTGGTGACTCTGGGTCAATTATAAGAGCTTTATTAATATATTCTACAGCATCTTCTAACAAATTATTATTATCAGCTTTGGGATTTGAGGAGTATATCATTCTTGTTCGTTCAGCCAACCATATCCATGCATCAGCGTAATTAGGATCTTTTTTGACTGATTCTTTTAAACATTCA
>CACBXG010000021.1 GCA_902543145.1 uncultured SAR116 cluster alpha proteobacterium | reverse complement strand
AGGATCATATTATTTAAAGTTTATTCTATTTATTTTATCTTTACTGATAATTTTTTTGGGTTGGTATTTGAATAATTTATTCACAGGTAATTTTGGTGAAAACTTGTGGCGCTTGGTGTTAATTGACGAGATTAGCTTTTCGATTAATAATAATTTTCATAAAAATGAAGAATTATTGAAAACCAGAAATATTGTCTGCTACATAGGAATTTTTTTAGCTTTTTTAAATTATTTTATTTTTCCAAAATTAGGCAATAATTTAAGACTTAAAAATAATAAATTATTTAGGTATTATCTTAAATTTTTTACTTCTTATGATTTTAATAGATAATAGACTTGTAGGTTATGTTGACAAATTTTGATCTCAATATTTTGCAAACTTGTTCAAGCACGAATGATGTAGCGATAAAAAATGCAAAAAAAGGATTACCAGAAGGGACTTCATATTTATCCTACTCACAAACAAAAGGTCGTGGTAGAAATAATAATCAATGGGAGTCAATGAAAGGAAATCTTTTTTTATCTACAATTTTTAGACCCACATTGAGTAAAGATAAATGGCAACAACTATCTTTAATAATTGGTTTATCAATACTAGAAACTTTAATTAAACTGGGTGTAGATAAAAATATAATTGAATTAAAATGGCCTAATGATGTGCTTGTTGAGAAAAGTAAAATCTCAGGTGTTTTACTAGAATCGTTTGATGATTTTATCGTGGCCGGAATTGGATTAAATATTTTAAAAAAACCAAAAAATGAAATAAAATGGAAAACTACTAAATTGTACGATCATATAAATAAAGATTTTTCTCTTAAATATATTGCTAGTGTAATATTAAAAATTATATTTAAAAACTATGCTATTTGGGAAGATAAAGGATTTAATTTTTTTAAAAAAAAGATAAATAATATTATTTACAATATTAATAATAAAATTGTTATCAAATTAAACTCTCAATTTAATGATATTAATGGAGTTTTTTTGGGCTTAGGAGATAATGGAAGTTTGAAGATTAAAGTTGACAATGAATTTTTAGAATATTATTCCGTTGATAGTTTTTCTTTTCCAGATGAAGAATTATAATGATATTAGCAATTGATTGTGGCAATACAAATACTGTGTTTGCTTTATACAGCATAGATAAACAAATTAGACAATTAATAAGTTGGAGAATTAATAACGATCCTAAAAGGACAGCAGATTTGTATTATCCTTGGTTATTAAAGATGTTTGAAGTATCAAAATTTGATATAAAAAATGTTACTGGAGTATCAGTAGCATCAGTTGTACCTGAAGCACTTTTAAATATAAAATCCCTAATAAAAAAATATTTAAATGTCAAAACATTGATTGTTAATGAAAATATTCTCAAATTAGGAATTAAAGTAAATATTGAAAATCCAAAAGAAGCAGGCGCTGATAGATTAGTTAACTCATATGCTGCTGAAAAATTAAAAATCTCACCTGCTATTATAATCGATTTTGGAACTGCCACAACTTTTGACATTGTTGGCAAAAATGGTAGCTATAATGGTGGTATAATTGCACCTGGTGTGAACTTATCTTTGGAAGCTCTTTATTTAGCTACAGCCAATTTACCAAAAGTTTCACTTAGACCTTTGGTAGATAAGAATTCTTCTATAATTGGGAAAAACACTATAAGCGCTATGGAGTCTGGAATTTTTTGGGGCTATGTATCAATGATTGAGGGTTTGATAGAAAAAATAAAATCAGTAAATAAATTCACTGATTACAAAGTTATAGCAACTGGTGGATTAAGTAATTTATTCAAAAACTCGGTAAAAAGTATTGATGTCATTGTAGATGATTTAACTTTAATTGGATTAGTAAAGTTATACTTAAATAATAAAAATTAATTAATTATTTGAAAGATAAATATGTATTGGGATAAATCTGACTTATTATTTTTGCCTGTTGGTGGTTCTGAAGAAATAGGAATGAATGCAAATTTATATCATTATAATGATAAATGGATTCTAGTTGATTTTGGCATTTCATTTCCTGATGAGACAAACTTAGGTATTGATGTTTTATTGCCAGATTATGAATTCATTAAATCTTTAGGAGACAAATTTTTAGGTATAATTTTAACACATGGACATGAAGATCATATAGGAGCAATTCCATATTTTGCAAATAATATAAAATGTCCTATCTGGGGTACACCTTTTACTATTGCTCTCTTAAAAAGGAAATTAAAAGAAAATAATAAAAATGATAAAATTAAATT
This sequence comes from uncultured SAR116 cluster alpha proteobacterium, assembly GCA_902543145.1. Classification (GTDB taxonomy): domain Bacteria; phylum Pseudomonadota; class Alphaproteobacteria; order Puniceispirillales; family Marisalimonadaceae; genus Marisalimonas. The sequence continues at coordinate 19,846 of CACBXG010000021.1, read as the reverse complement.
AAAAACTCTAAATATAAATGAAATATTTGAAATTGGACCCTTTAAATTAAAAGCTGTTAGTACTTCTCATTCCATTCCTGATCCTGTGTCAATTTTAATTTCTACTAAAACAGGTAATATTTTTCATTCAGGAGATTGGAAACTAAACAACTCTTCTAATATCAATGAAAACATTGACATAAATGATTTTCGATCTTTAGGAAAAGATGGAATTTTGGCAATGATTTGTGATTCTACTAACGCTTTAGTTGAAGGTAGAACACCATCAGAGGATTTTGCTTATAATGGATTGATGGAAACCATTACTAATGTAAAAGGAATGGTGCTAGTTACTTGTTTTTCTTCCAATATTAGTAGAATTAAATCACTACTAGATATAGCTAAAAAATCTGAAAGATCAGTGTTAATTATTGGTAGAGCGTTATTAAGGGCAATTGATGCTGCAAAAGAGGTTGGAATTTTAGATAATTTACCTGATTTATTGTCTGTAAATGACCTTAATTTAATTCCTAGATCTAACGTGTTAATAATTTCTACTGGATCTCAGGGAGAGCCAAATTCAGCTTTAAATAGAATTTCTAGAGATGCTGATAAATATATTAAATTAAAAAAAGGTGACTTTGTAATTTTTTCCAGCAGGAAAATACCAGGAAATGAAAATGCTATATTAAAAGTTCAGACTCGGTTTCTAGAAATGGGTGTTGAAATAATCACAGATGATGACAAAAATGTTCATGTTTCTGGTCATCCATCAAAAGATGAATTGGTAGATATGTACTCTTACATAAAGCCAAAAATTTCTATTCCGGTGCATGGAACTAGAGAGCACATAGATGCACATGCAGAACTAGCTCATAAATGTCAGGTACCAAAAATTATAAAACCCAAAAATGGAGATGTTATAAAGTTAAATGGATCTTCTCCTAGTGTGATTTCAAAAATTGATTTTGTTAATCATGTGTATGATGCTGGTGAAATTGTTCCTATAAATAATGAGAGATTTACGATTAGACGACATTCATTATGGAATGGATTTGTAAGTGTTTCAGTTGTAATCAATAAAGAAGATCATTTAGTTGTTCCTCCGCAGATTTCACAAATAGGAGTGTCAGATAGTAATACAATGGATAATTTTTTAATCAGTCTTTCTTTAAAAATTGAAAGTTTGATAGATGATAATATGTTAAGTATATCAAAATCTGACGACGACATTATTAACAAAATAAAAAAGATCATTAGAAGTGAATTTAAATCGACTTTTTTAAAGAGACCTGCAGTAAGCGTCCATATCAATAGAGTTTAATAAAGATAAATGAGTTTAGTATCATATATTGTGGTTTTTTTAATGATTTGGATGATTTCTTTTTTTATTTCACTTCCAATTGGTGTTAATATTTCTGAGAATCATGAAGAAGGATTGGCAAACTCTGCTCCAGATAAAACTAACTTAAAAACTAAGGTAATTATTTCTTTTTTAATATCTTTTATACCAGCTTCTTTAATTTATTGGGTGATTGAAAAAAAATTATTTGATAACTTTTTTAACAATAATATTTTATAAATATATAATCTTTTTTAATTATATTTTGAAATTGAATTTTGAGGTTTTCTGAGTTAAAAAACATTAAGTATCTTCGTTGGTAACATTATAATGTCAAATAAAATTTTTTTATCCTCAGATCATGCTGGCTTTGATCTCAAAGAAAAAGTTAAAAGTTTTTTAACAAATAATAATTTTGAGTATGAAGATTTAGGTTGTTCTGCTTTAGAACCAGTAGATTATCCCGATTATGCAAAACTCTTATCTAAAAAAATAAAAGGAAAAAGTAATTCCAAGGGTATACTTTTTTGCGGAACAGGAATTGGTATCTCAATGGCTGCAAACAGATTTTCACATATAAGAGCAGCGTTGTGTACAAGTGTAGAAATGGCTTCTAAGAGTAGAAAACATAATGACGCCAATGTACTCGCGTTGGGTGGAAGAATTTTAGAAGATAAATTAGCTTTGGAAATAGTAAAAGAGTTTTTGCAGACTGAATTTGAGGCTGGCAGACATAGTTTAAGAGTTGATAAAATATAGAATTCAATAAAAAGGAAAGATAAATGTTTTATAAAGATGGTTTTTTTGACAAAGATATAAGTGATTATGATCCAGTTTTATATCAATCTCTTAATAGAGAACTTGATAGACAACAAAACCAAATTGAGTTGATAGCATCAGAAAATATAGTTTCAAAATCAGTTTTACAAGCACAAGGCTCTGTTTTAACAAATAAATATGCTGAAGGTTACTTTGGTAAAAGATATTATGGTGGATGTGAATATGTAGATGAAGTCGAAAAACTTGCAATTGATAGAGCAAAAAAACTTTTTAATTCTAACTTTGCAAATGTGCAGCCACACTCAGGCGCTCAAGCAAATCAGGCTGTATTTCTAAGTTTATTAAAGCCAGACGATACTATTCTAGGAATGAGTTTGGCAGCTGGTGGACATTTGACACATGGTGCTAAACCCAATCTGTCTGGTAAATGGTTTAATGCAATTCAGTATGGTGTAAGGAAAGAGGATTCATTAATAGATTTTAAAGAAATTGAAGAACTTTCTATTAAACATAAGCCAAAACTAATTATTGCAGGAGGTTCTGCATATCCTAGAATAATTGATTTTAAAAAATTTAGGGAAATAGCAAATAAAATTAATGCCTATTTATTAGTAGATATGGCTCATTTTTCAGGGCTGGTTGCTGGTGGTGTTCATCCAAACCCTATTGACTATGCAGATATAGTAACGACAACCACCCATAAAACCCTCAGATCTGGAAGGGGTGGAATGATTTTAACAAATAATGAAGAACTTTTTAAAAAAATAAATTCTGCTGTTTTTCCTGGTCTTCAGGGAGGTCCATTAATGCATGTAATCGCTGGCAAAGCGGCAGGTTTTGGAGAAGCGCTATCAAGCGAATTTAAAACATATGCAAAAAACGTTGTTTTAAATGCTCAATGTTTATCTAAAACATTAATAAAAAGAGATTATGAAATAGTTTCTGGTGGAACTGATAATCACATAGTTTTATTAAATCTAAATAATAAGAATATAACAGGGGCAAGCGCAGAATTGGCACTTGAAAATGCTGGTCTAACTTGTAATAAAAATGGTATTCCATTTGACCCTTTACCACCATCTATTACATCAGGTATTAGATTTGGTTCAGCAGCTGCAACAACCAGAGGTTTTCAAGAAAAAGAATTTGAATTAATAGGAAACTTTATTGCAGATGTTTTGGACGGTTTTAAAGATAACAAATCAGACGCAGAAAAAGAACAAAATATTTATGAAAAAGTTAAAAATTTATGTACACGTTTTCCAATTTATTAATTTATAGGAGAATATTATGAGATGCCCTTTTTGTGGAAAAGATGATACACAAGTAAAAGACTCTAGGGCAAGTGACGATGGTAGCTCAATTAGAAGAAGAAGATTATGTAGTAGCTGTGGCTCAAGATTTACAACTTTTGAAAGAATTCAATTAAGAGATTTAACTGTAATAAAGAGAAATGGAAAAAAGATCCCTTTTGAAAGAGATAAACTTTTAAAATCAATGTTAATGGCACTTCGTAAACGACAAACAGAAGATGATGCAATTGAGCGCGCTGTTAACGGTATTGTTAGACAACTAGAATCTTATGGTGAAAATGATATCCAATCAAAACTTATTGGTGAATTAGTAATGAATGCTTTGGCAGAAATTGATAATGTTGCATATATAAGGTACGCTTCAGTATATAGAGACTTTAGAGAAGCCGGTGATTTTGGTAAATTTGTAGAACAAGAAATCAAAGAATAACTAATTATAGTCAATCAATGTTAGCAAACCATAAAAAATGGATGAATTATGCAATTTTACAGGGTTTAAGATCTAAGGGTGCAACTGGAAAAAATCCACCGGTAGGATGTGTGATTGTTAAAAATGATTTATTATTATCTTATGGCAAAACTGGTTTGTCAGGTAGGCCACATGCTGAAGAAGATGCAATCAATAATGTTTCTGACAAAAATAATTTAATTGGGTCTTCAATATATGTGACGCTAGAACCTTGTGCACATAAAAATAAAAATGGATTATCTTGTGCTGAGCAAATTTATAAATCTGGTATCAAAGAAGTTTTTGTTAGTTGTATAGATCCTGATCATAGAACTAATAAAAAAGGAATCAATTTTCTAAGAAAAAAGGAAATTAAGGTTCATGAAAATTTTATGAAAAATGAAGCATTAAAACTTTATAATGGATTTTTCTCTAGGATTTTACTCAACAAACCCTATATCTCACTTAAAATTGCCTGTTCATTGGATGGTAAAATTGCATTAAAAAACAATAAATCCAAATGGATTACCAATGAATTAAGTCGCTCTTATGCACATTTTTTAAGATCACAAAACGATGCTATTATGACTTCAAGTTCCACTATTTTAAAAGATAATCCAATAATGAATTGTAGACTAAATGGATTAGAAAAAAGAAGCCCTACAAAAATTGTATTGGATAGATATTTAAAAGTATCTTCAAATTATAATATATATGATTCACCAAATAAAAAAGACATCTTTCTTTATTCTTTTATGGAAATGAAAAATCATTTGACTAATAATAAATTTGTAAAAAAAATCAAAGTTGATAAGAAATTAAATGATGAAGAATTTTTTAATTTTATTTTTAATGATTTGGCTAAAAAAGGCATTAATAATTTATTAATTGAAGCAGGTTCTATTATAAATACTTTATTGTTGTCCCTAAATTTAGTAGATGAATTAGTAATATTTCGATCTGGAAATATTATCGGTAATGATGGTCTTCCTTTTGTTAATAATTTAAACTTAAAAGAAATTAATGATCTTAAAAATTATAAAATTTCTAGTATTAAAACTTTTGAAGATAATATTCTAGAAATAAGAAATTTGACAAATAAGGATATTACATGTTCACAGGTATTGTAAGTAATATAGGAAAAGTTAATAGAATTTCACATCCTAATGATTGGGAATTATTGATTGATGTGATAAATGATAATAATAGGAATAGTAATTTTAATATAAATACATTAACCATTGGTGCTTCTATATCTTGTTCGGGAATTTGTTTAACCTTAAAAAAAGTTTCTAATAATACATTATTTTTTGATGTAAGTGACGAAACTAGAGATAAAACAAGCTTTTCAACTTGGGAGGTTGGATCTTTAATTAATTTAGAAAAGTCTCTTAAAGTTGGAGATGAATTAGGTGGTCATTTTGTTTATGGACATGTTGATACTACCGCAGTGGTTAGTTCTATTGAAAAGATTAATGGTTCATATAAAATAACTTTTAATATAAATAGAGATTTTTTAAAGTATTTTGCTTCGAAAGGTTCTGTTTCAGTGGATGGTGTTTCTCTCACAGTTAACGAAGTTGATAATGATTTTTTTACAGTAAATATTGTTCCTTTTACTTGGTCAAACACTAGTTTTAAGAATTATAAAACTGGAACTATTGTAAATATTGAAATTGATATTTTAGTCAGATATTTAGAAAGTCTTAATGCAATTTAAGTAACTATGATATGATATCAAAAGTAAGAGGTTTTTCTTGGAGTTGAAATGGGTTTTTCCAGTATTGAAGATGTAATCAAAGATGCATCTAAAGGTAAAATTTTTATATTAGTAGATGATGAAAATAGAGAAAATGAAGGTGATTTGTGTGTTTTAGGAGAGTTTGCATCACCTGATGCAATAAACTTTATGGCAAAATACGGTAGAGGGCTTATTTGTTTATCTTTAACACGATCACAATCAGAAAATTTAGGTTTATCTTTGATGGAAAGAAGAAATGAAGGTAGATTTGAAACTGCTTTTACAGTCTCCATTGAAGCTACTCACGGAGTTACTACAGGTATTTCCGCTGCAGATAGATCAATAACAATAAAAACAGCAATTAATCCTAATGCAACTAAAAACGAAATTACAACACCTGGACATGTTTTCCCATTGATTTCTAAAGATGGTGGAACTCTAATAAGAGCTGGTCATACTGAAGCTGTCGTGGATATAGCAAAACTTGCTAATGCAAATCCTTCAGGAGTTATTTGTGAAATAATGAAAGATAATGGAGAAATGGCTAGATTACCGGATCTTATTACTTTTTCAAAAAAGCATAACATTAGAATTGGTTCAATTTCAGATTTGATATCGTATAGAAGGAAAAATGAAATTTATTTAAAAAGAGTTTCTGAATCAATTCTTGAAAGTAAGTTTGGTGGAGTATGGAGAATAATCATATATAAAAACATAATTGATCAATCAGAACATATTGCGTTAGTAAAAGGTATAATTAATCCAAATGAAACAATTTTAGTAAGAGTTCATGCTCTTGATCTTTTATCAGATGTGTTAGGAAAACAATCAACAGAAAGAAATGGTTCTGAATTATCTTCTGCTATGGAAACTATAGCTAATGAAGGAAATGGAATTATTATTTTGATAAGAGATTTATCACCTGAATCTTTATCAAAAAGGATCTCGAAATCTTTAAAATCAATCCAAAAAAAATCTGCTAATATTAGAGAATATGGAGTAGGTGCTCAAATTTTATCAGATTTAGGTGTGAAAAACATGACGGTATTATCTAATAAAAAAGCTAATGCAATTGGTTTAGAAGGATTTGATTTAAAAATAAAAAACTGGAAAAAACTAGGATAAAATTATGATAGATAAAAAAAAAATTTTATTAGTTTGTTCTCCTTACTACAAAGATATCGCTAGTAATTTAATAAAAGGAGCAACAGAAATACTAGAATCTAAATCTGTAGATTATAAAATTTTAAATGTGTTAGGAGCTCTAGAAGTTGCGCCAGCAATAAAATTTGTTTTAGACAAATCGTTAAAAAAACCAATTTTTGACGGCTTTGTAGCTTTAGGATGTGTTATAAGAGGTGAGACGTATCACTTTGAAATAGTTGCTAATGAATCAGCAAGAGCTTTAATAGATTTATCCATAAATTACTCTATACCAATAGGGAACGGAATTTTAACTGTTTCTAATAAAAATCAAGCTATTATAAGATCTGATCCCCAACAATTAAATAAAGGTGCAGATGCAGCTCTTGCTTGCTTATCTCTGATAAATATTAAAAATAGTATCAATTATGAATGATACTAAATATAAACTTAAAGAAAATTTAAGACATATTTCGATAAGAAAAAAAACAGCTTCAAGAATATGTTCTGCTCAAGTATTGTATGGTGTATCCTATTCTGACTGTGATATTGATAAATTAATCAAATCTTTCATGATAAACTATCTTCCTTCAACATTAGAGGAATTAGGTTTAAAAGATTTGGATTATGATCTCTTAAATACAATAATTAGAGGTGTTTGTAACAACATTTTGAAAATTGATAAAATAATTTCAAAAAAACTATCTAAAAATTGGACAATCGATAGATTAAGTGAAACAGAGAAATCCGTATTAAGATTAGCAACATATGAATTACTTTTCGAAAGAAAATTTAAAAAATTAACAATAATTAATGAATATATAAGTATAATTGAAGTTTTTGGGGGAAGCCCAGATTTTGCTAATGGAATACTAGAAAATATTTCAAAAGAAATGTATGAAAATTAAAATGAATGAATTTGACTATATAGATAAATATTTTAGACCTTTAACAAACAAATTTGCTATTAATTTAAAAAATGATGCAGCAATATTTAATCAAAAGCCATCTTTTGATTTGATTATTAGTACTGACACTTTGTGTGAGGGCATTCATTTTTTCGGAAATGAGAATCCTGTAGATATAGCAAAAAAAAGTCTTAGAGTTAATCTATCTGATATGGCATCAATGGGAGCAAAACCAATTTTTTATAACCTTTCATTAAGCATACCAAAGACTAAAGCAAGTCAATTTATACCTAAATTTGCCAAAGGTCTTCAAGACGACCAAGAAATATTTGGTATCAAATTAATTGGAGGTGATTTAACGTCTTCATTAAAACATATAAATATTACTATTACAATTTTTGGCGAAACTGTTAAAGGTAAATCAATTTCAAGAAACGGAGCCAAGATAGGAGATTACTTATATGTTTCAGGAATTTTAGGTTTGTCAAAAATAGGATTAGACAATTTCAACTCTAATTCAAAAGAATTTGAAGAATCTAAAAGAAAATATTTAATTCCACAACCAAGAGTTGATTTAGGTATTGCACTTAAAAATATAGCTAACTCAATGATTGATATTTCAGACGGACTAATACAAGATGCAATTCATTTAGCTAAAAACTCTAAATTAACGGTCGAATTAAACTTATGTAAAATCCCACTGCCAAATATAAAAAACCTTGATAAAAAATTAATTTTAGATTCAGCTTTATATGGTGGGGACGATTATGAGTTATTATTTTCTTGTGATAACTCACATGAAAGTTTAGTAGAGAAACTATCAAATAAAATGAATTTAAAGTTAACTAAAATAGGTGTTTTTAAAGAATTTAAAAAAGAATTTCTTAAGTTTAAAAATAATACTTCTAAACCTAAAAACTCTTATTTACACTTTTAATTTTCGTTGTTATTTCTTCTTATTGCTCTAATTATGTCTTTCCAAAAGGATGTAAAATTTATTTTTTTATCATCTTGTTTTTTAGATACATTAATTTGAACGCTATCCTTTTGTGTATATTTTTTGAAATCTTGTACAATGTTTTTTTTGTCTAATGTAATTTCTAAAACTAATAATTTTTTAGTTTTGCGTTTGTCAAAAGTTTTATAACTTGTACTATGTGATATATAATAAATTACATTATCATTAAATATGTTTTCAAAAATTGGAGGCCCATAATTATTTATTAAATATTCTTTTGATGTTTTTCCAATTTTGATATTAATATTTTCTATTTTTTTTTCAGACAAACCATTTTTTTGAATTGTTTGAGTACAAGAACTAAAAATAAAAATTAAGAAAATTATAACAAGTTTTAAATTATTCATATATGTTTCCAATTTAATTTATTTGATATATTAATATTTATTGTTATTTCTTTTTTGAGGAAAAATTTAAAAATGTTTTTTAATTCTTATTTAATTACAAAGCGCCAAAAAAGAGATTTAGTAGATATATTTTATCAAAAAATTGTTAATGTTTCTAGAAATAAAGTCTTTTATACTAAACTTAATATACCTGACACATTAGATGGTAGGTACGATTTGTTAGCTTTATTTTCTATTATATTGACTTTTGCATTATCAAGATCAGGTTCAAAAGGTTTGGAATTTTCCCAAATTTTATTTGATAAAATTTTTTTAGATCTAGATTTAAGTTTGCGGGAATTAGGAGCAGGAGACGTAGGAGTTAATATTAAAATAAAAGATATGATAAGATCTTACATGGGAAGACAAAAAGCTTATTGTGCTTGTTTCGAAAAAGATAATTACACTAAACTAGAAAAAAGCATTATAAAAAACATTTACAGAAACGTAGATCAATACGATAACGAACCAAAATTACTAGTAAGATATTGTAAGAAATGTATTGAAGAATTCAAAGATAAACAAATTAAATATTTTATATCAAGCAAATTCAATTTTCCTCTAATAGACAATTTCTTCGAATGAGTTTAATTTCAATTATTTATTAATTTGCATTAATCAAACGTTATTGTTAATAGTTTACTAATTTAAATTTTGTAGTTCTATCTATATTTTTATTGGAGTTATTTTGACACAATCAATTCACTTATCACTAGATGCAATGGGTGGTGATTATGCTCCTCAAATTGTTATTGAAGGGGCTGCACAATCTAAAATTAGGTATCCAAATTTAAAATTTTCTTTTTTTGGAAATAAGGACAAAATTTTTCCTATAATAGACTCACTTAAAATATTAAAAAACTCAAACATCATTCATACTGATCAAATTATCGATGCAAATGAAAAGCCAAGTATAGCTGTTCGAAAAGGTAAAAACTCATCTATGGGCATGGCAATTCAACTTGTAAAATCAGGCAAAGCTGATGCAATAGTTTCAGCTGGTAATACTGGTGCTCTTATGGCAATGTCAAAATTAATTTTAAGACCAATGGACGGTATAACAAGGCCAGCAATTGCAGCTTATTTCCCAACGATTGTTGGTGAAAGCTGTATGTTAGATTTAGGAGCAAATATCGAATGTGATGAAAAAAATTTAGTTCAATTTGCTTTCATGGGGCAAGCTTTCGCTAATATTGTAATGGGCATAAAAAATCCTTCAATTTCTCTATTAAATATTGGTGAAGAAGAACAAAAAGGCTTAGATTATATAAAAGAAGCTTCAAAAATTTTATATAGCTTAGATAAACAAATTAATTATAAAGGGTTTATAGAAGGTGATAAAATTGCACAGGGTATGGCAGACGTTATAATTTCAGACGGATTTGTTGGTAATGTTTCACTAAAAACTGCTGAAGGTACAGCTTTACTAGTAACCTCTTATTTAAAAAAAGCTCTCAATAGTTCCTTTAGCTCAAAAATCGGTTATTTGTTTGCTAAAAAAGCTATTAATAATTTTAGACTTCAAATGGATCCTAGAAAATACAATGGAGCTGTGTTTTTAGGTCTCAACGGTATCGCTGTGAAAAGTCATGGAGGTACAGATTCTTTTGGTTTTGCAAATGCAATAGGTGTTGCTGTTGATATGGTTAGATATAACTTTATATCTGATTTAAAAAATAAGATTAGTAAAATAAAATATAAGCTTTAAAAATTTATAGTTCCGGGAGATTCAAAAATTTCATATAAAATATTGATAACTGGTGTCGGATCCTACTTACCAAAAAATAAATGTTCAAACGAAAATCTTTCAAATTTTGTTGATACTTCTGATGAGTGGATTTCTAAAAGATCTGGAATAAAAAACCGTCATTTTGTAACAGATAATGAGAAGACTTCTGATATGTCTTTTTTAGCAGCTAATAAAGCTATAGAAAATGCAGGAATTTCTAAAAATGATGTTGATTTAATAGTTTTGGCTACTACTACTCCGGATAATACTTTCCCATCAACTGCAACACTAGTTCAAAAAAAATTAAAAATTAATGCAGTTTCTTTTGATATTCAAGCTGTATGTGCTGGATTTGTGTTTGCATTGTCTGTTGCTAAATCAATGATGATAGAGGGTAATTATAAAAACTGTTTAGTAATTGGTGCAGATTCTATGTCAAAGTTGTTAGATTGGAATGATAGATCTACATCTGTATTATTTGGTGATGGTGCTGGGGCTGTAATTCTCCAAAAATTTGAAAATACAGAATGTAAATATGATGATTGGGGAATTTTATCCAGTGTAATACATTCAGATGGTCAATTTTACGATCTATTAAAAACTAATGGTGGTGTATCAACAAATCAGAAAGTAGGTTTTATTGAAATGGAAGGCAAAGAGGTTTTTAAACATGCTGTAGATAAACTTTCTACCTCTCTTGAAGAAGCATTAATTGCTTCAAACAAAAAAATTGACGAATTAGATTGTTTAGTTCCTCACCAAGCTAATCAACGTATAATATTAGCTGTTGCTGATAGATTGAAAATTGACATAAGTAAGGTTATCTCTACTGTAAAAAGTCATGGTAATACATCTGCAGCTTCTATTCCTCTAGCTTTAGACAATGCTATAAATTCAAATAAAATTTTAAATGGAAATTTAATTGGATTACACGCAATTGGTGGAGGTTTAAGTTGGGGGGCTTCTATAATAAGAATTGGTAAGCCAAAAAATTTATAAAAAAAACTTTTAACTTAATTAAATTATACTAAGATAATAATATGAAAAAAACTTGGACTAGAAATGATATTATTGAAGCTATAAGTGATAATGTAGGTTTGTCTTTATCTGATTCCTCTATGATAATTGAAGAAATTTTTGAATTTATTTTAGATGAACTTGAAAAAGGAGATGATGTTAAAATATCCTCATTTGGAACTTTTTCTGTAAGGCACAAAAAATCAAGAATTGGAAGAAATCCGAAAACTGGCGTAGAAGCTCCTATAACAGAAAGAAATGTTGTCACTTTTACTTCTTCAAACGTTTTGAAGTCATCTTTTAAATAATAATAATAATGTTTGATTTAAAATCTAATCAAAATTCTTTTTACACAATATCTAAAACTGCTGAAATTACTGGTGTTAAATCTCATGTGTTAAGATTTTGGGAAAAGAAGTTTTCTTCGATTAATCCCAAAAAAAGTTTAAGTGGAAGACGTTTTTATTCTTCAGAAGATATTGAAACTCTGTTAATGATTAAAAATTTACTTTATAAAGAAGGGTTTACCATAAAAGGAGCAGTAAGTATTATCGATAAAAATAGTCAAAAAGACATTAAAAATGTTGAAAATTCTGTAAATATAAAATTAACAAAATCAATTAATTTAATTCAACAAGGTTTGAATTTAATTAAAAAAAATATTAATTAAATTAATTATTTTTTTGATTAACAAAATAGTTTTCTAATTCTTTATAGTTTCTTTGTAATTTATGTTTTGAAGCTAAATGTTGAACATAAAAATTAGAAATGTCACTTAAAAAACTTTTAGAAAAACTGAGATTTAAATCGTTAAATGTTATTTTATTAAATTTATAATTATCTGTTTTAGTTTTAATAACCTTAATTGCAATTAAATTATCTTCTGACAAAATATATTCTATTTCATCATTTTCAATTTCAAAAATTTTAGTAATTAAATATTGATCTCTTATATTTCCTAAAGATTTATCATTTCTTTTTAGAGAGGACCTAAATGATAAGTTATTGTTTTTTAATTCAACTATTTTTTTAGATTTTTCTTTAGTTTTAAAAACTAATTCCTGTTTAAGCCATTGATCAAAAACTTTATTTTTAATTAAATTAAATGTTGGGGTTTCACTATTATTTTGATTAACAATTTCTATAATATAATAATTGTCATCATTTAAATTAAAAATTTCACTTATTTCATTAACATCTGTATTCCATATATTTTTAATAAATTCAGGTTTTTTATCTAAAAAAGATGTTTCTTCATTGTAAGAGTAAACGAATCCTTGTTTTGAAATTTTATTTAAATTTTCAACTGAAACTTTTTTATTAAATATATTTGATTTTGCAATTTCTTCAATGTTATTACCTTCTGCTATTAAATCCTCAATTTCATCAATTTTTTCAAAAAGTATTTCTACTGATAGTTCTTTTATTAATTTTTCCTTAATGTCTTTTATTATATCATCATAACTAGATTGATTTTCGGGTAAAATAGTAATTATTTTATATATACTTAATCCAAACTTAGTCTTTATAGGGCCTAACGTTTCATTCAATTGTGCATTAAAAATTATATTAGCACTTTCTAATGGTAGGTCAGATTTTTTTAAATAGCCTAAATTTATGTCTGACTCATTTAGATTAAATTTATCTTTTGCAAGTTCATTGAAATTTTTACCTTTTTTTATCAAATCAATAAATTCCTGAGCTTTAATTTCATTTTGTGTTGTTATTTGGAGTATTTCTCTTGTTTCTTCTATTTTATAATTTGATTTTTCAATTTCGTATTTTTCATCTATTTGTTTTTTATTTATTACTATCTGATCTTCAAAATAGGATGGAATAATCTTTAAATATTTGATGTCTCTTGTCATAGGTATTTCATAAGATTTTTTATTTTCTTCATAAAAAGATTTCAAAACATCAACAGATGGATTTTTAATTTCATTTTGGTTAACAATTTTAAATATTTCATATTCAATATCTCTAACTTCATTTTGCCAATCAATAATTTTCTTTACAATTTTTTTATTATAATAATCGTTATTTATGATTGGCATTAGTAGTTGTTTAAAATTTGACTTAGTATTTATTGTGTATAGGTATTTTTCCTCAGACAATCCTGCATTTTTAAGACTTTGTATAAATTTGTTTTGTGAAAATTTACCAAGTGGATCTTTGAATGCCTTTTCTTCTTTAATTAATCTCATTTGTTCAGATAAAGGAACATTTAAGTCTAGAAAATTAGCTTCTTCATTTATTAAAATATCTTGTTCTAGTTTGTTTAAAACGCTTTTATGAATGCCATTTTTAATTGCATCCTCTAAGCTAGGTCTATCAGGTAACATATACCTTGCTCTGTTTATTTCATTTAGAGCTTCTTCAATTGATATAGTTTGATTTTCAACAGTTAATACACTCTTGCCTTTGGATCCTCCTGTTAAATCTCCAACACCCCACAAAGCAAATCCGCAGATTAACAGGACAAGAAAGCATTTAAAAAATATGGATTGTGTTTGGTTCCGAAGAGCTCTTAACATTTAATTACCTGATAGAATTGTTAATAATTTTAAATTAATATACTATATGTATTATATTTTAAATAATTTAATTTGTAATTATTCAAATATTTAACTTTAAGCAATTGAGAAATGATATTCATATGTTTGTGGCTGCAAATTGGAAAATGAATTTAGACAAAAAATCTATTTCAGAATTTACTAAATCTTTACATAAATTTAAATTTTCAAACCAAATAAATTCATGTATTTTCCCTCCATTCATTTACATAGATTATTTACATGATCTTATTTACAACTTGCCTATATCTGTTGGAGGACAGAATTGTCATTTTAAATCTTCTGGAGCGTACACAGGAGAAATTTCAGCATATTTTCTTAAAGAAACGGGTTGTGAATATGTGTTATTAGGACACTCTGAAAGAAGAATACTAAATAATGAAAATAATGCTGAAATAAAGTCACGTGCTCAAACTGCAATAAATTCTAATTTAAAAGTTATTCTTTGTGTAGGAGAGAGTTTAACTAATCGAGAAGAAGGTAAGGCTCTTGAATATATAGAAAAACAAATTAATGACTGTTTGCCAAATAATTTTAAAAATTTAATAATAGCATATGAACCTATATGGTCAATTGGTACTGGAAAAATCCCAAGTGCATTTGAAATTCAAGAAATGCATTCTCATATAAAAAAATTCGTATTAAAAATTTCAAATAAAAATATAGACGTTCTTTATGGAGGTTCAGTTAACACGAAAAATATAAAGGAAATATTAAAAATAACTAATGTTGATGGTGTACTAGTAGGTGGAGCAAGCCTTAAAGCAAAAGATTTTCTTGCAATTTACTCAGCAGCAGTTAAACATTTAAATACTTCATTATAATTACAGGATATTAAATGATTACAGTAATATTAGCTATACATGTTATTTTGGCTATATGTATAATCTTAGCAGTTTTAATGCAAAAAAGTGAAGGTGGTGGGTTAGGCATTGGAGGATCCAGTGCTGGTGGTGGTTTTATGACTGCGAGAGGTACTGCCAACTTTATGACCAAACTTACAGCATTTCTGGGTGGTTGTTTTTTCTTAACTTCCATAGTTCTTGCATTATTATCTTCTCAAGAGTCTCCTTCGATTTCAAATGAAGTAAAAAAAACAATTGAAGAAAGTTCCACAAAAGTTCCTGCTGTTCCTCTTGATAATTAACTAGGTTATTAAATGAAAAATACATCGGTAAAGTTTATTTTTATAACCGGAGGTGTTGTTTCATCATTAGGTAAAGGATTAGCATCTGCATCTTTGGGGGCTTTGCTTCAAGCTAGGGGATATAGTGTTAAATTAAGAAAATTAGATCCATATTTGAATGTTGATCCTGGTACAATGAGTCCCTATCAACATGGAGAATGTTATGTTACAGATGATGGAGCTGAAACAGATTTAGATTTAGGCCATTATGAAAGATTTACTGGAGTTCC
Source organism: uncultured SAR116 cluster alpha proteobacterium (assembly GCA_902543145.1). Lineage (GTDB taxonomy): Bacteria > Pseudomonadota > Alphaproteobacteria > Puniceispirillales > Marisalimonadaceae > Marisalimonas. The sequence continues at coordinate 4,053 of CACBXG010000021.1, read as the reverse complement.
TGCAAAAAAATCTGACAATATTACAACAGGTAAAATTTACTCTAACGTTATAGCGAAGGAAAGAAGAGGTGATTATTTAGGTGCTACTATACAAGTAATTCCTCATGTTACCGATTCAATAAAAGAATATATACTATCTGACATTAACGATGAGGACTTCATTCTTTGTGAAATTGGTGGAACCGTTGGGGATATAGAATCACTTCCATTTATAGAAGCTATTAGACAATTAGGTAATGAATTAGGTCTATCTCAAACTTGTTTTTTACATGTTACTCTGTTGCCTTATATAAAAACTGCTGGAGAATTAAAAACCAAACCCACTCAACATTCTGTTAAAGAATTGCAAGGAATGGGTATACAACCAGATTTGTTGCTTTGTAGAACTGAAGACAGAATACCAAATGAACAAAAATCAAAAATTGCCTTATTTTGTAATTTAAAACCTGAATCTGTTATTGAAGCTCTTGATTCTTCATCAATTTATGAAGTTCCAATATCTTATCATAAACAGGGACTAGATGAACAAATTTGTAAACATTTTAATCTAGATTTATCAAAAAAAATTAACCTAAGTCGTTGGAAAAAAATAAATGAGATTCAAAATTCATCTGATGGAAATGTAAATATTGGCATTGTAGGAAAATATACCTCTTTGATTGATGCTTATAAATCTCTAATTGAAGCAATCAATCATGGTGGTTTAAATAATAATGTAAAAGTGACAATCAAATGGGTGAACTCTGAATCTTTAGAAGATCAAAATTTAAATTTAATAAACATTTTTAAAGATATAAATGGCATAATTGTTCCAGGAGGATTTGGTGAGCGTGGTTCTGAAGGTAAAATAAACGCTATTAAATATGCTAGATTAAATAATATACCATTTTTTGGCATTTGTTTTGGTATGCAAATGGCTGTAATTGAATTCGCAAGAAACGTTCTTAATATGAAAGATGCTTCTTCATCCGAGTTTGGGATAACAAAATTACCGATAGTAGGCCTTTTAACAGAATGGCAAACAAAAACAGGATTAGAAAAAAGAGATAAAGAATCTGATCTTGGTGGCACTATGAGACTTGGGGCTTATGATTGTAAACTTATAGAAAATAGTTTTGTAAGTTCAATTTACAAAAAAAAGACTATTTCAGAGCGTCATAGGCATAGATATGAGGTAAATAATAAATATATTTCAGATTTTAAAAAATATGGTCTGATATTTTCAGGAATGTCTCCTGATAACTCTTTACCAGAAATACTAGAAGTTCCAAAACATCCCTGGTTCATTGGTGTTCAATTTCATCCAGAACTAAAATCTAAACCATTTGATCCACATCCACTTTTTTCTTCATTTATTAATGCAAGTTTAAAGCAATCAAGATTATTATAATGTTATATATTTTGGTATTGTATTAAATGACACAAAACATTGTTCAAATATTAAACTTTAAAGTATCTAATGAATTCCCTTTATTTTTAATTGCTGGCCCTTGTTCAATTGAAAGCAAAGAACACGCAATTAATCATGCAGGCATGATAAAAGATATATGTAAAAAATTAAAGATAAATTTTGTTTATAAATCATCTTTTGATAAAGCAAATAGATCAAGTACAAAGTCTCCTAGAGGGGTTGGCCTTGAAAAGGGTTTAAGTATTTTATCTGATGTAAAAAAAAGTTTTAATTTACCAATATTAACGGATGTTCATGAAACATATCAATGTAAAGAAATTGAGGAAATTGCAGATATTATTCAAATACCTGCTTTTTTATGTAGGCAAACTGATTTATTAATTGCTGCTGCTAATACTAAAAGGGTAATAAATGTAAAAAAAGGACAATTTTTAGCCCCTTGGGATATGAAAAATGTATTAGACAAGATTTTAAATAATGGAAATGATCAAATTTTACTTACCGAAAGAGGCACTTCTTTTGGTTATAATACCCTGGTTTCTGATATGCGTGCACTTCCACAAATGTCTAGTTTTGGATATCCGATTGTTTTTGATGCAACCCATTCTGTTCAGCAACCTGGTGGATTAGGTCATATATCTGGAGGTCAAAGAGAGTTTGTTCCAACATTATCAAGAGCGGCTGTTTCAGTTGGAATTTCAGGATTGTTTATTGAAGTTCATGAAAATCCTGATAAGGCACCAAGTGATGGCCCTAATATGTTAAAAATGTCTGAACTTGAACCTTTACTAGCTAAGTTAATTGAAATAGATAAAATTATTAAAACGTAGTATATTATCCTAAATTGGAGTTATTATGGTATATATTGAAGATGTTCGAGCTAGACAAATATTAGATAGTAGAGGTAATCCAACTTTGGAAGTGGATGTAAGATTATCTGATGGAAGTGTTGGTAGAGCGGCTGTCCCATCAGGAGCTTCAACAGGAAAATATGAATCTTATGAGCTAAGAGATAAAAAAAGTAATTTATACAACGGGTTTGGCGTAAGTAAAGCTGTTGAAAATGTAAATGTTGAAATATTTAATACTTTTTCTGGAAGAAATCCACTCGATCAAAGAAGTATAGATTATGATTTAATTGAGCTTGATAATACAAAAAATAAAAGTCGATTAGGGGCTAATGCTATGCTTGGTTTTTCGATGGCTGTTGCAAGAGCCTCTGCTAATTTTAGAAGTTTACCTCTTTGGCATTATATAGGTGGTATTAGGGCAAATACTTTACCTGTGCCAATGATGAATATAATTAATGGAGGTGCCCACGCTAATAATGGATTAGATTTTCAAGAATGTATGATAATGCCAATTGGGTTTTCAACATTTTCTGAAGCGCTTAGAGCTGGTGTAGAAATTTTCCAAAGCTTAAAAAACATTTTGTCAGAAAATTCTCTTTCAACAGCAGTTGGAGATGAAGGTGGATTTGCCCCTAATATTAGTAATCTTGAAGAAGCACTTACATACATTTCAAGAGCTGTAGAAAAAAGTGGATATAAATTAGGAGAAGATATTTTTATTTCTATTGATGCTGCTGCAAGTGAATTATATAAAAAAGGTTTTTATTATTTAATTGGTGAAAATAAAACATTTAATACTGATGAACTTTTGAAATATTGGGAAGGTATTTGTAAAAAATTTCCAATTGTGTCAATTGAAGATCCCTTTGACGAAAATGATTGGGACGGGTTTAAAGAGATTACTAAGTTTTTAGGTAATAAATTACAAGTTGTTGGAGATGACTTGTTTGTTACAAATAAAAAACGACTTTTTAAAGGTATTAGAGAAAACTCAGGAAACGCAATTTTAATAAAATTAAATCAAATTGGAACGGTTTCAGAAACTCTGGAAACTATTGAGCTTGCTAAAAATTATAATTTTGGTGTTATAATTTCTCATAGATCAGGTGAAACAGAGGATGTTTTTATAAGTGATCTTTCAGTGGCACTTAATGCAGGTCAGATTAAAACAGGTTCATTGTCTAGAAGTGATAGAACAGCTAAGTATAATCAACTTCTTAGAATTGAAGAGACACTTGGAGATAATGCTCATTATTATGGAAAACATTTTTTTAATTCACATACTTGAGGATTATATATGAATAATTATCTAATAAGAAAAAAATTTGTTTCAAATTCTTTAACTATTTTGACTTTTATTGTTTTTGTTTTTTTAATTTCTCATATTTTTTTGGGTGAAAGGTCCGTTTGGAAAATTTTTTCGCTTAATTCACAAATATCGTTAGCAAATAAACAGTTCAAGAAACTTATAAATAATAAAAAAAATATTATGAGTGAGATTAATCTTTTAAGAGATAATAATTTAGACTCAGATTATATCACTGAAATTTCATATGATCTTTTAGGATTGATACAATCTGATCAAATAGTCGTTGATATTAAATAATAGATTAAATTAGTATTAGAAATAAATTTAATTCTTTGTTAAAAGTAAAATTGTATCCACTTTAAATTCATAGGAATAAAATGAATAAAAATATGGCTAAGAAAATATCAACTGAACCAAAAATGAACTATGATTTAAATTTATTACAAGATATGTATAAAAAAATGCTTCTTATCAGAAGATTT
>CACBXG010000020.1 GCA_902543145.1 uncultured SAR116 cluster alpha proteobacterium | reverse complement strand
TATGCAGGAAATATTGATTTAAACTTTACAATAGAAAAATTACTTAATGGAGCTTCTAAATCTCTTGATGACGGCTTCAGATCAATCAAAATGAGGCTAGGTAGAGAATATTTATCTGAAGATATTAAAAGATTAGATGCCATGAGAACTCATTTACCAGACGACATCATGTTAATGGCAGATGCTAATGAGGCATGGAGAATTGATCAAGCTGTAATAGCTTTTAAAGAGATAGAAAAATTTAATTTAGTTTGGCTTGAAGAGCCAATAAAACCAGATGATTTTGTAAATTATGCTCACTTAAGATCTTTAGGGAAAATCCCAATTGCTGCCGGTGAAAATCTTCATACTCTTTCTGAATTTAATCAACTTATTAATGTTGGTGGTGTTGATTTTCTTGAACCTGACTTAACAACATGTGGAGGCATTACACCTTTCATGAAAGTAGCAAAATTGGCTGAAATAAATAATTTACCAATATGTTCTCATGGAGTTCATGAATTACATGTACATCTACTCGCATCATGCCCTAATGCGTCTTATTTAGAATTCCATGCATGGAGAATTGACGAATTCATTGAATCTCCTCTTAAAGTTAAAGATGGTTTCACCCAAGCTCCTGAAATGCCTGGACATGGTATAATTTTTGATTTTGATAAGTTAACAAAATTTTGTATAAACTAAAAAATTATAAATTGTTCTTTCAATAATTAATTATTAAAGGAAAATTTTATGGATAATTCTGCAAAAATAAAACAATTAGGTGCCAAGATGCTCTCAGATGCAGATAGTTCTGATGAACAAGATTTTGGCTCCTTTTATCTTTCAAGGTTTCTCGGTTTTCAAACTACTTATAAAGATGATTTGTGTATAGTCTCATTTAAAGCCAAAAGTCCTATGTTCAATCCTCAAGGAACTCTTCATGGTGGTATCATAGCTACCGCTTTAGATGTATCCATGGGGCATTTATTACATCATAAAATGGGTGCTGGAGCAACATTAGAAATGAATGTAAAATACCTTCTTCCAATAAACGGAGGGCAAGTCAGATGCGAAGGAAGTTTTATCAAAAAAGGTAAAACAATTGTTTTTTTACAATCTCACTTATATAGAGAAGACCAAAAATTAGCAGCTTATGCAAGTGCAACATGGATTCCTATTAATAAATAATATTTAATTTAAATTTCTAAAATTACTATATTCTTCAGCATTCATTTGGTGGTAATTTACTTTATCATAATTAATCTTAATTGGGTTGGGATCTACTATATCTATTTTTATCCCTCTGGATATTGCAATTCTTAATGCAATAGAAGTAATGTTAACGCTAAATGACGTACCTATAAAAATTATTTTTTGTGCTTTGTTCATCCAATCTTCAGCTTCTGAAATTCTATATAAATCTGTATAAATTTCGTCAAATAACAATACATATGGTTTTAAAGAAACACCGTTTTGGGGTATTAAATGACCATTATAAAATTTGATTTTAAACTTTTTCAACAATTCCTTTTTTAAAACTTCATCACTTGGATTTAAAGATAAATCGATTTCATTCCAATTTGCATCAAATGGCACTTGTTCTTCCAACTCATTTTTATAATAAACAACTTTATCTAATCTTCCATGAATAGATATGTAGTTTTTATTTCCAGCCTTACCGTCTAAACCATCAATATTTTGAGTTATTAACTTTTTGTCAGCTAGCCAATGATGCGCTAAATTTGGTTTAACATTTCTGTATGAAGCAAATCTTTTGAAATACCATAATAAAAAGTCCGCTGGATAATTTTCATACATGGACCTAGTAGCCATTTCTTGAGGTGTGTAATTAACGCTTCCTACAGTCCAAAAACCATCATTTCCTCTAAATGTTGGTATACCACTACTTGCACTTACACCAGCCCCAGTAATATAGAGTTCATCTATCATCATTAAGCCTTATCATTAATTCTGTATTTGATTCAACTAACTAATCAATTCATTGCTTTTTTTTCTAAATCTGCAAAAATCTTATCATAAAAAATATTGGAGTTTAAAATATGACTGACATTAATCTTGTTTATCTTCCGATTGTAGGAAGGGGCCTTCAAATAAATATTATTTGTGCAATGCATAACATAAAAGTTAATTTGCTTATGAGTAAACCTATGGGTGAAGACTTTGATAAAGATACTCAGGCTCCTTTTGGAACGATACCATGGTTAAAAGACAATTCTAATGGAATAGAATTAAATGATTCATTGGCCATAGTTCAGTATTTAATTAATAAATATCCAGGCCCTCTCACGCCTACTTCAACTGAAAATGCAGCATTATCTGCTATGTATTGGTCTTGGGCACAAGATTATTACTCATTTGTATTATCTCCATTTCATGACATTATTACTGGCCATAATGAACCTTTTTGGAGAAATTTAAGATTAACAGACACATTAGCTGAAGGTGGCAAGGAATTAGGAATTTCTAATCTTACAAAATTACATCATAAAAGATTACAATATTTAGAAAATCACATAAAAGACAAAAATTTAGCTCCTTTTGTCACTGGTAATTCATGCTCATATGCTGATATATTTATTTATACTTGTATAAGGACTGTAGAACACACAGGTGGTTTTGAAATTTTAAGAGAAGCTTGTCAAGGTAAGCCATTTTTAAACTACCCTAACATATTAAAAATATGTGATGAAGTTGAAAAACAGCCTAAAGTTATTGAGACAGTTGGATCAAAATTCAAAGATTGTCCAATTTAAAATAAATATATTTTAATTTTTACTTATGATTTGGTGCTTATAAAAGATGCTTCATTCATAATTGTCATAACTCCAGTCTCAACCATAGCACCTGCTTCAACCCTGGTTTTGGTCAATTCTTCATCACTACCAAAATTCTTTAGTGATTCCATAGATTCAAAATCCATAATTACAGTCAATTTGTTGTCATTATCGTTTGGCGTACCTGCAAACACTAATTTACCTCCATGAGCATTTAATCTATGTTCATTTTGTATAAACATCTCTTTCCAAGGCGCAAAACCTTTCGCCAGATCAATTTCCATTTTTACTAACATGAGAATCCTTCATTGTTGTTTAAAAGTTATTACTATATGTTTAATTTAAATATATAAAATTTTGAAATTTACCATTTTGTTGATATTCAATTATTTAGTATTATTTATTTAAATACAACTCTTTAAAATTTTACATACAGCAAATTACTGGAAAACAAATTGTCAGAAATAATAAATGTTCAAAATCTTGTAAAAAAATATGACAATAATTTTACTGCAGTAAAAAACTTAAACCTAAAAATTAGACAAGGTGAAATAATAGCCTTACTTGGCCCAAACGGTGCGGGAAAAACTACGCTTATATCAACTATTTGTGGCCTCTCGTCAATTACTTCGGGTCTAATCAAAGTAAATGGATTAGACGTAATTAAAGATTATAGGAAAACGCGAGAACTTATAGGTTTAGTGCCTCAAGAGCTAGCACTTGAGCCATTTGAAAAAGTAATAAATTCCGTTAAATTTTCTAGAAAATTGTTTGGGAAAAAAGATGATAATGAATATATTGAAAAACTTCTGACTAAGTTACAACTTTATGACAAAAAAAATAATATAATAAAATCATTGTCTGGTGGCATGAAAAGAAGAGTTATGATTGCAAAAGCCTTAAGCCATAATCCACAAATACTATTCTTAGATGAACCAACAGCAGGAGTTGATGTTGAATTGCGAAAGGATATGTGGAGTATTATAAAAGAGTTAAAAAACGAAGGTGTAACGATAATTTTAACTACTCACTATATTGAAGAAGCCGAAATGATTGCTGACAGAATTGGCATAATCAATCACGGTGAACTATTATTGATAGAAGAAAAAAAGGAATTAATAAAAAGAATGAGTGTAAAAACACTCAAAGTCAAGTTAAAGAAAACTCTAGATATTATTCCTACAAAACTAAAAAAATATAATTTGAAATTAATAGATGAAGGTAAATCATTTCTTTATTATTATAACACTGGCAAAGAAAGAACTGGAATTACATCATTGCTATCAGATATGAACAAAATTGGGATTAATCTTTTCGACATCCAAACAGAAGAAACATCATTAGAAGAAATTTTTGTAAAAATAATTAAGGAATAATTTATGAATATTCGTGGCATACATGCAATTTACAGATATGAGATGAATAGGTCATTTAGAACTCTTATACAAAGTCTTGTATCACCAGTTTTATCAACAATTCTTTACTTTATCGTATTTGGTGCTGCAATTGGATCACGAATGGATAATATTAGTAATGTTTCTTATGGAGCATTTATTGTACCTGGACTTATAATGTTAACTGTACAAATGCAAAGCGTAAACAACGCCTCATTTGGTATATACTTTCCGAAATTTATTGGAACAACTTATGAACTATTATCTGCCCCATTGTCTTTTGTAGAAATAGTTATTGGATATGTAGGTGCTGCAACGACAAAAGCATTCTCTATTGGTTTAATAATATTGTGCACATCTTATCTATTCGTAGACTTAGATATTAAATATCCCTTTTTTATGCTTTGTTTTTTATTAATCACTTGTATGACGTTTAGCCTTTTGGGATTTATAATTGGTATTGTCTCAGACAATTTTGAGCAGTTGAATATTGTCCCAATGCTTATTATCACACCTTTAGTTTTTTTAGGAGGTAGTTTTTATACGATAGATATGCTTCCACCATTTTGGCAAAATTTTGCTCTACTAAACCCAATAGTTTATTTAATCTCAGGATTTAGATGGTCTTTTTTTGGTGTTGGAGATGTTCCAATCTTTACTAGTATTATATTTATGTTAATTTTTACAAGTATTTGTATCAGCATAATTTGGTACATATTTAAAACAGGATATAAAATTAAAAATTAATCTATAATTTTTATTAATATTCAAATGAAAGGATTTTTTGATGAAACTGTACACTTTTGCACCAGCTGCAAATGCTCTTAGAGTTGAAATGTTTTTAAGAGAAAAAGAATTAAAATTGGAAACAATTTCAGTAAATGTTAGAGAAGATGAATTGTTCAAGGAACCATATAATTCAATGAATCCATTTAATTGTATTCCTTTTCTAGAGTTAGAAAACGGAACAATAATTACAGAAACAATTTCAATTTGTCGTTATTTGGATGAACAATCTAATAATACAAAATTATTTGGCAATGATACAGAAGAACGAGCAGTCATTGATATGTGGAATAGAAGAATTGAATTAGATGGGTTTTTACCACTATTACATTCTGTACGTAATAAAACATCATTTTTTAAAGGAAAGGTTGTCCCAGGTACTCGAACTAGCATTACTCAGTCTCCAGAAATAGTTGAACGTGGAATTGAGATGTTTGATATTTTATTAAATAGGATCGAACCACATCTATCTAAAAATAAGTTTATTTTAGGTGATAAATTTTCCATAGCTGACATAACTAGCCATTTTATGTTTAATCTATCTAATATGTTAAAAATTGATTTTGGACATAAGTATAAAAATGTTTATCGGTGGAAATCCGACTTAGACAAAAGACCAACAAACCCTTTGTTAGATAATGATTAATATTTTGAGTTAGTAGATTATGGATTCAACTAAAAAAAAATTAGCTATAGTAACAGGTGCGGCAAGAGGAATTGGTCTGGCAACTGCAAAATTATTTAATCAAAATGATTATAAAGTAGCAATAGTTGATAGAGATAAAAACAAGCTTTCAAATTTATCTTTAGCTAATAATTTAATGAAATCATTTTGTTACGATATTTCAGATTTTAACAACTTAGATATGATGTATCAGGAAATTTTCGAATGGCATGACAGAGTGGATGTTTTAGTTAACAATGCTGGTGTTGCAGATTTTGGTTCAATAGAGGTGACAAACTTTAACCGATGGAATAAAGTAATGAAAACAAATTTAGATGGTGCTTTTATGTGCTCACAAAAAGCAATTAGTTATCTAAAAAACACTAAAGGAAGCATTATCAATATAGCATCGATATCTGGACTTAGAGCATCAACGCTTAGAGTTGCATATGGAACATCAAAAGCTGCAATAATACAACTCACGAAGCAACAGGCTGCTGAATTAGGTGAATATGGCATTCGAGTAAATTGTGTTGCACCCGGACCAGTAAAAACAAAACTTGCTATGGCAGTTCATACTCAAGACATAATAGATGCATATCATGATGCAATTCCATTGAACAGATATGGAACTGAGAGTGAAATAGCTAATGCTATTTACTTTTTAGCATCTGAAAAAGCATCATACATTACAGGTCAAATTTTAGCTGTAGATGGAGGTTTTGAAGCTACTGGGGTTGGACTTCCTTCTTTAAGAAAATAAAATATGATATTAATTAAAAAATTTTTGATTTTAAGTATTTTTATAATACTTATACCCAGGGTAAGCTTTGGTAACACAAATAATTATGAGCTTTATGAAATTAAAAATTATCATAATCAATTTTGTTCTAAATTAGTCTCTAATATTACCAATAAAGACATTGAGGAAGAATGGATTGTAACAGATAAAAGTAATAATTATCAATTGCTTATAAATAAAAATAAAAAAATAAAATTAAAATTACAGTCATTTGTTAGAAAAAATGAAATCCAAAGACTTATTTTTACATTTTATAGTCTTTTAAATAAGCCCATCATAGAAATACGTTCTAACAAGAATTGTAATATTAAAAGTGCTAGGATATTAATTTATGACAAAAAAGACATCCCAATTAAAATAAATTCAGTTGATATGTCTAATTATAATATAATAGAAACAAAATTTCTTAATCCAGATGTACCCATTATAAATAATGAAAGTGATAAAAATTTAATTGGTTTAATTGATACTGGTATAAATTATACAATCAAAAAATTAAAAAAAAATATTGCAACTAGAAATAATAAAATAATTGGATATGATTTTTGGGATAATGATAATAAACCATTTGACAGTGACCCAAGGAAAAATCCCTTTTATCCCAGACACCACGGTACAACAGTTTTTAGTATATTATCAAAAGAGGCTCCTAAATCCAAGATAGCTCCATATAGGTTTCCAGCTAATGATATGTGCAAATTTAAAGATTTGATAGACCACATTGCTGAAAATTCAATTAAGCTTGTTAGTTTATCAATGGGTTCAGACAATATTTTAGACTGGGTTTGCTTTAAAGAGGCTTTGGAAAAGCATAAAGATATTCTTTTTATTGTTTCTGCAGGAAATAATGGTTTTAATATTGATAATAAACCTATATATCCAGCTTCATTAGACTTAGACAACATTATAACAGTAACATCTTCAGATCAAACAGGAAGACTTGGGAGAGGATCAAACTATGGAAGATATTCAGTAGATTTTATCTTGCCAGCAGAACGTGTAGAAGTGATCGATCATAGAGGGGTAAGAGCTTCAACTGGCGGCACAAGTTATGCAGTCCCAAGATTAGTCGCCTTAATTTCAAGATATCTTGATAAAAATCCAAAAGCATCCAAAGATGATATATTAGCTTTTTTAAAGAAAAGAGCTATAAAAAAGGGAGAAAAAATAACCAGATATGGCTGGATCCCAGACCCTTTAGATAATTATCTTATTGATTAGATTTAAAAGCATTTTCAATAAATTTTTTTGCAAGTGGTAAAGCATCTTTATTATACTTAGACATAAGTTCTAAAACATTTTCAGACATTTCCTTATCTTTCAAAATACCAGCTACTTGGACACCTAATCTCAAGACTTGGGGATTTTCAGGAGTTAGCTTAAGCAATTTTAATAGCAAGGGCCTTTCTTTTTCTAAATCTCTTTGTATGTGATATACAATAGCTAAAGAAATAAGAGAGTTTGGGCTAGAAGGATCAAGTGTAACGCTTTTCTCAAGAAATTTTCTTGCCTTATTGAGATCCCCTAACCTTCCAAAAGTTTGACCAGCTTGATCAATAAGTTGTTTGTTCTTAGAATTCCAACAATAATTGTCAATGTTATTTGCTATTTTATCACTTAGGTTTTTTTGAATATATTGAGCCTCCTCAAGATTGTCTGCACATAACCTAATATTCTTACCAATTTTAAAGAAGTTTTCTTTGTGTTGCTTACTAGTATTCTTTATAACTTCATTAACTAATGAAATAGGAACAATTTCATTAATATTTCCATCTCCTGAAGCCAAAATACCAACTAAATTTCCAGTATCATCAACTACAGCTCCACCACTATTACCAGGAAGACTTTTTGCATCAGTATGTATTCTAGATTGAGGAAAAGTTTTAATATCGGAAAAGGAAATTATTTTACCTTTATCATAAATACGATTTGATTTTCTTCCTTGATCAAAAGCTATAACTCTAATCATCCCATTTATTTTGGATGATTGTATAAATTGATTTGAAATACCAGTTTCTTTATTCAATGTTAGAATTGCTAAATCTGCAGGAAAGTTGTGAGGTAAAGGAAAGGCTTTTTTAATTTTACCATCATTAAATCTAATGATAAAAAGCTCATGATCTTCTACTACATGCCTATTAGTCACTATAAAATCATCATCAATTATAGTGCCACTTGCTACCATCATAGGAGTTTTAATACCAACAACTTGATTTAATTTATTACAAATATTTTCATTATATTTACAATTCTTAAGGTCTGATAATGCGAATTTGGAAAAAAATAAAGTAATAAAAACAATATAGTATATTAAATTATTAATATGTTTAGTTATCATTATTTTTTTTCTTAACTAAATATTTGTGATATCCTTCAAAAACTAGAACATTATTTTGATTATTCACCAAAGCTTTCATTTCTATAATACCAGTTGTGCTTTGTAAAATAAGGTTTGATACAACTAACTCAGGGTATAATGTGTCTTCTCTATAGACAGGTTTTAACATTTTACCGGAAACTTCAATTAATCCTAACAAACTTTCTCTTACTTCAGATGGAAAAGAACCAGCACCAGCTGCAGTTTGAATTAAAACTTGCAAACCATGAGCTAACATTTCTGGATGCCCTTTTTTTTTACAAAATTCTCTGTCATAATGGATGGGATCATTATCACCTGAAGCAGCTTGAAACATTGTAAAAATAGCACTTGTTTGAGTTCTTGATGGTAATACATATTTGTCACCAATAGAAAAATCTTCGAAATATTTACTAACTGTTGATTTATGTATTATTGACATATTAACAAAATATATCTCAAACTTTTAAATAGCAAGATTTCAAAAAATTCTTTATTTTATTTAATTTTTATGTTCGGGTTTTTATACAAAGGATTTAATGAATTATGAATAGATTAAAAAATAAAGTTGCACTAATTACAGGTGGCGCAAGAGGCTTAGGTGCCTCAATAGCAAGTCATTTTTTTAATGAAGGAGCAAATGTCATTTTGTGTGATGTTAATATTAATGATGCAAAAAAAACAGCCAAAAAGCTTAATGGAAGTGCATATTATATGGACGTTTCAGACTCCTCGAACGTATTAGAAATATTTAAAAAAGTACACTCAGAGCATAAACAATTAGATATTCTTGTAAATAATGCCGGCATAAACAGATTTGAGGATAGGGAAGGTTTGCTTACTGATCGAATATAAGTAAATAATTTACAAAGTAAAGAATTTGCAGAAACAGGTAAAATTAAAAGTCATTTTGATGTAACAGTAATCATGTCAGATGAAGAATGGCATAAAATGATTTCAATTCATTTAAATGGAACTTTTTTCTGTACTAGAGAAGTTCTCAAAATAATGAATAACCAACTTAATGCTTCTATTATAAATATGGGATCTGTTTTAGGGACAACAGGTGGTCCTTCATCTCCTCATTATTCTGCTGCAAAGTCTGCTATTCTTGGATTTACAAGAGCAACAGCTAGAGAATTAGCATCGAGAAATATAAGGGTCAATGCAATTGCACCTGGTTACATCGACACAGACATGACTAGTAGTTTAAGTGATGTTAAAAAACTGGTAAAATCTGTTACTCCAATGAAAAAATTTGGCACTGCTGATGATATAGCTTGGGCTGCTGTATACCTTGCTTCTGATGAGTCAAAATTTGTTACTGGGCAAACAATTTCACCAAATGGTAGTTTTGTTATGAATCAATAGGTTACAAACTGTTAATTTATAAACAAGGTTTTTTTTTGATTAAAAATTAATCACTTTTGCATTTACTACTATTAGGTCTTTTGTTTTATTGAAGAATGTAGAAGTATTTTGTGTTTTCAGTATTTATTAGGTTAAGAATGGCAAAAATTTTGTTCAACATCACAAATGGAACAGGCAATCCAACAAAAGCATCATTAGGATTCATGCTAGCTAGAACTGCAGTTGAAGAAGGTCATGAGGTTACAATTTTCTTAAATGCTGATGCTGTGAGTTTAATGAGAACCCCAGTTCTTGAAAATTTGGTAGGTTTAGGAACAGGAAAATTAAAGGAACATTTTGACATACTAAAACAAAGTAAAGTCCCAATATATGTCTCTGCTATTTCGTGTGAGATAAGAGGCGTTACAGATCAAGATTTAAAAGATACCAATTCTAGAAAAGTTTTGCCAAAGACGTTACTTAACTTATCTTTAGAAGCAGATAGAACATTTGTATATTAAATTTTTAATTTCTTTTTTTTTATTTAAACTGTACATAATTCTGATCTTGTAATAAATCTCTTTCCTCTTCCATTATCTAGAGAAAACATTCCGCCTTGTCCTTCAACAACATCAATTATTAGTCTGGTATGTTTCCAAGCCTCAAACTGAAGCCCTCCTATATAAAAGGGTACACCCCCTATTTCACCCATTTGAACATCATGGTCAGCTATTAAAAAATCACCTTTTTGGAAGCACATAGGCGCTGAGCCATCACAACATCCACCTGATTGATGAAAAATGACATCACCATAATCTTTTTTAATTTCTTCTATTAATTCTAAAGCTGCTTCAGTAGCTTCTACTTGATCTAACATTAATATTTCCTCATAAAACGAGGGCGCACAATTAAATGCGCCCTTTGATATTTTTAGTTAAAAGAAGCCAAGTTTTTTTGGACTGTAACTTACTAATAGATTCTTTGTTTGTTGATAGTGATTTAACATCATTAAATGGTTTTCACGACCAATACCTGATTGTTTATAACCACCAAAAGCAGCATGAGCTGGATAATCATGATAACAGTTTGTCCATACTCTACCTGCTTTTATTGCACGTCCAAATCTATAAGAAGTATTAAGATCCCTGGTCCAAATTCCAGCACCTAGACCATAAAGAGTATCATTAGCAATTTCTAGAGCCTCTTCATCTGTTTTAAATGTACAGACAGACACAACTGGTCCAAAGATTTCCTCTTGAAATATCCTCATTTTATTATGGCCTTTAAAGATGGTTGGCTGGATATAATAACCATTTGCCATTTCACCACCCATTTGAGCGACATCACCACCTATAAGTACTTCCGCACCCTCTTTCTTCCCGAGATCTAAGTATGACTTTACTTTTTCATATTGTTCAGCAGAAGCCATAGCTCCAATCATAGTATTAGAATCCAATGGATCTCCCTGAACAATCGCTTTAGTTCTTTCGATACAACGAGCAATAAATTTATCGTATATGTCTTCATGAATTAGAGCTCTACTTGGACATGTACAGACTTCACCTTGATTTAGGGCAAACATAACGAAACCTTCAATACATTTATCGAAGAAATCATCATCAGCTTCTGCAATATCTTTAAAGAATATATTAGGAGATTTGCCACCAAGCTCTAATGTGCTTGGAATTAGATTCTGACTTGCATATTGCAATATCATTCTTCCAGTTGTTGTTTCTCCGGTAAAAGCAATTTTAGCAATTCTCGTACTAGAGGCTAAAGGCTTACCTGCTTCCAAACCATATCCATTAACGATGTTTACTACTCCTGAAGGTATCAAATGTCCAATCAGCTCCATTAGAACCATAATAGATGCAGGAGTTTGTTCTGCAGGTTTTAAAACAACACAATTTCCAGTTGCAAGTGCTGGCGCTAATTTCCAAATTGCCATCAATAATGGAAAATTCCAAGGTATAATTTGTCCAACGACACCTAAAGGTTCAGGTATTAAATAAGAAACAGTATCATCATTAAGCTCAGCAAGTGTTCCCTCTTGTGCCCTAATTACACTTGCAAAGTATCTAAAATGATCTACTCCCAAGGGCAAATCAGCTGCTGTAGTTTCTCTAATACTTTTTCCGTTATCCCAGGTTTCAGCTTCAGCAAGCATAGGAAGATTATCTTCTATAATTTGAGCAATTTTGATAAGCATGTTACTTCTTTCTGTAACACTAGTTTTACCCCAATCGTCTTTTGCTGCGTGAGCTGCATCTAAAGCTGAATTAATATCTTTTTCATTTGATCTTGCAATTTTACATAAAACTTTACCATTAATAGGTGTTATATTATCAAAAAATTGTCCATCAATAGGATCAACAAATTTTCCATTAATATAATTTCCATATTTTTCTTTATATTTGAAAGCCATAAATACTTTCCTCCCCCTTATTTTTTAAATGTTAATATTAGATACTAATTTTAAATTAGCAGTTATGTAAACATAAAAATTGGCATTTTAATTAAAATTGTTATCATTATTGTATCAATCATAAAAATTTCAAATTTTTAACTATTAAGGTAAATATTCATATGAAAAAATATATAATTACAGGAAAAACATCACAAGAAACAGCTGCTTCTATGCTAAACAAACCTCAAAACAGGCGTGAAATAACTGAGCCATTGGCAGAAGCGTTCGGAGCAAAGTTTGTAGAATTTTTATATTTAAATCATCCAGAATTTGATTTTATGTGTGTTGTAATGGCTCATAAAGATGAAGACATAGCAGCAGTAGCAAATTTGATATATGCAAGTGGATCGTTTGACAAATTTAATTGGTATAGAGCTTTCGAATCATCGGATTGGAAAGAAATTTTTGAAATTGGATCTAATAAAATGGCCTCTTATGTTTCAGCTAAACAAGCATCACAGGAATAAAAATGTACGGAAGAAATATAAATTTTACACTTCTAGCTCCATCTTTATGGGCAGTAGTAGAAGCAATAGCTTCAAATATAGAGGAAGAAAAATATAAAAGAATGTTATTTAAAACTGGAGATAATAGCGGGTTCATCATAGAGGTTTTTGAAAATATATCTGTTGCAGGAAAAAAAATTGAAACTATGAAAGCACTTCAAGGTCTAGGTGAACAGGCTATGGCAAAGGTTTCTATTCAAGAGGGCTCGGTTATAAAAAAATAAATATTTTAATCATATTTAAATATAAGATAATATTTAAATATATTTTAAGAAAGGTATTTAAAATGTCTAAAAAGCATTACATATGCACACACACATGGTCAAATACTGACACAATAAAAGATGTGTTAGCACAACAAAGTGAAATGACTGTTAGAGAGTTTTTTGCAGGATTGAAAAGTGACAAAGCTGAAACCCTTCAACATTGGATGGGTAAAGATGACTTTTTTTTCTGTCATTGGTTTGCAGAGGATGAACAATCTATTATAGATGTACTTGAGAAAGCTGGTTTAAACGATTTAATCGTCACTATGCCAAGTGAAATGCAAAGATATGTAACATCAGATAAAATTTCAGACGAAAAGCTCGTAAACCCATTCGAAACCTAAATATCTTGAAATAAGTTAAAATAAATATATTTCATGACTGACGAATTGAATAAAGAAATAAGAACACTTAAAATGCAAATTGCAAAATTGCAATTAGAGTCAAAACTTCGTCGAAATTTAGCATCTGAACTTGATAAACAAAAACAAATCGCAAAAAATGCTGAGGAATTAGCAAATGAAAAAAGTAGAGAAATTGAAGAAATTGCAAGCCAATTATCTAAATATCTTTCACCACAATTATATGACTCAATCTTTAGTGGTGAAAAAAAAGTTTCAATTGAAAGTGAAAAAAAATTCTTAACTGTATTTTTTTCAGACATAATTTCATTTACTGAAATTTCTGATAAAATGGATTCTGCTCCTTTGACAGAAATGCTAAATTTGTATCTTACGAAAATGTCTGAAATAGCTCTAAGTTTTGGTGGAACTATCGATAAATATATTGGTGATTCTATAATGATTTTTTTTGGTGATCCAGAAAGTGAAGGAAAAGAAAAGGACGCAATAAATTGTGTAAAAATGGCCATAGTCATGCAAAATGCGATGAAAACGTTGTCTAATATATTTATGAATGATTTTAACCTTCCTCACCCTCTTAATATGAGGATTGGCATTAATTCAGGAGAGTGTACAGTTGGCAATTTTGGAAGCGAAAAAAGACTTGATTACACAGTTATTGGAGGTGCCGTAAATCTTGCTTCTAGATTAGAAAGCAACTCTCCAGCAGGCAAAATCTTAATTTCAGATGTAACAGAAAAACTTATTAGAGGTAACATAAATTGCCAAAAATATGATAAAATTAAAGCGAAAGGTATAAATGTTCCTATAAATACATTCATACCTTATTTCTAATGAAATAAATGAAAATTTTTTAAACTTTACTATTTTAGTATTTTAAGATTTCTTTACCTTGAATTTCGTAAAAGGATGAGAACCTCAGCTAACTAAATCTTCTAAGCAATAATCAAATAATACTTCTGGAATTTCATCAATTTTACATTTTTGAAATAAATTATAAAAATGTAAAACTATTTTTTATTCTGTAGGTTCAAATAATTAAATATCCATAAATTTCATTTAACTTTACTTGCACCTTCCACTAAAGATTGCAACTTCAAATAAGCAATATCAGGATCTACATTACCAAATCCTGCAAATGTTCCAAAACCACAGTCAGTGCCAGCTATTACTCTTTCTTTTCCAACAATATTAACAAATTTTTCAATTCTTTGTTTTACTAGAGAACTATGTTCAACAAAATTGCTAGTAGTGTCTAAAACTCCAGGTATAAGAACTTTGTTTTCAGGAATTTCATTTTTAAGTTGATCAAAAATTTCCCATTCATGCTGATGTCTGGGGTTAGAAGACTCAAAAAGCAAATAGTTTCCTTTAAAAGACATTAATACATCAAATATTTTTTCAATTGGAATATCATGAATATGAGGCCCTTCATAGTTACCCCAACATACATGAAGCCTAAGCATATCTGGAGAAATGTTATGCAAGCTTTGATTAAGAATTTCCATATTTTCATAAGCTATTTTTATAAAATCTTCATCACTTTCACTTTTAAAAGTCATGTGTCGTGATAAAGCTAGATCCGGACAGTCTAGTTGTAACTTTATACCAGATTTTACTATTGTCTCATATTCATCCTTCATAGCTTTTGAAATTGCATCCAAGTATTCATTTCTACTCGAATAATATGAATTACTTAAAAAAAGTGATATAACGCCAGGGGATGCAGAATTCATAAAAATATTTTTATGTTTAAATTTTTTTGATGCACTTAAAAGATTATTAATATCGTTGGAAAGATCATTATTATGCTTTGATGCTATTTCCGAAACACAACATGGACGGGAATAAGTCGGCGTTCCGCCACTATCTGCAATTTTTTTCATGTAGTTAGGAAATTTTTCTAAATCTAAAGGTGGATTTCTTTTACTATCCCCCGCAAAACCGTTATATCTGTCTTTCACATATGTAGCATAAGAAATTTTAGACATTTCTCCATCAGAAATTATGTCTATGCCAATATCTATTTGTTTTTTTACAACCTCATAAACACCATTTGAAATAACTTCATCGAAATATTTTTGTTCATATACTTCATTATTTTCACGTTTAAAAAGTAAGTCTGATACATTTTTTGGCCTTGGCAATGAACCAACATGTGTTGTTAAAATAGACATCCTTATTTCCTAGTTGTGGGTCCTGGTTTATCATCTGTCGGTATTACTTTGTATAGCGTTGCCATTCCAGGTTTCTTTGGATTTAATGTATATTCATTATTTTTTGGTAATGAAAAAGTATCTCCCGGATTTAAAATTAAACTATAATTCCTTGAATTGAGAACCCAATATCCCTCAATAGGCATAAATACTACATCTTTTACATACATATTTTTGGAATTCATAAATGATTGATCTGTTATAAATTCAACTTCAAAACCGGGTTTGTCAAAAATTTTTCCATTTTCTCCAATTACTGTTGCTGGATTATTTTGTGATAAAGAATAAAGATCTAAATACCTTGCTACATAATTTGGAACAACCTCAGCTGAACTATATTCAGGGAATTTTTTGAGTTCATTTTCTGTCAATGGTTGCATTAATTTTTCGTTGGAAGGTAATTGTTGACCTATTTTAGTATCATATATCTTTCCTTTTTCAGAAAGTATTAAACCATGATTTTCTGCCTCTTTTAAAACTTCTGGTGCCCAAATTACTCCACCACCTGCATCATTTCCTCCCAATATTGCCATAATCATTCCATAATCTTTGCCTATATTTTCAAATCCCCTAAATATTCCAGTTGGTATATTAAAAATGTCACCTTTTTCAAGTATTACGTTACCTGCTTTACCATAACGTCCCCAAAAAAATCTCCATCTTCCTGAAAAAACAAAAAAAACTTCAGCCGTACGATGACTGTGAAGAGAGTTATGACATTTTGGAGGCTGACCTGCTGCACCAATATTAAACCCGTGTGGGATCTTTATGTGAACATGTTGATCAGGATTTTCAGAAACACCTGATCCAATAATACTAAAATTTTCTTTTTGATTTGAACCTGGAGTATGAGTGTCTATGAAAGCTGTTTTACAGGGTATAAGTTCACCATACCTTACTAGTCTATCATTAAAATTTATATTATTCATAATTTCGCCTATAAAATCATTAAAGTAATATTTGTTTCAAAATCGAGATTTCGTCAATTAAAATAAATTCTCTAACTATACCATTTTTACCAAATTCAGCGTGAGAAATACCGAATATTTCAACATCTTTGTTAGTTGGAGTTCCAAAAATCCCGTTTTGGCTATGTTTACAAATAAGTCTCCATCTCATAGAGGCCCTCGGTCTCATATTTTTTTGAGTAAGTAAAATATTATTTGAAATTTCACATTTAGATATTTTAAAACAGGAAAGAAATAAATTCCATTTCTCAAATATCTGATCAAGAGTATAAACTAACTCACCTCCAATCCAATATAATTGGGCCGAACGCTCATAAAAATGATATATATTACTCTGATCTTTTATTATATTTAAAAAATGTTTTTTGTATTTATTTGTATACTTACTTTCACAAGCAGGAATTTTGTTTTTAATTTTAAAACAATTTTTAATTAAATTAATGTCGTTTTTTGTATAAATACCATCTTTTATTTTTTGTTTAACATAGTCATAGGTATGTATCCCAAGTTGATTTAAAATACTTTTCTCATCTCTTATGATCCACTCCTCAATCACTTTATTCTCTCTAACCAATCAATCTGCAATAACTCTATAAATTACTTTTTTTCCTGTTGGTTTTCCATAAACACCCTCACCAATGTGAGTTCCGGTAGATAAAATTCTATGAGAACTTAAATAAGTTTGATCTATTGAACCACACGAAATAACATCTTCGCCAATCAATTCTCTATCTGGGAATTGGTTTAGGGTTTTATAAGTTGCTTCAACTACTTTATCACAATCAAAAGTAGTTATTGAAGGTGACCTTACAATCACATCTTCTGCATAATATTTTCTAATATTTTCAACTTTTTTATTTTCCCATATTTCTTGTGTAATCTGATAAATAAAATCTTCAATTGGGTTTTGGTCTAAATGACATTGATATTTATTCTTTTTATTATCAAATTTTTCCCAACCTTCACCTTCAAAAACATCTACTCCTAACTGTTTCATTACATTAGGAAAATCTACCATTACCCAATTATTAACAATTTTATTGTTTTTCACATGCCAGAAATCCATATAGTTTATTTTTACTTTTTTATTTGTGGGCTCAATCCCCATAAAGGTACCTGTGTGAATTGCTTTTTGTTGTCCAAAAGCAGCACCCCATTCTCCTTCAAATATTCTTGTCTCATCAATACACACCTTTTCAGAAAATGCTTTTTGAAAAGGTACTTGCCAATTTTGTTGAAATTCTTTTAAACCTATTTTTGTTCCACAACCAAAGTTTCCAAACCAATTAAAGTTATTTTCAAAAAAATCTCCTATATTATCAATTCTATGTTCATTTAAAGCTTGAACCATTTTTTCAATAACTTCTTTTGTTTTTTGCGTCTTTGATAAATCATTTTTCAAAGTTTTAGTAGCTTGTTCAATAATATCTTTTTTCATTATAATTTTTCACTTTAACCTTTAACTGCGCCTTGTGTTAAACCACTGACAATTTTTGTTTGGAAAAACATTATTAGAATAAAAAGTGGTACTGTAGCAGACACGACTGCGGCAACTGCAAACATTACATTACCTTCAGTATATGTTGTTCCCAAAAAAGCAGCTATTTGAGGGACCATTGTTCTATTTTCATCAGATAATAGCATAGCTGTTACCGCAAAGTCATTGTATGCTAATAAAAAACTAAATAATCCAGTAGTAATTATTCCAGGCCACATAACTGGTACAATCACATATCCAAATGCCTTATATTGAGAACAACCATCAACTTTAGCACTTTCATCTAATTCTTTAGGTATATTTTGAAAAAAAGAATGAAGCATCCACAAAGTGAAAGGTTGATTTATTGATACCAACACAATTATAGTCGTGGGTAAAGTCCCCCATAAATTCCACTCAAAAAAAGGTGGCAGGTAACCTGCTACAAGTGTGATTGGTGGCATTGATCTAAAAATAAGTGCCATTATCAAAAGCCAAAAAGTATATTTATAATTAGATCTTGAAAGCGCATACGCTCCAAGAGTCCCAATTGTTAGAGAAGTAAATACAACAAAAAAACAAACCAAAGATGTATTTATAAATGCTTTCCAAAATTCTTCTTGAACCCATGCTCCGTGATAACCAACAAATGTGAAAGGAGATCCATAAGTTTGTTTGGTATTTTCTCCTGTAATAGCGTTAGTCCAATTAGCTATTGAGAAAAAATCGAGCTCTACCTTAAACGATCCCCAAAATGTCCAAATGAATGGGAATGCAGCTAAAAATACCCATAAAAATATAAAAAAATAAATAATTATGCTTGATGAATTAAGGCTAGTTTTGTTTATTTTATTAGAATTAAACATCATTTTTTAAAATCAAATTCTCTCCAAGTTTTTATAAGAACAGGTAATAGCAAAATTATTATACCAATAATGGTTAAAATAGAGGATGTGGCTGCAGCAGATAATTGTCTAGTTTCACCTCCTAAATCATTGAAAATAATCCAGCTTAATGAAGTAGCATGCGCTTCTGCATTAAAACCAATAATTGGCTCAAAAACTCTAAAATTATCCATTAATTGCATTAAAGTCACAAATGTAATTAACGGCATAATATGTGGTATAATTATATGTATTGTTTGTTGAAAAGTATTTGCACCATCAATTTGTGCTGATTCAATTTGATCTTTGGGAAGCGTTTGTAATCCTGCGTAAAATACAATAAAAGAAAAAGGGATGGCATGCCATACACCATACACAATTAAAGTAACCCAAGTAAGAGACGTTGAAGCTTTGAGAGATAAATTGGGATTTTCAAACATTATTTGTAAAAAATTTCCTACAATTCCTCGACTATCAATCATCCAGAATAAAATGATAGATCCTATCAAAGGAGTAACAATCATTGGCAAAAGTGAAAAAAATATTATCAAGCCTTTTAATTTTCTATTAAAAGCATTAACACCTAATGCTATTAATAAACCTAGAAAAAGCATTATCGGGGTAACAGTAAAGGTAAAAGTTAAAGTAAAAAATATTGCTTTATAAAAAGGTAAATCACTAATTAAAGATAAAAAACTTAATAGATTTTCTGAATTGTTCCAATGTTGTTTAACTTGCTCTAAAGCTAAATGGCCTCTATCAAAATATATGTCTAAACCTACAAATTTTCCTAATGGCTTTTCATTTTTCAGCTCTTTGGTAGCTTCATGATCAATAGATGTTACTTTTTTACATCCAAAAGGATCACAATTTTCAACAGTTATTAAGATGTTATCATGAGGAGTATGAAAGGATTGTATAACTACAGAAATAATCGGCAATGTTATAAAAAAAAACATTGCCAAAAAAGTAGGTAAAATAAACCAAAAAAAAGTTCTGTGTTTCATGATAAAAAACTAGAGAGTTTTCACCTCTCTAGTCAATATTTTCATATAAAACCTTTTTCTTTGGCAGATGCTCTATAAGCATCCTCAATATCAGATAAAGTTTTATCCGCTGTTTCTTTTCCCTGCATAAAATCAGATATTTCTTTACCTATAGCAGAATGCATCAAACCAGCATAAGGCAACATTGGATAAGGTGTTGTATTCATTTTTGCAGCAGCAAAAACACCTCTTGCAGCATCGGTAGGTTTATATCCTTCAATAAGCCATACTGCTTGCTTTCTTATGTCTTCATTATCTAATATTGATGGTCTTATAGCATTAGTCATTGCGATAAAAGTGGCTTCTGCTTCCTCATCGCTAATTTTCTTTGCAACTGTCCAACCATCCCAAAATAATGTTGAAGCAGGAGTTTTACCACCACCTACTGTCATTGGGCCAGCAATGTCCATACCATTTTTAACTTCCATACTAACTCCATCTGCATCTACTAAGGTAGCAGCTCTACTTCCCCACATATTCATGATAGCAACATTACCCGCTCTAAATTCAGCATTCGTTGCGTTACTATCATGGGTAAGAAAATCAGGATTCATATATTCTGACAAAGATTTCATCATTTTTAACGCTTTAACACCAGCATCAGAATTTACATTTGGTTCTGCTGAATTCCCTTTAAAATGAGATCCTCCGTAGCCTATAAACATATTATTGAATTCTTGGGCTAAATTCCAGCCAGCCTTATATGCTCCACCAACAGGATTTTTAACTAAACCAGACGCTCTAATTTTTTTGGCTGCAGCCAACATTTCTTCATATGTTTTGGGTACGTCAATATTTAATTTCTTTAAGATATCCTTTCTATATACAAGATGCTGGGCATTTGCCATGAAAGCAACTGCCATTATTTTTCCATCGATAGTAATAAGTTGATTTTTCTTAAGATCTTTTCCATGCTTATTCACAAGATCATCAAGTGGTCTAATTAAATCATTGTTTAATAAAGCAACGATAGATGTGTTTGCAACTATTGCTGTAGTATACTCAGCAGGTTTACTACTCATACCAGCTACATTTATTTTTTGGTGATCAGCAGTCAAATTAGCTGTCACTTTTGCTCCCTTACATTCTTTAGCTCCTGCCCCAACAGTCTGAATTGCAGGAAATTCATTGCCTACAATACTAACTCTAGCCGAAATACTACAAGCAAACGCAGAACTAGAAACTAAAAAAAACAATATACTAAAAACTTTAATTAATAATAACTTCATTTTTTCTCCTTATTAAAATTTATATTAAAACCATTTTCGACATCAAAAATCTGACATTTTGACGAATTAATTAATATATTCACAATATCCCCCATTGAAGCTTCAAAATCATTATTAACTTTAACAGAAACAAAAGAATCTTCAATTTTTAAAGTGACCATAATTGCATCCCCTAAAAGCTCTATAGAAAATATAGGAGCTTTTATATTCCCCTTTTTACTTTTAGTTATTGTGGCATCTTCGGCACGAAAACCAAGGAAATATTTACCATCTTTGTAGTTAAAATTTTTGATAATTATATTTTTAGATATAAATTGACCTTCTCTAATTTTACCTTTAATTAAATTCATAGGGGGATTTCCAATAAAAGAAGCTACAAATGTATTAATTGGCTTATCATAAATTTGTTTAGGTGTTCCGATTTGTTGAATTATACCCTTATTCATCACAACAACTCTATCTGCTAAAGTCATAGCTTCAATTTGATCATGAGTAACGTAGATAGTAGTTACTTGTAATTTATTTTGTAAATATTTTATCTGTGCTCTTGTAGAAACTCTTAATTTTGCATCTAAATTTGATAGAGGTTCATCCATTAAAAAAACATTAGGTTTCCTAACAAGCGCTCTAGCAAGAGCAACCCTCTGTTTTTGGCCACCAGATAGTTCTGCTGGTTTTCTATGACAAAAATCATTGAGTTCAACCATCCTAATGGCCTTCATAACTAAGTCATCATGTTTCTCCTTAGGAACTTTCCTAATTTTGAGAGGAAAACGAACGTTTTCATAAACTGTCATATTTGGATACAAACCATATGATTGGAATACCATAGAAACATCTCTATCTTTTGGCTCTAAATCATTGACAATCCTAGAGCCAATTTTGATAACGCCCTCAGATAAATCTTCTAATCCAGCAATCATTCTCATAGTTGTAGTTTTGCCGCACCCAGATGGCCCAAGTAAAACAAGAAATTCTTGGTCCTTTATAACAAGATTAAAATCTATAACAGCACTAAAATTACCCCAACTTTTATGAACATTTATTAATTCAATTTCAGCCATAAACTAAACTTATCTTTTTTCAAAAAAATTTTTTATAGATTTGAAAATATCATATGTAATTTTATCATTTTCACTGAATGGTGTATACTCACCTGGGTAAAACAATGTGCATAAATCTGCTTTAATTGAAGCTTCACAACTTTCTATTGTGTTTTCGATCGAAATAGAATTCAAACGATCTAGATTAAGTTTTTCTATTGCATAATTATATACATCTGGGTGAGGTTTTCTATTTGAAACATCCTCGTCAGAAGTAATTAAATCAAATTTAGAAAAATCAATATACTCTGAAAGATTGTCTTTTATAAGATCTAAGGTTAATTTATTTGTAGTTGTAATAAAGCCGATTTTAATATGATTTTTTAACCCGTAATCAATTACTTCTAAAATTCCTTTTCTTGGTTTTAAATTATTTTTTGATAAAAATTTAAAATGTTTAACTTTTAAATCATGTATTTTTTTAATATCGTTTTTATTTAATTTATAATTTGAGTATTCAGCAATTCTAGTTAATCCTCCAGGTTTTTGTAACAATCTTATATAATTTGCAACATTCCAGTACCAACCTAATCCAAACTCCTTAAAAGCCTCGTTAAATGCTCTTCTTTGGATTTCTGAACTTTCTGCTAAAACACCAATGGATCCAAAAAAAATAGATTTCATAATAAGTTAATCATTAAACACATAAAGTGATTAATAAAGAAAAAAATTTTTTAAATATTGATACTTCTGACTTAATTTTATTTATAATATAATATTAATTTAGAATTACATTTTTGGTCTTTTTTTAATTTAACTATTAGAAAGTATTAAATGAACGAAATTTCTCTTGAAGCAATCTTTTTAGAACACCCTACGTCTTTAATATCAGATGCATTAGATGAACTTAATATCAATGGTGCAATCTCAGGAGTATTCCCTCAAAGGTATGATCAAGGAAGAATTGCAGGTAGAGCACTTCCTGTAAAATTTAGTAAAAAATCTTCTGATCCTGAAGCCTGGAGATTTGGCGGAGGTGTTGGAAAACCTCTAGAGCAAGTGCTCAAAACCATGTCAGCTGGGAAAATCATTATAATGGATCTTGATGGAGCTATTAATGCTACAGCATGGGGAGGATTAGCTTCTAAATTAGCTCAAAAAAAAGGTGTTTTAGGAACAATTATGCATGGAACGTGTCGAGACGTAGAAGAAATTCGTGAATGTGGTTATCCAGTATGGGCGAAAGGTGTATGTCCAAGAAGAAGCCGAAATGATTTTACATTTGGTACTATTAATGAACCAATTGTAATTACTGGTTTTAATATTAAAAAGAACGACATAATAGTTGCTGATCAGTCTGGAGTGGTTTGTATTCCTAAAGAATTGATAACAAAAACTTTAAATTTACTTAAAAAAATTTCTAAACAAGAAGAAATATTAGAGGATCAAGTTTTAAAAAACGATGTGCAGGATTGGGATAAGTTATGATTAGAGAAAAAACCTCTGGAACAAGTTTGACCCTGCTATTTAGTAGTTTTTTTATAATCTTAATTTTTGTTTAAATTTTAATCATTTTTTAAGAAAAGATGATTATTTAGACACCCAGAACTAAGTTAATAAAGCTTACTTGA
Organism: uncultured SAR116 cluster alpha proteobacterium; assembly: GCA_902543145.1. Classification (GTDB taxonomy): domain Bacteria; phylum Pseudomonadota; class Alphaproteobacteria; order Puniceispirillales; family Marisalimonadaceae; genus Marisalimonas. The sequence goes on along the minus strand of CACBXG010000020.1, from coordinate 1,549 downwards.
TAACTGTGGATTCATTTGTTTTAATGGATTTTTTAAAAATTTAGGGTTCAAAATGTCCATAAAAATTTCAGTTGTTGAAAAGAAATTAGTTGAAACAGTTAACCAATACAATCTTGACGAGTATTACATTAATGAGAGTTATGGTTCTATTGAAAGATTTAATCAAATTGTTAATGGCGAAACATTAAAAAATAATGAAAAACCTTTAACAGATTTTCTAAGTGAAATTAGACCAAATAATATCTTACATTTGCAACCAAAAGGTATTAATACAAACGTTGAAATTAAATATGGGTATTAATTAATTTATTCAAAACCATATTTTATCAAAATATCAGTAATGTATGGGTAGGTATTCAAATGTTGATTTTGTTTTTTAAGTGCAAACTTAATTTTTGATAAATGTTTATCTTTTAAAAAATTTTTAACAAAATCTAAATGTTTTTTCGCTATGTCAAATTTGCCTAATGAGTCATACGCTAAACCTAAATGCAGATTCCACCAAACAAATTTTTTATGCTGCAAAGGTTCTAAAACATCTATTACTTTTAGTCTTTCTTCACTTGTTTGATAACACTGAGCTAAAAGATAATTATCCCAGGTAGCATAATTTCCAGTATCCAATTCATAAGCTTTTTTTCCAATTTCCCAACAACCTCTTTGAAATTGACACCTATCTTTCTTTGCTGTTATGAATTTTTCTGTACTTTTAAATATATCCTCTTTTTCACAATTTCCACCATAAGCCAAACTATAGCCAATCTTCCCAAGTAAATGAGGTCTATCTCCAGCTAGTGTGTAAGCTTTTTCAGCAACATTAAACATTTCTTGCCAATTATTATTATAAAATTCGATCTGTAATTTTGCTGAATAACCAAACGCATGCTCAGGATCTAAAATTAGACCTTGGTCAATCTCTTTAGATGCATCTTCAAGCATATATTTGAATTCGTCAGTCATTGAAAATGACGAATATTGTGCCCGTTTTCGATCAGCCAACCATATCCATGCATCAGCGTAATTAGGATCTTTTTTGACTGATTTTTTCAAACATTCAATTGCTTTTGGATTTAATGATGGAGTCACAGCACCTCTAGCGAAGTTAATACATTCATAAATTGATATATCATCTGTACTGGAGGAAGCAATTTTTTGATTTATATCCTTTGACAAGACAGCCCCTGCGCCTACCAATTCATTTATAATTTGTTTTGTAATCTCATCTTGTAATTTAAATATATTTTTACCTGTTAAGTCTCTATCATATGTCTCTGACCAAATATTTGATATGTTCTTACCATCTATAAGATCAACCTTTACTCTAAGCATGTTATCAATCTGCATGATGTTACCATCAACTAAATAGGAAGCATTTGTAGATTTAGTAACTTTTTTAAGATCCTTTGGTATTTTTTTTAAATTTAATATATTTAATGACTTTGATGATTTAGTTAATTTAGATCCTAGATCTTGGGATATGCCTAGAGCTAACAGCTTTTCTTTTTGAGTTTCACTTAAGCTTTTAAATGGCAGTATAACAATCTTACTG
>CACBXG010000019.1 GCA_902543145.1 uncultured SAR116 cluster alpha proteobacterium | reverse complement strand
AGAGGTTGGGTAACTTTGGGACCTCTATTGGTAATAGTCTTACACAACAAACTCAAAATACACAAAAATCTCTTATGGAAATGCATGAGAGATTAGCAATTATTGACAGAGCTCAAGAGAATATCCATTCCTTATCAACTCAGGTAAATGACCTTCAAAATATTTTGTCAAATAAACAACTCAGAGGAGCATTTGGCGAGGTTCAACTTGAAAATATAGTTAAAGATGCACTTCCTCAGAATGCATACCAATTTCAATATACACTAATATCTAATACTAGAGTTGACTGCATTGTAAAAATGCCACAACCACCTGGTTCAATTTGTATAGATTCAAAATTTCCATTAGAAGATTATAAAAAATTTGCAAATTCTTCAAATGAACAAGAAAAAAAAGATAATTTAAAATCATTTCATAATGCAGTTCAAAAGCATATAAAAGATATTGCTGATAAATATATTTCACCAGGTGAAACAGCAGACTCAGCCATAATGTTTCTTCCTAGTGAATCAATTTATTCAGAAATTAATATTAGGTTTCCAAGACTAGTCAATGAAAGTAGAAATAAGAAAGTTTACATGGCAGGTCCTGATAATTTAATGCTTCTTTTGCATACTGTTAGGGCTATATTAAGGGATGCCACGATGAGTCAAACAGCAGGAAAAATACAAATTGAAGTAGATAAGTTAACTAATGATTTAAATTTATTAGCTGACAGAATCTTAAAACTCGATAAACATTTTGACTTGGCAAGAAAAGACTTAGATGAAATCAAAATTTCTCATAGAAAAATTGAAAATAGAGGCAATGTGATAACTTCTATTGATGTAAGTGACAAAAAAAAATTGACTGAATAAATTATAATTTGTTTCTAGCTTTTAAAGCTTGCGCAATTGTTCCATCGTCTAAAAAATCTAATTCTCCACCAACTGGTAATCCATGGGCTAATCTTGTGATTTTAATATTAAATTTACTCAATATTTCTGCCAAATAATGTGCGGTTGTTTGTCCGTCAAGTGTAGCTGAGATTGCAATAATTATTTCTGTAATAGATTTATTTTCTAATCTTTTTTCTAAAGAAGCAATATTAAGTTGCTCTGGATTGACACCATCTATCGCTGACAAAACACCACCTAATATATGATATTTCCCATTATAAACATTTGATCTTTCTAAGGCCCATAAATCGGCAACAGTCTCAACTACGCATAACAAGTTTTGATTTCTAGAAGAATCTTTACAAATTTGACAGATTTCATTTTCATCTAAATTACCACATTCCATACAACTTCTTATGTTATTAGCTACTGTGTTCAAATCTTCAATAAGTGGTAATAGTAATTTTTCTTTATCTTTTAATAAGTGTAAAACAACCCTTCTGGATGATCTAGGGCCCAAACCAGGTAGTTTTGAAACTTTTTTTATTAGTTTTTCTAAATATTGTTCAGACATTTTAATTTTCCAAATGTAATTTAATTTGATTTTTTATCTTCTATTGAAGTTATCTCAGCCTGAGGAAAATGTTTAAATACTTCTGCAAAATGAGGATTTGCTTTTATTTGTTCTTTTTGCTCATTCAATTTAATATTTTGTTTTTCAACTATAGTTTTTTCTCCATCTTCATCAGAATGGGTAACATTCCATTTATTTTTTGTTAATTTTTCTAAAGTGGAAGATAAGTTTCTTAGAATTTCTATATCAGATTTGAATTTTAACCTTAGCTTTATACTACTTTCTTCAAAAGATATTAAATGAACATTATTGATCAATTGAGCATGGAGCAGAGACTCTTTGTTTTTTAAAAGTAATTCTAACATATCTTCAAAAGATTCAGGATTTTTGAAATTTTCTGATTTTTCGTCATTATTAACCATAACTTCTTTATTTAACTTGTCTTGAGAATGTGACGACTCAGAAACTTTAGTTTGATCATTTTTTGATTTCTCTTCTTTACAATTGGTTGTATTTTCTTTAATTATTTTTTCTTTAGAATTTGTAATCTCAGAAACTTTAGTTTGTTTGTTCTCTGATTGAGTATTTGTTTGCACTGATATTTTTTCTAAAAATTGACTAAGATCTGGAAGTGATGATCCATAACATAATTTTATTATTGCCATTGAACCAGCTTGTTCCTCATTAGGAGCGTATTTTAATTCTTCAAAACTTTTAATTAAAATTTGCCATAATCTAACAAGTTTTGGTAACCCATTTGTAGAAATTTCAGAAATTTTTTTCTGTATCGACTCAGTCATATTAGTGTCTGATTTAATAACATTAATTTTTGATGCTAAATGACTTATTTCCAAAAGATTTGAGATTATTTGAAGTGGTTGTACACCATTTTGTAAAATATCATCATAAACTTTTAAAGCTTCACTACATTGATTTGATAAACATAGTTCAAACAATTCAATGTTTTTTTCATAGCCATTTAATCCAAGCATATTTAAGACTGTTTGTTCCTTAATATTGTCTCCACATAGAGATGCTGCTTGATCTAGTAACGATAAAGCATCTCTTACTGATCCTTCGCTTGCTTTACAAATATGTGAGATAGAATCATTCTCATAAGAGATACTTTCATTTTGACAAATGTTTTTTAAATGATTTGATAATGTTTTTAAATCAACTCTTTGAAGATCAAATTTTTGACATCTTGAAATTATTGTTGCTGGTATTTTTTTTATTTCAGTTGTTGCAAAAATGAATTTAACATTTTGTGGAGGTTCTTCTAAGGTTTTTAAAAGAGCATTAAATGCTGCGTTAGACAACATATGAACTTCATCTATAATGTAAACCTTGTATCTTGCATTATTTGGTGAATATATAACAGAGTCAATTATTTCTCTTATGCCATCAACGCCAGTTCTACTAGCGGCATCAACCTCAATGACATCAAGAAAATTTCCATTATTTATGGATTTGCACGGTGAGCAATTATTACAAATTTCAAAAGAGGGATCTTCTTTACTGCCATCGCCGATACAATTTAATGCTTTAGCTATTATTCTTGCTGTGGTAGTTTTCCCAATACCTCTAATTCCAGTTAAGAGAAATGCATGAGCTAATCTACCTTTGTTAAGAGCGTTATTAAAAGTTTTGACTAGTGTGTCTTGTCCAATTAATTCACTAAAATCATTTGGTCTATATTTACGAGCTAAAACTCTATAATTGTTTTGTTCATTAATATTATTTATTTGATATCTCGTTTATAATCAGTAAAACGAAGGGCCTCACAACCCGCTATCATTGTTACGGCTGCTTCCTTTCGGACCTGACCGGATTGGCAAGAATTACGTCCGTGTGACCCTTCACAAATATATATGTTATAAATAGTTATAATATGCAAGAATTTCTATGCTTTTGAATTAGTTTTTCTTCGCTCTAGAGTAAGTTCCAATAATTTTAACTGAATTAGGTTCGCTATAGAAATACATCTCTTCTAGAGCGTTTTGCATAGGTTTTGTATCTGGATGACCTTCTGCATCAACGTAAAATCTTGCTGCGTTCATCTCCTTACCGCCAATATAGCTTTCAAGTTTAGTAAGATTTATTCCGTTAGTAGCAAATCCACCTAATACTTTATACAATGCAGCAGGAACAGATCTAACCTCAAAAATTATAGTTGTCACAGGAATTGATATTTCTACAGATGGTGTCTGAGGATCTCTAGCCATTATCAAAAATCTAGTTGTATTATGTTCTGCATCTTCAATATTATTTTTCAATATTTGTAAGTCATAGATTTTTGCTGCCATATTTGATGCGATTGCAGCAATTTTAGGATCTTCTAACCTTGAAACTTCTTCCGCTGCTCCAGCAGTATCTATATGTTGTATTGGTATTAGATTATGTTTTTTTATAAATTTTCTACATTGAGCAAGTCCTTGTGCATGACTTTTAACATATTTCAAATCTTCTAGTTTGGAAGTTTTAAGTCCAAGTAATTGATGATTCACTCTTTGAAAATGTTCGCCAACAATAAATAAACCACTTTCTGGTATTAAATGATGAATATCTGCCACTCTTCCAGCCAAAGAATTCTCAACAGGTACCATTGCGTAATCTGATTCACCATTTTTGGTGGAGTTAAGCATGTCTTCAAATGAAGTACATGATAGAGTTTTAGAGCTAGGAAAATAAGCTTCACATGCCATATTTGAATATGCGCCAGCCATACCTTGAAAAGCAATTATAAGTTTACTTTTATCATTCATTTTTTATCTCTATTTTGTTTGACTTAATTTATTATATGAATAACTAAATTAAGTCTTTAAAATAATTTTCTGCTTTCTTTAAATCTGATTTAGTATCCACTCCAATCGGGTGTTCAGAAGTAATAATTGTATGTATCTGTATTCCAGATTCTAGTGCTCGAAGCTGTTCAAGTTTTTCTGATTTTTCTAGTGGGGAAGGTTTTAGTTTTACAAATTTTTCTAAAATATCTCTTCGCCATGCATAAATCCCAATATGATGCCAAATATTTTCACTTCCAGTTGGAATACATGCTCTGCTAAAATATAATGCTCTTCCAACATCGTCCACTTTTGGATTATTTTTTGTGAAAGTTGTTGCTACTTTCACAACTGATGGGTCATCAAACTCATCTGGTGAAGCTCTAACAATTACTGTAGTAATTTCCTTTAGAGGATCATCAGCTACTTGAGCCAATTTTTGAATTAAATTTCCTGAAATATTTGGCAGGTCGCCTTGTAGATGAATAATATTTTTATATTTCTTTTCATGATCAAACTTTTCAAGAGCTTCTAATATCCTATCTGATCCACTTTCATGTTGATGAGAAGTCATTAATGCAGTTCCACCATATTCACTTACAGTTTTAAAAATTAACTTATCATCAGTTGCGACAACTATTGGAGCATTTAATTTTGCGTTTTTTGCACAATTGTATGCATGAATTATTAATGGGATACCATTAATCTTAAGTAGTGGTTTATTTGGTAATCTTGATGAATCTAACCTAGCAGGTATCATAATTATGGTATCAGTATATTCCAATTTTATGCTCCATGAATCATCTATAATAATATTTAAAGTTTCTTGGAAATAATTTATTACCCTTTTTGACTTTTATACTTGAAGAAAGCATTTCTTGCATGTAAATAATTATTTATTGGAATTTTTTTTGTGGATAAATTTATGGATGCATTGAGATTTAACAAGATAGCAGCAGCTTTATTATCAGGTGTTTTGTTGATAATGGTTTTTGGAAAAATTGGTAATTTACTTGTTGATCCAAATACTGAAGTCTCAAACGCATACCCAATCGAAGTTCCAGAAAAAGCTGAAATAAAATCAAAAGAAACTAAAGAAATAGTGGTTGAACCTATACTTGCTCTATTAGCTAATGCAGATATAGATAGTGGTCAGAAAATTTCTAAAAAATGCACTGCTTGTCATGGATTTGAGGCTGGAGGTGCAAACAAAGTCGGGCCTAACCTGTATAATATCGTTAACAAAGAACAAGGTAAAGCTGACTATGCATACTCTAAAACACTTGCATCATTATCTGGTAAATGGACTTACGAAGAGCTGAATAAATTTTTGTATAAACCAAAACTATTTTATAAAGGTACTAAAATGAATTATGCAGGTTTATCAAAAACAAAAGATAGAGCTGATTTAATTGCTTGGTTAAGAACAAAGAGCGATAGTCCTGTAGCCTTGCCATAGATAAAATAGAAATGAAAAAATATCCCTTTTGAAAAGGTCTTTTTTATGAACGAAGCTGAATTTATTGAAATTTCAGATTTTATGAATTTATTGGCTGATCGTTCAAAAGTTATAACTTTAGAAGGTTTTAACTCAAATTTAACTCTACAAGTTAAAGATGATGGAAGTCCTGTAACAGACTATGATATAAATTCTGAGAAAATATTAAGAGAGATTATATCAGCCAAATTTCCAAATCATAACATATTTGCGGAAGAGATGGGATTTACATCAAATAACTCTGATTATACCTGGATTATAGATCCAATAGACGGTACTCGTAGCTATGTTATTGGAAGGCCTTTATGGGGTACATTAATATCACTTGCATTTAAAGGTGAACCAATTATTGGCATGGCTGATTTTCCTGCTCTAGATGAAAGATGGATTGGTTATAAAAATAAATGTATACTCAACAACGCAGCTTTTAAAAAAAATTATAAATCCATTACAAATATATCTGAAGCAACAGTTGGTACTACAGGACTACATTTATTTTCTGAAATTGGTAAACAAAAATATGAAACTTTGATAAAAAAATCTAAGTATCATGTTTGGTCAGGAGATTGTCATAATTATTGTTTGGTAATCAAAGGAGGCTTAGATTTAATAGTTGAAGAAGGTCTTTCTACATATGATATCTTACCATTGATACCAATATTAAAAGCAAAAAATATTATTGTAACCGACTGGAAATCTAATCAAATTAATTTTAAGAATGATTTATTCAGAAAGTACTCAGTAATAGTTGCAAGAGATAAGAATATTTATAAGACAGCAATAAATTATATGAATTAATTTAAATTTAACTTTTTGAACAATATTTTATAATCATATTTACTATATTCCTTAATCCCATAGCCTCTCCGCCCACAGGAAAACCTGGCCGTGATGAGGTGTTCCAAGCCATTAGATCAACATGTGCCCAATTCGTATTTTTATCTATAAATCTATTTAGGAATAATGCTGCAGTTATTGCACCACCTGTTCCTGATGACCCTGTACTGCTTATTGCATTATTATTTTTATCAAGTTGTTCATCATAAGGGTTAAATAAAGGTAATCTCCACATTGGATCAATTTGTTTTATGCCCTCATTTATAATATCTTTGCCCAAAGTATCATTGTTAGTGAATAATGCGGGTAATTCTGTACCCAAAGCCACTCTTGCGGCTCCTGTTAAAGTAGCAAAATCTAAAATAAAATCACTTTTTATTTTGCTTTCCTGACAATAGGTGAGTGAATCTGCAAGCAATAATCTGCCTTCCGCGTCTGTATTACCAATTTCAACTGGTGTTTGGTTTCTTGAATAAACAACATCTAATGGTCTCATAGATTTTTCAGAGACCGCATTCTCAGCAAGTGGTAAAATTACTCTTAAATTAACAGGACAATTTATTGACATTAATGCATATGCTATTCCGAGAACTACTGCGCTACCACCCATATCTTTTTTCATTAATAACATACTATTGGAAGGTTTTATATCCAAACCACCACTATCGAAAGTAACTCCCTTACCAACCAAAACAATGTTAGGATAATTGTTTTTTTTATTTTTATTCCATTGAAGATCAATAAGCACGGGTTTGTTTTCGGAAGATCTTCCAACAAAATTTATTAAGGGAAAATTCTTTTCTAGTTGTTTGTCTTTATATGATAAGATTGTAGGAGAAAATTTTTTAAATAATTTTTTAATTATTTTTTCGTAGTTTAAGGGTGTTAGGATATTTGGTGGCAAATTAATCAAATCTCTTGTTAGAAAAATACCTCGTATTTCTGAAAAGCACCTTTCTAATGAATTTTTTGAAATTTCTTTTTTACATTGAGACAAGCATAAGGACTGCTTTTCATGAGAACTTTTGTTTATTTTTTTTATGGAAAAATTATAGAATGCTAACCCCCATCCTAAAATAAAGTTTAACTTGTCAAAGTTTTCAAATTCATCAACAAATTGAACACCCCATTTTTTCTTTGGAAGTCTTTGTGATAGTTTAGCTGCTTGGTCAATTAAGCTTTTTTTCGGTTCATGGGATTTTTTAATTATAGCAATTGCTCCACCAAGAGCAAATTCCTCATCTGGGAAAAATCCAAAATGCTGCGTATCAAGTGCAAAACTTGTATTTAAAAATTTTTTTTGTTTTTCGGATATTAACTTACTTGAATTTATACTTTTTATATCGTTAAAAAGATAAAGAGGAATTGATTTGATTTTTCTATTTTCGCAAAATCCATTTAGAGTCTCATTAAAATTATATACCATTATTTCATTACCTAATATTAAAATTTAAAATTATAACATTACTCTCAAAATATGGTATTTCTAAATTAAATAAAAAGTTAAAGAAATGAATAGTATTTTAGAATTTTCAGTATTTTTTAAAAAATTAAAAAAATTGAATTATTTAATTTTTGGTTCCTTGATTATTTTAACAATTCTAGCTCTTTTCTCTGGGCAATACTCAATACCTCCTATAGACCGGGATGAAGCCCGTTTTGCTCAAGCTAGCAGTCAAATGATTCAGACTGGTGATTATGTAAGTATTAAATTTCAAGACGAAATTAGAGCCAAGAAACCCATTGGCATTTATTGGCTTCAAGCGTTTTCAGCAAAAATATTTGGTCAGGAAGATATTGGTTCGTATAGAATACCATCTTTATTAAGCTCAATTATAACACTAGTTTTTGTTGGTTTAATAACTAGGTTGATTTTTCCTCTTTATCAGACTCTTATTGTAACATTATTATTTGCATCATCAATTGTATTTATGGGAGAAGCTCACCTTGCCAAAACTGATGCTACTCTTTTGTGTTTAATCTGTGTTCAGCAATATTTTTTACTCAAAATAATTTTGCATCAAGATAATACTTTCAAAGTAAAATACCTTTACCCAATATTAGTATGGCTAGCTTTTTCATTTGGAGTTTTGGTAAAAGGTCCTCTTTCAATAGCTATACTATTTCCTACAGTTATCGTCTTTTCCATAATTCAGAAATCTATAAGTCTGATAAAATCTTTAAGACCCATGTTAGGTTTTTTAATATGTACTTTAGTTATTCTGCCATGGTTTTTGGCTATTGATGAAGCAACAAACGGCATGTTTTTACAAAAAGCTTTTCAAGAAGATTTTTTTAGTAAATTGGAGAGTGGTCAAGAGGGACATGGTGCAATGCCAGGAACTCATTTATTAACATTATCAATTTCAATATGGCCTATTGCCACTTTTTTACCTTGCTTGATTTTATTTATTTTACAAAATAAAACAAATATAATTATAAAATTTTTAATGTGTTGGATATTACCATTTTGGGGTATTATTGAATTAATTCCAACAAAACTTCTTCATTATCCACTTCCAGTTCTGCCAGCAATTGCAATTCTAGCAATTGGTGGGCTATTGCAGTTTAAATCTAATATCAAAAAAATAAAAAGTGTATTACTTCGAAAAATTACTTATATCTTTTCTATTTTATTTAGCTTTGGAGGAATTATTTTAAGTGGAGGAATTTTTTATATTTCTTCTAAGTTTAATATTGAAAACGATTATATTTTAACATTTTTTACAATGTTGCTTGTCTTAATTGCGATTGTTATTTTTATTTTGTCACATACTTTGATTTTTAATTTCAAAACTTTATACCCAGATATTAGTAAAAGTTTTTACAATATTTTATTGGCAATCATTGCTCTTGGATCAATTTTTAATATTATTAATTACAATTTTGTTTTACCTAAACTAGATTATTTACATCCAAGTAAGGCTATCATAAAGAAATTAAACATAGTTAATGCTGATGCCGTTGCGTCTTCAGGCTATCATGAACCAAGTCTTGTTTTTTTATTAAATGGTAATGTTTTATTATCTAATCCTCACGAAGCTGCTATTTTTATGGCAGAGGGTAAAAACAATGTAGCGTTAATAGAAAAAAATGATCTAAAACAATTCTTAGAAACAACAAATGATCTTAATTTGAAAATAAATGAAATATTTATAATAAAAGGTTTCAATATAGCTAAAGGTAGACATGTAGAAATATACATTTTTCAAAATCAATTGTTTGACCTGACTAATTAAAATAGCTATTGGTTTCTATATATTCAATTATTGCAATAATAAACATGTCCAAAACAACCGAGATATCTGTAGTTATTCCTGTTAAAAATGAAGCAGGAAATATTGATAACCTAGTAAGTGAAATTCATCAGTCATTAAAAAAGTTTAGTTATGAAATAATATATGTAAATGATGGATCAGAAGATACTACAGAATTAGAATTAAAAAATAATATGAAAAATAACAAAAAGTTAAGGGTTTTTAGTCATGAAAAAAGTCAAGGTCAATCTGCAGCTTTAAGGACAGGTATTATAGCATCAAATTCAACAATAATAGCAACTTTGGATGGAGACGGTCAAAATGATCCATCAGATCTTCCTAAAATGATTGATACACTCAAGAGTTGTAAAGATGAGTTAGTATTAATTGGCGGAGTTAGAGTAAAACGTAAGGATAGTATTACTAGGTTATGGGCATCATCTTTTGCAAAATATTGTAGATTTATTTTGCTTAAGGACACTCATCCTGATTCAGGTTGTGGAATAAAAGTATTTCATAAAGAGTTATTTTTAAGGCTTCCTTATTTTGACCATATGCATAGATTTTTATCAGCTTTAGCCTTACGTGAAGGAGCCAAGGTTTTAAAATTTAATGTTAAACATAGAGAAAGAGTAGTAGGGACTTCAAATTATACTAATTTAGGAAGATTCCTAGTTGGCCTTTTTGATGTGCTAGGTGTAATCTGGCTAAGAAATAGAATGCCAAAAAATACTTCCTTTAAAGAAATTTTAAAATAATTAGGAATTTGTAATGAATTTTATATCATTTTTATCAACCCAGATAGAAAAAGGTGCAATTTTTTTAAATGAGTTAATAATTGTTATTCTACCATTTATGGAGCCTTATTTATTAGATCATCCAGAAGCAATTATGATTACTATAGGTTTTGGAGGGCAGGCATTATTTGCAACACGTTTTATTATACAATGGATAAGCAGTGAAAATGCAGGTAAGTCAGTCATACCCATGGCTTTCTGGTATTTTTCAATTTCAGGTGGACTGGTTTTATTAACTTATGCAATTTGGAGACAAGATCCAGTGATAATTGCTGGACAATCGGTTGGTGTGTTTATATACGCTAGGAATTTATATTTTATATATAGAGAAAAAAAACTAGGAAATAATTCCTGAGGAACTTTTTAGTATATTAATCTCGAGACTAGATTTATGAGAATTCATTTTTAATTGGTCTGGCAAGTAAGTTTTTTATAATGTCTTTGATATCTGATTTTTTGTTTATTATTTTATAAATTGCGTCCACGATCGGCAGCTCTACATTAAGTTCTTTGGACAAAGAAATGGCAGCATCTAGAGCGTTTAAACCTTCTACTAGACGAGTAGGACGCTGAAAATTATTTTTTATTATATCAATCCCATATGCCATATTTCTAGAATGAGGTCCACTACATGTTAGGCTCATATCTCCAATTCCAGCAAGACCAAAGGCGGTTGCGTGATCCCCACCTGATTTTTTAATTAATTCGCATGTTTCCGAAATACCTCTAGTAATAAGCGCAGCTTTAGCATTATCACCTAATTCTAAACCTTCAACAATACCAGCACCAATAGCAATTATATTTTTTATTGCACCTGCAATAGATGCCCCACTTGGATCATTACTAGGATAAAGTCTTAAATTGGAATTGTGAAATAATTTGCAAATAGAAGTGGCCACATCAATCTCTTTATTAGCCACTATCGCAGCTGCTGGCTTGTTTTTAGCAATTTCATCAGCAAAAGTGGGTCCGGTTAGTATAGAAAGTGATATGTTATGAAATCTATTTTCTACAATTTTATTAAAAGTTTCACCATTTTTTGTTGCAAAACCTTTTGAAGTAATAATTACATTTATTTTGTTTTTACAAAAAGAGGAGATTTCTTCGATAGCCATTAAAACTCTTTTGCTTTCTGTGGTAATAAAAATTAAATCACTACCTTTTATGGCTTTTTCTTTATTTGTGGTTGCTTGTATCAAAGGACTTAATTTTAAATTAGGGAATCTCTCTGATTTACTATTATTTATTTGTGTTTCTCGTGTCTTATCGGATACTAATATAGTAGAGTTATGATTTAACGTGGAAAGTGTAATTGCTAATGCTTGCCCCCATGCACCGCCTCCATAAAAACATATATTTGAATAAATTGACATTTATGCTTTTGCTCCACTTTTCCCAATATTTTGATGTATAGGGTTTATTAAATGTGCATTAGGATCTAATGGCCACCTGGGTCTTGGCTTAAAATTTAAATTACTTTCACCTTCATTATTATATTTTTCGTAACCTGCCCATGCTATCATTGCACCATTATCTGTGCATAAATTTAATGGAGGCGCAAAAAAAGTGCTATCTGTTTCTAAACATAGTTTTTTTAGTTCTTCTCTTATATGTAAATTTGCAGCAACTCCACCTGAAACTACAAGTTGAATATTAGATATATTTCCAAGAATTTCCTTAAATTTTGTAATTCCTAATCTAGTTCTATCAATTAAACAATCAGTTATGGATTTTTGAATGCTTGCTGATAAATCACTTATTATTTTTTTGTTTAATTTGTTTTTCATTGCTATCTGATTAAAAGCTGTTTTGAGACCTGAAAAAGAGAAATTTGGATTTTTAGATTTATGCATTGGTCTTGGTAAATAAAAACTCGTTGGATCACCATCTTTAGACATTTTTTCTATCATGGGTCCACCTGGAAAACCTATGCCAAGTATTTTTGCAGCTTTATCAAAAGTTTCTCCAGCTGCATCGTCTAAGGTTGAACTTATTCTGGTATATTTCCCATATTCTATTACAGCTATTATTTGAGTATGTCCTCCAGAAACTAAAAGCAGTAGATAAGGATATTCAATATTATCTGTTAAACGGGCGGTTAATGCATGTCCTTCTAAATGATTTACAGCAACGTAAGGTTTTTCAAGAGACATAGCTAAAGATTTAGCAAATACAGTGCCTACAATTACGCCACCAATTAATCCTGGTCCTCCCGTAGCTGCAATTAAGTCAATATCTTTTAAATTTAACTTTGATTCTTCTAATGCTCTATTAATTGCGTTATCTAAGTTAGATAGATGGTCTCTAGCTGCTATTTCAGGTACAACGCCACCATAATTGTTTAAATTTGAGTTTTGATTGATTACAACATTAGACAAAATGTCTTTTTTTGAAGTAACCACGCCAATTGCTGTATCATCACAACTGGTTTCAACACCAAGTATTTTTATATCATTAGAACCACGCATAAAATTCCTAAGTAAATTAAAATTTTACTATAAATTAAATTTAAAACTAAGTAATGCAATATAAATTAATATTGTATGTTTTATGATTTACTATAAGTGTATAGAAATATTCAAGAATTAATAAATAACTTGATAATATAAAAGATTAATAAATTAAAATGACACTTAAAATAAGAATTGCTACTCGAAAATCAGAACTCGCTTTACAACAAGTAGATATTGTTAAAAGTTATTTTGGAGAAGATATTGAAACTGAGACTATTAAAGTTACTACATCAGGGGATGAGATTTTAAATAAATCTTTATCTAACATTGGAGGTAAAGGTCTTTTTGTTAAGGAATTAGAGTATTTTATTTTAAATGGATTTGCAGATATTGCTGTTCACTCAATGAAAGATATGGAAACAGATATTGCAAAAAATACTGAAATCTCAGCTGTTCTTCCAAGAGCTGATAGAAGTGATGTCTTGTTAGGAAATTATGATTCATTCGATAATTTGCCAGATAAAGCAATTGTGGGAACAAGTTCTGTAAGAAGAGCTGCTTTTGCTAAATATTATAGGCCTGATTTAAACATAAAGATTCTGAGAGGTAATGTTGGAACTCGAATTGAAAAGCTAAACTCTGGACTATATGATGCAATTATATTAGCCAAAGCAGGTTTGGATAGGTTAAATATTAACGTTGGTAACATAATTCCAAATGAAATTATTCCTCCAGCATCTTCTCAAGGGGTTATTGCAATTCAATCTACTACAAATGGTGATAATGAATACAAAAAACAATTAAAGATGTTCTTAAATAAAATTAATGATGAAAGAGCGTTTTTTGAAACTTTAGCTGAAAGAAGTCTATTAAAAACTTTAGATGGTTCTTGTAGATCTCCAATTTCAGCAAGCGCACATTTTACCGATAGTAAAGAATTGATATTGCATGGAGCAATTGCAACTTTAGATGGTACGAAAGTAATTAGATCTAAAATTAAAGGCTCGATTAAAGATGCAATTAAGTTAGGTAAAGAGTTAGGAAATAAAATTAAAGCTCAAACTAACGGTGACTTTTTATTTAAATAACTTCATTAAAAAGGAGTTGATGGATTAAAAAATCAAAAACAATAACTTTTGTCCTTAGAGAGAAAAAAGACGCTGAAAGGAATTCACAATATCTAAATGATAATGGGTTTTTTTCAAAACCGTTTCCTATAACAACATTAAAATATGAAGATTTTAAAAGCTTAAATATTTCTAAAAATGATTTCAATTATATTATTATAACAAGTCCTAAAGCATTAAAAATTCTTGAAAAGATAATTTTAGACACAATTAGCAATTTCACTAAAGATATAAGAATTTTTTCTGTAGGATTTGAAACCACATATCAATTGAAAAAATTATCTTATACTAATATTTTACAAGCAAATAATAGTTCTCAATCTTTACATGACTTAATTGTAATTAACACTAAAAAAGAAGATTATGGTTTATGGATTGCCGCTAAAAATAGAAGTGTTGAACTTGAAAAAAATTTATTAAATAACAATAGAAAAATAGAAATTATCGAAGGTTATAGCACCCATCCAATTTTAGAATTACCAAAGCCTTTGCAAACGGATTTAATTGAATATGATTTCTTAAATTTAGTCATATTTTCGTCAAGAAATGTATCAATTGCAAAAGAGATTTTAGAAAATTACAATTTATTCAACATTGTTAAAAATAAATCAACCTTATATGTTAATAGTGAAAATGTTGCTAAAAAAGCAGAGAGTTTAGGTTGGAGAAATATAAAAATTATCAAGAAAGATTTTACTAAAGAATTTTTAGATAATATAATCAAATTACCTTAGTTAAAAGGGACATAACGATGATAAAAGCCAAAACTCAAAAAGCTAAGAGTGATAAAGAAACAATCATCGATATGGAGCCGGTAAATGAAACACAAAAAACAATTATTTTAAAAAATCCTATTTTTTTAATACCATTTATAACCGCCTTTTCGTTTATTATAATTCTAATTTGGTTAACAGTATATTATTTGCCAAATCATATTGAACAACAGTCATATAAAATCACTCAACTAAATAACGAGATTGAGACTTTAAAAGATAAAGAAAATATAAGAATTAATGAAATTAATAAAGAAATTAAATTACTTAAAAACAAGCTTAATAATCTTGATTTTAATACTAGCGAAACAATAAATCTCGAAATTAAAAATCAAGGTAATTCCTTGTTATTGATAAAAGAAGAGCTAGATAAAATCTCAAATAAAATTAAAATTTTAGAAAACAAAACTGAAACAGCAAATAAAGAAATAGAACAAAATAATAATACTGTTCAAGATAAAAACTCTTACGAACCGAGAAAGTTTTCACAAAATAAAGAGAAATCTCAAAAAGAACTTATAAAAGATGGTGAAACAATAATAGAAAAACTTCTCTCAAAAAAAGACTTTGGTTCGTCTTTCAATTACAATGAAGTACTAAGTGAACAAACCTATTTGAATAGATTGAAAAATTATTTTGCAGGTTTTTTAAAACTTAGAAAGTTTTCAGACAACACAACTCCTAGAGGATTAATTACAATGGCAGAAAAAGAACTTGAAAACAAAAATTTTAATAATTTTTTATCTATCATAAAGACACTTCCTGAGAATTGGAAAGAAACTATAAAAGACTCAATAAATAGGTTTGAAAGGGCATTAAATCAAAATTAAAAAAAGAGTGAATAAGTGATTTTTAAAATCTTAAAATTAATTATATTTATTTCCATCATATGGTATTTATCAGAGTTCTTTTCTGAGGATCCAGGAGTAACATCTATAAATTGGATGGAGTGGGGAATTCAAATACCTACAGACAGATTTGTTTTAATTATACTTTTATTTTCTGTAATTTTAATCTTTATTGACAGAATTTGGCTAGCTTTTTTGAATTTACCAAATGCGACATTAAGACGATTTGAAGCTAACAATAATAAAAAAGTCGAGCAAAAATTAGTAAAGGCATTTTTATTAGCAAGTCATGGAGAATTAGAAACTGCAGCAAAAGAAGCTGCTTTAGTATCAAAGAATACTAAAGATAAAAATTTGGGTAAATTATTAAACACACACATCAATGTCTTTAACAAAATAAATAAAAACTCTAATGAAAATGAAGAATTATCAAAAAATTATTTTAAACAGCTTACTGATGAACCGTCTACAGCATTTGTTGGTCATTTAGCACTTATGAGACAAGCAATATTTGATAAAAAAGATTTAAATGAAATTATTAATGAAGGTCTAAAGGCTCTTAAATTTGAACCTAAGTCAAAACAAATTTTAGAAGTTTTATTATTTTCATATGCAAAGCTGAAAGACATTTCAAATTCTCTTGTGTATCTCAATAAATTAAAAAAACTGAATTATATGGAAGATAATATATACAAAAATATATCTGCGGATTTAAATTACTTAAAGGCATTAGATTACTTAGAAGATGAAAAAAGTTATCTTGCTACCAATCATTTAAAAGAAGCCTTTAAACAAAAACCAAGTCATATTGGAGCTTCTGTAAAGTTGTCAGGGCTGCTTAAGGGTATTGGTTCAAAGACAAAGTCAATTGATCAATTAGAAAAAACTTTTTTATTAACTGCTAACCCAGATATTTTAGAAGAACTATCAAAAAAATGGAATTTAAAAACATCAGGATCTCGTGTTTCAAAAGCGATTAATCTTTTGAATAAAAAATCTTCCCAAGAAATTAAAAATGATCTTAAAGTAGAGGTAGCATGTTACGCTATTTCAGAGGAAATTTGGGGAGAGGCTGAAAAACTATTAAAAGATATTCCCGAGGATAAACTTACAACAAAAGCATATCAAGCGTTGGCTGATATAGCTGGATCTAAAAATGATCCTGAAGAAGTTAAGAATTATCTTGAAAAAGCTGCAGGCGCTAAAGAAGGATATAATTATTTTTGTCATTCCTGTGGTAATAAAAATCATAATTGGGAATTACATTGCCCAAAATGTGATCAATTAAGTACTATTGATTGGATGAAATTAGAAAATAATCAAAATTTTGATGTTTTAAAAATATCTTCAGATGATGGGCTTAATAAATTATCAAATAAAATACTCAATTGATATACTAACTAAATAAATAGAAAAAATAATTAAAATAAACCCAAAAAATAAAAAGATTATTTTTTGATTAAGGATAATGTAGTTTTTTAATTTTGGAAGGTTAACTGAGTAGGAAACTAAAATATACCAGATTGTGTCAATTATTCCTGCTAATAATCCAATCCCAACTTTGTTATAATCATTAAAGTCATTAATTATAAACTGACTAAAAACAGATGTAAAAAAAACTAGAATTTTTGGGTTTATTAAAGATGTTGTAAGTCCCAAAAAAAAACTACCTGTAACTTTTTTTGATATTTTATAATTTTTGTTAATGTTTTTTTCATTTGTTTTAAAAAACATCATTTTATAACCAAAAAATATAAGAAATATTGCACCCATCAATTGAATGAATGGTATTATAGAGGGTAAATTTTTATCAATTAAACTTATAGTGAAAATAGAGATTAGGGCATAAATAAATATACCAAGCCCATGCGCTAATGAAGCAATGATTCCTGACAAAAAGCCTCTAGAATTATTTATGTAAATAATTACTAAAACACTTGGTCCAGGTGTTGTTGCACCTGCTACACAAATAATTGTAATAGACAACCATTCATAAATACCCATATCAAAACTTAAACCTTAAACTAAACTTTAAACTAAATTTTCAAACTTATTTTGTCTTAGTCCTTCATAAACTGTTATTGCCACGGAGTTACTAAGATTAAGACTTCTACTATTCATAATCATGGGTATCCTAAGCTTATTTGTAACTTTTATTTTATCTAAGATGTTATCAGGTAATCCACTGGTTTCACTTCCAAATAACAAGCAATCATTTCTTTTAAATTTTATTTTAGTAAAAGTTTTTTTAGCAAATTTTGTGAATGCATAAATTTCATTAAACTTTATTGAATTTAAACATAAATCAAAACTATCATGTAAAAAAAAATCTGCATTTTTTTTATAATCTAGGCCGGCTCTTTTAAGTGAATTATTACTTAGATTAAAACCTAATGGTCTAATTAAATGTAATTGAGTGCCAGTATTAGCTGCTAACCTTATAATATTACCTGTATTAGGCGGGATTTCAGGATTATATAAAATTATATGAAACATTAAAATTTTCTAACTTTGTTTAATTTAGAGACCCTTCTAGAATATATTTTAAGATTCTTACAACTTGATATTGATCTTTTGCAACAGCAGATGCTGCTGCATCTACTTCTTTCAATGCATGTTGATGTTCATCATTATGGATTACAATTATAGATTTGTTTAAAGCAGCAGCAAAACCTGCATCAAATGCTGCATTCCATTGTTTATATTTTTCTCCAAATTTAACAATAACAATATCAGCATCTTTAATTGCTTTTCTGGTTTTTATTGAGTTAATATTAGCACCTTTACTGTCTTTCCAGAAATTTTTTTCTTCTTGTCCTAATATTTCGACTCCACAATTATCAGACGCTTCATGATTTGTTATTGGAGAGGAAAAAGAAATATTTAAATTTTCATTTTTGCATAAATTGATTATTTCTTCACGCCAATCAGTGTGAATTTCTCCTGAAAGATAAATGTTCAACATATTAAGCTCCTTTCTTTATATTGTTAGATAATAGTTTTGGTGCATGCTTCATGGTAATAGCAAGAGAAATGCTTGCAATCATAGCTAATATACACATTCCTAATAAAATAGAATTATAATTATGTCCAAAATCTAATAGCATGCCTACTATTGCTGGACCTAATGAAGTCCCAAACACCATTGTTGATGTTGATAAAGATCTAACAGATCCCAAATTTTTTGTTCCGTAGTAATTTGGCCAAAAAGTTCCCCCGATTGTCATTGCTAATCCTTGGGTCATTCCTAGAAAGGCGAGTCCAATCATTGCATGAAGATATGTGTTACCGAAAGAAATTATTAACAATCCTAAGGACATTGGTAGTAAGTAGAATGGTAAAATTTTTTCAACACCAAATTTGTCAAGTATCCAACCAGAGCATAACGTAGTGAAAATGGACATTGAAGTATAGAATGGGAATAGGGCAGTAAAAGAAATTAAAGACCAATATTTAATTTCTGTTAAGTGAACCATATTAAAAAAGAAGGCAGTAGAAAAAATTGGAGGAATTAAAAAGGGGACTATTACAGCCCAAAATACCCAATGATTAAGAGCTTCTTTTCTCGTCCAATGCTTATTTTGCATTCCTAATTGATTAGAAATATTTTCTTGTTTGCTATTAGGAATTCTTTCATTAGATAATAATTTTAATATTATTGGTAATAATAATAATAGAATAATCATCCCCACAATCCAACTATTTCTCCAGCCAATAATTGTGAACAAACTTACAAATATTACAGGGAAAATTGCTTCACCAATGGAAAATCCCATTATTGATAAAGATAGAGCTTTACCTTTGTTTTTTCCATACCATTTACCGATAGCCACAGCAGGTATGTGTATTAACATTCCTTGACCAAAAAACCTGAGACCAAAAATTATAAATGGAAGAAGCCAAACAATCTCAATAAAGGTCATGCTTAAGCAAAGGAGGCTTAAGCAAATAATTACAATTTTTATATTTGATGTAATTTTATATTTATCAATGTACCCCCCAAAAACTAACATGGCCATAGCAGAAACTAATGTTCCTCCAGAATAGATGGCGCCCCAATCACCATGAGATAAATCAAACGCTTGTCTAATTTCACCAGCAAATAATGAGATAAAAAAAGTTTGTCCAAAACAGGAACTAAAATACAAAAGAGCTGTTGCTAACAACCACCTAGCATTTTCAATTATAAAATTCATAAGATACCAATCTAATCGTTAGCTAGATTTTATGATACTTAAATAAAGTTAAGGCAATAGTTTAAATTTTTAATTCACCAATTTCATGATTTTCTATATCAAGAAATGTATCAGTAGGGTTTCCAATTCTTCCATATCCATTCCAAACTTTAAACCCCAGTAATTCTTTTTGATAATCATTTAAATTTGAAAAAACATCTTTTTTAATACCTAAGGTAAAATTCTCTTGAGGCCTAAATTGTGGACCACAAAAAGTTATTAATAGCGCAAGCCTATTATCCTTTGTAATATTTGCACCTGTTCCGTGCCATACCCTACCATCAGTAATAATAGCACAACCAGGAGGGCCTTCAGCAGATATAACTTCTATATCTTTATCTAAAACTTTATCTGGATGACGTCCAAATAAATGAGATCCTGGGACAATACGCGTACCACCATTTTCTTTACTCATTCCATTTAGCATTATTAAAACATTAGTTACAGCTGGCCTTGAAATAAGTTCGTTGTTGTTACTAATATTTTCATTGATTTTGATATTAAATTTATTTCTTTTAATAGATCCTGGAGGCAGAAAATCATCATTTCGACTAACTGGGTCTGGAAACCACCATTGATCAGTATGAAGATCCATTGCAACGCCACCTGGCTTAGCAATATTTGCTCCAAAGCTTGAAACTAGGAATTCATCTCCAACAATTTCTTTTACGCAATCCACATAATTGTGTTTTGCTAAAATATCTAAAAATACTTTACCTTTATTTGGCAACATCCATACTCGTTGGTTTACCCCAGGAGCATCAGCATTATTATTGAAATCACCCCATTTCTTTTTTTCACTGCCATCCTCATATGCAAGATTTAATTCTTTTTCTGCATTAGCTTGTTCAATTAATCTTTCCATAGCCCTGCTATTTAGATCTGGTGGAATAGCGTTTTTAAGTAAACAATAACCCCATTTTTTTAAGTCAGTTTTTGCAGCCTGTATTGATTCTGTTGGCTTTGGATAATTAAATTTCATGTTTATCCTCCCAATCTTACTTTATAAGGTTTAGATTAATTAGGGCCTCCTTGACTTTTTCTTTCTGATCATCGGTTGCAGGAGAGGTTGGTCTTCTGGCAAAGCCACTTTCAAGACCTTGTAAACTTTGAGCATATTTACATAAAGATGGCATATTATCTAAGCCAATCGCATCCCATAAAGGCATTAGTTTTTCATGAAGATCCTTTGCCGTTTCCCAATCTTGATCTATGACAGCGTCCCATAATTTAACAGATGGACCTGGGGCAGCAGTTAAAATCGCTGCAATTGATCCTGGGGCTCCCAATTTGTATGATAAGTAAAGTAGAGCATCAACAGCACTAAAAATCATATTTTTAGGGTTTGCTCTTCTAATTAGGTCAGCAAAAAGTTTCATATCACCGGCGCTTTGTTTTACCCCTAAAACTCCTGGGACTTCATCCATAATTCTTAATAGTAAATCTGGTGATAAATAGCACCAAGGAACAACATTATAAATTAATATTGGTATCTGGCATTCATCATGTATCTCTTTAAAATGTCTTACCATTGCATCATCATCAGGCCTAAATAGATAGCTTGGTGGTGTTATTTGAAGGGCTGCAACGTTAAGAGACTTTACTGACTTACCTCTTTCAATTACTTCAGATGTCGAATTCGCAATAATACCAGTAACCAAAGGGACCCTGCCATTTAAAGATGAAGCGGTTTCTGTCATTAGGGATAAATACTCTTCTCGACTTAAAGCATGACCTTCACCTGTGCTACCTCCAGCAGCTAAACCATGAACACCATTTTCAATTAACCAATCCACTTGTGGCTTTATCAAAGTAAGATCAATTTCTCCATTAGCCTTAAATGGAGTTGTAAAAGGTGCTATAATTCCTTTTAATGTAGTCATGCTTTTCTCCTTAAAAAAATTCACTAGATTTTTTATTATAAATAAACTTTATTAAAAATATAAAGCTAAAAGAACACAACAAATCAGTATAGGAAAATATAGATCAATGATAATTGATAAAGAAACTGATATTTTTTTAAAAAATCGTATTAAAAATAATTCAAAATTACATCATTTATTAGATCCAGTACAATTAAGAAATGAACGTTTGAGACAGTTAAAGGAAGATAATTTAACACCTCCAAAAGTTTATGATGTAGAAAATTTAAAAATAAAAAACCGCTTTAACAAAGATGTTAAATTAAGATTCTATTTTCCAAATAACTTCAATAAAAAAAATAAAATTCCAATTATAGTTTTCTTTCATGGAGGTGGATTTGTCATGGGAGATTTAGATACTCATGACTTTACATGCAGATCAATTTGCTTAGCGTCTCAAATGATTGTTGTGGCTGTGGATTATAGTTTGTCTCCAGAACATAAGTTTCCCTATGCGGTAGAAGAGGTAAAGGATGTTCTAAATAGCCTTGTAAATTTTGAAAAAGAATTTTTTATTGATCTTAAAAATATTTTCGTATGTGGTGACAGCGCTGGTGGTAATTTGGCAACTGTTTTGAGTATTAACTCAAGAGATAAAAAGGTAATTCCGATAAGAGGTCAGTTGTTAGTATATCCTTGTGTCGATCTAACGCTAACGATGAGATCTATGGATATTTTTCTAGAAGGCATGACTTTAACTTTTGATACTATGGACTATTTCGTTAAACATTATCTTAATTCAAGTAATGATGCAGTTAACTGGGCAGCATCACCGCTTTTTGCCAAGGATTTATATAATCTACCTGAAACATTTATCTTTGCGGCAGGATTGGATCCTTTGCTAGATGAAGGAATAGCTTACACAAGCAGATTAAAGGCCTTTGGCAATAAAGTGACTTATAAATTATATCCTGGTCAAATTCATGGTTTTTTGTCCAATTCTGCACATTTTCCTAAAGCTGCTGAATGTATAAAAGAAATAGGAAAGGCTGCTAATTCAATGGTATTGGATAAGAGAGGTTAAATGGAAAAAGTAATTATTTTTGGAGGATGTGGTTTTTTAGGAAGCTGGATAGTAAGAGCATTTTTAAAAAAGGGTTATAGTGTTTCAATTTTTGACTTAAAAATCAAAAAAGAATTAGTCAGCCTTGTTGTTGGTGAGGATATTAATAAAATCAAATTTATTAATGGTGATATAACAAATTATAATCAGGTCCAAGAAGCAACAAATAATATGGACCATGTTATAAATTTAGCTGGGTTAATGACCCCAGATTGTAGTTCAAACCCTATTTTAGGTGCCAAAGTAAATCTCCTCGGCTCAATTAATGTTTTTGAAGCTTTGAAAAAAAATAATATTAAGTTTTTAGTTTATGCAAGCAGTGCAGGTGTTTTTGGGCTAAAAGATCATTATAACCCATTTCCAGAAACTCATTACGGTGCATATAAGTTGGCGGTTGAGGGGGTTGCAAGGGCGTATTTTAATGAATCTGGAATTTCAAGTGTTGGAATTAGACCATATGTAATTTATGGGCCAGGAAGAGAAGTTGGGGGAACTGCAGGAGTAACCTTAGCCTGCAAGGCGGCAAAACTAGGAGATAGTTACACTGTAAACTTTTCAGGCAAGGCAGGTTTTGTTTATGTTCAAGATATTGCGGATTTAGTTAAAATATCAATAGATCAAATTCCCTCAGGTGCATTAACTATTAATATAAACGGAATAACAACCGATGTTAGCCATTTTATAAATTTAATTAAAAAAAATATACCACTGGCGAGTATAGGTATCAAAGGCAATCCATTAAGTGTAGTAGATGAAATACGAGGAAATGAGCCCTATAACATATTTAAAAAATTTAAGTATACTTCTCTTGAAGATGGGATTAAAAGAACAATCGACTTTTATTAAAACTTTGAAAGAAAAAATAAATTATGCCTCTAAATATTTCTTCTAATGCAAAGGGCATATTATTTATTATTGCTGCTGTATCATGTTTATCTGTAATGGATGGGGTTACAAGATACCTAACAGATTATTATAATGTAATAGCAATTAATATGTTTCGATATTTGTTTTTATTTCTATTTGTAATATCAATTAACAGTATAGGAAACAAAAGTGTTATTCTTGTTTCAAAAAGTAAGTTTAAACTCATCCAAATTTTGAGAGGTACTATTCTTGCTGTAGAGATGTGTTTTGCTCACTATCTTTTTTTAAAAATTGGTCTCATAGAGACACATGCTATTTTTGCAAGTTGTCCTCTAATAGTTGCTGCATTATCAGTAATTTTTTTAGGAGAAAAAGTAGGTTGGAGAAGGTGGAGTGCAATATTGATTGGCTTCATAGGTATCTTAATAATGCTACGGCCAGGTACTAAAGTCTTTGACCCTTTATCTCTAATAGCATTGGGGTGCGCAATTGCATTCGCTATCTATCAAATTTTAACAAGATATGTTTCTAGTGAAGATAGTCCTGACACTAGTCTTTTTTATACTGGTATTACAGGATTTGTAATATTAGGTTCTGTAGGGCCTTTCTTTTACACACCCGTTAATAACGTGCATTGGATATATTTGTTACTAGTTTGCATGCTTGGAGCTGGAGGGCATTTTTTGATGATAAATGCTTTCAAACATAGTGAGGCTTCAATATTACAGCCATTTACATATCTTCAGTTAGTTTTTGTTTCTATAATTGGTGTGTTAATGTTTAATGAGAAATTGGAGAGTGAAATAGTCATAGGATCATTAATTGTAATTTTAGCAGGGCTATTCACTTTTTGGAGAGAATATATAAAAAACCAAATTAATGAGGGGATTAATTAATTGTCTAAACATAAATATAAAAATATTCTTTTAACCGGTGCAGCTGGGGCCTTAGGCAATCAACTAAGGGAAACATTATCTAAAGAATGTGATTCGCTTAAAATTTCTGACAAGGTAAATTTAGAAAAAAAATTTCATAATGAGAAAGTTGAAATTGCTGATCTTGCCTCAACAGAATCAATATTAAAATTAACAAAAGATATAGACTGCATAGTTCATATGGGTGGTCAAAGTATAGAAGGTTCTTGGGATAATGTTTTAAATTCAAACATTATAGGTATGTATAATCTATATGAGGCATGCAGAAAAAATAAAATTAAAAGAGTTATTTGGGCTAGTTCAGTTCATACAGTTGGTTTTTATCCAAGATCCGAAGTTATAGATAGTAAAGTAATGCCTAGACCAGATAGCAATTATGGTT
The DNA here is from genome assembly GCA_902543145.1 of uncultured SAR116 cluster alpha proteobacterium. Lineage (GTDB taxonomy): Bacteria > Pseudomonadota > Alphaproteobacteria > Puniceispirillales > Marisalimonadaceae > Marisalimonas. The sequence continues at coordinate 906 of CACBXG010000019.1, read as the reverse complement.
TGTCAAAGGTCTTTGGAGAGTCTTTGGCTCAGTATTATTGGGACAAATACAAAATAGAAACCGTGTCTGTAAGAATTTACTCATGTGTTCCTGAGCCTAAAGATCATAGAATGCTCTCAACATGGTTAAGTTATGATGATTTGAGGAGCCTTATTATTGCGTGTATAAATTGTCCTAATGTACAACACTCTGTAATTTTTGGAGTATCAAATAATGATTCGGTGCTAATCGATAACAAATATGCCAAACACATTGGTTATAAGCCAAAAGATAATGCAGAAGAATTCAGAAGTTTAATTGAAAAAAAAGATGGATTTATTGATTCTACACATTCTTTAGTTACAACTCATGGTGGTTATTTTGCATCTTCAGGTCACTTTGATGATTAGGTCAAGCATAAAATTGCAACCAAAATTTTAGTTTTTATAAAAAATTATTAATAATCAATAACTTGTAGATATAATTCTCTTAATTTTAATTAACTAAAAAAACAAGTGTTACTTTTAATTAAATTTGTCTGAAATTTAATCAAAATATATTTTTAATTAGATTAGAACATAATTTAGGCAATATTAAAATAAAGTCTGTCAAGCAAAAAAAAATAATTGAAATTTTATAAGTTTTTTCTTGCCTTTATTGAAATTATTAAGAAAGATATGAATCAGTTGAGAAACAAATGTTTCTTTTATTTTGGCTTTATTGAATTATTTTTTGTAACTTCTTTATAGCCTATTACAATACTAGGGAGGAATTTCATGAAATTCAAATCAAGCCTATTTGTAGGCGCTGTAGCTTTAGCTGCAACTAGTTTAGTAGCTGTTTCAGCAAATGCTGACAAGCTACGTTGGAAAATGCAAAGCACGTGGGGTAGCCAGGTCGCAATTAATGGCGAAGCTGCTGTTTATT
>CACBXG010000018.1 GCA_902543145.1 uncultured SAR116 cluster alpha proteobacterium | reverse complement strand
AGTATCTGGTATCTCAGCATCTAATAAAGTTTATGATAGTACAACAAATGCGACTGCAACCTTGTCGTTCTCAGGATTAATTGGATCAGAAACAATAAATAATACCAACACTTCAACTTTTGATAATAAGAATATTGGTACTGGTAAAACTGTTACGGTTAATTCATTAACTCTAGTTGATGGTAGTAATGGAGGACTTGCATCTAACTATTCAATTAGCTCAGGTCAGACAACAACTGCTAACGTATCAGCAAGACCTCTAACTGTATCCAATATTTCAGCTTCTAATAAATCTTATGATGGCACTACTACTGTAACTTTAGATACATCCAACGTCAGTTATAATGGACTTGTTTCAGGAGATGACTTTTCAGGAAGTTTTTCAGGAGTGTTTGCAAATGAAAATATTGGAACTGGTAGGATCATAGATATTACATCCAGTTATAGTGGAGACGATATTGGAAATTATAGTATTACAAACCAAAACACACATTTTGCTAATATTACAATTGGTAATCCAACAATTAGTGGCTTAAGTAATCAAGAAAAAACTTTTACTAGTTCGTCTTATATACTAACTGGGACACCAAGTATTTCAGGGCTGCCAATTGTATACTCCTCAAGTGACAATTCAATTGCTACTGTAAATTCTAGTACTGGAGAAGTAACGTTTGTAAATGTTGGAACAGTTACTATCTTTGCAAATATTCTTTCAACATTAAACTATAATTCAGCAATATCATCATACACATTACAAATAAATTTAAATGCTACAAATATTAATAACATAACCAGTAATGTAGTTAATTCCTCTGCTTCTAATTCCTTAGGAAGTACAAACCTATCTTCAGCTTTGAACACATTTCTTTCATCACGGAATATTAACTTGAAAACTATATCAATTCAAAATGGTGGAAGAATTAAAGCAAAGATTGTTGTAATTGAAAATAATGCAGATGCTAATGTAGATGCTATTTATAATGAAAATATTGTTGGTAATAAAATAACAAGAAATTTCAATGATGAAGAAGAAAAAGAAAAATTTGATGAGCCTGGTGAAGTCATTGATGAAAAAACTTTTATCTTAAAAATATCAGAAAATAATTCATATAATTATAAATTAGAATATAGAGAAAAAGGTCTTGTGATTAAGCCACTGAATTACAGTTCTAAAAATTTCCTTGAAAAATCTAAACAAATAGTCATTGATGCTGCAATATCTAGAGCCTCCCAAATAGTTGGTTTTATAAAAAAAGAAATTAAGACAATTATTATAGATTTTAGTAAAAGTTTTGTAGCACAAACTGATTTATAGACAAATAAGAGAAGTTGTTTTTGAATTTATTTTCAGACACTTATCTTTATGCTTACAGAGAAGTTCTATTTCTAACGCTACGAAACTATAAAGTACTAATCTTCATATACAACTTGATCAGTGTTTATGTAATCAAGAGCTTTTTGAGAAATTTTAAGCCCATCTCTTACTTTGCCATCCATGGTGTTTTCTAGCTCAATTATCCTATCTAACTTGTCTATTACCTCATCTATTTTGTTAAAGGGTACTACAGTAACACCATCAGCATCAGCAACAATGATATCTCCAGAACTAACAGTTTTACCACCTATTTCTGTTGGATATCCAATTTTAGCTGGACCGCTATTATAAGGTGAATTTGGATTTAACCCTGTACAAAAGCAACTTAGTCCAGTTTCAATAATACCTTGTAAATCTCTCATTGGACCATCGGTTACGAGACCTATGCCACCATTGTTTTTAATCATCCCTGCAATTCTATCACCGACTGCAGCAGTACCTTGAAAACCACTGACGCCGTTTACAACAATATCTCCTGGTTGAATTTCACTTAATGCTATCGACATTCCAAGCACATCAGCTGCTCCGGAAAAAACTGTTAACGCAGGACCAACAATATGTTCAATAACTTTTCCAGGGATGAATAAAGGCTTAATTTCTGTATCTAGTGCAGCATAGCCGTTCAGCGCATCACATATGAAACCTGTTGGAACATTTTTAAAACTATCAATCTGTTTCTTTGAGGGTCTGTTTCTACTTGTTGATTTTTTAATTTGTATTAATGGTGGATTTTCAATCATTTTTTTCTCATTAACTTATTTATTTGATTAATTATTTATTCATAACATGTTAGCTTAAAAACACTAATAATTTTATGGAGAAAACTTTGTCTAGTTTGGTTGATAAATATCCAAGAGTTTCTGATATGGTTGATATTGCCAAAAGAAGAATGCCTCATTTTGCCTCTGAATACTTATTTGCAGGCACTGGTTATGACGAAGCTTTAGAAAATAATAGAAAAGTTTTTAATAAAATTTATTTAGTTCCTAATTATTTAAAAGGTACTGTAAATCCCAATCTAAAAGCTAAATTATTTGGTCATGAATACGATGCTCCATTTGGTATGGCACCCGTTGGAATGACAAGCCTAATGTGGCCAGGTGCAGAAGTGGCATTATCAAAAATGTCGGTTAAAAATAATATACCTTTTTCTTTGTCAACAGTTGCTTGTACTTCTGTAGAAGAGGTTGGAAAACATTTAAATGGTACAGGTTGGTTTCAATTGTATCCACCGGCAGATAAAGCTATTCGAAATGATTTATTAAAAAGAGCAAAGAATTCTGGATTTAAAACTCTAATAATTACTGCAGATATACCTGCGTCAAGTAGAAGAGAAAGATTAAGGATGGCAGGCGTTTCTGTCCCCCCAAAAAATAATATACGTACCTTTTTTCAAGCCGCAATCTGCCCTATGTGGTCTATCAATACACTTATTAATGGAATACCTGCATTTGGGACAATGGATCAATATAGTGATGGTAACTGGCATGGCAATGCAAAATCAAAAGCAGGTTTCGCAGGAAGTCAAATGCAACGATATTTAGATTGGGATTATCTCAAAGAGGTAAGAGATATCTGGAAGGGTCCAATAATTTTAAAAGGTTTGATGCATTTAGATGATGCAATAAAGGCAGCAAAGGTTGTTGATGCAATTTATTTATCTAATCATGGAGGAAGACAAATTGATATTGCTCCCAGTCCGTTACAAATTTTGCCTAAAGTCCGCAAAAAATTAGGACCAAAGTTTCCCATTATCATAGACTCAGGTTTTTATTCAGGACAAGATATCTGCAAAGGTTTAATGCTTGGTGCAGATTTTATTATGACAGGAAGACCATTTATCATTGGACTTGCTGCTTTAGGTGACAAAGGTGCTAATCATGTTCACGACATTTTAAAAGATGAACTCTCAAATGTTATGGAACAAATTTGCGCAAAAAATTTAAAAGAACTTAAGTCACAAAAAGTGGTGTTAGAAGATAGTTTTAACTTGAAAAATTTCAATTAAAGTGAGTTAAATCTTTTTCCAGGAAGAACCATTTCAGATCCAGTTTTAATATGTAACAACGCTGGTAAATTGTTTTTTGAAGTCCAGTCTTTAGCATCATTGAATATATTCATAAAATCTTCTGTGTTGTTAACGGTATAGCCTTGCCCACCCATTGCTACAGCAAGTTTATTAAAATCTGGATTAATTAACCCTGTGTGTTTATATTTTCCTTTATAGTTTTTATGTTGATGCATTCTTATGGTGCCATACATCTCATTATCAATCACAAACACAATAACAGCTGCGTTGTATTGAACAGCAGTAGCAAATTCGTTTTCTGTCATTTGAAAACATCCATCTCCAGCAAGAGCTATTACTGTTTGGTTCGGGTGTCTTAACTTCGCAGCAATTGCGGCTGGCAGACCATAACCCATAGATCCAGAAATTGGGGCAAGCTGTGTTCGAAATTGACTAAATCTAAATAATCTGTGACCCCATACAGCGTAATTGCCAGCACCATTAGTAATTATTGTATTTGGCTCTAAATTTTCTCTTAAACTTCTAAATGCTGAAGTAAGATCAACACCTGAATTTGGAGCCTCTAGTGGCATGTTACCCCATTCTAAGTAATCGTCATGAGCTTGGTTTGTATTTATTTGATTTTCAGATGATGGATTTATATTTAATCCTTTAAGCGCATTATTTAAGGCATTTGCAAAAGTTATTGGGCTACAAGCTATTCCTAGATGAGGTTTATAAATCCTTCCAATTTCTTCAGGGCCTGGATGAATATGTACAACTCTTTTATTATGCTCAGGTATATTAAACAAAGAAAAGCCTTGAGAAGGATTTTCACTTAATCTTCCACCTAATAAAATCAAATAGTCAGATTTGTTTATTCGTTCAATTAGTTTTGGATTAACACCTAAACCTAAATCTCCACCATAATTTTCATGAAGATTATTATAAAAGGATTGTCTTCTATGTGAGGTTAAAATTGTTAATCCAAGCATTTCTGATATTGATTCTAAATCTTTTGCAGCATCATTTGACCAAACAGATCCACCTAAAATAAGGATTGGGTTTTTTGCAGACTTTATTTCTTCAATAAATTGAGCCAAGTCATTTGTAGATGGTGCTGATGACGAATTATTAATATAACCAACAGGTTTGTTATTTGTTGTCTCAGTTAACATATTTTCTGGTAATGCAATTATTACTGGACCAGGTCTTCCAGACATTGCTGTATGATAAGCACGCGAAACAATCTCTGGCAACCTGTCAGCCTGCTGCACTTCAACAACGAGTTTAGCCATTCCACCAAAAAATTGTTGATAATCAACTTCTTGAAATGCATCTCTTCCATACATTTCTTTACCAATTTGTCCTACAAAAAGAATCATAGGAGTACTATCTTGTTGAGCAATATGTATCCCTGCAGCTGCATTAGTAGCTCCAGGTCCTCTTGTAACAAATGCTATACCAGGTCTTCCTGTTAGTTTTCCATCCGCTTCAGCCATTATGGAGGCAGCTCCTTCATGTTTGCAAAGTACCGTTTCTATTGAAGTATCTTGAAGGCCATTCATAACAGATAAATAACTCTCCCCAGGAACACAAAAAACTCTTTCAACTTTTTGATTTTCTAATATTTCAACTAGGAGGGATCCAGCTTCTTTCATTTTTTAATCCTTAAACTTTTTTAAGTATGGTGAATTATTTGGGAGTAGGTCTTTACTTATTGGCAATTTCAGTTCATGAAGTAGGTGAGATGACAATGTTTTCCCATGTCTGTCAAGTCTTAACGAACTATTCACTCCTCCACCAAGTGCACTATGTATAACAAAATTAAGTGCCCTTAGTTTTGGAAGCTCATACCTATCCACTTTAGTTGCTCCCATATGCTTAAATATTTCTAGGATTTTTTCTTTAGTTGCTGATTTTTCAATAATTGGCCAACCACTATCAAGATAAGCTATTAGTGATATGTTAGATACATCTCCTTTATCTCCAGCTCTAGCATGTGCAATAGAATGTACAGGTAAATTTAATTTGATCATAAATATTATATCTTAATTATTATAAAATTTTGACTTGAACATTTGGACTTACGGTTTCTCTGTTAACCAATATAGAAGCAGTTGATGATTGAGGTGTAACATATCCGCGTCCACCACCACCAGCAGCTGGGCCGCAACAATAAAGAGACATTACTTCGTCTACCATTTGTTGAGCCTGATATCTTTTAGGATAAATAGCAGAGGTTCTTACGCGATAATCTCCATCATTTGGAAGTTCGTATGATGGGGCTTCATCCATAGAAAAATGAACAGAACCTCCACCAATGATTTCAACCCTTAATTGTCCTTGAAGTCCAAGAATTTGAATTCTCTCACTTATAACTTCACCGGCAAGTTTTGCTCGAGCTAGTGCATTAGGTCCGGCATAACTTATTTCCGCTTCTCCCATAAAACCATTATCACAGCAAATAGTAGCTTTTAGTTTTTGAGGTGCTTTTTTACCTTTTCCACCTTTTACAAGGATCCTGTTTTCTCCATTATCCTCAAGTGTTAACTCTGACATGTCAGCTGTTACATCAGGGACAAGATAATTTGATGGGTCATGAGTTTCATATAATAATTGTTCAGTTATTGTTGCTTTGCTCACTAAACCTCCAGTATCTTTTGGTTTGGTAATTACGAATGATCCGTCTTGATAAAACTCTGCTATTGGGAAGCCAACTTTAGCTAGATTAGGTACATCTTTAAATCCAGGATCAGCGAAATAAGCTCCTGTTACTTGAGCACCACACTCTAAAAGGTGTCCACAAATAGTACCGGAACCAAGTAAATCTAAATCTTCATTTTTCCAATTATACTCATAAATCAACGGCCCCAATGCAAGAGCACTATCAACAGTTCTTCCTACCACTACAACATCAGCTTCTTTTGAAAGAGCCTTAGCAATTGGTTTTGCGCCAAGGTAAACATTTGCAGCTGTAATCTGATTATTTGAAAAATCTAATCCCTCCATTGTAGGACTTTCTAATATTTCTTTATTCGTCATATATTCTAAAAGATCATCACCAACAACTACACCAATTTTAGGTTTTCTAGTTTTTTGCTCTTTTGCTATTTCGAGTATTCTTTTAGCTGCCCCCAATGGATTGGCAGCACCAATATTTGAAATAATTTTAATGTTATTTTTAAGACAATCATCTATTATAGGTGTTATATATGAATCCAAAAAAGGGGAGTAACCCTCATCTGGATTTTTAATTCTATACTGTTGAGCAATGGCTAAAGTTCTTTCAGCAAGAACTTCAAACATTAAATATTTAGGATCACTAATATTTCTAAACTCTTTTACAATTGGGATTGAAGCGTCAAATCTGTCTCCAGAAAAACCTGCTCCACAACCTATAAAGACTTTTTTTTGCATAGTGATTACTTTGTTAAATTATTAATAGTTGTTTTAACTTTATAACATAAGTAGTAATTATTGTACCAAAAATTTCTAAGTTTAAAAAATAAGAGGAAAAGATGTCAAAAATAGTAGTCGTCACTGGAGCAGGAACAGGCGTTGGCAGAAGAGTAGCAGAAGTTTTATCAAAAGAAGGTATGGTAGTTTATCTTATTGGAAGAAGAATAGATAAATTAATAGAAACTCAAAATTTATGCTCTGGCGAAACTGAAGTTTTACAATGCGATGTTAGTGACCCACAGGCTGTAAAAAATGCATTTGAAATTGTAGAAAAGGACCATAGCAGAATAGATGTTCTTTTTAATAATGCAGGAATTGGTGTGCCTGCACAATCTATTGATGAAATGCCTTATGAGAATTGGAAGAGCGTTGTAGATATCAATTTAAATGGAATGTTTCTCTGTGCAAAATATGCATTTGCATTAATGAGAAAACAAACTCCACAAGGCGGAAGAATTATTAATAATGGCAGTGTTTCTTCTGTAACTCCTCGACCTGGATCTATTCCTTACACAGCAACAAAACATGGTGTTACTGGAATGACCAAAACTATTTCATTAGATGGCAGAAAATATGATATTTGTTGTAGTCAAATTAATATTGGAAATGCAGAAACACCAATGACTGAAAGAATGAAAGAAGGTGTGCCACAAGCCACAGGTAAAACAGAAGTTGAGCCAGTTATTGATTCCATTCATATTGCTAACGCTGTTTTATATATGGCTAATCTACCTGTAACGGTAAATGTTTTGGACATGACAGTTATGGCTAATAAAATGCCGTTCGTTGGAAGAGGGTAACTTAACCTAAATGTTTTTTTATGACTGGGAAATATAAATCTTTATCACCATTCATAATTGATTTTTTAAGAAGTTTTTTAGCTGAGTTTGCTCCTAGTAAATTTAAGTTATGTGCTTTTCCTAAATTTATTGCATAAGTCAGATCTTTAAGGGCATATTCTGAAGAAAATGCAGGGGAAGGAAAGTGATTTTGGGCTATACTATTTAGTCCGTGATTTCTTAGCGCGAAGCTATCCCCAGAACATTTTGTAATATTTTCAAATAAATTTTTAACACTCATATCATATTTTTCTGCAATATTTGCAGCCTCTGAGAGCGCAACAACTGTTTCAAATAGTATCATATTATTTAAAATTTTAGTCATTTGACCTGTTCCTACGTCACCACAATGCATGATATCTTTTCCCATACATTCCAAAATAGGAAGTATCCTTTTATAAACCTCTTTTTTAGAACCCACCATTATTGCTAATGTACCATCTTTGGCAGCCTGCCTTGTTCTAGCTATAGGCGCATCAGCAAAGAATGAACCTTTTTTTGTTATTAGTTTGTTTAGCTCAATCATTAAATCTGGTTGAGATGTAGACATATCGACAATCAATTTATCTGGGTCTATTTCAGATACTATTTTCTTTTCTCCAAGATAGATTTCTCTTACGAAATCACCTCCAGGTAAACAGGTAATGATCATATCTGCTACATTAAATAATTCATTAAGATTTTTTGCAATTGAAGCTCCATTTTTTTCTAATTCTTTTTCTTTAGAATTATCTAAATCATGAACAATAATATGCCATTTTTTATTTTTAAGTAGATTTTTGCACATAGGGCTTCCCATTACCCCTAAACCAACAAAACCAATATTTTTAATCTCTTTCAAATTCATAATTTCACACTTCATTTGTTAAAAAAATTTATTCTATACTTTTAATTTATATTGTTTAATTTGATTATAAACTTTTTATTATTACTGGATACTTAAATGCACTACGATACTATTAAAAATGAACATAATCTTCCACATGACCCATTTAAAGCAATAGTTGCACCTAGACCTATAGGTTGGATTGGAAGTCGTTCTAAAGCTGGTATTTATAATTTAGCACCGTATAGCTACTTTAATGCAATTGCTGATAGACCCCATTTCGTTATGTTTTCTTCAGTTGACATAAAAGATTCTGTAAAAAACATTGAAGAGACTGGTGATTTTACAGTTTCATTAGCAACAGAGGATTTATTTGATCACATGAATGGCAGTTCTGTCCCTGCAGGTTCCGAAGTCGATGAATTCAAATTAGCTGGACTTAAGCCACAAATTGGTAAATTTGTATCAGCACCATTTGTTTCTGAAGCTGCAGCTGCGCTTGAATGCAAGCATTGGAAAACAATAGATTTGCCCAATGTAGACAGGAAATTAGGTAAAGGTAACTATGTTATATTTGGTCAAGTTGTTGGAATTTATATCAATGATAAGTTTATTAAAGACGGGCTGTTTAATGCCTCCGCAGCGAGACCTTTAGTAAGATTAGGATATATGGACTATGGTGTAGTAGGCTCAGAAAACACTTTCTCTAAAAACAGACCTAAACTAGGTAAAGATGGAAAATTAGAAGCTGTAAAGGAATGGGATGGGGTTTATAGATAATAATGACATTGAAAATTTTACAAAAGATGGTGCAATTTTATGTAATGGAATTTTCTCTGATTGGGTTGATAAATTAAGAATAGGTGTTGATAAATTAATTGCAAACCCAAGCATTAGGGAAAGATCATATACACCAGAGGATGGAACTGCGCCGTTTTTTCAAGATTTAGTAAATTGGAACAGAATATCAGAATTTAATGATTTTATATTTAATTCCAAGTTAGGCTATTATGCTTCATTATTAATGAATTCTAAAAGTTCAATATTTTTCCATGATCATGTTCTTGTAAAAGAACCTGGTTCATCGATAAAAACTCCCTGGCACCAAGATAAACCTTATTATTGTGTTGATGGAGAACAATCAGTAAGTTTTTGGATAGCTTTAGACGATATTTCCAAAGAAGGATGTTTAGAATGTATCGCAGGATCGCATTTGTCTAATGTTCTTCATAAACCCAAAAGATTTAACGGAAATGATTTATATGAAAATGATAAATCAATTGAAGTTCCTGACATTAACGCAAACAGAAATGATTATAAGATTTTAAGCTGGGAGATAAAAGCTGGTGATGCAATTGCCTTTGATTTTAGAACACTTCATGGGGCTTCTGAAAATGTTAATAAATTAAGCAGAAGAAGAATTTTTTCAGCTAGGATTGTTGGGGATGACGCTTTTTTTGTAGATAGAGGAGGAAAGGGATCTCCGCCTTTTGAAAATATTAAGCTCAAAACTGGTGACAAACTTGTTGGTAAAGAGTTTCCAATAATATATCAGTAAGTTCTTTTACAATGATAATTTTTATTCTTAAGAAATATTGCCTCTCTTAGTTGTTCAGCTCCATCCATAATTCTTAAAGATGGTCTGCTAAAATAAGAATTAGAATCAAAAGCGTATACTTGTTCGTTTTTAATAGCAGCCAAATTATTAATTCTAGAATCTTGATAGAGTTTTTTTGCAAAAAATTTATTTTCTTCAAGATTGTAACCACAGCAGATTAGACCGATATAGTCAGGATTAAGTTCATTAATTTTTTCAGCAGACAATTCTACTGACTTTTCACCTTTCTTTCCCACAACAGATTGAAAGCCAGCTATCTCAATTTGTTCTGGTATCCAATGACCAGGGCTAAAATAAGGATCAATCCACTCTAGGAGTAAAAGTTTTTTATTAAATTTTTTTTTAATTAGATTATTTTTTTTATTATTAGCATCCTGAATTAGTCTTTCAGCAACTTCAATTTTGTTAACTTCTCTACCAATCATTTTAATTTCGGAACAAATTTCTTCAAATGTTGTAGCATTTAACGAAATTATTTTAGTTTTGCTTGTTAAAGTACATAGATTATTTTTTAAAGTAGCTTGAACTTGATTTTCTGAGATTGAACATACTTCGCATAATCCTTGTGTGATAATTATATCTGGATTTATTTCAAGGAGTTTTTTGTTATCAACTTCATAAATTGAAACATTATTTTCTATCGCATTTTTAACTAATTGATCAATCATTCTTTGATCCATACTATTAGTAATGATACTTTTTGTTACTCTAATTTTTTTATTCAACAAAAGAGGAAAATCACATTCATGACTAACTGCGACAAGGTTGTCAGACAACCCTAAATTACATATTATTTCTGATCCTGCGGGGAAAAGGCTTACTATCTTCATTTCTTATATTTTAACCACAGAATATTTTTGCATGCATTTTTATAGGCTTCTTTTTGGTTCTTATATATTTTATCACTGTAATTTCCAACTTTGTACCACCCATCAATATTTTCAGGATCTTTTCTATATTCTTCAAAACCAAAAGTTTTATTTTCTCTAATAAATATATCAACGCATAAGTGTCCTTCATCATTATTAACAGATAATATTACGGTATTTTTCTTCACAATAGGATGACCCTTTAAACAAAATTTATTCAATTAAATATCAAAAAAGTATAAGAATAAATTATCTTAAAATCATTTGAATTTAACAATGCTTGAATTATCTATTTATGACAATCTACTTCTTACCTTACTTTCATTTTTCACAGCAATGATGACATCTATTGCTGGAGCAGGTGGTGGCACAGTGCTACTAGCTGCAATGTTACAATTCATGAATCCATCTGAAGCAATTCCAGTTCATGGTGTAATTCAATATACTTCGAACATTTCAAGGACATGGCTTTTAAGAAAATTTGTAAAATGGAGTATAATATTAAAATTTTCTCTCATGATACCTTTAGGTGTCTATATAGGTCTTGAGATCTTTCAAAGTATCAATGCAGAAGATATAAAAAAACTAATTGGTTCATTCATAATAATTGCACTCATATTGCAAAATATTAAATTTATAAAAAATTTTATTATATCATCGAATTGGTATTATATCGTAGGATTGTTTACAGGTATTTTAAATATCCTTGTAGGTGTTATTGCTCCTCTATTAGCTGTAATTGTTAAGCAAAGTATTAACGAAAAAAAATCAATAGTTGGAACATTAGGTTATTTTGGGTTAGTCGGAAACTTTACAAAAATTATTGGGTTCTCTTTGATTGGGTTCTCTTTTTTAGAATATATAGATACTTTTTTGTTGATGATACCTGCTACACTTTTGGGAAGCAGAATTGGGCAGTATTTACTAGATAAAATTAGCAATAAATTATTTTTTTATATATTTCAGATTATTTTAATATTTTTAGCATTAAGGTTATTAATTATTTAATTTGTTCGCTATAGATAAAATTCTATACATTTCTCTTAACACTGGTTTTTCAATTAATTTGCCATCAATTACAACCAGCCCAGTATTTGCTTCTTCAAATGTTGATGTGATTTTTTTTGCTCTTTCTATAACTTCAATAGAGGGAGTGAAAACATTATTTAATACAGAAATTTGTTTTGGATGTATTGATCCTTTCCCACTAAAACCAAGCTGTTTTGCTTTAATTGCTTCCTCTTTCATACCATCTAGATCATCTAGATCAAGATAAGGAACATCTATTGCATCAATGCCAGCGGAGGCTGCTGCATGTACTATTCTGGATCTTGCATATAAAAGGGGTTCCCATTTATTTTCACATCTTAACTCTGCAGACATATCTACACCTCCAAAAAAAAGTGCATCTATTCTTTGTGAACAATTTGCGATGTCAAAGGCATTTTCTAATCCCTCATTTGTTTCAATTATAATATGAAGTCTACAGTTATGTCCTTTTTCACTGAGTAAATCATCTAAAAGTTTAACTTCTTGAGATGTTTTTACTTTTGGGATCATTAGAGATGGTGGAGGATTTTTAGTTGACAAAATAGCCTGGACATCTTCTATTCCAAACTTTTCTCTTAAACTATTAATTCTTAAAATTCTTTCAACTCCGTCATTTTCTTGCTTTTCTTGAAATAATTTTAGAGCTAAGTTTCTTGCTGTTTCTTTATCATGTGGGGCAATACCATCTTCTAATTCAACACATACCATATCCGTGCCGGATTTAAGAGCTTTTGGATACATGTCAGGCTTCAGACCAGGAGTAAATATAAAACTCCTTCTTGGTTGTATATTTGAATTATGGTTCATTCTTACTCTTTCTTAAATAAATTGCATGATATTCTTTTTGTGTATTATTGGATTTAATGAATTCTGTTTTAACTCCAAACCCTGCTTTCTCAAAAGCATTAACTATATCTTCCAAATTCTTATTTGGAGCAACTTTATCATCAAAGTTTTTAATACCCTCAAACTTGCAAACTAAAACACCTAATCCATTTATTTTTAATATTCTGAAGAATTCTCTAGCATAGTCAATTATAGGGTGTAAAAAATAAACCACATTAACTGCTAGTAATTTATCGAAAGAATTATCTTTTACAATATCAGATAAATTTTTTGCATCATTAGATAAGATTGTAACATTTTGATTTTTAAATTTTTGAATTAATTTATTACGAAATGTATCGCTGACTTCTATCGATATAATATTTTTGGAAGTGAGATTTAGTAATTTTTTAATTCCCTGTCCATTACCAGATCCAATTTCTATAACATTATGATTTTTTTTAACATTGAGTTTTTTAATTGAGTCATTATAAACAAATTCGTTAAATACGATCATCAGTTCTTTAGCAATATTTCCTAAAAAACCATTTCCTGGACTTCTCATATTTTGAGTCATAAGCTTTGTATGCTTTATTTGTGAATAGATTAATTGATATATGTATAGTTTAATTTTAATTAACTTCATTTAACTATCTAGAAATTCTAACAATTTTTGATTGAATACTGTTGGATTTTCAATATTTGATAGATGACCAGCATTAGGAATAACGCTTAATTTACTATTTTTTATTTCTTTCATAATTTTATTAGACATTGATGGTGGCGTCAAAGTGTCTAACTCACCAACCACGATTAATGTTGGCACATCGATTGTTTTAAAGATATGACGATGTTCAGTTCTCATTGATGTGTCAATGGTTTTTAAATAGCTCTCTTTATGTAATTGCTCCATTGAGTTAACTAATTGTTCATAGGCTAATTTATTATTAACATCTCCAATAAGTGTTGAAGCTACGATTGGAGCTATGTCTCTTGGTTCTTTGCCATTTATAAGAGGTTCTTTTCTTAAGTTTATAAATTTTTCAATTTCTTGTGGACTTAGATTTGATAATCCAAAATGAGTATCACATAATATTAAAGATTTCACATAACTTGGATATTTTTCATAAAATAAAGTTGCGATTTGTCCACCCATTGACAGTCCTACAATGTGAGCCTTATTTCTGTTAAAATGTTTGAATATTTTTACTAGATCATATAAAACATCTGTAAAATTTAAATCTCCTTCATAATCATCACTTTCTCCATATCCTCGAGTATCCCAAGCAACTGAAAGAAATTTTTTAGAGAAAAAAATAAGATTCTCTGTCCAATTCTTTTTATTACCACCAATACCATGCAAAAAGATAATCATTTCCCCTTGACCTGCATAATCAATTGAAATACTTGGATTATTTCCAACTTTTGTATTATTAATTTCCATGATATTTAAAATTTACTCCCAGGTAATTTCAAAAACTCTAATTCTGATTTAGTTGATTTTCTACCTAAAATTTCATTTCTATGAGGAAATCTTGAAAAAGTTTCTATAACTTTTTTATGTCTTTGTGCTGAATCATAAGTTTTTTTATTTGTATATTTTTTAAAAAAGGGAAGACTAAATTGATGATCTGAAAGTTTTTCACTATGCATAAAAGGCATCAAAAAAAAACTATTATAGTTATCTTCCTTAGATTTAAGAAAACTCTTCTTTATTGCTATTTTTGATAATTTTAGAGCTTTCTCATCTCCAGCGAATGATTTTATTTGGTTTCTGTAAATATTTCTACTAAATTGATCTAATATAATTATCCAAGAAAGATAATCTTCTTTAGTAAAGTGATATTTGTTGATTTTATTTTCTAAACAAAATTCAAGTATTTTTTGAAACCTGTTCTTTATTAAGTTGTCAAATTCTTTGTCTTTTTTGAACCACATCTTTGGTGAACATTCTTTAAACCAAAAATCTAAAATCATTATAGAATTAATCATGACAAATTTTTTAAAATTTTGCTAATTTCTTTTCCCATTTGTTTTTGCCCAAAAAAAGGTGCTTTTTCACATGCTTCAGCAAGATACTTGACATCTTTTGTTTCAAGATATTTTTTCCATAAATCAGACATTAATTTTTCTAAATCCATTAATCATTAATCCTTTTTGAATTTATATAAACTAAATACAGATAAACCATTATCAAGACATTTATAATATTCCAAAATATACCATTTAAAAATGCCAATTTATATGAATTTGTATAATCAAATATTTCCCCTGACAACCAACCACCTAATGACATTCCAATTATAGTTGCGAATATGAGTAAACCAACTCTTTCAGCAACTTCATTAGTAGGTAAGAATTTACTTATAATCACAGTATAGATGGGTACTATTCCTCCTTGGGATAATCCAAAAAAGATTGCAACAATGTACAAAGATAATTGACTATTAAAAGGCAAAAACATTGATAGAGAAATAGCTTGAAGACTTGAACCAAGAATAAGTGTTTGAATGGGACCTATTTTATCTGATAAAAAGCCAAACAAAATTCTGCTTGTTACAGCAGCAAATAACATAAATGATAATATTTCAGTACCCACCGTTAAGCCATAACCATAATCAATGCATAAAGGTACGATGTGTACTTGTGGCACAGACATAGCAACACAACAAAGAATTCCAGCAAACATCAGTAAAATTTGAATTTTTTTATTACTTATTGATAATTTTTGAGTAGAATTTACATTTCTATTTTTTTGAAAATTTTGTACTTTTCCATTTGATTTTGTTTTCTTTTCTCCTAGAAAAAAAAATAATATTGGGATGCAAATGCTGCATACTACAGCGATAAATAAATGTGCACTCTTCCATTGGCCATCAATTAAAAAATCTTTGATCAAAAATGGCCATATTGCACCGCATAAATGTTGACCACTTGCAACTAGAGAGACAGCAAGACCTTTTCTTTTATAAAAAAATTTAGATATATCTGCCATCATTGGACCAAAAAAAGCGGCAGCAGAAAAACCTAAAAAAAACTGAATTATAGACAGCCAAAAAACATTTGTTGCTAAAACTGAAAACAAATAAGAAGAAACTAATAATACTAAAGCAAAAATTATTGGTTTTCTAATCCCAATTTTATCTAACATACGACCAATGATTACATTGCCTATACCGTAACCAAACATTGTTGCAACATATGGATAGGTAGAAGCTGCTCTATCTAGTCCAAACTCATTTTGAATATTTGGCATTATTATAACAACAGACCACATGCCTGCAGTTCCAATAACACTCATTGTAAAGATAATTATTAATCTTAGCCAAGCTTGCTTACTGTCTAGCTCTATAAAATTATTCTTCATATCTTGTTGCTCTTAAAAATTATTTAATTAACATATAATTTACAAATGACTAAAATTATAATTACTTTTCTATTTTTTAGGGGGTATAGATGGCATTATCTAAGGATGAAATAAATTTTTACAATGACCAAGGTTATTTACTTGTTGAAGATGTTATATCAGAAAATCAACACAAGGAAATGTTAGCTTTAGTAGATGGTTTTTTTGAAAAATCAAAAATGATCAGAGAAAATGATAATATTTTTGACCTTGAAGATGGTCATTCATCTGATAACCCCAGACTTAAAAGAATTAAACAGCCACATCAACATTCTCAATTTTTTTGGGATATTATAAAAGAATCAAAAATTGAAGAAATTCTTAGAGATATTCTTGGTGATAATGTGTCTTTAAAAACAAGTAAATTAAACACCAAAGCACCTGGTGGAGGGGCTGCTGTGGAATGGCACCAAGATTGGGCATTTTATCCTCATACAAATGATAATGTTCTAGCTTTGGGTTTGATGTTAAATGATGTTGATATAGATAATGGACCATTAATGGTAATACCTAAGAGTCACAAGGGCCCTGTGTTAAGTCATTTTAACAATGGTGTTTTTTGTGGTGCAATTGATCCAAATGATTCAGATTTTGATATGAGCAAAGCAGTAACTTTAACTGGAAAGGCAAGATCTATGACTATTCATCATGCGAGAACACTTCATGGATCTTCACCTAATAACAGTAACAGAGATAGATTAGTTTTATTTTACGAATGCAATTCAGCCGATGCATGGCCATTGGTTGGCGCAGGCGCATATATGAAAAGCACAAATCCTGTACAATTGTGCAATCAATTAGAAAAGCAAATGGTGTGTGGGAAGGTAAGTTACCAACCTAGAATGGATAATGTTCCGGTAACAATACCTCTTCCTCCAGCACCAGATTATGGTTCTATATTCACTTCTCAAAAGACAGGCGGTGCTAAATCGGCATTTTAAATTTTATAGTCTGGCGAGTATCTCTCAAGTTTTCTTAGCAATGCTGGCCATGCCAACCTGTCTTTTCCCAAATCAAACATACCAATAGATTGTTCTTGAGTGGTTTTAATGGCTTCTTTTGATGGTAAATTTATTTTACCAGCTGCCTGTGCTCTTATCTGAGCCGAACAAGCTCTCTCAAGGAAATAAATTCCCATAAAAGCTATTCCGCATGTTTGTCCAACAGATAAAGTACCGTGATTACGAAGTATAAATAGATTTTTATCTCCTATGTCTTTAATTAATCTTTCTTTTTCACTATGATCTAATGCTAGGCCTTCATAATCATGATATGAAATATGTGGATGAATCAACATGGAAGTTTGGCTAATTGGTAGTAATCCATCTTTTTGTATAGAAACAGCAACACCATCATTAGTGTGAAGATGTAAAACGCATTGAGCATCTTCTCTTGCGGAATGTATTGCACTATGAATGGTAAAACCAGCAGGATTTACTTCATAAGGCGTGTCTATAACTGCATCACCATTAAGATCAATTTTAACCAAGCTAGAAGCAGTAATCTCATCAAACATCAAACCGTAGGGATTGATTAGAAAATGATGTTCTGGTCCAGGTATTCTTAAAGACACATGTGTATAAATTAAATCATCCCATCCATACATGGCAATTAATCTGTAAGTAGCAGCTAGATCTAGCCTTAATTGCCATTCTTTTTCAGTAATTTGGCTTTTTAACTTTTGAGTATCAATCATATGGTTCATTTCTTTTCCTTATTTAAAATTAATAAGATTTTATTTATTCTTCTATTATTTCAATAATTCTTCTAGGTGATGCTTGCATATCTTTTTTATATAATTTGATTTTTAATATGCCATTGGTTAATTTTGCTTCGTCCACTAAAATATTTTGCTCTAGTCTAAAAACTTGTTTAGTAGAATTATTTTGAATACCTTTGTGAATTATATCTTTATCAATTGATAATGCTTTATTTTTTACATCCAACACTAAATAATCATTAACCGTATTAATTTTTATTTGATTAGTTTCAATCCCTGCTAAGGCTACATGAATTTCGTAATTATGATAGTCATATTTTATAATATCAAAGGCTAAGTTTGATTTGTTTTGAATTGAAGAAACTTTATCAATTTCGTCAAAAAAATCATTATAACCAATATAATATTTTAAAAATTTATTTTGTATAAAAGCCATATTATCTTTCTATTTTAAAAACTCTCTCACCCTCAATTAATTTTATTTTAGTATTACCTTTGACTTCATTTAACTCACTTGCCATAATTTTCATTATTTTAGTAGCATCACTTTTGTTTTTAAAACATGAAATCACAAACCCAGTAGTTTCAGAAACTCTAAAAACTTCACAACTTAACTGGCCATTTTTTATATTCCTAGGTATCATTACGTTTTGAAAAAAAGCTATTATCATATCACAATTAACTTTTGAAGTTGATTGAAATTCAGCAATTCTAGTGTACATTTTTACCTCTTGTTAAATGCATACTTAGTATGTAATTGTATTAAGATAATTAAATTACTTAACATAATAACATGAAGATTATATTTATATCATTTTTTATTTTTATTTCATCACAAATATCTGCACACGAATGTATTTTGCAAGGTACTTCTGCTGAAGAAATTACAATTTACAATACATGTAAAGCTGACCAAAAAAACGAAGCTCCTAGTAAAAATTTAAATAACTCTTTATTAAAATTAAAAAATAAAGAACTAAAAAATGAAAATAAAAATTTAAAAAATCAATTATTAGACTTGAAAATCAGACTTAACTCTTTGCTGCAAAGAGTAGATTCTTACTTAAATTAATTAGAGTATAACAAATGAAAAAAGCTTTAGTCATAGGTGTTGGTCCATTGAATGGTTTAGGCGGACAATTATGTAGAAAAATTGCAAATAATAATTTTGAAGTATTTGTAGCTGGGAGGACAAGATCATCATTAGATAATGTAGTCAATACTATTTTAAATGATGGGAATAAAGCAATACCAATAGTTGTAGATGCCACTGATGAAAATCAAATAAAAAATATGATCAATGAAATTGGTCCTGGATTAGATTTCGCTGTTTATAATGTTGGTAATAGTAGACCTGGTAAAATTGTTGAAATGGATGCTAATTATTTTAGAGAAAGCTGGGAAAGTGGCTGTTTTGGCGGATTTTTATTTGCTAAAGAAGTTATTAAAAAATTTTTAAAAGAAAAAACAGCTGGCACCCTTATTTTTACTGGAGCTAGTGCATCTTTAAGAGGTAAATCTAATTTTGGTGCTTTTAATTCTGCTAAAGGAGCCCTTAGAAATTTAGCTCAGGCCTTAGCAAAAGAATATGCTGAAAACTCAATCCACATCAGTCATGTAATTGTAGATGGAGGTTTGGCAGGGGAAAGAATAAAACAACGATTATCTGATTTTGAAGAAAGAGTTAAGGAAGGTAAACTTATTAACATAGAGAATGTTACAGATGCTTATATGTTTCTCTATAATCAGAGTAAAGATGCATGGACATTTGAATTAGATGTTAGAACTTCTCAAGAAAATTGGTAGATCATATAGGAGTGCAATATGAAATTATTTAATCTAACTGATAAGGTTGCATTAATTACAGGAGGTAATGGTGGTATAGGTTTTGCGATGGCAAAAGCAATTGGAGAGGCTGGTGCAACTGTTGTTATAGCAGGAAGAAATGAAGACAAAAACAAGAAATCAATTGAAGAGTTGAATTCTTTGAATGTTAAATGCAAATCCCTAATAGTAGATGTAGTGAACGAGAACTCATGTAATCAACTTATCGAAGATGTAGTTCAAATATACGGAAAGCTTAATATTTTAATTAATAATGCTGGTACTAATATTAGAAAACGACCCGAGGAATATGAATTAAAGGAATGGACATCAATAATAGATACAAACTTGGTAAGTACTTTTACTTGTTCTAAAGCTGCTTTTAAACATTTTAAGAGTATTAACAGTGGAAAAATTATTAACATAGGTTCAATGCATTCTTTATTTGGCGCACCTCTGGGAAGTGCATATTCTGCAAGTAAAGGGGGTGTAGTACAATTAACAAAAAGTCTTGCAAATACTTGGGCTAAAGACAATATCCAAGTAAATGCAGTTTTACCAGGATATATAGATACTACTTTAACACGACAAGCTAGGGTTGATATCCCTGAACTTCAAAAAAGAGTTGAAGAAAGAACACCTGCTGGGCGTTGGGGAGATCCAGATGATTTGGGAGGGATAGCCGTATTTTTATCTAGTGATGCTTCTAATTATGTCACGGGCACTGCTATCCCTGTTGATGGTGGTTATTCAATTAACGGGTAAATTAATCTAGGAGGGTAATTTGAAAAATATTTTTAAAGGTTGTATGCCAGCTCTTATGACGCCATGCAACCAAGACCTCTCTCCAAACTTTGATTTACTTGTGCAAAAAGCTGAAGAGCTTATCAATTATGGGATGTCCGCTGTAGTTTATTGTGGATCAATGGGAGATTGGCCTTTATTAACTGACGAAGAAAGACAAGAGGGTGTTTCTAGGTTGGTTAAAGCTGGTGTTCCTACAATAGTAGGAACTGGTTCAATTAATTCAAAAAAAGCAACTAGTCATGCTGTACATGCCCAAGAAGTAGGTGCTTTAGGTCTCATGGTAATTCCAAGAGTTTTATCTAGGGGACTTTCGCTTTCAGCTCAGAGAGCACATTTTGCGTCTATTTTAAGTGGAGCTCCCAAACTTCCTGCAGTTATTTACAATAGTCATTATTATGGGTTTTCAACAAAAGCAGATTTATTTTTTGATTTACGAAAAGAATATCCAAATTTAGTGGGTTTTAAAGAATTTGGAGGAGCCAATGATCTTAGTTATGCAGCAGAACATATTACTTCTAAAGATGATGATATATCCTTAATGATTGGGGTAGATACAACTGTATATCATGGCTACGTAAACTGCGGCGCAGTTGGAGCAATAACTGGAGTGGGGAATGCGTTTCCAAAAGAAGTATTACATTTAATTGACCTATGTGAAAAAGCTGCAAGTGGTAACTCTAAAGCAAGACAAAAAGCTATGGAACTTGAGTGTGCACTCGCAGTTTTATCATCTTTTGATGAGGGACCAGATCTGGTGCTTTATTATAAATATTTAATGGTTTTAAATGGAGAAAAAGAGTACGATTTGCACTTTAATCCTACTGATAAGTTGAGTGAGAGTCAGAAAAATTATGCAGAAATTCAATATACGTTATTTAAAAACTGGTACCGAGATTGGAATAAATAAACGGCCAATAATTAAATATTATTAATCTTCTTGTATGTCATCACTTGCATTTTCATATACGGATGAATTGTTAAATCTCTAATTTTTTTTATCTTTTAATTGTTTATAAGCTTCTTTAAAGACAAGTCCTATTAATATACCGCCAGTCAAGCCTAAAGCAGTACCCTTAATTAATACTAATCCGAACAATCATATCTCCTTTAAAAAATGGTGAACGCGAGAGGATTCGAACCTCTGACCTACTGCTTAGAAGTAAAAGGGTTTATCCTCTTACATTTCTAAAAACCCTGTAAATACAACACCTTACACCTAGTTAAAACCAATACTTTACATCAAAACACTATTCACATATCATTCACATATAAGGTATTTTTGTGAAAGGTAATCTCGATGAAAAGATGTTCAATATATGCCAGAGTTAGTACTGATAGTCAAACTACTGATAATCAACTTATAGAACTTCAAAAGATTGCAAAACTAAAGGGATATGTAGTTACTCAAATCTTTACTGATGAGGGAATATCTGGGTCTAAAGGTAGGGATTTTAGAACTGGGTTTGACAACATTATCAAAGGTGCAATCAAAAAGGATTTTGACATTATACTTTGTTGGTCAGTTGATAGGCTTGGGAGAAGTTTACAAGACTTAGTTTCATTTCTAAATGAGATACATTCGGTAGGTTGTGATTTGTATATTCATCAATCTGGAATCGACACTTCTACACCATCTGGAAAAATGATGTTTCAAATGTGTGGAGTGTTTGCAGAGTTTGAAAGAGGTATGATTAGAGAGAGGGTTATATCTGGACAGAACAGGGCAAAATCTCAAGGGAAACATATTGGTAGACCAACTAATCTTAATGAGGGTCTTACTCATTCTATCAAGTATATGAAAGAACAAGGAGTAGGTATTAGGAAGATTGCAAAAGAACTCAAAGTAGGAGTTGGTACAGTTTACAAAGTCTTAGATGAAGTGGCGTAATGAGGATTACAAAGTTCATAGAATATTACACAAACTTTAGGAAAAGATTTCCAACATTAAAGGAACTTGAGAGAAGAACTATTAGAGAAAAACAACTGATAAAAGAAGTCTCAGTAGCTGAACTTGATGACATAGATTGGAATACTAAAAAGGATAAAAATGACAAAGTTTGAAATGAACCAAATTGATGTTAGAGGAGATGGTAAAGTCATTCTTTATCATAGACCAGATGTTGTTTCTAATCCCAAATGGCAATGTCGAGTAAGTGTTGATGGGAGTACTGGTTACAAAGTCTTTTCAACTAAAACATCTGATAAGTCAGAAGCTGAAAGAATAGGTTTAGACAAATACTTTGAGTTAAGAAACAAAGTAGAAAAAGGTGGAAGTCTAAAAGGTAAAACTATCAGACAAGTTTTCGAAGAATGGAAAAAGTATGTACTTAGTAGAATTACAAATAGAACTACAAGTAACATAGAAAAGAATACAATATGGGTTGTTGAAGATACTGTTGTTGAGTTCCTAAAAGGTAAAAGAATTGATGAGATAAAAAACTCAGACATTCAAGATATGATTGTCTGGAGATATTCTGATGAGAAGTACAATGAATCTTTTCAGAACAAAAAGTATAATTACTCTAAGAAATCTAAAGCCAAATCAAATGGTAAAAGTAGATACTCAATCTCTACAATGAGAAGTCATAGAGGTGCGATAAATCAGTTTTTCAAATTCTGTAAAGAAAGAGATTATATTACTCAAGATTTTATCTTTGATATTCCAAAAGGGAAATCAAATCCAAGACCAGAGTTTTCATTAAAGGATTGGAGAAAACTAACAAACTTTATGAGAAAATGGGTAGATGAAGAACTCAGTTATTCTAAAGGTAAAGGATATGTAAGTCCTAAGATTTACAGAGAAAGATTCTACCTACAACATTACATTTTGATTTTGGGTAATACTGGGTTGAGAGTTGGAGAAGCTCGAGGATTGAGATGGGTAGATTTAGAATCTGTTTCACTTCCAAATGAAGAAGAAAGATTACTTTTGAAAGTTGATGGAAAAACTGGAAAAAGAGATACGATTGCAAATCCAAATACTGAAGAATACTTTAAGAGATTATTTGATTTTCGATTGAAAGAATTAGGTATTGATAAAGACAAGTTTGATTTAAGAGAACATATCTTTTGTCACCCAGATGGAAAACCAGTTCAATCTTATAAAGTTGGATACAAAACATTATTAGATAAATGTGGATTAAGAGAAAATAATGATGGTGATTACAGAACCATTTATTCGTTAAGACATACCTATGCAACTATGAGGATTAACCAAGTTCCAATATATCAGTTAGCAGTAAATATGGGTACAAGTGTAAAGATGATTGAGGACTATTATTCTCATGCAAAAACAAAAGACCCAGAGTTTGCAAAAACAATCACAAAAGGTAATCAGATAGGCTCAAGTAAAGTATTACCTTTCTAACTTTCGGACAATTTTAAGGACTTTTTGGAACTATTGGAAACTTAGGTTATAACTACTCTCAGTAAGAGTAAACTATCCGTCAGAACCCCTTAAATCACCCCCAATCACTATATAAACGATATATATTCCAAAAAGGTTTAATAAACATATATCCGTTGTGTTTAGTATTTGTTGTTTATCGATTTTAACTTTGAAATTGATTGAAAAATACTGGGTGTTGCATTTTCAAAAAGGGTATGGCAAAATGTGTTTATGTTTGTAGACATCAAGAAAATCAAACCACACCCTAAGAACCAAGAAATATATTCATTATCTAATATTGATGATTTAAGAACATCTATTAGGTCAGTTGGTTTGTTAGAAAAGATTATTATTGACCAACATTTTCAAATCATAAGTGGTCATAGAAGATATTTAGCAGTCTGTAATCTTAATTGGAAAGAAGTAGAATGTGAACAAATAGAAGTAAATGAATCAGACGCAATAACTTATTTAATTCATCATAATAAACAGAGGATAAAAACCTGTAGAGAATTATTAAATGAAGCTAAAGTATTGATGGAAGAACATAAAATTGGTCAAGGAAAAAGAAGTGACCTTATATTATGTGAAGAAGTTTTAACTTCGGTAAATCTGAACCGAAGTCGTACCAGAGACATAGTTGGAGATTTAATTGGTATATCTGGAGTCCAGATAACCAAATTATTATTCATTGAAAAACACAATCCTGGGCTGATTGATTTGATAGACAATGGATTGTTTACAATTAACCAAGCCTATATTCAGACCAGTAGAGACAAAAAAGAACAAGATGCACAATTAGAAAATAGAAAAACATCTAAAAAAACATTTAATGATAACTTTAGATTTTTCAAAAAATGTTCTTCAAAAATGAATGAATTATCAACAGATGAAGTTGATTGTATTTTTACATCTCCACCATATTGGAACAAAAGAAAGTATTGTGAGAAT
The DNA here is from genome assembly GCA_902543145.1 of uncultured SAR116 cluster alpha proteobacterium. Classification (GTDB taxonomy): domain Bacteria; phylum Pseudomonadota; class Alphaproteobacteria; order Puniceispirillales; family Marisalimonadaceae; genus Marisalimonas. Next base: position 3,307 of record CACBXG010000018.1, on the reverse strand, counting down.
GGTGGATTGGGTAATGAAAAAGATTCTGATGAATATGTTTCTAACTTAGTAAAACATCTTAATGATTGTAAAAGAGTTTTAAGTGATACTGGTTCATTTTTCTTAAATCTTGGAGACACATTTCATCAGGGCAACCTTATGAATATCCCCCATAGGGTTGCCATTTCTTTACAAGAAAAAGGTTGGATATTAAGAAACACAATTATCTGGGCTAAAACAAATCCCAAACCATCATCATCTAAGAATAACTTATGTCCTACATACGAGTTTATATTCCATCTGGTTAAATCAATGGATTACAAATATAACCACACTCTAATACCTCTAAAAGAGGATACAAAACCATCTCATGCACCTAGACATAGAAATTTAAAGTGTTCTTCAACTATGCAGACACCTTACATTCCTAGAGAGGGTAAAAATATGGGTGATTGGTGGAATGAAGATATTGTTAAAAGTGCAGTAGTTAATCAAAAGTCATTTGGTAAAGTTGAACACCCTGCTCCGTTTCCTCCTAAGATAGTAACATTACCAGTCCTACAAACCACTCAAGAGGGGGATTTAGTTCTTGACCCTTTCATGGGTAGTGGAACGACTGGTAATGTCGCTAATCAATACAATAGAAGATTTGTAGGGTATGATGTTCAAGTTTATTAAAAGAAAGGTTTCAAATGTTTAGTGAAGAATATTTACACAAATTAGAGAAAAAGATTGTGAAGCTGAAAGAATATGGAAAGACTTTGGGATTAAATGTTGTTATTCAATATGATGATGAAAAAGAGATTAAAGATTTAGGTCGTTTTAGAGTTTTTGTAAGCAATTTTGATGAAAGAGATGTCAACAATTATACTATAAACAAACTATGATAAACAAATATAGGTGTTCTAAAGTCCTCTTAATAAGAGGATAAAAAACTCCCAGAAAACCTACACTTTTGAATCACAAAAAATGATGTTCTAAAGGAGTTACTTTAGAACAAAGACATTACAGATAAAATGATATATGATACTTACGAAACATTACTCTGGAGTATGATATTATGAAATATATTGTTGTTTTTTGTTTTCTGTTTTTAACATCATGTGCAACACCTCATGTAGTCGATATTATTCAACCAAATGATGAACAACTATCTTGTGTAGGTTTACAAAATGAAGTTGATGAACTGGATAAGTTCATTAAAGAAGCTGAAAGTGAAAAAGGAGTGAACTGGAATAATGCAGGTAGATTACTTGTTTTTCCAATCGGTATCTGGGCAACTTATGAAAATGCTAATCAAGCAATAGATGCAGCAAATCAAAGAGAAATGTACTTAAAAGGTATCATGTCAAAAAAGAATTGTGATAGAACCAGATAAACTATTACTTTAGAACACATAAATAGTACTGAGAGTGATTTATTAAGACAAACTCCATTTGAATATAGTTTATCACTCTCATTTTACTCTCTTTAAATAATATTCAGAATAATTACCTTTTTCATTTCTAATAACTGAAACAAGTTCATAACCCATTGACCCCAAGTCATTTAAACTTTTTTCTACTGTACTTTTAAGTGAAGTTTCATCATTAAAACAATAATATTCCCATTGTTTTCTAAAAAACATTTAGACCTCCTTAGTTTTCATTTCAATAATATTATTACAGTCTGTGCCATGAGGGTGGTTTTGTTTTTCTTTTTGGTGCACCTTTTGTTTTTCTCCACTCTCCAGTAACATGATTTACTTCACGAATTATTCTTGTTTGACACATTGGATGCAAATCTTTGAAGTTATAACATTTTCCGTTTAGGTCAGTTATAGCATAGGGAAAAGACCATCTATCTTCAAAAGGTCTATAATCAAATCTTACATATGCAGTTGTTTCTTTATGTTCATCTTTAAAAACTTTATTTTTATCCCATTCATAAAGCCCAATTCCATATTTTACATATATTTCTTTTACACCATCATAAAAAGTTAAATGGTGACTATCTCCAACTAATGAATTTAAAAACCATTTAATACCCATAACTAACCTATCTTATCTCAAACAATTGTAATTCAAGTTTAGATGGATTCAATCTACATTTTATCATTCGTTTAATGTTTTCAATTTGACTTATGAATCTAACATTTACTCTTCTTATATCTCTAATGCAGTTATAACAAATAGATACCCATTCCTTATGATGACCATATTTACATCTCCATAAAGTATTAAAGGGATACTCACATTTGAAACAATAATAACTCATTATGGAAACACTCCTTTTGAAACATTACTAACAGTCTTTTTTGCCTTACTTAAATATCTTCCAATCTTACTTTGAAGTATTTGTCTATTAGTTCCACTTATTTCATCATCTTCATATTCAGTAGTAATCTTTTTCCCAGCTTCATCAATATAAGTATCTACCTTTTTATGACTATCTGGATTTAAGTTATATCCACTAAATTCATCTTCTGGTGTTCTAGGTTTCTTTTCCCCACTTATTCCAGACTCATATTGATAAACTGCACGAGCAACTCTTATTGAGTTTCCCAGAACTATTGTTTTCTTTTTACCTCTATATTCTGAAACTCTGGTTTCTGGTTTTATGTTTCTATATTTCCAACAAAACAAACTTAATCTGATAGCTTCTGTCTTTGGTCTTTTTGTTGAGAATGGAAACCTTTGTTTTGAATCTTTGGTTTCTAGTCCAAAGAGTTCTTCCCATCTATCTTCCCACCACATATCAAACTTCTGACCAAGTATTACATTACTTCCACCCCAACCCTCATACTTACTCCAATCAACTTTATAACCATTAGTTTTCTCAGCTTCCTGTAAGAAGTTATACCAGTAAAGATACAGTCTTTTTCTATATGGAATCCACTTTCCATTTCTGTATCTAATCCAATCAGAACCCTCTGATTTTTCAAAGTAAACCTTAGGCAATCTCTTATCTCCACCAGAGTTTATGGCGTGTGGCATCACACCTCATAACCCTTAAATTAAAAGAGTAGGTTAAAGAAAGGACAGAATCAAATGAAGAAAAAAGAACAGGTCAGATACTTTGATAAAAGAGGTTTTGATTTAGAAAGAGAAAGTAAAAACTTCATCTGGAAACATAGAATACATGGAGTGAAAGTTGTAACTGCAAAAACTCCATCAACTAAGAATTTTGAACAACAAATTAAGAAACACATAAGACAAGCATTTCATTATCACGAAAATGTTTTGTTACAGAGAGTAGCCTAGATGAATAGAGATTTGACACATAAAGAGTATATGGAATCTGTCACTCTCACTAAGAGGAGATTGGTAGTAGGGAAAAAGTATTCTCC
>CACBXG010000017.1 GCA_902543145.1 uncultured SAR116 cluster alpha proteobacterium | reverse complement strand
ATAATGCCTAATTTTAACCTTCAGTACTTTTATCAAAGATTATCAAATACACTAATTGGTACTATTCTTCTTATTTTAACTTATTTATTTTTCTCCGTTATGGAATTAACTGCAAAAGAATTAGCATTAAGATTTAATCCTTTTTTAATTGTATTTGCGCGTTATTTATCTCAATTAATTTTATTACTCATAATATTCAATAAACAATTTAAAACACACCTTAAAAGTAATCATAAACCATTACAAATTCTAAGGGGCGCATTATTAATGATAACAACTTGTTTTATGTTCACTGGTTTAGCATATCTACAATTTGCAGAAAATATTTCAATTTACATGATTGGCCCTGTAATAACTACCATATTGGCCATTCTAATTTTAAAAGAAAAAATATCATTTACACAAATATTTGTAGTAATTATTGGTTTAATTGGTGCATTAATTATAGCCTCTCCTAACAAAGGTGCATTTAATTATGCCGTTATTTTCCCATTTTTAGCAGCTTTATGTTTTGCCTTTTTCACTATTTCAACAAAATTTCTAAATACATCTGATAGCAATCAAACTACTCTTTTATTTACAGCTATAACTGGTACTATTTTGTCTTTACCTTTCATAATATATTTTTGGAAATGGCCAAACTTAAACGATGCTATTTTAATGTTTTGTTTAGGTTTTTTAGCTACAGCAGGTCATTTTTTATTTATTGAGGCCTTGAAAGTAATTAATGCTTCATTTGCTGCTCCATTTGTATATTTAACAGTTCTTCTAGCAGCTTTCTGGGGGTATATATTATATGATGAGATACCAAGTCAGAGCACATTTATTGGTGCGTTCTTAATTATTACTTCTGGATTTATAATCACGCGATTTAAAAAAAAGAATTTTAAATAAAGGCCTTACTAATCTAAAGAGAAAATTCATTGATTAACTTACTTATAAACTCTTTTGTACCAGTTGCGATATTAATTCTAATTGGCTATATTTCAGCAAAAAAATCAATATTTAGTAAAGAAAATTCCATTGTAATTATTAAATATGTCGGTGTAGTTGCAGTACCAGCATTAACTTTAAAAATTATTTTATCCATAAGTATTTCTAACGTTAATTGGACACTTATTTTTAGCTATGTTTTTTCTGAATTAATTATTTATGTAACTGCACTATTAATTGGGAAATACATATTTAATCTTAAATGGAATGAAGCAATTTTAATTGGTATGGCCTCGTCATTTGCTAATCATCTTTTATTTGTTTACCCTATTGCATTAAATGAGTATGAAGCAGATTTAATTTATCCAATAGTAGCAATAATAGGCTTTGATGTAATTTTTTTAGTTATTAATCTAATAATATTAGATCTTATAAAATTTAAAAATTTAAAATTAAAAAATATATTTATAAAACAATTCTCCAATTTACCACTATTAGCACTTATCTTAGGTTTGACTATAATTTTTCTTGATATTGAGATACCTATTAGTATTGATAGGGCACTAGACTTCATTGCAAATTCTGCGGCACCATGCGCTCTATTTGCAGCTGGTATTATCCTTTCCCAAAAATTAGAAAAAACTGAAATAAAAATTTCAAATTTAATTATTTTGTTCAAAATAATTCTTCATCCAGTTTTGTTAATTTTGATTATATGGAATTTAGATAATATTGATTTCTCATTAGCTGAGACAACCATCATGGTTGCATCTGCTCCAGTAGGATTAATGGCGTTAATTTTCTCAACCCAATACGGTATGAACCCCAATGCAATTACTAGAGCATTGATGATCACAACTTTATTTTCTATAGTAACGGTACCTTTAGCAAGTATGTTTGGATAGTATAACTAAATCCCAGCGTTAAATTTAAACCCAACATCCTCAAATTTTTTTGACAAATTTGGTTCTATTTTTTCCATTTGACTAGCTGCAAAAGGGGTAAATGAAATATCATTCATATCATGTACACCTCCTGAAATAATAACTTGTAAAATACCTTCTTCTTTCCCAATATTTGTAAAAGATCTACATACACCAGGTGGTATAGAGATTGTATCATGTTTTTTTAAAACTAATTCTTCTGATCCATCATCATTCCACTTAATAAGAAACTCTCCCTCTAAAACTGTAAAAGTCTCAAAAGTTGCTAGATGATTATGAAGACCCGGGCCTTGACCAACAGGACATTTAGCTAGTGTCATTGTAATCCCCCCAGCTCCAACAATAGGTGCACCTGAGTTTATAGGGGTTTTACCTTCTGAGGGATCAAGCCCGATTACAGAAAGTAATTCTCTTGCATAAACAATATCTTTACCTTCTTGAGGAATATCTTTATCAATTTGAATAGGTAGTGGCTTTAATTCAGCAAATCTAGAAACTCTTTTTTCCATTGTTGATTTTGTTATTTTTAAAGTTTTCATAATATCCTCATCAATGATTATTAACTATAATAATGAAAATAATTTAAATTAAAAGAAACTTTAAAAATCCCCAAAAAAGGGCCAAAGGCCCTTATTTTAAAAAATAAATACATTAATTATAATGGTTGGATATTAACTGCCGCTTCTTTACCATTTTTACCAGTTTCGAGATCAAAGCTGATTTTTGCACCATCGTTCAATGTATTCATTCCAGCAGCTTCTACTGCAGATATATGTACAAAAACATCTTTTGCACCACCTTCAGGTTCTATAAAGCCATAACCCTTATTTGCATTAAACCATTTAACTGTACCATTTGGCATACTAAACTCCTCGTTCTTAGCTTAAATACTAAGCTTTATTGTTCAATCAAAACACGCTTGACTAGATTGAACATTACATGAGCAAGGAAGTCGATCGTATTAGTCAGACTTTCTGACTGCCTTCTTAGGCTTAGATAAATCTATACTTATTCTATAATCTTAAATTTAGCAAACAAAATTAATTTAAGTTATTATTAAAATCTCTAAGGAATTTAGAAATTTACCTTTATCTGCTCTTGTGAAATTTTTACTTTTCCCTTGTAAAAAAGGATCTGATGACCTTAAGTCAGACATTAAATCTCTTGTGGCTAAAACATTTCCAATGTTCATAACATTTAAGATTGAGCCATCGTGTTTTAAAACAGAAGCACCTTTATCAATACACTTTGATGCCAAAGGGATATCAGAAGTTACAACAATATCTTCAGATTTTATCTTTTCAAAGATCCATTTATCTGCTTCATCTGATCCTTCAGAGACAATAATTAAATTTATTAGATTATTTCTAAATGGCCTTATACCGCCATTACAAACCATAAAAACTTGAATTTTATGGCGCGTAGCGACCTTAACAATTTCATCTTTAACTGGACATGCGTCTGCATCAACATAAATTTTTTTCATAATCTGAGAATTTTATCTTCTAATTCTATGAGAGGTATTAATCCTTTTAGCCTTCTCAAAGACTCTTTTTCAGACAAAGCTGGAACAATTGCAAAACCTCTCTTATTTTCTATTTCTATTGCAATATCAGAATTATTCTCGTCTCTAAAAAGAACACACTCTTCAGGTAAGGAAAATTTTAATTTCCAAATAGGTACTTTCCGTGGATAACTTAAATATCTATTCACTCTCGAAGCATCAATTGTTAATTTTTCAATTGTTTTAATTATCTCACCAGAAATCAATTTTTTTCCTAAAATTATAAAGTTTAATAATCTTTAAAAATTATATATATAAAGTGTTAATAGTTTAATTATTTTAATTTTTGAAGGAAAAATTTATGCTTTTGGATGTAAGAACATATAGATGCAGACCTGGCACAATCAATACACACCTTAAACTTTATAGTGAAAAGGGTAAGCCAGCACAATCAAAGCATTTAGGACAACCATTACTTTTTGCAACCACTGAGACTGGCAATCCTAATGAATATACTCATATATGGGTATATAAAAATGCTGATGATAGAGAGAAGAAAAGAGCAGCAATGTGGTCTGATCCAGATTGGATTAATTACACTCAAGAAAGCGCAAAGCTAGGAGCGTTAGAGTCTCAAGAAAATAAGCTTCTTAAACCAGTAGATTTTTATGATTTAAAAATTTAATGAAGTATTTATGCAGGTTTGGCTGTTCTATCTAAGAACTCGTCTCTTCTAGATAGATAAAAAGAATAACTATCTGGAAGATAATCTTTTGCATTTTCTAAATTAAAATGTGTAGCAGCTTTGTAAACCCATTGTGTGTCCGCAAGTAACTCTCTACCCATCGCAACTAAATCAGCTCTGTTATTAGCAACAATATTATTTGCTTGTTCACCGTCAATTATAGCACCGACAGCCATGGTACTTATATCTGCCTCCTTCTTAATTTTTTCAGAGTATGGAACTTGAAACCCTGGAATAATTTTTGATTTAGTAAGAACGGGTGATCCTGTAATTCCTCCTGAGGAACAATCTATAACATCTACACCAGCTTGCTTTAATACTTTTGCTAATGAAACGTTATCTTCTAAAGTAGCGCCCTCACCTGGTGCATCAATTGATGACAACCTATAAAAAATTGGCTTTCTATCAGGCCAAACTGATTTAATGTCAGCAATAATTTCTTTAGCAAATCTCATTCTGTTTTCTAATGATCCACCATACTGATCACTTCTCTGGTTAGATATTGGAGAGAAAAAAGAATGTAATAAATAACCATGAGCTCCATGAATTTCAATTATATCAAAACCAGCCTTATCTGCTCTATGTGCTGCTGCTTTAAAAGCTTGTTTAACATTATTTATATCTTCTAAAGACATTTCTTTAGGTACTGGTGAATTTTCATTAATTGGAATAGCGCTAGGACCAATAGTTTGCCATGCAGGTTCTTTTTTATCATCTCTACTGATTGGAGAAGCTCCATCCCATGGTCTTAAAAAACTAGCTTTTCTTCCAGCATGAGCAAGTTGTATTCCACTTATACAATTATATTCGTTAAAAGTTTTAGCAATTTTCGATAAACCTTCTATATGATCGTCACTCCAAATTCCAGTGCACCCATGACCAATCCTGCCTTCAGGCAAAACACCAGTCGCTTCAATAAAAGCAGCCCCTAGTCCAGAAAAAGCAAATCTTGAGTAATGTTGCAAGTGCCAGTCATTAATCATACCATCTTTAGCTTTATATTGACACATAGGAGATAAAACCACTCTATTTCTCAAAGTTATAGATTTTATACTTAAAGAAGAAAATAAAGGTATTTCATTCATTTTTAATTCCTTAAAATGTTATTTTTGTTATTTAAGAAAAGATCTCAGTTTATTAGATCTTTGAGAAGCTGTTTGCATCATAAATGAAAGATCAGATCCAGACAATATGAATTTCATTCCCATTTTAATATACTCAGACATAAGCTCTTCATTATAAACACCTCCCATACCAGGTGTTTTTCCATATTTTTTACATGCCTCTATTACTTTAGTATAAGCATCTTTAACTTTTGGATTAGAGTAATCACCTGGAATACCCATCTCCATGCACAAATCATTTGTACCTATTAATATAACATCAACACCATCAACTGCAGCTATGCTATTAACATTATCTATAGCTTCTGGACTTTCTAACATTATTACAATTAGCATATTTTTATTAATTATACTTGCTACATCTGCTATTGGTTGTTGTTTAAAATCTAGTTGCGGTAAAACTCCTGTCATTGATCTGTGACCTTTAGGGGGATAAAGACAATATGAAACTAATTTTTTAGCAATATCTGCATTTTCCACATGTGGAAAAACCACTCCCATCGCTCCACAATCAAGAACTCTTGTCGCATGATGATGAGCAAAATCTGGTACCCTTACAATTGGGGTTATTCCTGCATCTTGAGCAGCTACTGAAATTTGAGACGCAATATCAATATCCATACTATTGTGCTCCATATCAATGAACAACCAATCATAACCACTGGTTGCCATTATTTTACCTATGTCAACCGTTCTACTTTGCCTTAATCCAACTCCTAAACATAACTCACTATTTAAAATTTTTTCTTTTGCGATATTCTTCATAAATATTCATCCAAATTTTAGTTATTAATCTATCTTATAACATTGTAAAAATTTATCACCTCAAATAATTTTTTAAATAAAAAAATATTTTTTGATTTAAATTAATATACATATTGTTATTATGTTCGATAATTTTATTTCATAGGGAGATAATAAAATTAAAGATAAAAATTTAATACCATTTCCAGAAACCAGTAAAGCACTACCTATAGCTATGCTTAGGGCTAGAGAAGCTATTATGATATCTTTTAGACCAATACTTGCAAAACATGGTTTTACAGAACAACAGTGGAGAGTCCTAAGAGTTCTTGGTGAAAAAGGTCCCTCCGATGCAGGACAAGTAGCTTTTGATGCATGTATATTAGCTCCAAGTCTTTCAAGAATTATTGGTAAACTTGAAAAAGAAAAATTTATTTCTAGAGTTATTGATCAAAAAGATGGTAGGCGAGTGAATTTATTGCTCACACAACTAGGTCAGGAAACTTTGAATAAAATAGTTCCTGACATGGATGTAGTTTATAAAAATATTCAAAAGCGTTACGGTGAGGAAAAACTTGCTAAATTACTTGAGTTGCTTGGAGGTGTAAGTGAATGGAGAGGTAGATAGAATTATTAAAAAATTATATCGAACTTTTTCCCAATTTCTCCTAAACTTTTTAAAGTTTCTTTACTCAAACAAATACCGTTTTCAATAGATTTTTTTCTACTCAAAAGTGCATTCTGTCCGGGCATTCTTACTTTGTTATTTTTATCAATTGGAGGATTATTTATACATTCATTATAAAGAAAACTCATTTCATTTTTAAAAGCATCTATACCTGCAAATGCGTTGGGGTCAATAACTTGGATATAAATAGATAGGTTCATGGCTTTAAGTTTTCTACTTCTTCCAGATCCTGAAAGTCCTTGAGATAATGCTTCAATTCCTAATGCAAGTCCAAATCCTTTATGACCATACTCAAGACCACCCAAAGGCATAACTGTTCCATTATTTTCAAAAACTTCTTTCGGATCATTAGTGGGAATACCGTCCTTAGTAAGTAAACAATTAAAATCAAATATTTCATTTTTGACTATTTTATCTGCAATCATATTATTAGTAGTAATCGAAGCACTTATGTCAATTATTACAGGTTCACCATTAGTTGGAAATGCCAAAGCCATTGGATCAGGTGTAAGTAATGCTTTAGTTCCACCAAACGGCGCAACCGAAGCAGCGGAAGGAACTGAACATTTAATCATTGGGACTAAACCTTGTTCAACAACAGGTATTAGATAAGCTGCTAATGCACCATTATGATGACTGTTTTTAATTAAAATAGTTGAAACCCCATAGATTTTTGCACGTTCAGATGATAATTTTAACCCTTGTTTAGTTAGCCATATACCAGGTAAGTTATCCCCATCAATTGTTATACAACTTCCAGTATCATTAAGTATAACTTGACTGCCTGATGCTTTCATATTACCTACTTCAATATCTTTAATATAAAGTGGCAAAAGCCTAACACCATGTGTGGAGTGCCCCATCATATCAGCTTCCACTAAAATTTCTGATGTGTCATTGGCCTTTTCATCATCCATACCTAATTTTTTAAATATAGAGTTACAAAATTTGATCAATTTGGATTGAGTTAACATTTAAGGCCTTAGTTAGCTAATAAAGTTCTTTATTTTGTTACTTTATTTCATTACATAAATATCTTGTGATTGAGGCATTTGCTGCCAGAATAAAGGATAAAACATTATTATCTAGAAAAAATATATCTTGTATATGTGTCCAAGGTTCATTTCTATCAAAAGCGTAAGCTTTACCAGTTCCCAGATCAAGTATTTCATATTTTGATTTATTAACTATAAAATAACCAGACTTTAATCCTTCGCCGTCTTTTATAGTGATTTCCACAGGCTTTTCCTTACCACTTATTTTAAAAACTTGTATTCCATTTGATCTTACTGCCGCAGCGCTTTTTGGTTTACAACTATACTTTGTTTCTTTTGCATATGAATTTACGGAGAATAAAATAATTGAAACTAAGATTAATATATATTTAAAAACAAACATCTTTTTCCTTTATAATTGAATTAGTCTATTTCTTTATAATATTTTATTAAACTGTTTTTTGCGTTTTTTGAAATATTAATTTTTTTTTCTGTTACAAAAGTCTCATGGTTTTGCTCTACCTTTTCAAGATCATATAAATAATTTACCATCAATCCTCCAGATAATTTTATACCATTTGATGAGCTGTCTCCAAGAAAGTTAATTTGTTCCAAAGATGCACCATTACCTAAATGAAACCTCGCGACTGGATCATTCGGCATTTTATCAGACCTTTCAGATTTAAAGAAATATTCACCTAAACAGGTTAATAAATCATCTTTTATTTTTGATAATTGATCTGATTTCTTAATCTTCTCTATTTTTGCGTCTAATTTAGGATATTTATTTCTCATCCACTTTCTAAAACCAGGAATTGGGGATAAAGTTACAAAATTCTTTAAATTTTTGAATTCGTAACTTAAATCAGTAGCTACCTGTTTAATTAAAAAATTACCAAAAGAAATACCAGTCAATCCTTTCTGACAATTAGAAATAGAATAAAAAACTGCTGCTTTAGCCTCCTCAGGATCTAGAAAAACTCTTTCTTTTTGGAGAACATTTTGAATATTTGAAGGTATTTCTTTTGTTAAGGCAACTTCAACAAAAATTATTGGTTCATCTTGCATAGCGGGGTGAAAAAAAGCAAAACATCTGCGATCCTTTGGAGCCAATCTAGTTCTTAATTCATCCCAAGAATTTATTTCGTGAACAGCTTCATAGGCAATAATCTTTTCTAATATATGAGCAGGAGTTTCCCAATTTATTGGTCTTAAAATCAAAAAACCTCTATTAAACCAATTTTTAAACAAATATACAAAATCATAATCAACTGCTTTTAACTCTGGCTTTTTTATAATTAGTTCTAGTAATCTTTTTCTTAAGTTTACTAGCCTAATTGTCCCTCTTGTTATTCCATTACATCTTGTAAAAATATCTCTTCTTAAAGGTTCAGATAGTTTCATCAATTTAATTAAGTTTTCTGATGTTTTTTCACTTTTATAGTTTTGTGTAGCTAAATACAAATTGTCTGAATTAACTTCGAAATTCTTTCGTAAAATTTCAAAAAAATTAATTAATTCCTTATCATTAAGTCGTTCACAATGAGAGATTAACAATTCTGCGTGACTAAGAGCAGAAACTTCACCTTTTGCAGACACAACATTCTCGACATATTCTGATGTTGTAAGAGATTTCTTTTTTTCAAATAAAAAGTTTAAAGACTTATTTATCTTAGGTTTATCAAATAAAGAATTTAGTAGTCCTTGGAAGAATTTAATTTTTGTCACAAAACTTCACCCATAATATAATTTGGTAACCAAGTAGCTATTTCAGGAAAAAAACACAATAATATTATTGCAATTACCATGCACATTACAAAAGGAAGTGAGCCTCTTAGAATTTTATTCAGGGGAATTTCAGGTGCTATTCCATTTATGACATAAAGATTTAATCCTACTGGTGGAGAAATAAGACCAATTTCCATATTTATTGTTAAAATAACAGCAAACCAATATGGATCAAAACCTGCATTTATAATTATTGGTAATAAAATTGGAGCTGCCATTACAATAACAGCGACTGGTGGAAGAAAAAAACCTGCTATTAAAAGGAATATGTTAATTGTAAACATTAATACCCATCGGTTTACCTCGAGCGTACCAATCCACTCAGCAATACTCTGTGTAATAAATAAACTAGATAACATATAAGAAAAAACACCTGCAGCACCTATTATGAAAAGAATCATTATGGACTCTCGTGTGGAGTCCCTTAAGACTATCCATAATGATTTAGGTGCCCAAAGTTTGTATATTATTATTGCTACAAGCAGACATAATATAGCTCCGACCGCAGCAGTTTCTGATGGGGTCGCAACACCACCATACAAAGAATAAAGAACTCCAAGAATAATTGCAAAGAAAGGTATAACTCTAGGCAATATCTCAACTCGTTCTTTCCAACTAAAAATCTTTCTATTCAAAGCTTCAATATTTCCTGAATTCCAAGTGGAAAATATTGACCAAAGCATAAAAAGCAATACTAATAAAAGTCCTGGGAGCGCACCTGCTAAGAAAAGTCTTCCAATAGAGGTTTCAGTTGAGATACCATATACAATCATTGTTACTGAAGGTGGTATTAATATTCCTAAAGTGCCTCCAGCGGCAATAGATCCAGAGGCAACTTCATCAGAATACCCCCTTTTTTTCATTTCAGGAATGCCCATTTTACCTATAGCGGCACACGTAGCAGGACTAGACCCAGACATTGCTGCGAAAAGTGCACACGCACCTAAGTTTGAAATCACCAAACCTCCAGGAACCCTAGTAAGCCATCTGTCTAACGCTTCATATAAATCTGCGCCAGCCCTTGTAGAAGATATTGCAGCTCCCATAATTATAAACATTGGAATTGATAAAAGAGCAAAATTATCTAAATGACCATAAAAAATTTCAGGCATTAATTCTAATGATCTAAACCCATCAAAAACGAATAAGAAAAGACATGATACTATCAATAAACCATTTGCAACAGAAACTCCTGAGAACAATATTAAAACAGTTGTGAATGCAACTAATAAACCTAAAGATAATGGATCCATTTATTGTTCTCCTTTGTCAAAAGGAGCTTCTCGTCCAGTTATCATTAATAAGAAATCGGCAATTAATTGGTTTAAAAACAAACCAAATCCTATCGGCAAGGCTGCATATGGAAATTTTAATGGAACTGCAGTGACTGTATCAGAAGTCCAATTTCTTTCATAAGCAACAAACCAATAATCAAATCCATAAATAAACATTATTGTTACTATAATTATGCTCGTTAGACTTGTAACAATTGCCAGAGGTTTTTTATATATTGGCTTAATAAAGGTTGGTAAAAGGTCAACATTAACATGTCCACGTAAAAGTTGTATGTAAGATAGACCAATTAATGTTGCTCCCACCATCATATAAATAACAGTTTCAGTTTGCCAAGCTGTTGAAAGATTCAAAACAAATCTAACCCAGATCATTTGTACTGTTATTAATACCGCAATTAAAATCATAAATGCAGCAATCACACCAGCTACCCTAGAAATAATTTTTGTAAAATTTATGTAATTATCTAGCATAAGTTATTTTAAATTCTTCAGAGAAGTGGCAAATGTTTACTTGCCACTTTAAAGTATTAATCAACAGATAAAGCTAAATCCAATAGTCTTTGACCATCTTTATAACCTGAAACAAACTTTTTATAGGAAGTTTCTTTTGCTATTTCACGCCATGCGTTAAATTCGTCTGCAGACATTTCTTTTATTTGAACTCCGTTTTTCTTAAAAACATTAACAGATGCCTGATCTTCTTTTTTCGCTTCAGCAAGATAATAAGCCTCAGCTTTTTTTGCACCATCCATAATAGCTTTTTGCTGATTTTTATTTAATTTTTCAAATATTGTTTTGTTCATTAGAAGAGGTTGATACATAAACCATAAAGCAGTTTTACCTGCTGGTGTGTAACATTTCACTTGCTCATAAATTCTATATGAGACAAAAGAAGATGAGGAAGTGTTTGCGGCTTGCAAAACGCCAGTTTGCATAGCATTATATATAGCTGATGATGGCATTGATGCAATTGACGCCCCTGCCCCAACCAACATTGTTTCAAAGGCTTTTCCTGCAGCCCTCGTTTGTAAACCCTTAACGTCACTTGGGCTAGTTATACACTTATTTTTACCAGCAAATCCTCCAGCTAGATAACCATGAACAACTACCATTACGTCATCACCTGCCATTATCTTTTGGATTTCTTTCATAAACGGAGAGTAATTTAACCTAGCAGCATGATCATGATTCTTAACTAGACCAGGCATTAAAGTTAAATTATAGGCTGGTTGTTGACCACCTGCATATGACAATGGAAAAACTGTCATATCTAATTGACCTCTAGTTAGCGGTTTATATTGTTCTTTTGGTTTAAAAAGTGATTTAGAAGGAAATATTTTTATTTTCAACCCAACATTTGCAGTTTCAACATGATCAGCAAGAATTTGTGCAAATTTATGCCTGACATCTTTTGTTGACCATTGATGGGACAACCTTAATTCTTTTGCAGAAACCCCTGCCGAGAGCACTATTGCTCCTATTGTAGCCATTGTTAAACTCTTAAAATTCATTGTCGAATTCCTCTCTTTAATTTTGTTAATTGAGATTTAATTAATACACATTTATAATAATTAAAAAACCTAAATATTAGGAAGTTATTTGTTTACCAATAACTCTGCAGCTTTAGAAATCCCTCCTTTTTGATGAGGAATACCGGCTAAATCAAGACCCATTTCTACACCTGTCAATGTTCCCATTAACATTAAATCGTTAAAGTCACCAAGATGACCTATCCTAAACACTTTTCCTGAAAGTTTGGACAAACCATTTCCAAGAGACATATTAAAGTTCTCTAAAATTATTTTTCTTAGATTATCAGCATTATGGCCTTCTGGTAACATAACAGCTGTTAAAACATTTGAAAAATCCTTTTCTTCTTTACATACGATCTCTAAACCCCATGCTTGCACTGCAGCTCTAGTTGCTTGAGCATGTCTTTCATGCCTGTGAAAAACATTATCAAGCCCCTCTTCATGAATCATATTGATCGCTTCTTTTAATCCATATAATAGATTAGTTGCAGGTGTATACGGAAAAGAACCTGATTTGTTAGCTTCTATTTGCTCTTCCCAATCCCAGTAAGATCTTCGCATACCCGAAGTTTTAGCTAATTTCAGAGCCTTTTCTGATATTGCATTGAAGGATAATCCAGGTGGTAGCATAAGTCCTTTTTGGGATCCAGAAACTGTAATATCAACACCCCATTCGTCATGTTTATACTCCATTGATCCTAAGCCTGAAATAGTGTCAACCATCAACAAAGCTTCATGATTAGCTGAGTTCAATGCTTTCCTAACTTCTTCAATTCTTGAAGTACAACCTGTGGACGTCTCATTATGAACCACACAAACAGCTTTTATCTGTTTTTCAGTATCCTTTTGTAATCTTTCATAAATTTTTTCAGGCTCAGCCCCTCTTTGCCAGTCAGTCTCCAAAAACTCGGTCTTTATTCCAAGTCTAAGTGCCATTTTATTCCATAAAGATGCAAAATGGCCTGTTTCCACCATAAGAACTAAGTCGTTTTCTTTAACTGTATTAACTAGTGCTGCCTCCCACGCACCTGTTCCTGATGCAGGGTATATGATAACACTAGATTTAGTTTTAAAAATTGTCTTGATTCCTTCAAGACAATCATTAGATAAATTAGAAAATTCAGGACCTCTATGATCAATAGTAGGATAATCCATCGCACGTAAAATTCTGTCAGGAACATTTGAAGGACCTGGTAACTGAAGAAAGTGTTTACCTGGCATATAATTTTTATTCATTCATTAATCCATGCTATATTATTATCTTTAATTGAAACTATCGGAAATATATTTTACTATTTATACACTTAATTATATTAATTTCCATATAGAATTTAAATTCTCACTGAAGGTTATTTAGATGCCAGAAGGCCATGTAGATCAATTACTAGATACTTTAAAAAGAAAAACTTCAGCAGAAGTTTACTCTGATAATTTTAATAAAGGTAGATACGCCACTGATGCATCAATATATCAGATGATGCCATTTGGAGTTTTAATACCAAAAACAAAAAAAGATTTAATTGAAACAGTTAACTATGCACGCGAAAAAAGAATACCCTTACTAGCACGTGGTGGCGGGACATCACAATGCGGTCAAACTGTAAATAACGCAATCGTTATTGATAATTCTAAATATTTAAACAAAGTTTTAGATTTTGATAAAGAAAAAATGACATGTGTTGTTGAACCTGGAATTGTATTAGATGAACTTAATCGTTTTTTAAAACCATATGGGTTGTGGTTTCCTGTAGACGTATCAACTTCAAGCAGAGCTACAATAGGTGGAATGGCGGGTAATAATAGTTGTGGTGGCAGATCAATAAGATACGGCATGATGAGAGATAATGTTATTGACATTGAAGCTATATTGTATGACGGGTCAATCTATAATTTTGGAAAAATAGAGAACAATTGTCTACCGTTTAGTAACGGGGTCGCTCCTGAAATTATTAACAATCTTCAAAAATTAGCAAATGATAATAAAAAAGAAATTATTTCAAAATTTCCAAAAGTTTTAAGAAGAGTTGGCGGGTATAATATTGATGCCTTATTAACGGATGCTATGGCGAACAGACCAAATGGTAAAGTAGGTGATGGAATTAACTTATCTCATTTGTTAGTTGGATCAGAGGGGACATTAGCTTATTCGACTGCAATTACTCTAAAATTATCTCCTCTACCATCAAAAAAAATAATGGGGGTTTGTCATTTCCCATCATTTTATGAAGCCATGGACGCAGCGCAACATATTGTTCCCTTAGATCCAGTAGCTGTTGAGTTGGTAGATGACACTATGATAAATCTAGCTCAAAAAATTGATATTTTTAAACCAACCATAGATGGAGTGGTAAAAGGCAATCCAAAATCTCTTCTTCTTGTTGAATTTGCTGAAGAGAATATGGACGAAAATCATAAAAGATTAAAAAAACTTCATCAACTGATAGGAGATCTAGGATATTCTTGGAATAAAGGAATTAGAAATGGAGGTGTAGTTGATGTAATCGACAGTAACCTTCAATCTAAGGTAAGCGAAATGAGAAAATCTGGTTTAAACATAATGATGTCAATGAAAAATGATGCAAAACCTGTCTCGTTCATTGAAGATTGCGCTGTCGAACTTAAAGATTTGGCTGAATATACAGACGGATTAAATAAAATATTTGATAAATATAATGTCAAAGGCACCTGGTACGCGCATGCGTCAGTTGGTTGTTTGCACGTTAGACCTGTTTTGAATATGAAAATTCAAGATGACGTTGATAAAATGAGAAATATCGCCAATGAAACAAGTAGCTTAGTAAAAAAATTTAAGGGTTCTTATTCAGGTGAGCATGGCGATGGCATAGCCCGTTCTGAATTTAATGAGGTAATGTTTGGCAAAAAAATGACTAATATATTTAAAAGTATTAAAAATTCTTTTGATCCTTTAAATATCTTCAATCCAGGAAAGATTGTGGATGCTCCAAAATTAGATGAAAGGGATTACTTTAGATATGCGCCATCTTATAATGCTAAAAATATTGACACTATATTAGATTGGTCTTCTTGGACAGGTTCAAGTGGAGGTTTTCAAGGGGCTATAGAAATGTGTAATAATAATGGCTCATGTAGAAAATTAGAAGGTGGAGTTATGTGTCCTTCTTTTAGAGTAACAAAAGATGAAAAGGACTCCACAAGAGGAAGAGCAAATTCGCTTAGATTAGCTCTCTCAGGACAGCTTGGCAAAGATGCTTTATTCAGTGAAAGAATGAATGACACCATGAAACTTTGTGTTTCTTGTAAAGCATGCAAACGTGAATGTCCAACAGGAGTTGATATGTCAAAAATGAAAATTGAAATTTCAAATCTAAGAGCAATAAAAAATGGATTAGACATTAAAAGCAATCTTGTTGCATTCCTTCCATACTATGCATCAATTGCATCAAAATTTTCTTTTATTTTCAATTTAAGAGATAGGCTACCTGGATTAGCCAAACTGAGTGAAATATTTTTAGGCTTCACATCAAAAAGGCCTCTTCCAAAATGGAGACAGGATTATTTTAGGGATAATGAATTACCAAGTAATTTAAATACAAATGAAAATTCTATTCCAGTGATTTTATTTGTAGATACATTTAACCGATATTATGAACCAGACAACGTTAGATCAGCAATCAAAGTTTTAAGAAAAGCAGGATATTTCCCATTTATTCCAACTTTAGAAAACTCAAGTAAAGTTCTTTGTTGTGGTAGAACATATCTAACCAATGGACTAATTAATCATGCAAAAAAAGAGGTATTAAATATATTGGAGACATATAGGCCTTATCTCAAAAATGGGATATCTGTTGTTGGCTTAGAACCTTCTTGTATTCTTTCATTTAGAGATGAAATACCCAACATGATTAAAAATAAAGAAACCAATTATTTAAAAAACAACACATATACATTTGAGGAGTTACTATCAAAGCATAGTGAAGAATTAAAATTCAAAAAATTAACAAAAAAAGTCTTACTTCATGGTCACTGTCATCAAAAAGCTTTTGATGTCGTAAAACCAATTGAAGATATATTAAAAAATATTAAAGGTGCTGAAGTTGAAACAATTGAAACAAGCTGTTGTGGAATGGCAGGTTCTTTTGGTTATGACAAAGATACATATAACATTTCAATGAAAATGGCCAATGAAAAACTTTTCCCAGCAATTAATAAAAATAAAGGTGAAACCACTATAATAGCAGATGGTACATCTTGTAGATGTCAAATTAAAGACGGGCTTAATAGAGAGGCTATTCATTTAGCCAAGTTTCTAGATCAAAATATAATTTACTAAAAACAATTTAAGATTTAGTCTATTATTTTAAGAGGGAAAAATGCCAAGTAAAACGAGAAAGCCAACGTCCTTTCATTGGGGTAGTTATTATGCTGAAACTGAAAATGAGAAGCTAATTGGAATACGCCCATATGAAAATGATAAAGACCCTTCAAAGATAGCAAATGGAATTATAAACAGCATTGACGATGAATTACGAATAAGAGTACCTCATGTTCGAAAAGGTTACCTTAGAGAAATTCGGAAAGAATTAGCCAATAGTAAAATGGCTCTGACTGGTAAAAGAAGTAGGGATAAAAGAGGTTTAGATAGTTTTGTACCTGTTAGCTGGGAAGAGGCAATTGATGTTGTTGCTTTTGAACTAAGTAGAATCAAAAAAAATTTTAAAAATAAAGCATTCTTTGCTGGCTCTTATGGTTGGGGTTCTGCTGGAAGATTTCATCATGCCCAAAGTCAACTTCATAGATTTTTTAATTGCTATGGCGGATATACTAGGTCAGTAAACACCTATTCATATGCAGCTAGTGAAACAATCATGCCCCATGTTATTGGTATGACATATCGGCAATTTCTTGATACTCACACTGATTGGGATAATATTAAAGATAATACTAAATTAATAGTTATGTTTGGTGGATTACCTCTAAAAAATGCACAAGTTACCTCTGGGGGAGTTGGAAAACACACAACCAAAGAATACATAAAAAGGTGTGCACAAAAAGGTATAGAATTTATCAACATTAGCCCAATGGAAATGGAAGCTGATATAATAAGTAAAGCTGAATGGGTGAAAATAAGACCAGGTACAGATACAGCATTAATGCTAAGTATTGCGTATATTTTAGAAATAGAAAGCCTAGCTGACAGAGATTTCCTAAACAAATATTGTGTCGGATACGACAAATTTGTTAAATACCTAAAAGGTATATCAGATGGTAAAGCTAAGACGCCTTTCTGGGCATCTAAAATTACTGGAATTCAAAGTAATACAATTTATAATTTAGCAAAAAAAATGTCCTCAAATAGAACAATGATTACTGGAGCTTGGGGCTTACAACGGCAGCAGTATGGTGAACAACCACATTGGATGATAACTGTTCTTGCTTGTATGTTAGGACAAATAGGACTTCCTGGTGGAGGTTTTGGCCTTGGATACAGTGCAGAAAACGGAATTGGAAACCCAGTTCAACATTTTAAGTGGCCTTCATTAGAGCAGTTCAAAAATCGTGTTTCTGAGTTTATTCCTGTGGCTAGAATTTCAGATATGCTATTAGAACCAGGAAAATTTTTTTCTTATAATGGAAAAGAAATAAAATACCCTGATATAAAGTTGGTATATTGGGCAGGTGGTAATCCCTTTCATCATCAGATGAATCTAAAGAAGCTTAGCAAAGCATTTAAACAACCTGATACTATAATAGTAAATGAAATCTGGTGGAATAGCCTTGCAAGACACTCTGATATAATATTACCAGTAACAACTTCCCTAGAGAGAAATGATATAAGTATTAAACATTGGGATCAGACGATTTCACCAATGCATAAAGTAATTGAACCTATAGGAGAGTCTAAATCTGACTATGAGATTTTTTCTGAAATTGCTTCAAAATTAAATTTTAAAGATAAATTCACTGAAGGTAAAGATGAAGATAAATGGCTTAGGCATATTTGGGATGAAGCAAGAAGTAAAGCAAAAGACGAAGGATTTTCTTTACCTGATTTTGATAAGTTTTGGAAAAATGGTTTTCAAGAAGTATTATCTCCAAAAAAGCAAACTATTTTATTAGAAGATTTTAGAAAAGATCCTCAAAAAAATCCAATCTCCACACCATCAGGGAAAATAGAAATTTTTTCTGAAACAGTTGATAGTTTTAACTATCAAGACTGCCCTGGACATCCTACTTGGTTGGAACAAAAAGAATGGCTTGGATCAAATTTAACAAAACAATACCCACTTCAACTAATTTCAGGTCAACCACATAATAGATTACACAGTCAGCTTGATAATGGTTCTGAAAGTCAAAATTATAAAATATTAGGTAGAGAACCAATAAAAATTCATCTTCAAGACGCCCAATCAAGAGGGTTAATTAACGGTGACATTGTTGAGGTATATAACAAAAGGGGTAAATGCCTTGCTGGTGTAATTATTAGTAATGAGGTAATGAAAGGAGTTGTTTTTCTACCTGTTGGTGCGTGGTATGATCCAATAAATGATGGTGATTTTTGTATACATGGAAATCCAAATGTTTTGACAGAAGATATTGGCACATCATCTTTAGCTCAAGGACCATCGGCACATTCAACTTTAGTAGAAATAAAAAAATATACTAAAGAACCACCAGAAATTAATGTTTTACACAAACCCAACATTGTAAATAATTAGAGAACTCTGTCTTGAGCATTGAAATTTGTATCATTAATCCTTATGCATCTGCTATTTCAAATGAAAAATTAAAGCTTTGTGCACAAAAAATATTAAATAAAAATTCTAGTATTTTCATAAGTGATAAAAATTTTCAAGAAGATTACTATGATTTACACAGAGAAACTATAAATGTTTCAAAATTACTTAACGCAGTTGAAACAAATAATTCTTCAGACGCCTTTATAGTTATTTCCTTTGAGGATATTGGTGTCGATACAATAAGAAAAGTAACAACAAAACCGATAATTGGTTTAGGTGAAGCTACATTTTATACTGCCAATATGATTGCAAATAAGTTTTCAATAATCACTAATTTATCTCAATCACATGAAGCTTTAAAAAATAACTTAATAAAATATGACATGGAACATAAGTGTGTATCTATGAATTCAATAGAAGTTCCAGTGTTAGATATGGACACAATGTCAAAATCAAACTTAAATAAATTAGATAACGAAATTCAAAGAACAATTTCAGAAAATGATCCAGAGGCTATAATTATTACAAGCCCTGGTATTTTAAATTTATCAAAAAATTTAAGTAACAAGTTCAACATACCCATTATTGAAGGAGTAACAGCTGCAACAGCTTTAATAGAGAATTTTGTTAAACTAGATATACAAATAAAAAAATTTTCTACTAAACCTAGTCGAAATTTTGGAGTACCAATTTAAATTAATTATAAAAACTCGTTCTCTAAATCTTTTTCTAACAAACTCTGATCTCTTTCTGAGTAGTCTCCATAGCCAGCACCACCAGGTGTATGAATTTGTAAGATATCCCCTGATTTAATAACTTGTGTACCTTTACCATTCAACTTCCCTTTACCCTTAATTGAGACATGTCCAGGTTTACCATTGCTTCCATTTAAACGACCTCTTGCAGGATATTTAATTCTATCAAAAGAAGCTAAAAGATCCATATCCTCATCAATTGCTGATTTTATTTCAATTAATTGGCCCAAACCACCATTATATTTTCCTTTACCACCACTTCCAGGATTATATTCTTTTTTTAAGAACAATAATGGAGCAACAGCCTCATTAATTTCAACTGGAGTTCCTCTTACACCAGATGGATAAGCCGTGGCTGATAACCCATCCTTGTTAGGCCTGGCTCCTGTTCCACCATTAACTACCGCAGTGACAGCAAATAGTGAGTTATTGTTTGCTCCTCTATCAGTTTTTCCACGAAATGTGATATTCCACAAACAAGAAGCACCTTCTGCAGGAACTTTATCGGGTATAGCTTTTTCTAAACAGCCAAAAACTACATCTGGAAGCATTTGTCCTATAATATGCCTTGCACATACAGCAGCAGGATATGGAGCGTTTAAAATAGAACCTAATGGCGCATCAATTTCAAAAGGTTTTAGAGAGCCCGCATTATTTGGTATTTCAGCACTTACAAGACAACTTAAACCAAAGCAGGTATAAGCCTTAGTATATGATAATGGAACATTTATACCAAATTTAGATTTGTCAGAAGTGCCTGTATAATCAACTGATATTGATTTATCAGAAACCGTCAGTTTAGCCTCTAATTTAATATCTTTTTCAAATCCATCTATCATCATAGAATTTTCATATACACCATTTGGGATTTTCTTAATTTCATTTTCTACGGCTGAAAGTGACTTATCATATATAAAATCAGATAAAATCTTTAAGTCATCAATTTCAAATTCATTCATCATTTCTACTAATCTTTTGCAACCTATGTCATTACATGCAGCCAATGAGTAAACATCACCTTCTGTTTCTACTGGTTGTCTTGTGTTTTGGCTAACTAGCTTTAACAATGTTTCATTCATGACACCTCTGTCAGCTAATTTTAACATAGGTATATAAAGACCTTCCATGTGTATATCAGTAGCATCAGGACCTACTCCCAATCCTCCAATATCAGTCAAATGGGATGTACATGAAAAAAGACCAACTATTTTGTTGTCTTTGAAACAAGGGGTTGTAAGTACAAAGTCATTTAAATGACCTGTACCCATCCATGGATCATTTGTAATGAAAATGTCTCCTTCATTCATTGTATTAAGAGGAAAATAATTTATAAAATGCTTAACTGACTCCGCCATTGAATTAACGTGGCCAGGAGTGCCAGTAACTGCTTGAGCCATCATTCTTCCTTCTAAGTCAAATACTCCAGCAGATATGTCTCCACATTCACGAACAATTGGGCTAAAGGCAGTTCTAACTAGTGTTTGACCCTGTTCTTCAACGACAGACAGAAGTCTGTTCCACATAACTTGATTTTGAATATTATTTTTATCATCAATTAAATTATTATTCATTATCTATATATTCCATTTGCAAAAAATTATTACTTAAAACTTTTGTATTAAAATTATTAGAGACAACTATTGTAGTCTGAGCCTCTGTAATTACACATTGACCTTGTATTAAGTCACCTGGATTTAACTCTGATCTTTCGTAATTTGGTATTTTAATTTTTTCTCCGCTTTCAAAATCACACAAATCAATAAGTAAATTTTCTTTAATTTTTTTATAAGAATCTAACTCTACATATTCATTTGAATTCTCTCTGAAAATAGATAATGATAAAGACCAAGTTAAAATTTCTATGTCTGCATTTGGCAGTATTCTAGAATATAGTTTTTCGTAATTTGCTTCGAAAGAGTTTTTGATTTTTTTTGCGTCTTCATCAGATAACACCTCGTTATCAATAGGCACTTTAATTTCGTGTCCTTGTCCAGCATATCGCATAAATGCAAAACGCTCTTCGATATACTTTGTTTTTTCAGAATTATTTTGTATAATTTTTTTTGCTTCATCCCTCATGGAACTTAGTAAATTATTAACTTTTTCAAAGTTAAATTTATTTAATAACATTCTAAGACTTTTAACTACTTCGTATCCAACAGGTGCTTTCAAAAAACCGACTGCTGAACCTACGCTTGCATTTGTAGGGATGATAATTTTTTTAACTCTTAATTTTTCTGCAACTCTTGAAATATGAAGAGGGGCAGCTCCTCCAAATCCAATTAGCGTTCTGTTTGATGTTTCGTGACCTTGTTCAACGGTGTGAACTCTAGCTGCATTTGACATAGTTTCATCTACTATTTCAGATATTGCTAGTGCTGCTGTTTCAGTTTTAATGTTAAGCTTGTTACTTATATTTTTTGTAATTGCATTGTTAGCAAATTTTTTGGATAGATTTATTTTACCCCCTGCAAATTTATCAGCATCAATCTTGCCTATTACTAAATCTGCATCCGTTATTGTTGGATTATCACCCCCGTTAGAGTAACATGCTGGACCTGGATTTGAGCCAGCACTGTCTGGACCAGTAATTATTTGTTCCAACTTATTTACCCGCGCTATGGATCCACCTCCTGCGCCAATCTCAACCATTTCGATTACTGGAATTCTCAAAGGTAAGCCACTTCCTTTTTTAAATCTTGCTTTTCTATCAACCTCAAACTCTCGAGCTTTAATTGCTTTCTGGTTTTCAATTATGGTTATCTTAGCGGTTGTTCCTCCCATATCGAATGATATCACTTTATCTAATTTCAAATCTTCAGCTATAGATGTTGCCAAAATAGCACCACCAGCAGGACCAGATTCAACTAATCTAACTGGATTGTTACATGCACTCGTCACGTTAGTTAAAGTTCCACCAGAGGTCATTAATAAGAGCGGACAATTGAAACCTTTTTGCTTCAATTCAGTATCTAATTTTTTTAAATAAGTAGATATTAAAGGTTTTATGTATGAGTTTACTACAGTAGTGGTAAAACGTTCATATTCTCTTATTTCTGGACAGACATCAGAAGATATACTGACCTCTACATCTGGTAAATATTTTAATAAAAATTCTTTTAGTTCATTTTCATTTTTAGAATTTGCATAAGAATGAAGAAAGCCAATTCCAATACTTTCAAATTTTTCATTTTTTATTGTTTCAACTAAACTGTTAAATTTTTTCGTACTTATAGGCTTTATAATATTTCCATTAATATCCGTTCTTTCTTCTATTACAAATCTATGCTTTCTTGGAACAATTGACATTGTTTTTTCAATAAGTATGTCATACTGATCAAATCTACTTTCATAACCAATGTCTAAAACATCTCTAAAACCCTCAGTAGTTATAAAACAAGTCTTAGCACCCTTTCTTTCAATGATTGCATTTGTAGCTAATGTCGTACCATGAATGATCATCTTTATATCTGAAGAATTTATATTATTTTCATGTAATAGTTCTACTACACCCTGAATTACTGCAACTTCAGGTTGAGAAGAAGAAGTAAGAACTTTTTTAGTAAAAAGGTTAGTTTTATCTTCTAAAACTATATCTGTAAAAGTTCCACCGATATCAATAGCTAGTCTCATTTATTGAAATCCTATAAAAACAATCATTGAATCATAAAGTTGACAGGTGCAGTAACAATTTGAGGAAAAATTACGATTATGACTATACTTAATAACATTAAAAAGAAAAAAGGTAATGCTGCTTTAGTAACTTTCAATATATCTCTACCTGTCATTCCTTGAAGGACAAAAAGATTAAATCCGACTGGAGGAGTAATCTGTGCCATTTCAACAACTATTACAGTAAAAATTCCAAACCATATTAAATCTATACCAGCTGTCTGAACCATTGGTAAGACTACAGATGCAGTCAACACCATCATGGATGTTCCCTCGAGGAAACAACCAAGGAAAATGTATAATATGGTTAGAATTGCCAAAAGTGAGAGTTGTGATAATTGAAAGTCATTTACAATTTGCCCTAATTGTTTTGGTATACCAGTGTATCCCATAGCAACAGAAAGAAATGCTGCACCTACAATTATAAAATTAATCATACAAGAAGTTTTTACAGCACCCATTAAGCTATCCATAAAACTCTTTAAATTTAGTGACTTTGAAGACCAGGCAAGTATTAATGCACCTATCACACCAATGGTTGCAGCCTCTGTTGGAGTGGCGTAACCACCATAAATAGATCCAAGAACAAAAAATATTAATGCAACTACTGGAAGTAAATTTCTTGCTGCTTTTATTTTTTCGAAGAAAGTATAACTTACATTTTGTTTTGGTGCTAAGGAAGGGTTAAGTTTAGACCTTACTGCTATGTACGACATAAAAATTAAAATAATCATAATACCTGGCAAAACGCCTGCAATAAAAAGTCTTGAAATAGAGACTTGAGCTAAAACACCATAAACTATCAGCATGATTGACGGTGGAATTAATAGCCCTAATGTTCCAGAGCCTGCTAAAGAACCTATGCTAAGGGTCTCGTCATAATTTCTTTTTTTTAATTCCGGTATACTCATTCTTCCTATAGTGGCGCAAGTGACTGCACTAGAGCCTGCAACAGCAGCCATTATACCACAACCAACTACATTTACATGCAACAAACCTCCAGGTAAATTAGATAACATTGGTGCAAGACCCTTAAACATTTCTGAAGAAAGTCTTGTTCTAAAAAGTATTTCACCCATCCATATAAATAAAGGTAACGCTGTTAATGCCCAATTCCAACTCGCATCCCATAATGTGCTCGCAAGGAGAGATCCTACTGGTGCTGGAGTAAAGAATTCTAGTAATATATAACCTAAGGTAATTAATGCTGGAGCTACCCATATACCAAGAGAAAGAAGAAATAGTAATAAGATAAATAAAATTAATGATAATCCAGTTGCCATATATCTCTCTCTTAAGTATTATCTTTTAATATTGGATTAGCATTTTTTACGTAAGATGGCTGTCCTCTTTTCCAAACTGTAAAAAAATCGTCAACAAGTGCAATTAGAAATATGGTTACGCCTATAGACATACTTATCCTTGGTATCCAAAAAGGAATAGCTAATAGACCTGGGCTGATATCTTCGAAAATAAATGAAAAGTAGACAAAGTCCCAGCTCCAATATGTTAAATAACTAGTAATTATGATACAAAAAGACAAAGAGAAGAGTTCTTGGTATCGTCTAACTTTTTTTTCCTAATAATCTTGTAAATAAAGTTACTCTTATATGTTCACCACTGTGAAAAGTATATGAAAGCCCAAAGAAAGTTAAAGCAGCCAAACTAAAACCAGCAGTTTCAGTGGAGTCTACTGTGATATTTACAAATCTTCCTAAAATTTGAGCGACTATGGTCATAGCAATCAGGACCATAAAAAAAGCAGAAAGATAGCCACTGTATAAATACAATTTATTCAATTTATTTCTCATGACTATCTTTCTAAGATTTTAACGCATAGATAAATATCTATCTAATACCGCGTTAGCTTCTGGGCTAGCTTTTGATCTCCAATTTTTCATCATTTCGAGACCAATGCTTTTCATTTTGCTAATTACCTCGTCAGGAGCATTTTTTGAAGACATTCCATTTTTCTTAAGGATATCAATTTGCTTTTTAGTAGTTTCAGCACTCATTTCCCAACCTCTAAGCTCAGCTTTTTTTGCAGCAGCTAACATGTTACTCTGATCACCTTTTGATAGAGCATTAAAGGCTTTTTTAGTTACAACTACAGCATTTTTACTAAAAATAGCTCCAGCATATGTAAAATGTTTTGTATTATCCCATGCTTGAATATCTATACCTGTTTGAGGACTAGTAAATAAAGCTTCAATAAGACCTGTAGAAAATGCCTGAGGAATTTCTGCAAAAGGTAGAATTGTTGCATTAAATCCTAACATAGATCCCATTTGTTGTGTGGCTGTAGAATATATTCTCAGTTTTTTACCACTAAAGTCAGAGACACTATTTACAGGAAACTTAGTATAAAAACCTTGTCCTGGCCATGGGGCAGTGTATAAGATCATAAGTCCTTTTTTATCAAATTTTTCTTGAAGATATTCCATCTGCACATCTTTTAGCAACCAAGCACTTGAATAGTCTGGTGCAATAAAAGGTAATCCAGCTAAAATATACATTGGGTCTTCATTACCATAAATACCTAACCTAATTTCACCAATTGGGATTTGTCCTCTTTGAAGAGAAGTTTTAATAGCATCTAATTTAATTAGAGTGTCATTGGGATTTAAATTGATATTGACTGAAGTAGTAGACTTAACATCATCTATAAATTTAATTATATTTTGAGTATGAAAGTTACTTTTTGGGTAACCTGAAGCCATTGTCCAATCTGCTGCATGCAAATTGAAACTAAAAATAGATACGGCTACAAAAAGAAACATTCTCTTAAAAATTATTGTAAGCATTTTAAATTCCTTTCATAGTAATTGTACATTAATTAAGCATTCAGATTGATATAGAGTCAAATTGAATTAAAGGCGAGCAAAAATTTAATCATATTACTCGAAATAAATGTTAAAAATTTAATCAGAAAAAATTGAATGAATTTTTTTCTAAGCAATATTTTGCTATATCTATCCTCTTAGGTATCCATACATTTTGATAAGTTTTTATATATTTGATAAAATCTTCTAGTCCCTTAATTCTTCCTGGTCTTCCGATAATTCTAGGATGTAGTCCAATAGACATCATTCTTATGGAACCATCATCTGTTTCTGAGAAAAGTTGATTAAATGATTCTTTACAATAAATATTAAAATCATCACCTTGTACAAATCCATTGTTACCATCAAATCTCATGTCATTAGTATCAAATGAATATGGTATAATAACGAGTTTATGATCATTGTTCTCTACCACATAAGGTATATCGTCATTATATGCATTTGAGTCATATATAAATCCTCCATGCTCAATTAAAAGATCCCTTGTAAATGGCGATGTGCTAGATTTTGTGTGCCAACCAACTGGTGGATGACCGGAAAGTTTTAATATTGAGGAGTAACATTCATTAATTATTTGTTTTTCCTCTGCTCTGTCTAGATACGCATGGGATATCCATTTCACACTATGAGCAGATATTTCATGATTTCTGTTTAATATTTCATCTATTAACCAAGGAGAATTTTCTAACGCTAAAGAACAACAACTAAATGTTGCTTTTACATTGTATTTATCAAAAATGTCAAAAATGCGCCAAATACCTGACCTTAGACCATATTCGAAATGAGACTCCATACAAAGATCTGGGATATCTAATATTTTAATTTTATTATTTTCGTATACATGCTCATTTTGACTATCGCCTGATGAAATCGAAAGCTCTGCACCCTCTTCAATGTTTACAACAAATGATACTGCAATTTTATTTTCTTGAGGCCAAAGAATTTTTGGCTTTTCTTTTCCATAACCAATAAAATTTCTTTTCATTTATGAACCATCATCAACTTTGTGAGCAATCAATTCAGATAAATTTTTATCAACCCCTATAGATGATTTAGGAGGTAATTTTGGTTTTTTTAAAGTATTTTGATGCATAACAACAGCTAATTCTGCTTGCTTTACAGCCGCTTCAGCACAATCAATCACAGGCACACTAATTTCTTTTTGAACAACTTTTTTAAATCCAGACAATGGAGCCCCTGCAAATATAACCACCTCACCACCATCAATATTGATAGCATTTTTAGCAGATTCAATTAGAGATTTCTTCTGAAGTGTTTGGATTTTATCTATAGTTAAATTAACACCATCTATAGCTCTAAATCCTGCATATCTGGACTGTAATCCTAATAATTCAACACTTTCTTCATACCAAGACGCCATTGCATTAGTAAATGAGATAATTGAGAATTTTTTACCAAATAAGCAAGCACTCAACATAGCTGCCTCCCCTAACCCAATTATAGGCAAGTTAAACAAACTTTTTGCTGGTATCAGACCTGGATCACCAAAGGCAGCTATAATTATGGCATCATATTGTGGATGTATTTCTGCTAATTTTTCTAAAACTAAAGTACCAGTAATTTGGGCTTCTACTTTAGTTGATATATATGGGAAACCCTTTTCTGCTGTTTTAGGAATTAGAATTGTTTCACTACTTACAACCAACTTGGCAGTTTCATAAAGTGTTTCAGTTATAGATTCAGAAGTGTTTGGGTTATACAATAATATTTTCATGCCATTAATTAATTCCTTTCGGAATTGTAAGACCTTTTTCAGTTAATTTTAAGTGTAATCTTTTTAATAAATAATTCATTTCCTTAATATCGTCTTCTGTAAGAACAGGCCCGGGAGATCTTACATTTAACGTTTTAATAATACCTCTCTGTTGTAAGACAAATTTTCTTAAGGCTAAACCTATTCCAAATTGCTGTTCATGCCTTATAAGTGGTAAATATATATCAAATAAGTCTTCTGCTTTTTCTTTATCATGATTAGAAAATAAAGTATGTAAATTCACCAACATTTCAGTGAATGCAAAACCCGTCATAATTCCGTCAGCACCTCTCTCGAGTTCTTGGGGAACATATAAGCCTCCATTTCCTACAAAGATGCTATATTTTCTGTTTAAATGATTGTCTCTATATCTAAGAAGTCTTGATAATTTATTATGTCCTGGGCAGTCTTCATGCTTAAACATTTCAATTGAAGGATGGTTTTCCATTATAGTATTTATAACACTTTCAGAAAAGTAAACATTAGTTGTGGGTGGATAATCCTGCAAACAAATTGGAATATCTTGAGTGCGATCTACAACTTGATTGAAGTATGAATTGATTTGATCATCATTTTTTAGACCATTATTACCAGATACCATAACTCCAGAGGCCCCAGAATCCATTGAAAATTTTGAAAGTAATTCTAAGTTATCAAGACCAGCATTAGAAACTCCTACAATTACTGGAACACTATTAATTAAGTTATTTACATATCTTTTTATTAATGTTTTTTGTTCTTCAATATTAAGCTTGTGAGCCTCTCCCATAACCCCGAGGATTGTAACCCCTGAAACTTTACTTTCTATGTAATAATTTGAAAGTCTATCGACTGATTCAAAATCAATTAAGTTTTCATTGTTAAAAGGTGTTGTTGCAATGGCAATAACACCTTTCATATCTTTAAATTCTTTTGTCATTTACCTTCCTAAAATTTATCTAGAATAAAAATTAAATTAGCCACTTAATAAGTCAAATCTTTAATTCTTAGTTCAGCAATTTTGTGAATTTCACTAATAGCGGTTTCAAATTCTTTAGTTTTA
>CACBXG010000016.1 GCA_902543145.1 uncultured SAR116 cluster alpha proteobacterium | reverse complement strand
TGTGATTGACTACAACAGCAAGGATTTTGTTGCTGAAGTAATGAGCATAACAAATAACCAAAAATGTGATGTTGTTTATGACAGTGTTGCAAAATCAGTTTTTCCTGGATCTTTAGATTGTCTGAAGCCTAGAGGTTTATGGGCATTATTTGGGCAAGCATCAGGACCTATTACTGATTTTAATTTAGCTATGTTGTCTGCAAAAGGTTCTTTATTTGCAACTAGACCAACATTATTTACTTACATCGCACATAGAGATGAGTATAACGATGCTTCCTATCAACTCTATAGTAGAATTGCTGATGGAAGATTAAAAGTGGCTATTCATGACAGAATACCATTAGAAAAAATCGTGGATGCACATAATTTGCTTGAAGGTAGAAAAACTAAAGGTGGAATTGTAATTACTCTTTAAATGTAAGGATAAGAATATGATAGATTTGTATACTTGGCATACACCAAATGGAAGAAAAGTTTCTATAATGCTAGAAGAAATAGGAATGGCTTATAATGTGTTTCCTATAAATATAGCTAAGGACGAACAGTTTCAGCCTCATTTTTTAGAGGTTTCTCCGAATAATAGAATTCCAGCAATAGTAGATAAAGAAAATAATAACTATTCGCTTTTTGAATCAGGTGCAATTCTTATGTATTTAGCTGAAAAAAGTGGAAAATTAATTTATAAATCTAATTCTGATGAATATTATAGAACCATTGAATGGTTAATGTGGCAAATGGGGGGTGTAGGTCCAATGTTTGGTCAAGTACATCACTTTGTTAAATATAACAAAGGAAAGTCTGCTTATGCTGAAGAGAGATATTCTAAAGAAGCAAGAAGATTATATGGTGTTATGGATAAACGTCTTGGTCAGCATCAATATATTTCTGGAAAAGAATATAGTATTGCAGATATATCAATTTGGCCGTGGACTGCTAGATTTGATTGGCAGGAAATTGATCTTAGTGAATATAAAAATGTTACTAGGTGGTACAAAGAAATGGCAGATAGGCCAGCTGTCCAAAAAGGTTGGCTTGTTCCGCAAAATGATCAATTAATTCCATTACCATGATTTAGTAATAATTTGGCTATTAAAATTTCAATTGCTGGTCTTGGTTGGTGGGGAAAAGTGATGATCGAAAGATTGTTACATTCCAATAAACTTGAAATCGTAAATTTGATTGACCCTTTTCCAGATCAAGAGGCTTTAAAACTAGCTAAAACTAAAAATCTTGAAATTTACAAGGATTTTGATACGGCTTTAAATTCAAAAACATTTGATGCCATAATTCTATGTACACCTAATTCTTTTCATATGGAGCAAACACTTAAAGCGTCAAAATTGGGAATACATGTTTTTTGTGAGAAGCCTCTTTCATTAAAATCATTTGAAGTTAAAGAAATGATAAATGTCTGTAATCAAAATGAATTAATTCTTGGCGTCGGTCATGAAAGACGGTTTGAAAAGGGATGGATGAGATTAAAAGAAATTATAAATGGAAATAAATTGGGTAATATCATGCACGCTGAGGCGCATTTCAGTCATGATAAATTAGCTAACCTACCAGCAGATAATTGGAGGGCTGATCCAGAATTTGCACCTGCTGCTGGAATGACAGGCATGGGAGTGCATTTAACAGATCTTATGATTTGGTTATTTGGCCCAGTAGATAAAGTTTTTGCTTCTACTGCGAAAAGAGCTCTCAAATTTAAAACAGGTGACGTCGTAACAGCAAGTTTGCAACACTCTTCTGGTCTTAATAGTCAAATAACTGCAATATTAAAGACACCCCACTACCAAAGAGTAACTATTTGGGGAGAAAGTGGCTGGGTTGAGCTAGTTGACAGTTCTCACCCTGATACACCAGGTCCGTCTTTTATGAAAATGGTTATGAATGATGGTACAATTAAAGAAGAAAAATACGAATGGACAGATACTGTATCTGCAAATATTCACAATTTCATAGATAGCATTCAAGGCCAAAGTAAATATCTTTTCACCGATGTTGAAAAGTTTCAAAACATTTCTGTATTAGAGGCTATTTATAAATCTAGTTTATCGAAACAAAACGAAAAAGTAGAGAGTTTTAATTAAGTTTTAACGATTTTTAAATTTAGTTTTTCTATAGATAATCTATTTAGTAATAGTAAAATTGAAGTTATGAAAAGGCACATTGTGAAACCCCCGTATTGGAAGGTAAGTCCAGATAATAGTGTTCCAATTAATCTTCCAAAAGCATTGGACATATAATAAAATCCAACATCAAGTGTTACTCTATTTTTATTTGTGTAATTTAAAATTAAAAAAGAATGAATAGATGAATTTATAGCAAACACAAATCCAAACATAAAAAGTAAAAATGTAACATTGTAAATACTATATTCTTCTAAAAAATAGTTGAAGCTTATCAAGAGCAGAGGAATTGCTGTTAGAAACCCAGCCCAGAACTTAGTTTGTTTGCTGAAAGATTTATCTTTTGATAATATTTTGGGAGTAATGGTTTGAACAAGTCCGTAAAATACAGTCCATGCAGCCATAAATGTTCCAATAATAAAAAAGGCTTTTTTATTTTCATCTAATGATCCATCCGATAAGGCTGAGTATAAAAATATAGGCAACCCAACAACAAACCATGTATCTCTAGATCCAAAAAGAAAAACTCTTCCTAGGCTAAGGTAATTGATATCCTTGTTTTTAGAAAAAACTTCTGAAAACTTTGACTTATGATTAACCTCAGAAATATTAGTTTTTAAATTAATTAATAAAAGTACGAACATTAAAGCAAGAATTAAGGCCATTATTATAAGTGAGGTTTCAAAGCTAGTAAAAGAGAGTAGAATAGCTCCTGTTAGGAAGCCAAATCCTTTAACAGCATTCTTGGATCCAGTCATAAGAGAAACC
This sequence comes from uncultured SAR116 cluster alpha proteobacterium, assembly GCA_902543145.1. GTDB lineage: Bacteria > Pseudomonadota > Alphaproteobacteria > Puniceispirillales > Marisalimonadaceae > Marisalimonas. The sequence continues at coordinate 26,406 of CACBXG010000016.1, read as the reverse complement.
CATTTAAATAACTTTGAGTTTTTATTAGGAGATAGTAGTTTAACAGAGCTTTTAGCGCTCATCTTTGTTAGATCTTTAGCAATACCGGACAAACCCTGTGTAAACATTACAAAAAGAACTGATAAAGTAGTGCTCCATGTTTGATCTAGTTGAGTTAAAATCATTAAAGAGAGTATTTGAAGGATTATCCCAGCAAACAATGTAGTATTGAGACCAAATTTTTTAGCTATCCATCCAGCACCAAGGTTGGTAATCATGCCTAAAAATTCATATAATAAAAATAAATATGCTAATTGAAGGGGTGTATAACCTAGAACATGAAAATGAAGTAAAACTAACATTCTCAATGCGCCATCAGTTAACATAAAAAACCAATAAGCAAGAGTGATTAGAGCAAAAGAAATTTCTTTGTTATTAAGTTTGATCATTATTTTAAGTAGCTTTGATCACCATATTTACTATATCAACCAATCTATTGGCATAACCCCATTCATTATCATACCAAGCATAGATCTTAACCTGTGTATCATTTACAACCATTGTAGATAAGCTATCAATAATTGAACTTCTAGGGTCATTTATAAAGTCAGTTGAGACTAATGGACGTTCTTCGTATCCTAATATATTTTTTAATTCGGTTTCACTTGCTGATTTAAGCAGGTTGTTGATTTGATCTTTGTTAGTTGATGATTTCATTTCAAAAACACAATCAGTTAAAGAACTATTTAAAATAGGGACTCTGACGGCATGTCCATTTAATTTTCCTTTTAATTCTGGATAAATTAATGAAATAGCTTTAGCTGAACCTGTGGTGGTAGGTATTAAGTTATTAATTGCAGACCTACCTCTTCTAAGGTCATTATGAGGAATATCAACTAAGGTCTGACTGTTAGTCAAATTATGAATAGTAGTTATAGATCCGTGGTTTATACCAATATTTTCATGTAAAACTTTAATAATTGGGGCTATGCAGTTAGTCGTGCAACTTGCCCCTGTTATTATATTATGTTCTTTTGGTTTATAAATATTATGATTAACTCCATAAGCAATATTTACAATATTATCCTCATTTATTGGTGCTGAAACAATTACCTTTTTTACACCTTTGTCAAAATATTTTTGAAGCTTTGAAGAACTTTTGTGTACACCTGTGCAGTCAAGAATTAGATCAATATCATCCAAATTTAGATCTTCAATATTTGAAAAAAAAGTTGTTTTAATTTCTTTATTATTAATTTTAATAGAATCATTATTTAATTCAAAACAATAATCCCATTTTCCATGAATGCTATCAAACTCTAAACTATGAATTAATGATTTTGTATCACCATTAATCTCATTCAAATATTTTATATCATACTTATTTTGAAGTAATAATTTTAAGACAAGCTTGCCAATTCTTCCAATGCCATTTATGGCAATTTTGGTCATTTTTAAACCTTTAATAAAACATCTAATGTAATATAATTTTAACAAATTATATTTATTTAATAATTATTACAAATTTATTAATTTTTGCGTTAAATTTAATTATGAAAAAATTATCCATTCCAAAAAATATTAGTAATTTGAGTTATCTACTAGAGGATGGTCTATTATTTTGTGATAAACTTGGTAAAGTATTATTTTCAAATAACCTTGCAAAACAATATTTGGGAGAAAAATTAAATGGTAAATCTCTCTATAATTTACTGGCTGTAGATGAATTTAAAAATTTAAGTGCTAGTCAAGAAGATGGTATTTTTGATGAACAATTTAATTATCAAACTGATGATCTTTTAAAGAGATCACTATTGATAAAGGTTAAAAAAATTGAGGATAACTTATTTGGTATTTTACTTTTAGACATGACACTTCAAAGAAACTTAGAAAAAGTAAGAAGAGACTTTGTAGCAAATGTTAGTCATGAGTTAAGGTCGCCGCTTACCAGTTTGATAGGTTTTATTGAGACCTTACTGAATGGAAATGTTGAAGAGGAGAAAACCAAAAAAAAATTTTTAAACATTATGGATGAAGAAGCAAAAAGAATGAATAGGCTCATTGATGATATCTTGTCTTTATCTAAAGTGGAGACTGAAGAACATATAACGCCAAACACTACTATATCTATAATTAATCCTATCCAATATGTTATATCATCAATTAAAGAGAGAGGTTTTAGTAATAATAATATAATTTTTGAAGATTTAAGGAAAAACGTAAATGACCCATGCTTTATTATTGGTAATATAGATGAAATTAATCAGGTTTTTGTAAATTTATTAGAAAATGCAATTAAATATGGTTATGAACATACAGATATCATAGTACGCATTGAACAATTTAAAAAAAACGAGATTGTTGTAAACGTAATCAATAAAGGAGAAGGCATACCAGAAAAATATTTGGATAGATTGACAGAAAGATTTTTTAGAGTTGATAAAGCTAGATCACGAGAACTTGGTGGTACAGGTCTTGGTTTAGCTATTGTTAAGCACATATTAATCAAACATAGAGCGACTCTAGAAATAATAAGCCACTTAAAAGAATCAACATGTTTTTCTATAACCTTTCCACTTGCTTAAGCTAATACTTTCGAAATAATGTAATAAATTTGTAATATTTATTTATATTTCATTATTTTATATTAATTGAATTAATTTTTTGTAAAAAAATTGTAATATTAATGAAATATTTAAGTAATGATTATAATTCAAGAAAGTAACGTTGTTTAACTAACTATAATACGGAGTAATAAATGAAAAAAACAATTATTATGGCAGGTATTATTTCTGGTTTAGTAGTAACAAGCGTTGCTCAAGCTAGAGATACATTAAGTCTTGCCGGATCTTCTACAGTTTTACCATTTGCTAGAATTATTGCAGAACAACTTGGTAAAAATCCAAACTTTAAAACTCCAGTGGTAGAATCAGGTGGATCTTCCGTTGGCAAAAAAGGTGTATGTGACGGTGTTGGTACAAAATTTATTGATATAGGAAATGCATCTTCAAGAATGAAAGCTAAAGAATTAGCATATTGTGAAAAAAATGGTGTTAAATTAACCGAAATCAAAGTTGGTTACGATGGAATTGTTGTTGCTAACTCAAAGAAAGGTGCTCCATTAAACATCTCTAAAGCTCATTTAGGTATGGCTCTTACTGCAAAAATCCCAGCTTGTTATGAAGGTTCAGGTAGAACATTTAATTGTGATGAGTGGATTGATAACCCATTTAAGAAGTGGTCAGATATTGATGCAAGTTTACCAAATATCGATATTCGTGTTTATGGACCTCCAACAACTTCAGGTACGAGAGCAAGTTATGCTGAAATGGTTAATCAAAAAGGTTATTGTGGCAAAGACAAGATTGCCAAAAAAGCTTCTGCTGCAAGAGGTGATAAAAAAGGTAAAAAATGTCGTGCCATGAGAACTGATGGAGTATTTATTGAAGCGGGTGAACAAGATAACTTAATTGTTCAAAAGCTAAACGAAGATACCTCAGCATACGGAATCTTTGGTTTCTCATATTTAGATCAAAACTCAGATACACTACAAGGTGCAGTAATTAGTAAAACAGCTCCTACATTCGAAAATATTGCTGGAAACAATTATTCTGTTTCAAGAGCACTATACTATTACGTAAAGCATCAACATATTGGTGTTGTACCAGGTATGAAAGAATATATGGCTGAATGGACGAAGCATTGGGGTAATGATGGTGTGTTATCAGACGCAGGTATGATACCAATGCCTAAATCAGAAAGAGCTAAGTATAAAGCTGCTATGACAAACTTACCAGTTTTGACTGCAGCAGACTTAAAAAAGTAATTTAAATAACTAAAAGGCTAGCATTACTGCTAGCCTTTTAACCAAAGGGGATTATATTGTTCAGCTTTTTCTTACTGACAGGTATATTAATAATTTCCTTATTTTTCTTTTTACTAGGTTATAATCGAGCTAAGAACCTAATTAACTTAAATCAAAAAAATCTACATTCTTTGACACATTATTATGGTATTTTTTGTTCACTTTCAGCACTTTTACCAACTTTAGGCGTTTTTTTTATTTTTACAATTTGTGATGATCTTGTTTTTGCTGAACTTGTAAAAGAATATATACCAAATGAAGTAATTAATTCTAAAGATTATAATTTTACAATTGTATTGGCACAAATAAATAATTCTGTTGAAGGTTTGATTTTTGGTACCCCACCCCAATGGGTTACAAATGCAGCAGAAATATGGAAATCTTGGGTGATCAAATCAAACATTTTAACTATGATTGTTTGTGCAATAACAATTTTAACATCTGGTTTTTTAAGTTATAAAAAAATTCATAGTGAGTTTCGTTCTAGAAATGCTGTTGAAAAAATTGTAATGACCATATTAGCTGTAAGTTCAGTCATTGCAATATTAACTACTATTGCAATCATATTCTCTGTTGTTTTTGAATCTATTAGGTTTTTTGCACTAATACCTTACGACGAGTTTTTATTTGGTACAGTTTGGAATCCTCAGTTTGAGGGCGCTGAAAGAGCTGGTTCAGGACAAGAGGGATTATCACAGTATGGAGCAATACCTTTATTTGCCGGTACATTCCTTATCTCAATAATCGCGTTGTGTGTTTCTGTTCCTATTGGTCTTTTTAGTGCTATTTATTTGTCAGAATATGCTTCATCCAAAGAAAGAGCATTTTTTAAACCGCTTCTAGAAGTTTTAGCAGGTATACCAACAGTTGTTTATGGATTTTTTGCTGCTTTAACTGTAGCACCTTTTTTAAGGTCTTCAGGTTCAATGTTAGGGTTGGATATAGCTTCAGAATCAGCTTTAGCGGCAGGATTGGTTATGGGTATTATGATTATTCCCTTTATTTCCTCTTTATCTGATGATGTAATAAATGCTGTTCCTCAATCGTTAAGAGATGCAGGTTATGGTCTAGGTTCAACTAAAAATGAAACTGTAATGAAAATTGTCTTACCAGCAGCTTTGCCAGGTGTTGTTGCGAGTATAATTTTAGCTGTTTCACGAGCAGTAGGTGAAACTATGATTGTTGTGATGGCTGCAGGATTAGCTGCCAATCTTACTGCAAACCCTCTTGAAGCTGTTACAACTGTTACTTCACAGATAGTAACTATATTAGTGGGTGATCAGGAATTTGAATCTGCAAAGACGTTGTCTGCTTTTGCTTTGGCTTTAACACTCATAATTATAACACTTGGAATGAATTTCTATGCTCTGCATGTTGTTAAAAAATACAGAGAACAATATGAATAAAAAAATTATAAATCCTGAAGATGCTACAAATATAGTTAAGAATTCTATTGTAAAAAGAAGATCGAAAGATAGTAGGCTCAAATTATTCGGAAGAGCAGCCATAGGGTTGGCTGTATGTTTTTTACTTATTCTTTTTTATTCAATTTTTACAAAAGGTTATCCAGGTTTTTTTCAGTATTATGTCACTCTTGACATAAATTTTGACAGAGAAAGAATTGATCCAAAAGGTGATTTATCAGACAACTCTTTATTTGATGGAGATGCTAGTGCAATAGTAAACGAGTCTCTTTTTTCTATTATTGAACCTAAAGGAAGAAAAGAAAAAAAACTGGCAAAAAAAATAGTTTCTTCAGGTAAGGACGTCAGAATAGCAAAGATGGTAAAGGATGATCCTGGATTATTTGGAACAGTAACTCAAGTAAAGTTTGCTCTTGATGATGATATTGATAGTTTTTTACGAGGGTATATCAAAAGAGAAACACCAGAATCTGAGAGAAGAATTAATGATAAAGTTATTGGATTTATTGATAAATTAAATGAAGAAGGAAGAATTTCTTATGAATTTAGTGACTACATATTAAGTGGTAGCGCTTCAGGAAACCCTGAGATGGCTGGTATAAAAGGAGCATTTATTGGATCATTATTGACTTTGTCAGTGTGCTTGTTAATTGCTTTTCCTTTGGGTGTTGCAACAGCCGTTTACTTAGAAGAGATTGCAAAGAAAAATAGAATTACTGAAATTATTGAAGTTAACATTAATAATTTAGCTGCAGTTCCTTCAGTCGTTTTTGGAATAATGGGATTGGCTATATTCATAAGTATTTTTGGTATGCCAAGGTCTATTCCACTAGTTGGTGGTATGGTTTTAGCATTAATGACCCTTCCAACTATAATAATTTCATCAAGAGCAGCTATTAGAGCTGTACCGCCATCAGTAAGAGACGCTGCATATGGAATAGGAGCGTCTAAACTTCAAGTAATTTTTCATCATGTTATCCCTTTGGCTATGCCAGGTATGTTAACAGGTACTATTATTGGTATGGCGCAGGCACTTGGAGAAACAGCTCCGTTATTAATGATAGGAATGGTAGCTTTTATTGTTGATATTCCAAACAGCGTTGTAGATCCTGGAACTGTTTTGCCAGTTCAAATATTTATGTGGGCTGATTTTGCAGAGAGAATGTTCATACAAAAAACAAGTGCAGCCATAATTGTGTTATTAGGATTTTTGATTGCCATGAATGCTTTGGCAGTATACCTAAGAAAGAAATTAGAAAGGCGTTGGTAATGGAGATGATTTATGAATAGTAAAAAAAATGATTTAAAATCTCTTGAATTGACAGTAGGCGATGTCTTTTCAAAAAATGCCAGGTTAAAAGCTAGAAACGTTAATGTTTTTTATGGGGAAAACAAAGCCATTGATAATGTCACAATAGATATTGGCAACAAAGAAGTCATTTCATTTATTGGCCCTTCTGGTTGTGGAAAATCAACATTTCTGCGTTGTTTTAACAGAATGAACGACACCATTGATTCATGTGTTATTCAAGGTGAAATAACAATTGATGAAGAAAATATTTATGACAAAAAAATTGATGTTGTACCATTAAGAGCTCGTATTGGGATGGTATTTCAGAAACCTAATCCATTTCCAAAATCTATTTACGACAATGTCGCTTATGGGCCCAGAATACACGGTTTGTCTGAAAATAAAGAACATTTAGATAATATTGTTGAAGAATCTCTTAAAAGAGCTGGATTATGGCAGGAAGTAAGTGATAGGTTGTCAAGTCCAGGTACAGGTCTTTCAGGGGGTCAACAGCAAAGGCTTTGTATTGCACGAGCAATTGCGGTAAGTCCAGAGGTTATTTTAATGGATGAACCATGTTCTGCTCTTGACCCAATTGCTACTGCAAAAATAGAAGAATTAATTCATGAACTTGGAAATGAATACTCTATAGTTATTGTAACACATTCAATGCAACAAGCAGCAAGAGTTTCTAAAAGGACAGCCTATTTTCATCTAGGTAAGTTAATTGAAGTAGGTAAAACAAAGGAAATCTTCACAAGGCCTAAGCACAACCAAACAGAAGCTTATATTTCTGGAAAAATTGGATAGGAGTAAAAATGGAAAATAAACATATTTTATCATCTTTTGATGATGATTTAAAAAAACTAAATGACAACCTTCTTAAGCTTGGGAACGGAGCTTTAAATAACTTCGATAATTGCATAAATAATTTTGGGACCCAAGAACTTGATGAGATAGAAAAGGTTATTAATGGGGATATGATTTTAGATGAATTAGATGATAAAGTTCAAAAAATAGGTTTTGAAATTATTGCTTTAAGAGCCCCCCAAGCTGCTGATTTAAGAAGAATTATTGTTGCTCTAAAAATTGCTACAATTTTTGAGAGAATTGGAGATTATTCAAGAAATATATCTAATAGAACAAAAATTTTGATTGATCTTAAATTCTCTGATTTACCTGGGGTTAATATTGGTAAAATGGGACAAAAAACACTTACAATGATGGAAGATATTATAGAGGCATATGTAAATGAGGATGATAAATTAGCAGTTAAAGTAAGAAATTCAGACGTTAAAATTGATAAAATGCATACTCAATATTATCTAGAAATTGTTGCATCAATGCAGAGAAACAAAAAGTTAGCTCCAATAGGTGCTCATCTTCTATTTATTGCCAAAAATATTGAACGTGTTGCAGATTATGTAACCGACATTGCAGAACAAGTTTATTTTTTAGTTAATGGCAAAGTATTATCAGATATTAGACCAAAGGCTGACGAAAGTAGCCTTATATTACCAGAATGAGAGGTAAAAAATGAAAACTAATATATTAATCGCAGATGATGAACCCAACCAATTAGAATTAATGGCATATAATCTTGAAACATCAGGATTTGGAACAATCAAAGCAAGAGATGGTAAAAATGCATTACAACTGATTGAGGATCATTCTCCAGATTTAGTTATTTTAGATTGGATGATGCCTAATATGTCTGGAATTGATTTATGTAGAACTTTGAGATCTAGATCTGAAACTAAACAACTACCTATAATTATTCTTAGTGCAAGAAGCGATGACTCAGATAAATCATTAGGATTAGACACTGGAGCTGACGATTATATTTCTAAACCTTTTTCTCCAAAAGAACTCATATCAAGAGTTAATGCTCTTCTAAGACGATCTAGGCCTGCTTTAATTAATAACATTTTAGAACATGAAAATCTAAAGATTTCATTAAATGAAATGACTGTTACTTATTTTGACAAAAATGTAAAACTTGGACCTAAAGAATTTAAATTGCTTACATTATTAATGGAAAGGCCAGGGCATATATTTTCTAGAGGCAAATTATTAGATTTGGTTTGGGGACATGGTGTCTATGTTGAGGAAAGAACAGTAGATGTTCATATGAGTAGACTGAGAAAGGCACTAAAGACTGCTTCAGATGAAAATTTAGATCCTATAAGAACCGTACGAGATGGTGGTTACGGACTATTCACAAATAAAATTATTTAAATTATTAATTTTTATGATATTTTAAATATGTTAATTAATTTAAGTAATTGATATATATGTTTTATTTGCATAAAATTTTGCCTTTTTTCTTGTCTCCATTGGGGATTATCCTTATATTCTTAATTGCTTCATTTTTTTTCAAAAAAAGGTTTTTTGTATTTCTTGCATTTATAGTTTTGATAGTGTCTTCAAACCCAATTGTTGGAAATTATCTTATGAAGAAATTAGAGCATCCTTACAAACCTATTTCTAGCTACTCAATAAGTAAAGCGGATGCAATTGTTGTATTAAGTGGAGTTTTAAAAAAAATTGAAATAAAAAATAACATTAAATATGAATTTGGTGAAGCAAATAGATTTTTATCAAGTATTGATTTAATTAATCAAAATAAATCTAATAAATTGATATTTACAGCAGCTAAGATTCCTTGGTTAAAAAATCGGAAACCAGAAGGTAATATTCTAAAAAACAAAGCAATTTCTTTAGGTGTTCCTTCAGAAAAAATATTAGTTACAGAAAATGTTACAAATACTTATGAAGAAAGTATCGCAGTTACAAAATTGATACCAAAGAATTCCTCCATCATTCTTGTTACATCAGCTTTTCATATGGACAGATCAAAATATTTATTTGAAAAAAATGGTTTTGACGTAACGCCTTTTCCGGTAGATTTTAGATCTTCAGCTACAGACATGTCTATATTTAGTTTTTTGCCAAGTTTAGGTGCAATGAAAAAAGTATCAAGATTTATTAAAGAAAATATAGGAAGGTTATATTATAGGATGTTTCTATAAATAAACTTATGATTTTTTGACTTGATCTATATACCAATCATGAATTTGTCTTCCAGTCATTACTTCTACGTCTTTATGCTCCAAAATATAATCAAGTAGTTTTTCTAAGTATAAAATTCTGTGGGGAACACCAGTTAGATATGGATGGATACTTACAGCCATAATTTTAACGTTGTCATCTGTTTCTTGATATAATCTATCAAACTGAAGTTTGCCCCTTGTAAAGATTTCATCTGATTTATGAACCTGAACAGATGTGATAACAACGTCATTTATCTCAACAGGATACGGAAGTGTTATCATTCTATTACCGTTCTTTACTGTCAAATCTTCTGGAAGATCATCAACTGGCCAATTTGCTACATATTTTATTCCGTGATCAGATAAAATATCTAAGGTATCGTTTGTTTCAGTTAACCCAGGACTTTCCCAGCCAATAATTTCTTGTTTAGTGAAGTTATTAATTTTTTCAATTGCTGATTTAATATCAACAAATTCATTATTGACTTTATGCATTGGTCTTTGTATGTACCCATGTCCCAATGGTTCCCATTGCTCATTCATTGCCGCTTCAACAGTTTCTGGATAATGATCTATAACTGTTGCGTTTAAAGCTAAGGTTGAGCATATGTTTCTTTTTTTTAATGTATTTAAAAGCCGCCAAAAACCTACTCTCATTCCATACTCATGCCATGCCCAATTTGGTAAGTCAGGTAGCATTGGCACATTCATTGGAGGTGGTAAGATATTTCTAGGTTGTGCTAATTCTGGATCCCATACCTCAAGGTTTACAATTACCCATAAAATAATCTTTTTATTATCTTTTAAGGTAAGTTTAGGTCTTTTTATGAAGGGTTGATGATTTAACCTATCTCTTCGGTTCATTAATTAATCCTAATTAATTTTGGTCCAATTTTCATTAATTTTTGTTCCAGCGTTTCTAATAACTTTAGCAATAGGGCAATACATCGCTAATTGCTTTTTAACTTCTATTAAATTACTTTCTGAAGCATCTGTTGAAATTTCAATATCCATAGTGATTTCAGGAAATGGTATATCAACTTCTTGAATTAGACCAACACCATCTCTATTAAATAAAGTTTTAGTTTTAATATCCAAACTATTAATTTTAAAACCCATTTTTTCCATTATTCTGTGAGTAATAACATTTGTGCATCCAATTAAAGACGTTATTAAAGTTTCTGTCGGCGACATTCCTAAGTTGGTTCCACCTCTGGCAATAGGCTCGTCTATAACGCTCTCAACATCTCTTGTTATTATATCAGTTCTTGAATGGCTCTTTGAGGATCCTTCAAGTTTCATATGTACAACATTATCACTCATCGCTAACTCCTAATATAAAATTTACCAAATGAATATTATATGAATATGTTTAATTATGAAATGATATAATCAAATATATAAAATCATAAAATATAATTCAAAAATCGTTGATAGCTTTTATAAATAATGATTAAATTATAAAATAGAATTGTTTTCTAAGGGGAGTTGATAGTAATGAAAGCAGCTCATTTTTCATATCATGAAGCACTTAATTTACAAGATGCTATAAAAATCAAAGCACATGATGATGAGTCAGTCATCTTAGCAGGTGGTCAATCTTTGTTACCTGCACTTAATATGAGATTATCAAGTCCTACTTGTTTAATAGATATCTCTAAAATTAGTGGATTGAATGAAATAAAAATAGACGGACAAACCTTGTTCATTGGTGCTTTAGCAACACATTCAGATGTTATGAATAATAAAACAGTTAAAAATAACATGCCTTGCATGTTTGATATTTTAAAAATGGTTGCTCATCCAGCAATTAGAAATAAAGGTACTCATGGAGGAAGTATAGCTTACGGTGACCCTGCTGCAGAATTACCTGCCTTAGCAGTTGCAACAAATGCTGAAATAATTGTTTCTGGTCAAAATGGTGATAGATCAATTAATGCTAAAGATTTTTATTTAGGTCTCTTTGAAACAACTATAAATCAAGATGAAATAGTGGTTGGTATAAAATACCCATTATTAAAAAAAGGACAAAAAATTGTTTTTGATGAAGTATGTAGGCGGCATGGTGATTACGCTATGGCAGGTTTAATTGCAAATGTCATGGGTTCAAAAAATGATATCAAAGATCTAAAATTAGTATTTTTTGCTACTGGTGATAAACCAGATGTTGCTGATAAAACTGCAAGATTATGTCTGGAAAATGGTTATGATTATGACAAATTAAAAAACTCTTTAAGCACAGAGATAGATTTTGCAGGTGACTTAAATAGTAGTTCAGAAATGAAACTTCACTTAGCAACAGTTTTGATCAAAAAAGTTTTAAGTAAATTGGAGATTTAAATGGCTGGTAATAACTCAGTTAATATATCTTTTACAGTCAATGGGGAAAATTTTAATAATGTAAATGTTCCTTCAAGACAGCATTTAGCAGATTATCTAAGATCACAAGGTTTTACTGGTACACATTTAGGATGTGAGCAAGGCGCATGCGGCGCTTGTACTATAGAGATGGACGGCAAAGCTGTTAGGTCATGTTTGGTCTTAGCATCACAAGCCAATGGTGCAAATTTAAAAACTGTAGAAGGTTTTGATGATGAAATGATGGAAAAAGTGAAGCAGAATTTCCTTAAGCATAATGCTTTTCAATGTGGTTTTTGTTCTCCTGGTATGCTTATGACTACTAAAGAAATTCTTCTGAACAAAAAAAAGCTTACTAGAGATGAAATAAGATCAGAAATTTCAGGAAATTATTGTCGGTGTACTGGTTATCAGTCAATTGTTGACGCAATTGAAGAATGTATTAATGAAATTAATTAAGGTGTAAGATATGGATGATATTAAAGTAAATCAAAACCCTAAATTAGGATCTTTAGATAGACCTAACTCATATATTGGAAGAAGTCTGCCTAGAGAAAATGCAAAAAAACATCTTGATGGTGGTGGTCAGTTTGTAGATGATTTAACCTTGCCTAGAATGGTTCATGTAGCCTTTTTAAGGTCACCATTTGCTCACGCTGAAATAAAATCAATAAATACTAATGACGCAAAAAAATCTGATGGTGTAGTAGATGTATTTACTGCAAAAGAAATAGATGAAGTATGCAAACCTTGGATTGGTACCTTAGGTCATTTAGGTGAAATGAGATCACCAGAACAAACACCATTAGCAAAAAAAATTGCTAGATGGCAGGGTGAACCTGTTGCAGTAGTAATTGCAGATTCAAGAGCCCAGGCAGAAGATGCATTGGAGCTTATAGAAGTAGACTGGGCAGAAAAGGAAGCTCAAGTTGATATGGAAACTGCTTTAGACTCTAATGCAGTAGTTATCCATCCAGAACTTGGTAATAATTTATTTTGGACAAGAACAGTTAATCAAGGAGATGTTGAAAAAGCATTCAAAAAAGCTGACGCTGTTGTTGAGGCAACACTTGATTTTGCAAGACACACAGGTGTCACATTAGAATCTAGGGGGATTGTTGCAGATTGGAATAAAGCTGAAAACAAAATGACAATTTATCACAATGGTCAGGCGCCTCACATGATGCAACATATAATTGCCAAACATTTAGATTTAAATGAGGGTTTAGTAAGAATTGTAAGTAGAGACGTAGGTGGTTCTTTTGGGATTAAAGTTCATGTTTATCCTGATGAAATGGCTGTAACGGCTATTTCCAAAAAAATAGGAAGACCTGTCAAATTTATCGCTGACAGATTAGAAAGTTTTACAACAGATATTCATGCAAGATGTCATAAAATTAGTGGCAAACTTGGCGTTGATAAAAATGGAAAAATATTAGCTATGGAGATTGATGATCTCAGTGGTATTGGTCCATTTAGCATGTATCCTAGAACATCAGCGATTGAAACTAATCAGGTGCTAAATCTTTCAGGTGCTCCTTATGTTATTCCAAATTATAAAGCTGTTGGTACTGTGGTGTTTCAAAACAAAACTCCTATGTGCCAATATAGAGCTGTAGGTCATCCAATAGCCGTGGCTATAACTGAAGCTTTAATTGATAAAGCGGCTTATAAAATTGATATGGACATTGATAAAATAAGAAAAATAAATTTTATTCCTGACAATGCATATCCTAATAAATGTCCTTCAGGAGTTCCTTTAGAGGATCTTTCCCACGAAGCATCAATGGACAAACTTCTTGAAATTATGGATATAAAAGAAATAGAGGCACAAAATGAAGAAGATTTTAAAAAAGGTGTTTTAACAGGTCATGGTGTCATTAGCATGTGCGAAGTAACTAACCCTAGTCCATTATTCTATGGTGTAGGAGGCGCGCATATTTCATCTCAAGATGGTGCGTCGATTAGACTTGAAGGTTCTGGAGCAATTCATTTATCGTCATCTATAACTGAACAAGGTCAAGGAACTGAGGCTATTATGAAGCAGATAGCAGCAGATCAACTTGGAGTAAAAATGGAATCTGTAAGGGTTACATTAGGTGATACAGATGCTACTCCTTACGGTGGTGGCACTTGGGCATCAAGAGGAGCTGGTATAGGTGGTGAAGCTGTTCTTAAAGCTGCTAGAAAACTTAAAGATAATATTTTAAATATTGCTGCCGCCATTATGCAAACTGACAAGGATACACTTGATATAGAAGATAATAATGTTATCAGGAAAAATGGCGGAGAAGGTATTACTCTGCAAAAGTTAGCTGAGACTGTGTATTATAGGGGGCACGAATTACCAAAAGGAACCAATGCTGAATTATTAGCAACTGCTAGTTTCTTAATTGAAGGTATACCTTTTGTATTCACCAATAGTGCTATGGGCTGTCAAGTTTCAATAGATCAGGATACTGGGATTATTAAAATTAATAAATTTTGGGCTGTTGAAGATTGTGGAACACAAATTAATCCTAAATTAGTAGAGGAGCAGATTAGGGGAGGAGTTATTCAAGGCATAGGTGGCGCTCTATTTGAAGAATGTGTATATGATAATCAAGGAAATATGCAGAATGCAACTATGGCTGACTATCTAGTTCCTATGGCTTATGAGATGCCTGATATAATAGTTGATCATGTCACAACTAATTCTGGTAGAAGTATAATAGGGGCTAAAGGAGCTGGTGAAGCAGGAACCGGTGGAGCGCCAGCAGTTATTATGAATGCTGTAAATAATGCTTTAAAACAAGTTAATGCAGAAGTGGTATCTCAACCAATTACACCAGAGAAAATACTTAAGGCTTTAGGAAAAATATAGCAAAATTATACACTTAACCAATTTTCTTTATCTTTTAGTCTATGTTTAACTATTCCAGGTTTTAAAGATGCTTCAATAAAACAGCCATTAATTGCAGCCTCAAGAAGCTTCTTTTTTTGTTCTATTGGTTCTTGACTAATAATATCAATATCTAAATTATATCCATCACAACTAGCTTTGTAGGGACCTTCTTCTAAAACTTCTCCTTGCCATTCCATTGAGGCATCAATTTTAATTTCATTAACTTCAATTTTTAATTTTTTACCAAAAGCTTTTATTTGTGTCATGATACAGCCACATAATGAAGCAGTAAATAATGCCAGAGGAGGAGGGGCTGTTCCTTTACCTCCATGGAATGCACCTTCATCTGTTGCCAGCTTGAAAGTTTCATTCATTGACTCGAATGACACATCTATATCATTTCTCATTGATCCTTTGTTTGTTGCATTGCCAGTGAATTTTAATGTAAATGATTTATTACTCATAAATACCTCTTTTAAATTTTATAATCTTCCATGTCATAAAGGCTAATGGCAGTATCTTTTAAAACGTTTTGAACATTTGGCATTGTTAAGTCTTCATTATTTTTTGGTATAGATAAATACTGACCTAATTTCCTACTTCTATTAACTATAAACTGACTTTCTTTTAATCTGCTATATTCCCATTTATCTAAATCATCTAAATTAGAGCTGTCTTCTAAATATTCTGACAATGTAAAAGCATCCATAGCAGCTTTAGTAACACCCATTCCAACATGAGGTCTTGCAGTAAACGCAGCATCTCCAATTGTTACAACTCTTCCATTTTTCATTTTCATACTTTGGAGATCAAAAATAGGTTGAATAAGGGGTTGTTTTGTTATTTTTACTAATTCAACAAGCTGAGGAGGGAGTTTTTCTTCTGCCTCCTTAAATAAATCATTAACAATTTCTTCTCTTATTTCATTTGGAGGGATGCCATCTTCAAATTGTTGACCTGATTTACCTAATAAAATTTCTTTAAGTTTCTTTTGAGGAACAGGTTTGTACCATATCCAATTAATTCTTCTCTCGCCAATCTTAAATGGATTTTTACCTACTCCAGCAATTGGATAGGAAGCTATTTGCTGATTATAGGGTAATACAACAATAAAATAATTTGAGAGTGTTTCTAAAGAATTTTTG
Source organism: uncultured SAR116 cluster alpha proteobacterium (assembly GCA_902543145.1). Lineage (GTDB taxonomy): Bacteria > Pseudomonadota > Alphaproteobacteria > Puniceispirillales > Marisalimonadaceae > Marisalimonas. The sequence goes on along the minus strand of CACBXG010000016.1, from coordinate 10,407 downwards.
CTAATCTCTTCTTCATTGACAACTCCTCTCCAGCCAACATAACCAGCATATAGTGGACAAGCTTTATTATCTACGTATGTCCTTAATTCAGATTTAATACCATTTGCAACTATTATTAAATCAGTTTCCTTTTTCTTTCCATTTTCAAAAAAAGCTATTGCTTTATCTTCACTTTGTTTAATTTTAATACAATCATCACCCATGAAGTAATCATCATTACTTATTTGTTCTCTTAGAATAGAAAATAAATATTGCCAACTTGTATATACTTGAGGGTAATCATAACTATTAATTATTTTCCCATTAATATCTAAAGACACTCTTGATTTTGCTGTCGTGCCCAGAACGTTATTATTATTTGTAGCTTTAAAAACGAGATCAGCTAATTCGTCATAAGTAGCAATACCAGCACCACGTCCTGAAAGCGGGACAGGAACTTTTTCATGTACGGAAATGTCCCATCCTTTTTTTGAAAGGGCGGTGGCAGCAAACAGACCTGCCATTGAACCACCAATAATAGTCGCGGATGGTTTCATAAATGTTATTTTATTGCCATAGGATTTATTGGTGATCCAACTGCTTTTGTTATTGGAAGCGGTGGTGCACAGAAAAAGAATTCATAGACTTTATCTTCATCACAATCTTTTGCTAAATCACGTAAATAAAAAATCTCACCCATAGTAATTCCTATCATAGGAATAACAACCCAATGCCATGGCTGCTGAGCATCTTTTGTTTCATTAGGTCTTACTTCGCATCCCCACGTATCAGTGCAAATGGCTGCTATTTCTTTGTTATAAATCCATTCAGCAGTATCAAAGGCTAGACCTGGGGCATCACCACCTGCATATCCACCCCATTCTTCAGCATCTAATCGTTGTTCCATTTGCCCGGTTCGAACAATAACAAAATCACCTTGTTTGATTTCTACACTTTGAGATTTTGCGCATTCATCAAGGTCATTTGCAGATATAGCTGTTCCATCTTCAAAAAATTCCACACCAGCCCATCGCGCAACATCTAATAAAACGCCACGACCTGCCATTTCAGCCCTAACTTTTTCTATCCCATTCTTTTGAGCACCATCACTATCAACAAGTCTAGCATCATATCCATTCCACATATAATCATCATAAAAGATATGAGCCAATGCATCCCATTGAGTAGCACATTGAAGGGGTAATGAAATCATATCATCGGCATATCTTAATCCAAATTCATCAAATCTTCCTGCAACAGCGTCTGTTCCAGTTGCTAACATTAGGTGAATTGGATTAAATCTATTTCCCCAAGTACCTTTTTGAGGGCCATGTCTATCAAAATTTAATCCTAAACTAAAACGTTTACCCCTTTTTATAAGTTTACTCGCATCTATTACTTTATCAGGAGTTATAAAGTTTAAGGTTCCAATTTCATCATCAGGACCCCAGCGTCCCCAATTTTTTAGTTTTTCAGCTGTTTCACGTAAATGTTTAATATCAAACATTTTTTCATTATATTTATGTGGCATTTTATACTCCCCGATAAAGCTTATAGTTGTTTTACGATGTAGCGTAGTTTAATTCAACTTTTACACCATCAGGATCCATTATAAAGAGTTGCTCTAATGGAAATCCTGGAACTTTTCTATGAGTATATTCCATTGAAATTTTATCAAGTTTACTCTTCATGCCTTCAATATCATCTGCATTGAAAGCTACATGATCAATTGCTCCTGAACCTGATTTAATATTATCTTTTTTACCAATATAATAATCTTGTCCAGTATCCTGCTTTCTCATTGCAAGATGAATACATGCGGCTTTATTATCTTTTAAATAAAGCCAATAACCTTTAAATGGAAAATCTGGTCTATAACCAACTTCTAAGCCTAATATATCAACATAAAAATCTTTTGTTTTATCTACATCATCCGCAAGTATAAGGACATGTTCAAATGTTTTAAGTGCCATACTACCCCCATTTATATATGATTAATTTAAAAAATCTAAAATTATGTTATTAACCTTTTCCGCGCATTCAATATTAAGAATATGAGCTGCTCCTGATATGCATTCATACTTACTATTAGGCGTAAGGTGGTGCATTTCTTCCATAGCCATAGCAGGTGCTCCCATATCTATTTCACCTGAAATATAAAGTATTTCTTTATTAATTGTAGACAATTCTTTTAAATAATCGAGTTTTTTAATTGCTTCACAACTACCTATATATCCTTCTTTAGATGTGTTTGTTATCATCTCTTTAGAAAGATTTATAACATCTGAATTAGAAGGATCTTTTGTGAAATCTTCACTATACCATCTTTCAAGAGATCCGTTTACTACACCTGCAGTGTCGTTGTCTTTCACTACAGCAATTCTTTGGTTCCAACCATCTTGCATTGGTGGAGGCATATCAGCTCTTGCAGCGCAACAGACAAGTTTTTCAAATCTTTTGTGATGTTTAAGTGCTAATCCTAAAGAAGTCATTCCACCCATAGACAAACCAACAAAATTTGCTTTTTCAATCTCAAGATCATCCATAATTTTAATCACATCATTTTCAAGCATGTCAAATGAGTAGGGGCCTTGGGCAGGACTACTTTTACCATGACCTCTTTTATCGTATCTTATAATACAATATTTGCTTTTCATTGCTTCAACTTGTGGGTTCCACATTCTTAAATCTGAGCCAAGAGAGTTTGAAAATATTATTTTAGGAAGATCTAAACTACCAGTAACTTCAACATTTAAATAATTATTATTCTCCAAAGCAATGTGTGTCATTTGAAATCCTATTCTGCTGCGATTTTGCTATGTTTATTTATTTTTGGCATAACCTTTTCTGCCATTAATTTCATTGAATTTTTTGCTAAATCTACATCTGCCCAGTCATGACCAGCATAAAGCAGAGTCCCAAAATCACCAACTTCTTCTCTAAACTCTAAAATTTTATCAGCAACTTCTTCTGCAGAACCAAATAATATTAGTTTGTTACAAATATCTTCTAACTTTAAATCGCTGTCTGGCGTTTCTTGATCTTCTTTAAACAAATTTGCTCTACCATGTTTAAGCATTTTTGTTAGTAATTGTTTATAATAAAAGACATATGGGCTTCCATTACCTAATGCATAATCACGCGCTTTAGTTCTGTCCTCACAAATAAATATTGACTTAGCAACTCTCCAGTCTTTTGAATCAGCATTATGGCCACCTTCTTTACACCCTTGTACATAGCTTGGCCAGTGAGTTTTAACCCATTTTGGTAGTAGGAAATTAGCAGAAATTGGTTTCCAACCCCTAGCTGCTGCCGCAATTAATCCCTTCGAATATGGCGCAACAACAGTACAAACTATAGGTGGATAAGGTTTCTGAAGCGGCTTTTGCATGATTCCTTGACCAATTTCAGTCATCTGAGTCCGTTCTGTAGAGACATTCCAGTATTTCCCTTCAATGTTGTATGGAGCTTCTCTTTTCCAGATTTCTAAAACCATATCTATACATTCTACAAACATCTCATTTCTATTTTTGTCTAAATTTCCAAAAACTTCAGCATCAGAAGCAAGTCCTCCTGGGCTAATACCAAAGTTAAACCTTCCATCTAACATATGATCTAACATTGCAATTTGACCGGCAATTGCAGCTGGATGGGAATTTGGCATATTAACAGTGCCGGTTCCAAGCCTGATTTTTTTAGTTTCAGCGGCTATTGATGCAATAAATAGAGCGCTTGAAGTTATATTCTCTGCTGCGTCTGTTACATGCTCTCCACAATAAGCTTCTGAAAAACCTATCTTGTCAGCGAGTAAAAAAGCTTCTCTATCTTCTGATAATGTTTTTTTATAATCCTTGTCAATTGGATGAATAGGCATAGTAAAAAAGCCAACTTCCATTTTAATCTCCATTAAAATTTAGCATTCTATTTATATGATATTAATTCTAAAACATTAAATGATTATTTTTTATGATATCTATCAGAAAGTATGATTTAATTACTAAGCATTAATAGTTAATAATAAATTAATTAGGGGAGTTATTATGAAAACTATTGGTTCAATTGGATTGGGTGCAATGGGTGGTTCTTATGCAAAATTCCTAATTGAAGATAATTACATAGTTTATGGGGTTGATCCAGATACTAAAAATGCAGAAATATTTACATCTTTAGGTGGATTATTATTATACAATATCAAAGAGTTAGTAGATAAATCTAATGTTATAATTCTTAGCCTGCCAACTGTTCCTATTTTCAAAGAAGTAATTAATGAAATAGAAGTTAATGGAAAATCAAATGAATCTAAAATTCTGATTGATATGAATACTATTTCATTAGGTGATAAAATAGAAACAAAAAACAAGTTGGAGAAACTTAACATAAACATGGTTGATGCTCCCGTAAGTGGAACGGGTGCACAAGCTAAAGTAAAAGACATAGTTGTTATGTCCAGTGGAGATAAAATAATTATTGATGAATGTGAAGGTATATTTAGATCTTTTTCAAAACAAAATATATATGTAGGTGACTTTGGCAATGGTATAAAATTTAAGATTTTAGCAAACTTATTAGTGACCGTTCATAATACTGTGACTGCTGAAGCATTACTTCTTGGTCAAAAGGCAGGGCTTGAAGAAAAAATGATTTATCAAGTATTGAATGCAGGTGCGGCTACCTCAGTTATGTTAGATAAGAGAATGCCACTTATGATTAATAAAAATTATGAGCCAGCAACAGCTTCTATGAGAATATTTCTTAAAGATATTGATGTGATCACAAACTATCTTAAATCAAATAATTTAAGCTCTCCAACTTTTGAAGCTGCTGCAAACTTATATAATCAATCTAAAGAAAATATTCCTATTACACATGACACTGCTGCCATTTATGAACAATTAAAAAACAATAACGAATAAGGAGTATTTATGAAAAAAAATCAAAAACTTCCAGAAATAAAAACACTTTCTAGAGAATATATGAATAAAAGGATTGCTATTTTCTCGGAGCAAAAAGGATCAAAAATGGGATTGCCAGATAGTAAATTACCTGAATGCACACGAGAACTAATAAATATAATAGGCTTTGAACCTCCAAAAGGAGATAGTAAACATGTTTCTCCTTTAGGAAATGATAATGCCCAAATGCCAGCAATTAATATTTCTGAAGGATTTAATCTTGGTTTTTGCAGGTGTAAACCAGGTAAAGGACCACTAATGCATAACCATGACACTAATGAGACATTCATGCCAATTACAGGCAAATGGAGATGTGAATGGAATGAAGGTGAAGACCATGATTATGCTGACTTAGGTCCCTGTGATGTAATCTCATTTCCTCCAGGTTGCTCTAGGCGTTTTATGAACGTTACCGAAGGTGACAACGATTCGGAACATCTTTTATTAGTAGTCATAGCTGGAAATGCTCCAAAAGCCGAATTTACTGATTTAGCTTATGAAAGAATAAAAGAATTTGAAAATTCTTAATAATTAAGGTCTCAATATTATGATATGGCTAATATTATGTAAGGATAAACCAAATTCTTTAAATGCAAGATTGAAAATTATTGATGAACACAGGACTTATCTGTCTACAAATCCCATAAAAACACTTATATCTGGCCCATTAACTGATAAAGAAGGTAATATGAATGGTTCTTTTTTTATGGTTGAAGCAAGTAGTGAGGAAGAAATAAAAGTTTTTCAACATAATGACCCAATTTTTAAAGCAAATATTTGGGATGAAATTATTATTTCTCCATTTAACAAAAGGGTAGATAACCTATCCAAAAATTAAAATGTGAGGTATTGATGTCTAGAAAGTTCTTAGATTTATCAGTTAGTTTAGAAGAGGGTATAAAATCAGATCCAGATTTTATGTTACCTAAAATAAACTACCATCATCATAAAGAAACCGCTGAAGAAATGATGAGTTTTTTTCCTGGTTTAAAAAAAACAGATTTACCAGGTGAAGAAGGTTGGGCCATGGAAACTATTACTGTAAGTACGCATAATGGCACTCATATGGATGCCCCATATCATTACCATTCAACGATGAATAATGGAAAAAGAGCGATCACGATTGACGAAGTTCCATTAGAATGGTGTTTTAGTGATGGTGTCAAATTGGACTTAAGATCATATGAAAATGGATATGTTTTAACTAGAAGTGATTTGCAAAACGAAATAAAAAAAATTAATTATGAATTAAAACCTCTAGATATTGTATTTATAAACACTTCAGCGGGCGGACATTATGGAAAAGATGATTTTTTGTCAAAAGGTTGCGGAATAAGTAAAGAAGCTACTATCTATTTGCTTGACCAAGGAGTACGAGTTACTGGTACGGATGCATGGAGCTGGGATGCTCCTTTTTCTTATACAGCTGAAAAATATAAACAAACAAAAGATCCTTCAATTATATGGGAAGGTCATAGAGCAGGGATGGTTCAAGGTTACTGTCATATTGAAAAATTAAATAATTTAGATCGATTACCAAATTATGGTTTTAAAGTTTCTGCTTTTCCATTCAAAATAAAGAATGGTTCAGCTGGTTTTGTAAGGGTTGTAGCAATTTTTGAATGATTATTTATAAATAAAACTGCTAAGTTTGCTTGTAATTTTAATTGCTAATGGCCTAACGAATAATATAGCTGGAAAAGCTACAAGGGATGCATAGAACCAATTTTTGGGCCATACATAAAAAAAAATTGATAAATCTGTTAAAGCTAAATAAGTTACAAGTGAACTTATAAACATTGTAATAAATATACCAGAAATAGCAGTGGATATATATAATTGAAACTTTTCTTTTTTCATTGAGAGACCCTAAAAAAAAAGACGATCTAAGAATAGATCGTCTCTTAGTGTTTTGTGGTATTAAATTAATTACCCACCAATTTTGTAACGTACAGGGAACTTATGGCCAGTCTTTTCCATTTCATCCATATATGCATTCATTATAGCAGCACCATCCATACCATAATCTTTGGTAATATCCTTAGCTCTTGAATTTGGCCAATCTTTAATTGTCTCTGCCCAAATTTTTTGCTGAGCTACTGGTAAATAAGTTACAGCATCATTGATACCTTTTTTCTTACCAAGTTTAACTAAATCAGTTAGACCTTTTTGATATCTTTGCTGACCATCTTTAACAGCAGCTTTTTCGTAGTTAACTGACTCTTCCATTATTATTTTAACAATTTCAGGTGGTAACTTTTTCATGGTATCCATGTTTATAGTGGTAATGGTTTGTGCCATTGCGCCAAATCCAATAACCTTCCAATATGGAGCTTGCTCATAGAATTTAAATCCTCCAGCATGTGCTGATGGAAAAATAATAACGCCTTTTGCAACTCCGGTAGCTAAGTCATTATACATAGTAGGAAGAGTAGATGTAACTGGTATAGAACCAAACAAAGAAACCCAAGGTAAGTTTGGACCTGCAGCAATAACTTTCACACCTTTTAACTCACTAGCTTTTTGCCATTGCTTAACTGTACCAATTCCATAATCATCAAACCCCTGCATAGCAAGAAACTTCTGATTATACTTATCTTCAAGCATTTTGGTTAGTTCTGGAAATTGCTTAAGAATTTTATGCTTTACTTCCCAATTAGTTACAAGATTTGTTGTTGTAAAAGGTACAAAATAATCAAAGTTCCATGGTAATAATTTTGCAGTTTCAAAACATACACAGTATGAACCAATATCTAATAATCCTTTTTCTACAGCTTCTAAAGTTTCATGAACTTTAGCGATCTTACCTGCGTAAGCTTCAATAATTCTAACTTTATGGTTAGTTTCTGCAGCAACTCTTTTTTTAATATTTGGAACTAACACTTTTTCCATATTTGTAACGTATGCGGTTGGCTTTGATGGGTGACCAGACCCAACCCTAAGTGTAAAGGTATCTGCAAAAGAGGCAGATGCCATTATACCAGTAGCTAAAATGCTTAATGGTATAGCTTTTTTTAAGTACCTAATCATTATATCCTCCATAGGTAGTGTTAAGTTTAGTATTTAACCCCATGTTTTTACTAAACAAATTGTGTTGGCCAGCTGGCTAATTCTGGAAAAAATGCAACTAATAACATTACAATCAACATCATTATCCAATATGGAATAGATCCTTTAAAAATAGATCCTAATGATACATTATCTCCCCCAGCAGCTAAAACTCCTTTAACTGTATAAACTATAAGACCAAAAGGTGGTGTAAGTAAACCAGCTTCAATTGCTAAAATTCCAAAAATTGCAAATGCGTAAGGATTCATATCTCCTGCAAGCAACACAAATAATGGAACTGTTAATAAAATTATTGAGATAGAATCTAGTAACATGCCTAATATAAGCCAAATTACTACCATCATTACTAAAATCATAAAGCTATTTAAGCCAGCAGAAGCCATTGCATCTACGATTACAGAATCTATATCTGATAAAGACAAAAATCTTGAATACATACCTGCGGTAATTAACAATATCATGATTGGAGCAGAAGTTTTACCTGCATCAATAACTGACTCTACAATGCCATTCCATCTCATACCTTTAAATAGAGCAATACCAAAACTTGCAAGGGCACCCATTCCAGCTGCTTCAGTAGGGGTAAATATACCACCCCATATTCCTCCTAAAACAATAACAATTAGACCAAGGATAGACATTCCAGACATAACTTGCTTGGTAGTTAGCTTTGTAATGTCGCCTATACTATCAGGTTCAGGAGCTAATTTTGGATTAATTACGGCTTTTGAAAAGTTATAAAAAGCAAACATAAGTGATAATATTATACCTGGAATTACTCCAGCAACGAATAATTTACCAATTGAGTCTTCAGTTATAATTCCCCAAACAATTAACAACACGCTTGGTGGAATTAACATTCCTAAACAAGCACTTCCAGCTATTGAGCCAACAGCTAATTTTTGATCATATCCAGCTTTTTTCATTTCAGGCCAAGCAATTCTTGAAAATGCTGCTGCAGAAGCAATTGAAGTTCCTGTGACTGCAGCAAAAGCAGCATTACCAGTAACAGTTGCTACACCAAGTCTACCTGGGACTCCCTTAAGGCCTTTGTTTATTAAAGAATATAAATCTCCAGCTGCGCCACTCCTTGACAAAAAATCTCCCATTAATACAAAAAGTGGGATTGTCATAAAAATATGGTCTCTAATTAATTCATAAGCAGCGCCGCCAACTTGGCTTGCAGCCATATACATATCTTCAAATATAAAGTATGTACCAATCATTGCTGTAGCACCTAAGGCAAGGGCAATATGAACACCTGAAAAGATTGCTAATAGCATTCCCACTAATGTTAAAATCATCAATATATCTAAATCAATTCCCAACTTATTATCCTTTTTCGCTAATTTATTTGTTTGACATAAATGATTTTACAATTAGGGATAAATAAATAAAAACCACTATAATTGATGAGAATATAATTACGGTTCTTATTGGATAAACTGGGAATTCAATCGCCCCAATTCCTTGATATTCTCCAATTTCCCATCCTTTTATCATATCAGTCCATCCACCAACTGCTATGCCAACAAATAACATAATACCAATAACATAAGATAAGATGTTAATTATCATTTTTCCTCTTTGTTTGAAAAAATCATAAATTAAAGTTGTTCTAAGCATTGTTCCAGAAGCTATTGCAAATGGCACTTGAAGAAAAACTATAGCTGGTACAGAATTTTGAACAATTTGATCTGCTCCAAGGAAGATACCAAGATTTCGAAAGGTAACTTCTGCAAAAATAGTTAAAGCAACTAAAATAAGCCAAATTGCAGCTATTGATTGAAGATATTCAGGCGTTTTCTTAATATGATTTAACAATTTATTTCCCCGAGTAATACGTTTGTATTTATTACTTTACGATTACTTTATTTGTATTCAAATCATAAAATAATATAATTATAATCACTTTATATGATTTGCTTAATAGGTCTAACTTTTTGATTCATTTTTTCTGTAATTGACTTAATTTCATCACATATCTTTTTACTAAATAATTTTGCAGCAGAACTTAGCTCTTTACTAGCTGATGTAATTAAAACATATTCAGTAGTGAAATTTGGGGAGGTGAGTGGTGATAATGTTCTTAAATTTCCAGTAATATCTAAATCGCATAAAACAGCTGGTAGAATAGCGCACCAATCACTTGAAGCAACCATTTCTAGTGTACCTATCATACCATCCATTTCTAATGTTTTATCTATCTTAATATTATGAGTTGCAAAATATTCGTCCAATGAAATTCTTCTAGAATTTTCAACACCAGGTAGAATAATTTTAATTTTGTCAAGTTTTGAAAGTTTTATAGGCATTAAATGTTCAAATTCAGAATTTTTTTTCGTTACTAGAAAATTCAAATCACTTGATACAAATTCAATATTCAATCCAGTAGGGTTTTTTACTG
>CACBXG010000015.1 GCA_902543145.1 uncultured SAR116 cluster alpha proteobacterium | reverse complement strand
AACATAATTATAATTTGTTTGAAATTTATTATTGACAATAATAAAATTTTTTCGATTTAAAATAATATCTGATTTTTTTATCCATTCTGGGGCGATACCATTTGTTGATAAAATTGACTTATCAACTTTCAATTTAGTTTTATCTGATAAAATCAATGTATCTTTTTGTACTTCAATTACTTCTACTTTTTCAATCACATTAATTTGTGCATTTTGAAGAGTTTGTTTTGCTACTTTTCTTGTTTTATTTGGAAAAGAACTTAATAGTCCATTTTTGCCAGTTATTATAGTTATTTTCAAATTAGATTTTGTATTTTTGAAACGTTTTTGCAAACCTAAAGCTAATTCTACTGAAGCGGGACCTCCTCCAATAAAGGCAATATTATTATTTGTTTTTATTTCAGTTAAAAAATTATTAGATAATTTAGAGATTGGTTTTACGGGCACGCAATATTTAAGAGCCCCTTTTATAGTTTTATTACTGCTTTGTATGCCTGTGTTTAATGATAGTACGTCAAATTTTATTTTTGGTCTGTTTTTTAAAATAATTTCTTTATTAATTGCTGAAATTTCTAAAACTTCTGAATGTATAAACCTAATATTTAATTTGAAACAAAGTTTATAAAGGTCTATGTGAGTTTCTCTCCAAGTGTACATTCCTTCAATAAAACCTGGTATCATACCTGAATAAGGAGTATCAATTTCATTACTAATTAATGTTATCCGAGTTCCTTCAATAGGTCTTCTTGAGAGTTCCATAATTAGCATTATGTGAGAATGTCCACCACCAATTAACACTAAGTCATTGTTTATTGGGATTTCTTTTTGCTTAAACATATTTATTACATCTAATAAATGGAGGCCCGAAGCGGAATCGAACCGCTGTTAACGGCTTTGCAGGCCGCTGCATCACCACTCTGCCATCGGGCCACAAGTTAGGTGATTACTTCTATAACTCTTCAAAAGCATACAAGCAATTAAAAAAAAAAATATAGAATAATATTTTGTTTAAAAATTTCATGTTAATACTTAATTATTAACTAGAATTTTATTTTCAATTCGCTATTAAATTATATTTATGTTTATTTAGCATTTTTTGAGGTTTCAATGATTTCATTTTTTAAAAGAATTAAATTTTTTTATTTAATATTTTTCTGTTTTTTATTTTTTAATGCTTCAAAAGTTCTTAGTTCCGATATTTTACTTGAAAATTCCATTCATGAAGCACTTAAAAATAGTTTGGAATTAAAAGCCCAAAATTATAAATTAGCTGCTACCAAAAATTCTTTAGAAGAGTCTGGTTCTTCTAAAGACTGGACAAATTCTTTTACGACAACCTTTAAATCTGACAATAAAGATAGTAATTCCCAAGGAACATTTGTAAATGATGAGACAACAACCTCAACTATCTCATTAAGTAAAAATATATTCGATGGAGGAGAAGCTTATGAAAAAATTTCTATAGCAAAAGAAAATATTAAACTTGAGCAATATAATTTAAATATTATTGAGCAAAAAATAATTTTGAATACTATCAGAGCTTATTTAGATGTTTATTCAAATCAATCTGTAGTTAGTTTAAGAAAAAAAAGTTTAGAGAGATTTAAAGAAAATGTTGATGCCACAGAGTTAAAATTACAAGCTGGTACAGTAACACCAACCACACTGGCCGAAGCTCAATCTAAATTAGCAAAAGCTCAATATGATTTAATTTTATCTGAAGGAAATCTTGAAAAAGCAATTTCCAAATTTAAAAGTATTACAAAATTCAATGTAATACCGAATAAATTTTCTTTACCCAATTCAAACTTCATACCTCCAGATACAAAAAATAAAACTGTTAAAATAGCCTTAGAAAATAACCTTGATATTATAGTAGCTAAATTGAAAAAAAATATTGCTGAAAAAAATGTTGCATTAAAAGAAAGTGATAATAGGCCAACACTTAACTTAGAATTTTTTGGTAAAGATAGTGAATCATCATTCAATACCTCTTCAACTGATTACCAAAGTTATGGTGTGAATCTTACTTTTAAGACACCTTTGTTTTATAATTCATCCTCCAAAGCTTCTATAAAAAAACTTGATAATCTATCTAGAGCGAGTTCAGTTGAATTATCTGAAAAACAGAGACAGGTAGAGTTAAGTGCTATTTCCTCATATCAAAATTATAAAAGTGCTATTGCAAAAACCAAAGCATCAGAAAGCGAAAAAAAATCCTCATTACTAGCCTTAAATGGTATCAAAAAGGAGTCAGAATTTGGCATAAGAACAATTTTAGATGTGCTAGATGCAGAAGTTGATTTTTTAAATGCATCTTCTAACTTGATAAAAAGTCAAGCTGATGAGATTTTTAGTGTCTATCAAATAAAGTCTATTCTGGGAAGCTTATCAATTAAAGATATTAATAATGATTTGGATGTTAAATATGATTTGAAAGAGAATAAAATAGATTTTAACATATTAGATCGTAGGATGTTTAATTAAGCAAAAATTATTTGGAATTCTAATATGATGGATAAAAGGTTTGATTCTAATTACATAGAAAAAAAATGGTATAAAAGATGGTTGGAAAATGGTGCTTTTGCTTCAAACAATCAATCACCAAAAGAACCATATGTTATAATGATGCCACCCCCAAACGTAACTGGTTCGTTACATATTGGTCATGCTTTAACATTCACTATTCAAGATATCTTAATAAGATTTCATAGAATGCAAGGACTAGATGTTCTCTGGCAACCAGGGACAGATCACGCTGGAATAGCTACTCAGATGGTTGTTGAAAGAGAATTAGCAAAATCTAATTTAACAAGACATGGCTTAGGTAGAGAAAAGTTTGTTGAAAAAGTTTGGGAGTGGAAAGAAAAGTCAGGTGGTGAAATTACAAATCAATTAAGAGCTTTAGGAGCATCACCGGATTGGGAAAAAGAACGATTTACAATGGATGAGGGATTATCAAAAGCCGTAATTTCTGTATTTGTTAAATTATATAAAGAAGGATTGATTTATAGAGATAAACGATTAGTTAATTGGGATCCAAAATTATTAACAGCTATTTCTGATTTAGAAGTTGAACAAAAAGAAGTTGAAGGAAAATTTTGGTATTTTAAATACCCTCTTGAAAATAGTGACGAATTCTTAACAATAGCTACAACTAGGCCAGAAACCATGTTAGGAGACACAGCTGTAGCTGTAAATCCCAATGATGAAAGATATATCCATCTAAAAGGTAAATATGTAATATTACCAATTATAAATAGACGTATTCCTATCATTTTTGACAATTATTCAGATCCGGAAAAAGGTTCTGGTGCTGTTAAAATAACTCCAGCTCATGATTTTAATGATTTCGAAGTTGGGAAAAGACATGGTTTAGATATGATTAATATCTTTAATGCTAATGCTTCGATAAATGAAAATGGTGGAGAAGATTTCAAAGGATTAGACAGATTTGAAGCTAGAAAAAAAGTTATAGAGATTTTAAAAGCTCAAAATTTATATATTAAAGAAGAGAAAATTTTACATACGGTTCCTCATGGAGATAGATCTAACGTAGTTGTGGAACCATGGCTTATGGACCAATGGTATGTTGATGCATATAAATTAGCTCAACCAGCTATCAAAGCTGTTAAAAATAAAAAAACTAAGTTTGTTCCTGCAATTTGGGATAAAACATACTTTGAATGGATGAACAATATTCAACCGTGGTGTGTTTCTAGACAATTATGGTGGGGCCATAGAATACCTGCCTGGTTTGGACCTGATAATAAGATTTTTGTAGAACATAACCAGTTAAATGCTGAGAAAGCAGCAGAATTGCATTATGGAAAAAAAGTTAAACTAATACAAGATGAAGATGTATTGGACACATGGTTTTCATCCGCACTTTGGCCATTTTCAACCTTAGGATGGCCTGATAACACAAAAGATCTAAAGAAATATTATCCAACTAATGTTTTAGTAACTGGCTTTGACATAATTTTCTTTTGGGTGGCTCGTATGATGATGATGGGCATGCATTTTATGGATGACGAAGTTCCATTTAAAGAAGTTTATATACACGCACTAGTAAGAGATGATAAGGGTCAAAAAATGTCAAAATCAAAGGGTAATGTTCTAGATCCTCTTGATTTATCTGTCAAATATGGTGCTGACTCATTAAGGTTCACTCTTACAGCAATGGCTGCTCAAGGAAGGGATATAAAATTATCAGAAGAAAGAATTGCAGGATATAGAAATTTTAGTACAAAAATATGGAATGGATGTAAATTTCTTGAATTTAATGAATGCATTTCAGAACTAGAAACTGATCTCAATTTTATAAATCTACAAATCAACAAATGGATAATTGAAAATTATAATCAACTTAATTCTAAAGTTAAAAAATCTATAGTAGAATACAAATTTAATGATGCTGCAGATGCCTTGTATCAATTTATTTGGAGAGATTATTGTGATTGGTATATAGAGTTTATTAAGCCTATTTTGAATAATGCTGAAGATATTGAGTCACAAAAAGAGACTAAAAGTGTTTCTATTAAAATTATGAAAAATGTTTTATTAATGTTACACCCAATAATGCCATATGTCACAGAAGAAATTTTTGAAAAATTGTTTAAATCTAATAAGTTAGCAATATCATCCTCATGGCCAAGCTTAATTGAAACTGAAACTTCATTAAAAAATGGAATAGCTCTAACAATTGATATTGTGTCTGCGATAAGATCAATTAGAGTTGAAAAAAATATTCCAAATAAATATAGACCTACAATTTTACTTAAAAATGTAAATCAAGAAAAAAAGATTATTATTGAAGAGAATTACAATTTAATCCTTAATTTAGCAAAATTAGATCAGATAAAATTTTTATCTAAACAACATGAAGAAAATGAAAAATCTATTGTTACAACTGTTGATGAGATAATTTTAATGATACCAACAGATGGACTAATTGATATAGAAGCAGAAAAAAATAGATTGAGTAAAGAGCTTGAAAATATAACCAACGAAATTCAAGTAATAGATAAAAGATTAAACAACCCTTCATTTATAGAAAAAGCACCACTAAAAGTAATAGAGGATGTGAAAACTAAAAAAACAATATTCAATCAAAGAAAATTAGAAATAAATAAGGCCTTATTAAATTTATAATATTAAATGAAAATCGGAGAAAAATATGAAGAATTCAAAAACAGTTTTAATTGACAAAAATCCTGGAAGAAATTCTCAAACTTTTGGTATTGCAAGAATTCTAAATACCGACCTTGATTTAATACATGAACCTTCAATTGGGGTGGTTGGTAATAAAGGGGACTCTCAATGTTATCTTGGTGTTGAACAAAAAGTTAAAACAATACATGAAAAATTAAGGTTAAGGATAGGCCAAAACCCAAATGATATTAGAATGAGATTAGTACAACCTGAGTACACCGTAGCGACATCTGATGGTATAAGAAACGGTACTAAAGAGATGCGTTATTCTTTAATTGGAAGAGAAGTAACTAATGATACATTATGCGAACATTTAAGCGCTTCGGGTTTAGAAGGTACAATTGCTGTTGTTGCCTGTGACAAACCACCTGTTGGAACATTGTCTGCAATTTTAGAGCACAATAGACCTGGTATTATAATGTCTGACGGTCCAATAAGACCTGGAATTGATTCAGTTACTAATGAACCATTGGACATTATTTCAAGTTATCAAATTGCGGGTAGTGAAGATGAAGAACTGAAAAGAAGAATTGCATGCGAAGCTTGTCCTGGTTATGGAAGTTGCGGTGGGATGTTTACTTATAATACTATGCAGACGTTTATTGGTGTTGTAGGCATGCAACCTTTACATATGGTTTCACCACCTTCAGACGATAAAAGAAGGTTAGATGTATTTCCTGACCAACTCATTACTTATTTAGATAATATGGTTAAAAAAGATATTAAGCCAAGGGATATTGTTACGAGAGACTCTTTAAGGAATGCTCTAATAGTAGCAATGTCTATAGGAGGATCAACTAACGTCATGCTTCATGCACCAGAGTTAGCTAGAGCTGCAGGATATAAAAGTTTTATTGAAGATATTATGTCTCCAGATGAATTTAACTATTTATCCGAAAAGGTAGTTCCTGTTTTAGTTGATGCAAGACCATTTGGAAAATACTCAATGGTTGATATTGATAATCAAGGTGGTGTCCAGGTTTTTATAAAGGATTTATTAGATGCAGGTTTATTAAATGGCAATACTTTAACGTGTACAGGTGAAACTTTAGTTGAACAAGTTAATCGATTAGCTCCTAAAGAACCTGACGGACGAGTAATATATCCCGTAAAAAAACCTTATAAAGAAACTGGTGGACTTAGACTTTTAGGAGGAAATTTATCTCCTGAATTCAGTTCTATATTAAAACTAGCTGGTGTTGAAGGTGGTTTAGAAAATAATGTTTTTATTGGGAAAGCTAGAATATTTGATGGAGAACAAAAACTTCTTTGGACCTTAGAAAATGAACCAGACAGCTTTAACAATAATGATATGGTTGTAGTTAGGTATGAAGGACCTGTAGGTGGGCCTGGTATGCCAGAAATGCTAGATTCCACCTCAAGAATTACCACTTTGTGCAGAGAAAGAAATATAATTGTAGGACTAATGACTGATGGACGTTTCTCTGGTGGCTCTGTTGGTCTTGTCATTGGTCATGTTGGTCCAGAGGCGGCTATAGGTGGACCTATTGCCCTAATAGAGGATGGAGATGAAATTATAGTTGATTTAAATAAAAATGAGATTAATTGTTCCCAATTAAATGATACTGATATTTTTAAGTCTAGAAAAAGCAATTGGGAAGAAATTTTCAAAACTAATGGTGGCACACATCCAGCAGTTGGAGATGCAGATACGAGATTGCTTAATAGAATGAGGAACTCTGCTGTTTCAGCAACCTATGGAGCTGGAATGCATCCTAATCGAGAACTCTGGGTTCCTAATCCTAGAGGGGTAGTAGATTCAGGGTTTATACCTAAAAATATACACAAATCATAAAGTTTATTTTTCTAAATGAATCCAAATAGGTGTATGGTCACTGGGTTTTTCTTCACCTCTTGGTGTTTTGTCTATACCTACATCAATTAGATTATCAACTATCTCTGGTGAGATTAAAAAAAGATCTATTCTTATTCCATTATCTTTTTGCCAAGCTCCACCCTGATAGTCCCAAAAACTATACTCTTTAGCTATTGGATATTTTATGCGGTAAGCATCAACTAGACCAATATTTATTAACTCTTTTAAATGCCTTCTGGTTGTTTCCAGATACAATGCATCATTTTGCCATTTAGATACATCATAACAATCAACACTTTCCTGAATTACATTAAAGTCGCCTCCTAAAATCAGAGGTTCATTTGTGTCATAAATATCTTTAGTGTATTTTGTTAGACGTTTCATCCAACTAATTTTATAGTCATATTTAGGACCAGGAGCAGGATTTCCATTAGGTAAATATAAGCAAATGATATTTACATCATTAATTTTTACGTGCAAGAACCTTGCTTGATTATCTTCATCAATGCTGTCATCGTAAAAAGGTAATGATCTGGTAATTTCATTTATTTCAAATTTTGACGCAATTGCAACGCCATTATATGATTTTTGTCCATCGAATATTACATCGTATTGTTTTTGTTTAAAGTCTAAAGAAGGAAAATTATCGTCAATTGTCTTAGTTTCCTGCATTAAAATGACATCAATATTATTTTTATCTAGCCAACTTAATACATTTGGTAGTCTCATTTTTATAGAATTTACATTAAAACTAGCTATTTTAAAGGACATTGGATTAAATTTATTTTAGATAGAAAAACTTGTTCCACAGCCACAATTTGCAGTAGCATTAGGATTTTCAATTTTAAAATATGATCCTGCTAGTTCTGAAACATATTCTAAAGTGCTTCCACGAAGAAAATTAATAGACACATTATCTATTAAATAATCAATTCCACCTTCTTTGAAGATCATATCATCGTCTTTAGGTTTTTTATCAAATGAAAAATCATACTGAAAGCCAGAACATCCACCTCCAAGAACTGATATTCTAAAGTATGAACCCTCTTCATCTTTAAGTAAAATTTTTACTTTTTCTAAGGCTTCTTTTGATAGACTAAAGTCTTGATTGAAATCCTTACTTTCATTCATTTAAAAAACCTCATTTAATTTTGAAATTTATCACAATTGTTTATTTGCAAATTAACATATTTTTATACATAAATGAATTATTTATTGGAAAATTTTATGTTTGTTAATAATGACAACCGATATTTAAGTCCATTTGCATGTCATAGTTCTGAAAGTAGGGGCAGAGTTCATAAAGACGATACACTTATTCTTGGTAGATCTGAATATCAAAGAGATAGGGATAGAATTATTCACTCTGAAGCTTTTAGAAGATTAAAAGACAAAACTCAGGTTTTTGTTTTCCATAAAGGAGATCATTATAGAACTCGACTGACTCACACACTTGAAGTATCTCAGATTGCAAGATCAATTGCTAAAGCTCTAAATATTAATGAGGATTTAACTGAGACCATAGCCCTTGCACATGATCTAGGACATCCACCTCTAGGTCATAAGGGAGAAGAAATTCTCCAGAAAATAATGTTTAATGTAGGTGGTTTCAATCATAATGAACAGTCATTGAGAGTTGTAACAATTTTAGAAAAGAAATATCCAAACTTTGATGGCTTAAACCTTACTCATGAAACTTTAGAGGGATTGATTAAACATAATGGACCTTTTTTAGATTTGAATAAAATACCACAAACTATCAAAGATATTTGTCTTATCCTTGATATTGATTTAAGAACACACAGTTCATTAGAAGGTCAAGTGGCAAATATTTCTGACGATATAGCTTATTTAACGCATGATTTTGACGATGGTCTTCGTGAAAAATTATTTTCTTTAAATGATCTTCGTAAAATAGATATTATTAATTATATTTTAAAAAATATCGAAAATAATTTTATCAATATAAAAGATGATATATTAATTCATCAATTAATAAGGCACCTAATTAGTTATTTTATAAACGATGTTGTATCAAATTCACTAGCAATTTTAAAAAAAAATAATTTTAAACATGTAAATGAAATAAAAGATTATGGAAAAAAAACTGTAAAACTCTCCATTAATGCTTCATCGTCAATGGAAGAAATAAGAAATTTTTTATTCAACAAAATGTATAGAAATGAGTCAGTTGTGAAGAAATTGGATAAAAATGCACTTATGATAGAAAAATTATTTTTATTATTTATAAAGGATATTCATAAACTTCCAGAACAATGGAAATATTTTAATGGACAAATTTTATCGGAACTCTCACAAAAAGAAAAATTTAGAGTCATAACTGATTACATAGCTGGTATGACTGACAATTATTTGAAAACAGAATATGATAAATTTTACACATAGAAAGATTTTGAGTTAATGAATATTTATAAATTTTATTTTAACCATTTGATCGAAGCGGTTGAGAAGTTTAAATCAGATTTTGAATATTCTTTCACGGTTGAAGACATACTTAAAAAATTAACCCTAGAACCTCCTAAAAATTCAAATAATGGAGATATGTCTACGAATTTAGCGATGATTTTAAGTAAAGATTTAAAACTAAGTCCTAAAATAATAGCAGAAAATTTCATGGTCTATATTTCAAATTTTCCAGGTGTTGAAAATGTTAATGTAGCTGGGCAAGGGTTTATTAATATTACATTTAAACAAACTGTATGGTCAGATTTCTTGAGCAATATGCTTCAGAACTCACGGAATTGGGATAAATTAGAAATAGGAAAAGGAAAAAACATAAATATCGAATATATTTCTGCTAATCCTACTGGACCTCTTCATGCTGGTCATGCAAGAGGTGCTGTGTTTGGAGACGCCCTTGCATCTCTTTTGACTGAGGTTGGTTACTCAGTTATCAGAGAGTACTACATTAATGATGCAGGGAATCAAATTGAAAAATTAGTAGAGTCTTCTTTGTTAAGATATAATGAACAAGTAACAAAAAAGTCAATTGATATTCCAGAGGGTCTTTATCCAGGTGAATATTTAAAAGAAGTAGGTAAAACTCTTTTTGAAAAGTATGGAGATAAATTACAACTAGATGATAAAGAAAAAGTTTTTGAAAAAGTTAGATCTGTTTCTTTAGAAATTATAATGGAAATGATCAAAAATGATCTTCTTAAATTGGGAATAGAAATGGATGTTTTTACAAGCGAAAAAGAAATCATTTCAGGAAATTTATTAACTAAAATTTTAAAAATTCTAGAAAGTAAAAATCTTATTTTTTATGGCGCTCTAGATCCACCTAAAGGTACTGATCCCAAAAATTGGGAAAAAAGAGAACAATTACTTTTTAAATCATCTAAGTATGGTGATGATTCAGATAGGGCTCTAAAAAAATCAGATGGTACATGGACTTATTTTGCAACTGATATGGCTTATCATTTAGATAAAATGAATAGAACGACGGGTGATTTAATTAATGTTCTAGGTGCAGACCATATCGGTTATATTTCTAGAATAAATGCTGCTGTTTGTGCTTTATCTAATGGTTCTGTAGAAATTGACACTAAAGTTTGTGCGTTAGTAAACCTGTTGGAAGACGGAAAACCAATTAAAATGAGTAAGAGAGCAGGTAACTTCGTAACTCTATCTGACATTATAAATGCTGTAGGTAAAGATGTTGTAAGATTTATTATGCTGACTAGAAGAAACGACCAATCTTTAGATTTTGATTTTAAAAAAGTAATGGAAAAATCAAAAGAAAACCCAGTATTTTACGTTCAATATGCTCACGCACGATGTAACTCTATTTTTAGATCTTCAAAAGTTAAAGAGGAAGAACTAATTTTAAAAAATCCAAAACGCTTAAAAGATAGCTTCGAAATTGAACTTATTAAATTTATAGCTTTGTGGCCTAGAACTCTAGAACTTGCCGCTAAAAATCATGAACCTCACAGGGTTTGTTACTACTTAATTGAATTATCAAGTATTTTCCATAGTCTATGGAATAAAGGTAAAGATAATAATATAAAATTTATAGTTGAAGATGATTTAGAATTAACAAATGCCAGAATGTCATTAGTGAAAGCTGTTGCTTTAACAATTAGAAAAGGTTTAAGTATTCTCAAAATTGAACCTATTTTTGAGATGTAGATTAATGAAGAATTACTTAAAGATATTTTCTATAATTTTTTTAAGTGTTGGAATTTTTTTTTCAATTACTCTCTTAGGTTTAAAAATATATTTTCAAGAAACTAATAATAATAAATTAATAGTTTTAGGGCCTGATAATGAAAACATTATAATTAAACATATAGATCCAGGTGGTAAGAAAGTTTCAAACTTAGATATTGAAATATTAAATAATAAAGACGCATTAATTAAAAATGAAAAAATTAGACCTAAGCCAACAAAACCAGAGCTTTTACCATTAGAAGTCACTCCAATTGAAATCAAAACAAAGAAGAGCATTGGTCAAAATTTATTAAAAGATTCAAAAATCTCAGAGGGGAAAAAATTAAATTCCAAAGTAATTAAAAAAAATATAAAAAAATCAAATAAAAATATACTCTTGTACAGAGTACAATTTGGATCATTTAGAGATTTAAATAAAGCTAAATTAGCAAAGAAAAATATTGAATTAAAATACGCAAAACTATTATTAAAAACTAAGTTGGAAATTTTTTCTTATACTAACAATGATGATTTATTATTTCATAGAGTATGGACAACTTCGATGAATAAAGATAATGGTTTAATATTATGTGAAAAGTTTAAAAAAGAAAAAATAGTTTGTATTCTTCAAGTTAATAAAAGAAATTAGATGTCAGAATTTAATTATAAAAACATTGATATCCTGAGCCTTTCACTAGACGGATTTGAAGGTCCAATTGATCTTTTGTTGAGCTTAGCTAGGGATCATAAAATCGATTTAACTAAATTATCAATATTGAAATTAGCTGAGCAATATTTAGAATTTTTAGATAAAATTATAAAAAAAGATATTGATATTGCAGCAGAATATTTAGTTATGGGAGCTTGGTTGGCTTTTTTGAAATCAAAACTTTTATTACCTATTGATAAAGAAGAGGAGTCGATGACTTCAGAAGAAATGTCAGAATTATTAGAATTTCAAATGAAAAGGTTAGAAGGAATGCAAAAAGTATCAAAGCTTCTTTTTAAAAGACATAAATTAGGGACGCATTTTTTTAAAAGAGGCAACCCAGAAATTTTTGGTATAAATCAAAAAAACCAATATAATTCAAGTTTATATGATTTGATTAAAACTTATGGTGGAATTATTACGTTCAACAATACTAAATCTATTACTATTGCAGATACACAATTATACTCAGTTGAAGATGCATTAAACACTCTTAAAAGTTTTTTTAAACATTCAAAAGATTGGAAAGATCTTTTAGATTTTATTCCAAATAATCTTAGAAATAAGTTAGAAAGGAAATCAGCCTTGGCTTCTCATTTCGTTGCTTCTCTCGAGCTTGTCAAAGAAGGTAGTTTGAAATTAAGGCAAGATAGTTTTAATGATAACATATTATTATATCCAAAATAAATTCAATCTTTATGATTTAAAATCTTAATTTAGGTAAACTTATGAAAAAATTAAAAGAAAAGAATAATGAAAATTATGATTTTGTCTTAAAGCAAAAAATAGTTGAAGCTCTAATTTTTTCATCTTCTGAACCGATACCTTATGACGAATTATTAAAACGAATAATAGATAAAAATATATTAAATGAAATTTTAGAAAACTTGGAAAAAAAATACTCCTCAAGCGGAGTTAATTTGTATGTTATTAATGATACATATGCATTTAGAACATCTTTAGATGTTTCAGAGTTTTTGAATATTGAAAAAATTGTTCCGAAACCACTTTCTCGTGCAGCAACTGAAACTCTTGTTATTATTGCTTACCATCAACCTATTACACGTTCAGAAATAGAAAATATTCGTGGAGTTTCTCTTAGCAGAGGAACCCTTGATGTATTATTAGAATTACAATGGATTCAACCTGGTCATAGGAAATCAACTCCAGGAAATCCACTTACATGGAAAACTACAAATTTGTTTTTAGATTATTTTAATCTGAAAAATATTAAAGATCTTCCAGGAATAGAAGATCTAAAAAACTCGGGATTACTTGATAAAAATAAAGTTATTTTTAACGATCAATCCGTAGATTAAATGTGAATTAATTATTGGGATTTAAATATTGTTAGAGTTTTTAAATATTTCACATAAATATCACAGAAAAATGATTTTGAATGACTTTTCTATGAAAATTGAATCAGGAGAAGTAGTTTCCTTGTTAGGTCCTTCTGGTTGTGGAAAAACAACATTACTTAAGTTAGCAAGTGGAATTGAAAAACTTCAAAATGGTGAAATAAAATTAAATGATGAAACTGTTTCTTCTTTCAATTTTCATTTAAATTCAGATAAAAGACAAATTGGATATGTTTTTCAGGATTGCGCATTATTTCCTCACTTAACTGTTATGGAAAATATTTTCTTTGGAATAAAAAAAAATCACATAGAAAAAAGTTCAAAAAAAATTAAAAACTTAATGGATGAAATAGATATCTCTAATCTGGCTAAAAACTATCCTCATGAATTATCAGGTGGTCAACAACAACAAGTTGCATTAGTTAGAGCAATGGCTTCTGATCCTAAGATTATTTTTTTAGATGAACCTTATTCAAATTTAGATTCAAGATTAAAAGAAAAAATAAGAGATCAAATGTTACATATTCTAAGAGAACACAAAATTTCAGCATTATTAGTAACTCATGATCCAGAAGAGGCAATGTTTATGTCTGATAAAATAGGTGTCTTAAATAATGGGTGTATAGAACAATTTGGAAGTCCTATAGACCTATATTTACGACCAAAATCAGCTTTTATAGCAGAGTTTTTTGGAGAAATAAATATACTTGAGGGAATTGTTAAAGAAGGCTCTGTTAGCACTGTACTCGGTACTTTTAACTGTTCTCAAAGATTTAATAACAAACAAGTAAAAATTGTTGTAAGAGACGAAGCAATTAAGTTGTTCTCAGCAAATAAAATTAATTTAAATACAAAAGATAAAACAAATTTTATAAAATCTTCATATTATGGATTTGTTATGGAAGCAAGATTACTTGCTGGTTCAAGTTTAGTTCATTTATCATTAAAAGTTGGTGAATCAAATTTTCATGTTCACGCTAGAATTCCTGGACTTAATTTTTTTAAAGTTGATGAAAAAGTAATTGTTGAAACTGACCCAACACAAATTTTTATCTTTGAGCAATAAACAATTTTTGTATATAAAAAAATATAAATTACATGTAATGTGTTTTAATTTAAGAGTATTTAAATAGGAGATTTGTATCATGGGTGCATTTAGTATTTGGCATTGGATTATTGTACTAATTGTCGTTTTAATTTTATTTGGTGGAAAGGGTAAATTATCAAGTATAATGGGAGACTTTGGTAAAGGTTTAAAAAATTTCAAAGATCAGGTTAAATCCAATAAAGAAAATGATGAAGAAATAGAGGTTATTGCTGAAACAAAAACAAAACCTAAAAAAAAGACTGTTAAGAAAACAGCAAAAAAGAAACAAGCTGTTAAATAGAATTCATAAGTGAAGTTTATATATAATGCTTGATATTGGTTTTCCAGAATTTCTTTTAATCTCTTTTGTGTTGCTTATAGTAGTTGGTCCAAAAGATTTACCAAAAGTTCTAAGGTCAATTACATCTTTTATAAGAAAAATAAAATCTATGGCTTCACAATTTCATTCGGGAATTGATGATTTAGCAAATGAAGCTGAAATTTCTGATTTGAGAAAGGAAGTTAATAAAATTGATAAAAAATCCCTAATAGATGATCATGTTGGTGAAATAAAAGAATTAGAAGATGATGTTAATATAAAATCAATAAAAAATGATGTCGATGGTATAAAAAATGCCAACAATGCAAAAACAGATAAAAAATCTGATTCAAAAATTAAAAATTTATAATTTTAAATAATAATATGAACAAAGCCAAAAATCCTGAACAAAATATGACATTATTAGATCATCTTATTGAGCTAAGAAATAGACTATTGGTATCATTTTGTGCATTTTTATTTTTATTTTTCCTCTGCTTCATTAAATTCACGGATGACAATCAAAATCTTGCAGATATTGTTTATATGTTTTTGCAAGCCCCACTTGCTTCTCAAATACTTGAAAATGGTGGAAGAATGATTTTTACGGCCTTGCATGAAGGTTTTTTTACACAGGTTAAGGTAGCTTTTTTTATATCTTTATGTGTTTCTTTACCTATATTTTTAATTCAAATATGGAGATTTGTTGCCCCAGGTTTATATAAAAATGAAAAACAAGCTTTTCTTCCTTTTCTGTTGGCCACGCCTATATTGTTTATAGCAGGTGCAGCTATGGTCTATTATATTGTCATACCACTTGCATGGGACTTTTTTCTTTCTTTTCAAGTTAATAGTGTAGATGGTTCTCTACCAATAGAATTAGAACCAAGAATATCAGAATACCTTTCATTAATTATGAAACTGATTTTTGCTTTTGGATTATGTTTTGAATTACCAGTCATTTTATTATTGTTAGTCAAGACAGGTATTATCACACCAGATGATTTGGCGAGTAAGAGAAAGTATGCAATCTTAACGGCTTTTGTTATTGCAGCGATACTTACACCGCCAGATGTTATCTCACAAATTTTACTCGCATTACCAATTATCGCTTTATACGAAGTATCTATAATTTTTTCTAAATTTCTAAGTAAAAGAAAGTAAAAGAGTTTTTTAATGCATGATATAAGATTTATAAGAAAAAATCCTGAAATATTTCAAAAACAAATGCGTCGTAGGGGTTTGAATATTGATATATCTTCAATTCTCAAAATTGATGAATCAATTAGAAAAAAACAAGCTGAAATACAAGTTATACAAGAACAAAGAAATAATAGTTCAAAGGAAATTGGAAAGCTAGTATCTGAAGGTAAAGATGTATCAGAATTAAAAAAAAACATTTCTAATTTCAAGTCTGAATTAACAATAATAGATCAAGAAATAAAAAAATATTCGAATGAACTAAATGATATTTTAAAAGTATTACCAAACAGTTTAGATGATGATGTTCCTGACGGGGACAATGAAAATGAAAATAAATTAATTAGAAAGTGGGGAACAAAACCTAAATTTTCTTTTGAACCTTTAGATCATGTTGAGATTGGTGAAAAACTAAAGCAACTTGATTTTAAAACAGGTGTGAAGATATCGGGATCAAGGTTCGTTTTATTAAGAGGAAAATTAGCCTTACTTGAAAGAGCGCTATCTGCATTCATGATAGACATTCATGTAAAAAATTTCGGTTTTGAAGAAATCTCTCCTCCCTATATAGTAAGAGATGATGCACTGTTTGGAACTGGTCAACTTCCTAAATTTACTGAAGATTTATTTTGTACTACAGACAAAAGATGGTTAATTCCTACTGCTGAAGTCCCATTAACTAATATTGTAAGGGATGAAATTCTTGATAAAAATAGTTTACCATTAAGATTTGTTGCCAATACTCCTTGTTTTAGATCTGAAGCTGGCGCTGCTGGCACTGATACTAGGGGAATGATACGTCAACATCAATTTTCAAAAGTTGAAATGGTTTTTATAACAAATCCAATTAATTCTGATGAAGAATTGAACAACTTAGTTTCTTGTGCCGAAACTATTTTAAAAAAATTAGAATTACCATATAGAATTATGAAGTTATGTTCAGGAGACGTTGGTTTTTCAGCTAAAAAGACATTTGATCTAGAAGTTTGGCTTCCTGGACAAAATTCTGGAAAAGGTATGTACAGAGAAATTTCATCTTGCTCTAATTGTGGAGATTTTCAAGCAAGAAGAATGAATGCCAAATTTAAGGATAAAGAAACAAATAAAATACAATTCTTGCATACACTTAATGGTTCTGGTTTAGCAATCGGTAGAACAATAATAGCCATATTAGAAAATTACCAACAAGGTGACGGATCTGTAGTTGTCCCTCATGTTCTTGTGCCCTATATGAAGGGAATTAAAAAAATTGAAGCTTTAAATTAATCACATGAACAAAAAATTAAATAATATTCTTATTTCCAACGATGATGGATATGAATCTGTTGGCTTGAAAGTTCTTTTAAATATTGCGGAGCAACTAGCAGAGAATGTATTAATAGTATCTCCTAAAATAAATCAATCAGCTAAATCAAAATCTATAACAATAAAAAAAAATCTTAATTATAGAGAAATATCAAAAAATTTTTGGATTGTTGAAGGTACACCAACTGACTGTATGATATTTGCCCTTAATCATATATTTAAAAAAAATAAGCCTGATTTAATCCTTAGTGGTATAAATGCCGGAAGTAATATTGGAGATGAAGTTTCTTATTCTGGTACTGTGGCTGCTGCATGGGAAGGAGCAGTGAGAAAAATAGATTCAATTGCGTTAAGCCAATATGGTGGTGATAATACAATTAATTCTTATAAATGTTCACAAGCCAAAGGTCTTGAAATCATTAATTACATACTAAAAATAAAATCTCAAACTCCTAAATTTTATAATGTTAATTTTCCGTACATAACTTCATTTAATTTAGAAAATGTTAGAAGTTCATTTACAACTTTAGCATCTCAAAAAATTTCTGATGAAATTTTAGTTGATAATGATTCTAATTCTTTCAGAATAGGACGAATGATTAATGATCATAGATCTGTAAACAATACAGATTTAGAATGTTTACAAAAAAATAAAGTATCTATAACGCCACTGTCTATTAATTTAAATAATAACGAACTTTTTAATAAATTAAATCATGATCTTTGAAAGTACGATTCAAAAAGCTAATTTAATTATGAAATTAAGATCTATGGGTATTTCTTCAAAAAACGTTTTATCTGCAATTGAAAAAATTCCTAGAGAAATTTTTTTACCTTCAAACTTTATAGATTATGCATATGAAAATAATCCTTTACCTATTGGTTTTGAACAGACAATTAGTCAGCCATATATAGTTGCCTTGATGACTGAAGCTTTATCACTTAGAGGAAATGAAGTCATTTTAGAAATAGGAACTGGTTCTGGCTACCAAACATCTATTTTGTCAATCTTGTCAAGAAGAGTTTATTCAATAGAAAGAATTCGCCCTTTATTAGTAAATGCAATTAGTTGTTTTAAAAAACTTAAGTTAACAAATATTACTTGCGAATGTAGGGATGGATTTTTAGGATGGCCAAAATTAGCACCTTTTGATCATTTAATAGTTACGTGTGCAGTAGAAAAAATTGATGATAGATTATTAAGTCAAGTTAGATTAAATGGTACATGTCTGGTGCCAGTAGGATCTGTTTTGGAAGGACAAAGATTAAAAAAAATAACTGTTAAAAACAAAAGAGAAAACGATATTTGGGAAGATCTTGGTCAAGTCAATTTTGTTCCATTGATAAGTGATAATTATTGAAATTTGTTTATTTTTAATTTAAGTCTAAAGTAAGGTGTTTAAGTTGAATAAAAGTTATTACATAATTTTAATTTTCTTTCTATTTGGATGTCAAAGTAACAAACTTTATGACAGTATGAAAAAAGATCTTGCTTCTGAAAAAGAAGCAAAAATTTTTAATAAAACCTCTAGTTCAAATAGTATAAATATTCCATTAAATGGTATGATAATTGTCAATGAAAATGATACTATTTATAGTATTGCCAACAAATTTAAAGTAATTCCAAAAGATATAATTGAAGATAATAATCTCTCTAAACCTTATAAATTGAAATCAAATCAAATTTTATTTTTAAGACATGAAAATATTTATATTATAAAGGAAAATGACACAGTTGAAAAAATTTCAAAAAGATTTGCCGTTAAAAAATCAGAAATTATCAAGTTAAACAAACTTAAAACTCCTTACAATTTAGTTGTAGGAAACAAAATCTTAATTCCATTGCTAAAAGACTTTTCGGTCGTTGACTTGATTATTAATGAAAAAGTTTATGACGAAAAACAAATAAGCAAAAACGAATATACTGCTAAAAATAAAAAAATTAAAAATGCCCCTGTTTTTCTATGGCCAGCAAAAGGTAAAGTTGTAAAAAGTTTTGGTAAATTTGGTAAGGGTCAACATTATGATGGTATTGACATTATGTTTGGTAACAATCAACCTATTTATTCAGCTTATGATGGAGAAGTTGCGTTTGTTGGTTCACAAATTAAAAAGTTTGGCAACTTAATAATCATAAAACATAATCAATCTTGGGTAACAGCATACTCTAATTTAGGGAAGTATAATGTTGAGGTTGGTGACAAGATAAAAAAACAACAAATAATTGCTTACACGCCTGATAACGAAAATTATTTTCACTTTCAATTAAGACATAATAGAAATCCAGTAAACCCATTAAGTTATTTAAATTAATAGATTTTAATATTTTGTCTGCTGGCTAAATCTTGAATAAATTGCCAGGCTACTCTTCCTGATCTTGCACCTCTAGTAATTGACCACTCAAGTGCCTCAGATCTAAGTTTATTTTTTTCAATAGATATTTTGAATTCATTACAATACACTTCAACTATAGTTAAAAATGTATCTTGATCCATATTATGAAATCCTATCCATAATCCAAATCTATCAGACAAAGAAACTTTTTCTTCTACAGACTCTGAAGGATTTATGGCAGTAGATCTTTCATTTTCCATCATGTCTCTCGGCATTAAATGTCTTCTGTTTGAAGTTGCATAAAAAATTACATTATTTGGTTTTCCCTCTATACCCCCATCAAGTGCAGCTTTCAGGCTTTTATAATTATTTTCGCCAGCATCAAATGATAAATCATCACATAATAAAATAAATCTATAATTTTTGTGTTTTGATAAAAGTAATAAAAGTTCAGGAAGTTCTGAAATATCTTCTCTGTGAATTTCAACTAATTTTAATGCTTTAGATTTAGTTTTAACAATAATTTCTTTATGGACTGCTTTAACAAGAGAAGATTTACCTGTTCCTCTTGCACCCCACAACAAAGCATTATTTGCACTTAAATTTTTGGAAAAATTTAAAGTGTTGTTTAAAAGTATTTCTTTTTGATTATCAATGCCTTGGAGAAGGGAAATAGAAATACGATTTATATTTTCAACAGGTCTAATTAAACCAGATTTTGATTCAAAAATAAAACCTTCATTTTGATCCAAATTATTAATTTTTTTATCTGGTGGAGCCAATCTTTCTAAAGCGTTAGCAATTCTTTCTAAAATTGAATTCGATGTAATATCAACCATAATAAAAAGCCTAAATAAGTAGAAAATTGTAATATATATAATTTTTAAATTTTATCTATGGTCTTTCTTAGTTTTTTTTTATATAAGTTGATATCTTTATATAAAGTTTACAATGGAGTTACTTATGATTTCAAGTGCATTTGCTCAATCAGCAGCTGGAGGAGCTAGCGGTTTTTCATTACAGGGTCTTCTACCATTCATTTTAATTTTTATAATTTTTTATTTTTTACTTATAAGACCTCAACAAAAAAGAGTTAAACAACATAAATTAATGGTTGAAAGTTTAAAGAGGGGCAACAAAGTTTTAACTGCAGGAGGTATTCTTGGTGTAGTTACAAAAGCTATTGAAGGATCAGAAACTGTAAGTGTGGAAATTGCTTCAGGGGTAACTGTCGAGCTTGCAAGACAAATGATATCCGAGGTTCGCGGTGATCAAAAACTTAAATCTGAAGATAAAAAATCTTATGCTAAGAAAAAGTAATTAAATACAACTTTTATTTTTTTTAAAATTTTGTGATATGAAAAGTTTGTCGAAAATAAGATTAATTTTAATAATTGCTAGTGTAATTATCGGTATATTTTATGCTACTCCAAATTTTTTTAATACAAATCAACAAGTTCAATCATCCAATTTTTTACCAGGAAAAAAAATAAATCTTGGTCTTGATTTACAAGGTGGTTCATATTTATTACTCAAAGCAGATATGGATATTGTATTTGCTGAAAAACTAGATTCTCTTTTATCAGATATTAGATCTTCACTTAGAAAATCAAAAATTGGTTATAAAAAATTAATTATACAAAATGACATCATTTCTTTTCAAAAACGAGGAGAATTTTCAAATGAAAAAATTAAATCAATTATATTTTCATTAGACAAAAACCTAATTGCAGAAAATAAACTAGATTCTTTTTTCATTAAATTTTCAGAACAAAATAAAAAAAATATCACAAAAACTACAATGGCCCAGGCCATTGAAATAGTTAGAAGAAGAATAGATGAAACTGGAACAAATGAGCCTAGTATACAACAACAAGGTACTGATCGTATAATTGTTCAACTTCCTGGTTTGGATGATCCAAGTCGTATTAAAAAATTACTAGGTAAAACTGCAAAATTAACATTTCAATTGGCTCATCCTAGTATATTTCCTGAAGATTTAGATGAAGGTTCAAAAGCTCCTCCTGGTTTTGTTAAATTACAAGAAGATAAAAATCCTGATCGCTTCTATATGATTAATAAGAGAGTTATGGTATCTGGTGAAATGCTCAAGGATGCAAGTCCGACATTTGACAGGAATAACAGCCCATCCGTTTCATTTCAATTGTCTGCTTTAGGAGGAAAGAAGTTTGGCAGAGTTACTGGTAAAAATATTGGTAGGGCATTTGCCATAGTGCTTGATGGAAAAGTTGTGAGTGCTCCAGTAATACAAACACAAATATTTTCAACTGGGCAAATCACAGGTGCTTTTACGGTACAAGAAACGAATGATTTAGCATTAGTTCTAAGATCAGGTGCATTGCCTGCTCCAATGGTTATTCTTGAAGAACGTTCAGTTGGTCCAGGTCTTGGTCAAGACTCAATTTCTGCTGGAAAAATTGCAAGTATATTTGGTTTAATTGCGGTTATGGTGTTTATGTTATTAACTTATGGTATGTTTGGAATTTTTGCTAATGTTGCCCTGGTATGTAATATAATATTTATAATTGCATTATTAAGCATTATTCAAGCAACTCTTACTTTACCAGGCATTGCTGGAATAGTTTTAACTATGGGAATGGCTGTAGACGCAAATGTTTTAATCTTTGAAAGAATAAAAGAGGAATTTAATTCAGGTAGGAATATACTTGACGCAATTGAAGCAGGATTTCAAAGAGCAATTTCAACTATCATAGATGCCAACTTAACAACTTTGTTTGCTGCTTTAGCTTTGTTTTCATTTGGAAGTGGTCCAATTAAGGGTTTTTCAGTAACTTTAATGATTGGCATAGCAACCTCAATGTTTACTGCAATTGTGATTACAAAATATATTGTTTTTTTATATTCGAAGAAAAAAGATGTTAATAGTGTTTTCTTACAGGACTAAAAAATGAAATTATTAAGGCTTATACCAAATAATACTAATTTTGATTTTTTGCGAATAAAAGTCATTGCTTTCCTTTTTTCTTTTATAATTTTATTAGGATCTTTTATAAGTTTAATGGTTAATAATTTAAATTACGGAATTGATTTTAAAGGAGGAATTCTTCTTGAATTAAGAAGTAAAAACCATAATTCATCTAACATCAATGAGCTAAGAGAAAAAATATCTACCTTAAATGCAGGTGAAGTATCGATACAAAATTTTGGTAAAGAAACTGATTTTTTAGTTAGAATTCAAAAGCAAGAGGGTAATCAAAAACAACAAATAGCTATGATTGAAAAAGTAAAATCTCTTATTGACAAAGATTATACTGTTAGAAGGTCTGAATTTGTAGGTCCAGTTGTCGGGGATGAATTGAAAACTGCAGGGATTTATGCTGTTTCACTAGCTCTACTATCTATAATGATTTATATCTGGTTTAGATTTGAATGGCAATTCTCTATTGCAGCAATTTTAGCTTTAATTCATGACGTCTTAACAACAGTTGGTCTTTTTTCTATATTACAACTAGAATTTAATTTAGCTACAATAGCTGCTATTTTAACAACAGCTGGTTATTCAATTAATGACACTGTTGTTATCTTTGACCGTGTTAGAGAAAATTTAAGAAGATATAAATCAAAAACTCACTATTTCATTTATAACAAATCAATTAATGAAACGCTTTCTAGAACCGTAATTACATCAGTAACAACATTATTAGCATTGTTTATTAT
The DNA here is from genome assembly GCA_902543145.1 of uncultured SAR116 cluster alpha proteobacterium. Classification (GTDB taxonomy): domain Bacteria; phylum Pseudomonadota; class Alphaproteobacteria; order Puniceispirillales; family Marisalimonadaceae; genus Marisalimonas. The sequence goes on along the minus strand of CACBXG010000015.1, from coordinate 8,673 downwards.
TTTCTTTTTTGGTGGTGCAGTCTTATCTGATTTTGCTCTTGCAATGATTTGGGGTGTGATTATTGGTACTTTTTCATCTATTTTCGTAGCGGTGTCACTTTTGACTTACTTTAATATTAATAAAGGTGAAAAAGTTGATGATCGCACAAATTTACCAGAATATGAGAGAGAAAACTAAAAATTAACTTCATTAATCCATTCTTTAAATGAGCTAATCGCAGTATTAGATTGAATTTTTTTCTTTTCTCTTCCTTTTATATGTTTTTTCTTTTTTAAGTCTAAATTAATGTCTGGCATTAGTCCAAAATTTATATTCATAGGTTGAAATGTATCTGGATTTGCATTCATCGTTATATGTCTTAATAACGCACCATGTGCTGTGTTTTCAGGAGGTAATTTTAATTTATAGTTCTTTAAATCATATGCTGCAATAATTCCGGCCAGAAATCCAATAGCTGATGACTCAACATATCCTTCAACACCAGTAATTTGACCTGCAAAAAGAATATTTTTAGAGTTTTTAAGTCTCAAAAATGGGTCTAAAAGTTTAGGTGATTTTATAAATGTATTTCTATGAAGGCCACCAAGTCTTGCAAATTCTGAATTTTCAAGCCCCGGGATAGTTTTAAATACTTCTTTTTGTGCGCCATGTTTCATTTTTGTTTGAAAACCTACAATATTATATAAGGTACCAGATTTATTGTCTTGTCTTAATTGTACTACTGCGTACGGTTCTTCTTTTTTATGAGGATTAGTTAATCCAACAGGTTTCATTGGTCCATATCTTAATGTTTCATCACCTCGTCTAATTATTTCCTCTATAGGCATACAACCTTCAAAAAATGGAGTATTTTCAAATTCTTTAAATTCCATTTTTGGAGCTTTTTTTATCATCTCTATAAAATGATAATATTCTTCCTCTGATAATGGACAATTTATATAATCATCGCCATTTCCCTTATCATATCTAGATTGTTTCCAAGCTACTGACATATTTATTGTTTCTTTATAAACTATAGGGGCAATGGCATCATAAAATGCTAGAGAATTCTCAGAAGTTTTAATCTTGATACATTGCGTCAAATTTGTGGAAGTCAGAGGACCTGTTGAAATTATTACTATTTGATTTTTAAATTCATCCAGATTTTTTACTTCTTTATTTATAACGTTAATGTTTGGAATTGACTTAATAGTTTTATTTACATCTTTTGAGAAATTATCTCTATCAACTGCTAAGGCAGATCCGGCTGGGACTTTGTTATTATCAGCACATTTCATTATTAAGGAGTCCGCAATACGTAATTCTTCGTGTAAAACCCCAACAGCATTATACTCTTTATCATCTGAACGAAAAGAGTTAGAACAAACCAGTTCAGCTAAATATTTTGTTTGGTGAGCCTCTGTTTTTATCTTTGGTCTCATTTCATACAAATCAACATGTATATCAAACTTAGAAATCTGATAGGCTGCTTCACAACCAGCTAAACCTCCCCCAATAATTACAATTTTGTTAGCATAGGTCATTTTATACTTATTTATTTAACAATTTTTTTAAAAAAATACCGGTATGACTTTCAGCAACCTTTGATACTTCTTCAGGAGTTCCTTGCGCAACAACGTATCCACCTTTGTCACCCCCTTCTGGACCTAAGTCAATTATATGGTCAGCAGTTTTAATAACATCTAAATTATGTTCAATTACGATCATTGTATTTCCATTGTCTACTAATTCTTGCATAACTTCTAAAAGTTTTTTAATGTCATGAAAATGTAGTCCTGTAGTAGGCTCATCTAAAATATATATAGTTCTACCAGTTCCTTTTCTTGATAACTCTTTTGCAAGTTTTATTCTCTGGGCTTCTCCTCCTGATAGAGTTGTAGATCTTTGTCCTATCTTAATATAATCCAACCCAACTCTTTCTAAAGTTTCTAATTTTTCATAAATTAAGGGAATAGTCTTAAAAAGCTCAGCACCTTCTTTGACAGACATATCAAGAACGTCTGATATGGATTTATCTCTCCATTTTACCTCAAGTGTCTCTCTATTATATCTTTTTCCTTTACATTGATCACATTTTACATACACATCTGGTAAAAAATGCATTTCAATCTTTAAAACACCATCTCCCTGACAAGCTTCACATCTCCCTCCCTTAACATTAAATGAAAAACGGCCTGGTGAATATCCTCTTGCTTTAGATTCAGGTAATCCTGCAAACCAATCTCTTATATGATTAAATGCACCAGTATAAGTAGCTGGATTTGATCTAGGTGTTCTTCCAATTGGGGATTGATCAATATCAATAATTTTATCTATCTGTGATATTCCATTAATTGATTTGTATGGAGCTGGGATAGAACTATTTCCGTTAAGGATTTTTGATAAGCTTTTTTGCAAAGTTTGTATAACCAAAGTTGATTTTCCTCCACCAGAAACTCCAGTCACACAAGTAAGTATTCCAAGTGGGAACTCTACATCGATATTTTGAAGATTATTGCCAGAAGCTCCTCTAATTATAATGTGTTTATTAGGATTGACACTTCTTCTTTTTTTTGGCAAATCAATCTTTTTTATTCCAGCAAGGTAATTTCCAGTTATGCTATCTTTTTTTTCTTTTATTTCTGTAGGAGTTCCCTGGGCAATAATTTCACCTCCATTAATGCCGGCACCAGGACCAATATCAATTACGTGATCTGCAATTAATATAGCCTCTTCATCATGTTCAACTACGATTACTGTGTTACCAAGGTCTCTTAATTTCTGTAGTGTATGTAACAATCTTTCATTATCTCTTTGATGTAAACCAATACTTGGTTCATCCAGTACATATAACACACCTGAAAGACCGGAGCCAATTTGACTTGCCAATCTAATTCTTTGACTTTCTCCACCTGATAATGTTCCACTATTTCTTGAAATTGATAGATATGATAATCCAACACTTGTCAAGAAACCTAATCTATCGTTTATTTCTTTTAAAACCTGCTTTGAGATTGCTAGTTGTTGTTCATTAAGTATCTCGTTAAGGTCTAAAAACCATTTTCTAGCTTCTTCGATTGTAAATTTTGAAACATCGGCAATGTCCAATTTGTTTATTTTAACGGCTAGACTTTCTAATTTCAATCTCTTGCCATTACATTTTTCACAATCTTTATCTGATTGAAATCTTCCTAACTCTTCTTTAACCCACTTACTTTCACTTTCTTTTAATCTTCTAGCTAAATTTGGAATAATACCTTCAAACACCTTATAAGAACGAAAAACTCTCGTACCATCATTATAAACAATTTCAATTTTTTCATCGCCTGATCCATATAATAATTTTTCTTTTATTTCTTTAGAAAGATCTGAAAACTTATCATCAATATCAAATTTATAATGTTTGCCTAAAGACTGGAGAGTTTGTATGTACAATTTACTCGTATTTAAAGCCCATGGTGCAATAGCACCCTCTCTTAAAGTAAGATTTTCATCAGGTACTACTAAGTTAACATCAAAATCAACAGCGTTTCCTAAACCATCGCATTTATCGCATGCTCCAGCTGGGTTGTTAAAAGAAAATATTCTTGGCTCAATTTCATCAATTGTAAAGCCACTTACAGGACAAGAGAAATTTGAGGAATAAACTTCTTGTTTGTTACTATCAACATCTAGGACATATAGCAATCCATCAGATAACTGTAATGAAATTTCTGTAGAATCAGCTAATCTTTGAAGTAAGTCTTTATTTTCTTGTTCGGTTGACTGAGTTATTACTAATCTATCTACAACAACTTCTATGTCGTGTTTTTTATATCTGTCTAGCGTTGGTAATTCTTCTATATCATAAAATTCATTATTTATTCTTAATCTTTGGAAACCTTTTTTTCTTAATTCTATAAACTCTTTTCTATATTCTCCTTTTCTTCCACGAACAATTGGAGCAAGTAAATAAATCTTTGTTTTATCTTCTTTTTTTAAAATTCTATCTACCATTTGACTAACTGTTTGGCTTTCAATTGGTAATCCAGTAGCTGGAGAATATGGTATTCCAACTCGGGCCCATAACAGTCTCATATAATCATATATTTCAGTAACAGTTCCAACTGTCGATCTTGGATTTTTATTAGTTGATTTCTGCTCAATTGAAATTGCAGGTGATAATCCTTCAATGGATTCAACATCTGGTTTTTGCATCATTTGTAAAAACTGCCTAGCATAAGCTGAAAGAGATTCTACATATCTTCTCTGTCCTTCTGCGTATATTGTATCAAAAGCTAATGAGCTTTTCCCTGACCCAGAAACGCCAGTCATTACAATTAATTTATTTTTGGGGATATTAATGTCAATATTTTTTAAATTATGTTCGTTAGCATTCCGAACTCTCAGAAATTGACTAACCTCATGCATTTTTTGCATTTTTCAATTCTATCCTTTTAAAATAAATAAACTTTCCATTTAGTTAACTTTGAAGACATAAATGTCAATCAAAAAGATCAAATTTTTGTTTTTTTTAACAAAATGATAGTTTATGATACAACTCATACTTTGTGGAGATATAAAATGAGCGGAAGCGTAAATAAAGTTACTTTAGTAGGGAATTTAGGTCGTGATCCAGAAATTAGAGCAATGCAAAATGGAGATAAAATTGTTCAACTTAGTGTTGCTACATCAGATAGGTGGAAAGATAAGAACTCAGGTGAACAAAGAGAAAGAACTGAATGGCATCGTGTAGTAATATTTAATGACGCTCTTGGGAAAATTGCAGAACAATATCTTAAAAAAGGCAGTACTGTATATTTAGAGGGTCAACTTCAAACAAGGAAATGGACTGATCAACAATCAGGCCAAGAAAAATATACAACAGAGGTTGTGCTGCAAAGATATAGAGGTGAATTAACCTTGTTAGGCTCAAGGCCAGAAAACCAAATAAGTCATGATCAACAAAATGATCAAATAGATCAATCAAATCAGGTATCCATGTCAGATAATATTGCGTCTGATTTAGATGACGAAATTCCATTTTAATTAGATTAAATTACATAATAAATGTTGTTATATAATTTTAAAAAATATACAATATATTGTGATTATTAGTTTTTTTGCCAATTATCATTGGAGCATTATTTGTCAGAAGAAAAAGACAATACCCCAGGTCAATCTTTGATCTCTATTACAGATGAAATGAAAAAATCATACCTTGATTATGCTATGAGTGTGATTGTTTCTAGAGCTTTGCCAGATGTAAGAGATGGTCTTAAGCCAGTGCATAGGCGAATATTATATGCAATGATTGAAGGTGGATACGATTGGTCCAAGCCATATAGGAAATCGGCCAGAGTTGTGGGTGATGTAATGGGTAATTATCATCCGCATGGAGATGCAGCAATATACGATTCCATGGTAAGAATGGCCCAAGAATTTTCAATGAGACTCATGCTTGTTGATGGCCAAGGTAATTTTGGGTCCATAGATGGTGATCCGCCTGCAGCAATGAGGTATACAGAATCCAGGCTAGCAAGGTCGTCCGAAAGTTTGTTAAGGGATATTGATAAAGACACCATTGACTTTATTCCAAATTATGATGAATCTCAATTAGAGCCCTCTGTTTTGCCGGCAGAATTCCCAAATATGTTAGTAAACGGTGCTGGTGGAATTGCAGTTGGTATGGCTACAAATATTCCACCACATAATCCTGGTGAAGTTATACGTGCATGCAAAGCTCTTATAAAAAATCAAAATACAAGTTTAGATGAATTAATGGAAATCATTCCTGGTCCTGACTTTCCTACTGCAGGACTAATAATGGGTAGAGCTGGTATTAGGGAGGCCTTTAGGACAGGTAGAGGTAGTGTAATTATGCGATCAAAAGCAGAAATTATACAGACAGGTAAAAACCTTGATCGAGAAACTATAATTATTTCTGAAATTCCATTCCAAGTAAACAAAGCTCTTGTACTAGAAAAAATAGGGGATCTAATTAGAGACAAAACTATCGAAGGTATTTCTGATTTAAGAGATGAATCTGATAGAAATGGAATGAGAATTGTTATTGAAATTAAAAAAGATATTCAAGGTGATGTTGTTTTAAATCAATTGTGGCGTCACACAAGATTACAAACAAGTTTCCCTGTAAATATGTTAGCTTTGGATAATGGACAACCGAAGCAAATGGGCCTTATTGAAATTCTCAAAGCTTTCATAGATTTTAGATTTGAAGTTGTGACAAGAAGAACTAAGTTTTTGCTCAACAAATCTAGAAATAGAGCTCATATTTTAGCGGGACTAATGGTTGCAATAACTAGTATTGATGAAATTATAGAACTAATAAAGACTTCCTCTGACCCAGATAATGCTAGAAAAGAATTGTGTGCAAAATCATGGCCGGCTAAAGAAGTTGCGCATTTTATAAAATTAATTGATGAACCTGACCATCAAATCATTGATGACCATTATAAATTATCAGTAGCCCAAGCTAAAGCTATTTTGGAATTGAGATTACAACGACTTACAGGAATGGAAAGAACAAAATTAGAAAAAGAAACAGAAGAATTATCTAATCAAATCGAGGAATATTTAATTATTCTTTCTGACAAAAATAAACTTACGGATTTAATACAAAAAGAACTTGATGAAGTTTTAACGAAAATTGATGATCCTAGAAGAACTGAAATCAACGAAAGTGCAGTTGATCACGATGATGAAGATCTTATTCAGAAAGAAGACATGGTTGTAACCGTTAGTCATAGAGGGTACATAAAAAGAGTTTCTTTATCTACTTATCGAGCACAAAGAAGAGGCGGTAAAGGTAGAGCTGGCATGAAAATGAGGGATGAGGATACTGTCACCTCACTTTTTGTAACTAACACACATACACCAATTTTATTTTTTACATCATCAGGGATGGTTCACCAATTAAAATGCTATAAATTGCCTGAATCAGCACCTCAGGCTCTTGGTAAGCCAATGATTAATTTACTCCCTATAGAGCAAGATGAAAAAATACATACAGTAATGCCTATGCCAGAAAATGAAGAAACATGGAAAAATCTACAAATTATTTTTGCTACCAAAAATGGAAATATTAGAAGAAATCAATTGAGTGATTTTACTAACATTCGACAAAATGGAAAAATTGCTATGAAACTAAATGAAAATGATGAATTAGTTTCTGTTATTCCATGTACAGATAAAGATAATGTGTTATTGGCGACTAGATTAGGTAAAGCAATAAGATTTGATGTAAATGATGTAAGAGTTTTTGTAGGTAGGGGTTCATCAGGAGTAAGGGGAATAAAATTAAAACCTAATGATTATGTCGTATCAATGTCATTAATACCTAAGTCAGAAAAAAGATATATTCTATCTGTTACTGAAAATGGATTTGGTAAAAGAACTCCAATTGAAGATTACAGAATGACTAATAGAGGTGGTCAAGGTGTTGCAAACATTGAGTGTTCTAATAGAAATGGACCAGTTGTTGCATCATATGTTGCTTCTGAGGATGATCAGATCATGCTTGTGACTAACTCAGGAAAACTTATACGTATACGAGTTCATGGAGGAGAAGGGGACTCTATTAGAGTAGCAGGAAGAAAAACTCAAGGTGTAAGGCTTTTTGATGTTGATGACGAAGAAAAGGTAGTTTCAGTTGCATTGTTAACTGAAAGTGATGAAGAAGAAAATCCTGACGAAAATGACAACGAAGTTGCAATTGATAAATAGAAAAATTATATTTGAAATAAATATATAAAAAGGGTTTTTGTTGAAAAGAATAGCGCTATATCCTGGAACATTTGATCCAGTAACAAATGGCCATTTAGATATAATTTATAGAGCAAGTTCATTATGTGATGTTCTAATAATTGGTGTTGCAGAAAATATAGGAAAAAATCCTTTCTTTCAAATTTCGCAGAGAAAATCTTTAATTCAAGATGCTATCAATCAAAATTTAAAAACTTCAAAAAGAAAATTAGGTGAAATAAGAGTTGAAAGTTTTGATAACCTTCTTATTGATTTTGCTAGAGCCAATTCTGCAACAATGATAATAAGAGGCCTTAGGGCTGTTTCTGATTTTGATTATGAATTCCAAATGGCGGGCATGAATGCAAGGTTGGCAAATGATATAGAAACTATTTTTTTAACTGCTTCTGAAACTCATCAATTTGTTGCATCAAGATTTGTAAAAGAAATAGCTCTTTTAGGTGGTGATATTTCTTCGTTTGTTCCATCAAATGTTAATGTTGCAATGAAGGATAAAAAAAATTAAAAAAATTCTTTTTTTTTAACATAAAACTTGATTCTAATATCATTATCAAATAGTTTCATGAAGTCTTAGGGCGCGTAGCTCAGTTGGTAGAGCAATTGACTTTTAATCAATGGGTCACAGGTTCGAATCCTGTCGCGCTCACCACTTTTCCTTAAATGGATTGTGGTATTAAATACAATGACTTAGCCAAAAACCTATTAAAAAATTTACTTAATTTTAAACTATCTATCCGATTTTCTTCTCATTTTGCTCGGAAGCTAATCAGAGAAATTAGGCCAAATTCCTCCTCAAAAAGTATAAAAATGTCTTGTAAGTGTCATGTAGATTTTTCCAAAAATGAGAGGTTATGCCATTGAGTGTTACAATTTAGGTTTCAAAAAAAGTCTTTTAAAAAATCAAAAAAAATTAAATTAAAAAAATTATA
>CACBXG010000014.1 GCA_902543145.1 uncultured SAR116 cluster alpha proteobacterium | reverse complement strand
ATAATTATAACTCCCAATATTATGAAACCTTTTTGGCCAGGTAAAATTAATTGATTAGAATAAGTCTCATAAATGAAACCTGGAAGAGAGCCCAAAAATGCAATATAAGCAAAAAAAGTTAATAAAGGCAAAGCACTAATTTTAGGTTTTTTTCTTAGACCAACTGCATAAATTGCATACAAGGTACAAGCAAATATCATTACAATATCACCACTGTTTAATTCTAATTCAATTAAGGCATTAAAGTTACCAGAACAAACAACAATTAATACTGCTATAAAAGTTATCAAAACACCTAAAAATTGTGTAAAATTGATTTTATCTTTCAACCATATCCATGCAGTTATAATTATAAAAGCAGGCATTGTACCTTGAACCAAACCAAGATTAATAGCTATTGTATCATGTGCTGCAATATAATACGCAGAATTAAAACCAGTAAAGCCAAATAAACCCATGAATATTAGCCATTTGATTTTTTTGTTTAATATGCTCCAAGTTTCAATTAATTGATTTCTACATAAAATTGATAAAATTATTGAAACAAAAAACCACCTCACACTGACTATTAATAAAGGTGAAACTTCTCCTACTGCTGCTCTTCCAGCAACAGTATTAAATGCCCAAAATATTGATGTTAACGTTAACAGAAAATGAGGATTAGTTAAAATTTTCATAAATTTTGATTTAATACGCTTAAATATATTGAATTAAAAAAAATTAATTGTTATTTATTTAGTATAATTCTTTTACATCATATTCAAACTTAATTCTTGGGAGATAAAATGTCAGAAACACAATATTTAGCTGCAAAAACTATTGATGAAGCAGTTAATGCTCATGAAAAAGCCAATGGAACAGCACGTTTTTTAGCTGGTGGAACAGATTTGTTAGTTCAAATCAAAAGCGGTATCAGAAAGCCGGATTTAGTTATAGACATTAAAAAAATTGTTGAGTTAAATTCTATTAATGAAAATTCAGATGGTGAATTTGAAATTGGTGCCTCAGTATCAGGCGCTAATTTAAATAGAAATTCTAAATTTGCTAAACTTTGGCCAGGTGTATTAGAGGCATTCAGATTAATTGGATCAGAACAGATACAAGGAAGAGCGTCTTTAGGTGGAAATCTATGCAACGGATCACCAGCCGGTGATAGTGTTCCAGCTTTAATCGCAGCTGGTTGTAAAGCAGTTATTGCTGGTCCAAAAGGTAGAAAAGATGTACCTATTGAAAATTTTCATTTAGGACCAGGAAAAACCGTTTTAGAAAATGGAGAAATGCTCGTGAGTTTAAAATTTCCTAAACGTGTATCAAATTCTGCGGATGCTTATTTAAGAATGACTCCTAGAACTGAGATGGATATTGCTGTTGTTGGTTGTGGTGTGAATATTTCATTGGAAAATGATATTTGTACTCACGCAAGAGTTTCTTTAGGTGCTGTTGCACCAACACCCTTATTAATTAAGGAAGCATCAGATATTATGATTGGATCAAAGCTTGATGATGACACTCTAGATAGGGTTTCCAAAATATGTATGGATGCTTGTAATCCAATTAATGATAAAAGAGGAACAGTTGACTATAGAACAAAAGTTGCAGGCGTTTTGGCTAAAAGAGCTACAAAATTAGCAGCTGAAAGAATTGGAGGAAATAAATAGTATGGCAAAAATTCAAGTTTCAACTAAAATAAACAACGAAAATATAGACTATTTATGTGAACCACATGATACTATGTTGGATGTTTTAAGAAACCAATTAAATTTGACTGGATCGAAAGAAAGCTGTGGTTCAGGTGATTGTGGTTCTTGTAGTGTAATCCTTGATGGTGAATTAATCTGCTCTTGTTTGATGTTAGCTGCAGAAGCAGAAGGAAGCAATATTGAAACTATTGAAGGTATGTCAGAAGGTGGCAAACTTCATGCATTACAACAAAAATTTCTTGAAAAAGCTGCACTTCAATGTGGCATTTGTACACCTGGTTTCTTAATGGCTTCTAAAGCTTTATTAGACCATAACCCTTCACCAACAGAAACTGAAGTAAGATATTGGCTGGCTGGCAATTTATGTAGATGTACTGGATATGACAAGATTGTAAAAGCTGTATTAGAAGTTGCTGATGAAATGAAGGAGAGTGCATAATGAATGAAATTAGCTATAAATGGATTGGTAAAAACACTATTAGACCTGACGGTGCAGATAAGGTTACTGGTCGAGCACAATATTCATCAGACACAACAATGCCAGGTATGATTTGGGGTCATGTATTAAGAAGCCCTCATCCACACGCTAAAATTTTGTCTATTAACACAAAAAAGGCTGAGGAATTAGAAGGAGTTAAGGCAGTAATTACATCCAAAGATGTTGTTGACTTCCCTATTGATACGCCAGTTATACTTGGTATCCAAGATATGCGATGGATGTGTAGAAATGTTATGGCTAGAGACAAAGTTCTTTTTCATGGCCATCCACTTGCAGCGGTTGCTGCAACAACTGAGGAAATAGCAGAAAAAGCATGTGAATTAATAGAGGTAGAATACGAAGTTTTACCATGGGCCATTGAGATTGACGACGCAATAAAACCTGACGCCCCTATTCTACATGATCACATTAAATTTGAAGGAAAGTCTTCAAATATAGCTGGCACGCTAGAGCATAAAAAAGGTGATATTGATAAAGGTTTTTCAGAATCTGATGTCATTATAGAAAGGGAATTTAAAACAGAAGCAGTACATCAAGGTTACTTAGAAACACATTCATGTTTAGTAAGTGTTGCGGCAGATGGTAGAGCTACTATATGGAGCTCAAGCCAAGGTCAATTTATGGTTAGAGCAATGACCTCATATTTAACAGGTATACCTCAGAGTAACATCAGAGCAATACCTGCTGAAATTGGTGGAGGATTTGGAGGCAAAACTATTGTTTATTTGGAACCATTAGCTACTATCTTGTCACAAAAAACAGGCCGTCCAGTTAAAATAGTTATGAACAGAGAAGATACAATGAGAGCTTCCGGGCCTACATCTGGATCTAAAAGCAAAATTAAAATTGGTGCTACTAAAGATGGAAAGATTGTTGCGGCACAAGGAACATATTATTTACAAGCAGGAGCTTTTCCCGGTTCACCTATTAGAGGTGCAGTAGGATGCTCTCTTGCACCATATGATATCCCTAATGCCCATACTTTTGGTTATGACGTTGTATCTAACAGATGTAAAGTTGCTGCATACAGAGCTCCTGGAGCTCCTATTGGTGCATACGGAGTAGAATGTGTTTTAGATGAAATTGCTGAAAAACTTAACATGTGTCCTTTGGAGTTAAGAAAAATTAATGCCGCAAAAGAAGGAACCCAAGCAGTCCATGGCCCTACTTATCCCCAAATGGGATATTTGGAGACAGTTGAAGCAGCAATAAACCATCCTCATTATAAAGCTCCTTTAGGCAAGCATCAAGGTCGAGGTGTAGCTAGTGGTTTTTGGTTTAATGCTGGTGGAGAATCAAGCGCACAGTTAAACATCACAGAAGACGGTAATGTAGTTGTAACTACAGGACATCCGGATATTGGAGGTTCCAGAGCGTCAATAGCCAATATTACTGCTGAATTATTAGGTATTCATCATGATAAAGTATCGGTTTTAATCGGTGACACAGCAACAATTGGATACAGCAACCTTACTGGTGGAAGTAGAGTATTATTTGCTTCTGCAATGGTTGTAACTGAATCTGCTAAAATAGTTATTAAACAATTAAAACAAAGAGCAGCTAAAATTTGGGGTATTGATGAAGAAGCAATTGAGTGGGAAAATGGTGAAGCTAGACCTGCCGGTGATAATGCAGGAAAATTTGCTCCACTTACATTGGCTGAATTAGCAGAAAAAGCCACCGCGACCGGTGGTCCAATTGGAGCTGGATACCAGGTAAACACTGAAGGTGCTGAAGGTGGCTTTGCAACTCATATTTGTGATGTTGAAGTAGATATGGATCTTGGTGTAGTAAGGGTAAAACGATACACATCTATACAAGACGTTGGTAAGGCCATTCATCCTGATTATGTAGAGGGACAGCTTCATGGTGGTTGTGTTCAAGGTATTGGCTGGGCTTTAAGCGAAGAATATATCTACAATAAAGATGGTCATTTGGACAATACTGGCTTTTTGGATTATAGAATGCCTGTATGTTCAGATTTACCAATGTTAGACACTGTATTAATCGAAATTCCGAACCCAAAACATCCGCAAGGGGTAAGAGGTGTAGGTGAAGTTCCCCTAGTTCCACCTTTGGCAGCTATATCAAACGCAGTTTATCAAGCAATCGGAAAACGTTCGTACAGTCTTCCGATGTCGCCACCTAAAATTTTGAAGATAATCGAAGGTAATTAATTTTTGAACAAAGTTTTATTATTTAGATAAATGTATCAAGATAGTAAAACTTTGATAATATTAGCTTATTTTTCTGCATTTTTAGGTGTATGTGGTCATGCCAGTTCTGAATTTTTTGTTAAACTTTCAGGGATTTCTGGGGTTGAAGTTTCTGTTTGGAGATTTGGCTTAGGAGGGTTTGCCTTATTAATATTGTGCTTAATTAACCCATCATCTAGAAACTTAATAACACCACTTAAAAAAGACCCCTACCCCATTGTTATTCTTTCAGTTTTTGGAATGGCATTTGGACAGTTTTTATTTCATTGGGCTTTAGACTTTGCTTCTGTTGTACAAGTTGCCACTATGGTTACAATAATGCCAATAGGAGTTGTTTTTGTGGCTCGTATAATTGAAGGAACTAAAATAACACCCCCAAAAATAATAAGTGGAATTGGCGCCTTTCTAGGATGTGTTTTTTTACTTACAGACGGCTACTTAGAACAACTCAGTGGAGCTGGTGATAGCATCTTGGGAATTTATTTATCTATTGGATGCGCTTTAGTTGGAGCAATTTATCTTGTTATGGTTAAACCTTATGTTCAAGTATATGGACCTATAAGAATGACTACATACACATTTGTACTAGGCTTTATAGCTTTATATCCATCCATAGGTGTTATTTGGAATATATGGGTAAATCCATTTGATCTTTTTGATAGAACATATATTGAATATATGTCCATCATAACTCTTGGAGTCTGGAATACTTGCATAGCATTCATACTTTGGTTGTGGGGGCTATCTAAAATTCCTGACGTAGCAAGAGGAAATTATTTGTTTTTCTTGAAACCTGTAATTGCTTTAGGATTAGCATTTTTTATTCTTGAAGACGAAATTACTCTTAATCAGTTAATTGCAATTTTTGCAATAACTGGATTTGTAATATTAGAAATTTTTTATTCTCCAATTTCTAATTTTTTTAAATTTAAAAGAATTTAACCAATCCTATAGAAAAAATATTTTAACTTGATATAAAAATGTTATTCACATCAAAAAGGTAAGTCGTAGCATGAACATTGGAATAATTGGACTTGGCTCAATGGGATTAAATTTAGCTAAGAATATCATATCAAAAAAATATAAAGTTTATGCATATGAACAAAATCCAGAAATAAATAAAGACCTCAAAAAAAGTAAAGTTAAAGATTTATTTTTAACAGAATCTTTAAATGAGCTCTTAAACAAGGTTATATCGCCTAGAATAATTATGCTCAGCTTACCAGCTGATAAAGTAGATAAGGTAATTAATGAATTAACTAATTTTTTAGAACCTGAAGATATTGTCGCTGACCTTGGAAATTCACTTTATTCGAAGTCTATAGAAAGAAATACTCTATTAAACAGTCATAAGATAAACTTTTTAGGCGTTGGAGTTTCAGGTGGACCTAGAGGAGCTAAAAATGGTCCAGCAATAATGGTTGGAGGCTCAAAAGAAGCATGGAACAAAACTAAACACATATTTGAGGATATTGCAGCCAAAAATCACAAACAAAGTGCTTGTTGTTTTTTTGGCAGCGCTGGATCAGGACATTTTGTGAAATTAGTCCATAATGGAATTGAATATGCACTTATGGAAGGAATAGCTGAGGTAACTAATATCTTAGATAAAGTTTATAATCTAAATAATAATGAAATAGCAAAAAAATTTAAAGATTTACTTGAAACTAACTCTTCTTCATTTTTATTAAGAATAACTTCTGAAATAATAAATGCTAAAAATGAAAATGATCAATATTTTATAGATGAAGTTGACCCTGTAATTGGACAAAATGGAACAGGTGTTTGGACTATAAAAGCCGCACTAGACTTAGGGGTTGGAATTCCATCAATATACGAGGCTGTATCTACAAGATCTAACTCAAAAAATTTTAAATATAATTTTGAACAAAATTTTAATAATAAAAAATATATTCCAAATGATAAATATAATGAAATCTCTATTGAACAAATAATTTTTTTTAATTTTGCATGCTCTATATACCAAGGTCTAAACCTTATAAATGAGTCAAATAAATGGGAGTTTTTTAATTTTAAAATCGATGATATCTTTAAAGCATGGAGTGCTGGATGTATTTTACAAGGTAGATACCTAGATATTATTTCAAAAGAATTCACCAAACGAAAAAAAATTGATCCACAGTATTTACATGATTTAATTCAAAGAAATTGTTCAGATCAATTAAAATTTATTAGAAAATTCAATACAAGTGCAATAAAAATGGGAATAACTTGCCCTGTTTTATCTTCTAATCTGGCATATTATGACCAAATGTTTTCAAATCATATAATTGGTGAAACAATACAGTTACAAAGAAGTTTTTTTGGCCTTCATCCAATTAAAGACAAAAAAGGGAAAAATAAAATAAATCCTTATTGGACTAAATTATGAGCAAAAAATTTTTTACTATACTTATAATGGGTGTCGCTGGTTCCGGGAAAACAACGATTGCAAAGTTGTTATCAAAAAAAATAAATGCATTTTTAATTGAAGCAGATGATTACCATAGTAAAAAAAATATAGATAAGATGAGTGCGGGAATTCCACTTAATGACGACGACAGGTATGACTGGCTTATTAAAATAAAAGAAGAAATCGATAAAAGAAAGAATTTTCAAAATTTAGTTGTTGCGTGCTCTGCTCTAAAAGAAAAATATAGGTCAATATTACACGTTAAAGAAGATTTTTTAGTTTATTTAAAAATTACTAAAAAGACTGCAAAGACAAGGATCAAAAATAGAAAAGATCATTTCATGCCTGACAGTCTAGTTGATAGCCAATTCGCTATTTTGGAAGAACCAGATATCTGCATAACATTAGAAAAAACTCTTACACCAGAAGAAGCGACATCACATTTAACTTCTATTATTAAAAACAAGTTTGATTATGGAAAATAAAATAAATAATTACAAAGATATACTAGAAAAAATTGATTTTGATTCTGAATTTAAAAAAATTTTTGATCTAATGGAGTATACAAAGCAAAATATTTTTATCACTGGAAAAGCTGGCACAGGAAAAACTACCTTATTAGAATATTTTAGAATTAATTCAAAAAAGAATTTTGTAATATTAGCCTCAACGGGAATATCTGCAATTAAAGCTAAAGGAAAAACTATTCATTCTTTTTTTCTATTTCCACCAAGAATATTAATAAATGAAAAAATCAAAAAATTACGAAGCAAAATAATAAGCAAAATTGATACTATTTTAATTGATGAATGCTCTATGATAAGATGTGACGTACTCGATGCTATAGATCAATCACTTAGATTAAATAGAAATAGTGACAAAAGCTTTGGCGGTATTCAAATTATTCTTTTAGGGGACTTGCATCAACTTCCACCAGTAATAAGGGAAAATGAAAGAGAAATTTTTAATAATTTTTATCCACTTGGTCATTATTTTTTTAATGCGAATTGCTTTGAGGAAAGTGATATTAAAACCTATGAATTAACGAAGGTCTATAGACAAAAAGATAAAGATTTTATTAATATACTCAATAATATTAGATTTGGGAACATAACTGATAATGATCTTTTTATATTAAACAACAGGGTCGTTAATGAAAGTTTAGATATACCGTCAGAGACAATTATATTGTCACCTACAAATAAAAGAGTGGATACTATAAATAATGTTAACCTTCAAAATATAAACAGTGAAACAT
This sequence comes from uncultured SAR116 cluster alpha proteobacterium, assembly GCA_902543145.1. Taxonomy (GTDB): domain Bacteria; phylum Pseudomonadota; class Alphaproteobacteria; order Puniceispirillales; family Marisalimonadaceae; genus Marisalimonas. Next base: position 26,294 of record CACBXG010000014.1, on the reverse strand, counting down.
TTTCTTATGAGTCATCTGAAACAGGTGACTTCAAAGAAAAGCCAGCTGACGAAATTCTTGAGTTAAAAGTTGGAGCTCAAGTAATGCTCATTAAAAATGATTTGAAATCTCCAAAAAGATGGGTTAACGGATCAATCGGTATAGTTACTCAGTTAACAGAAAATTCTATTCATTTAAAAATTAAAAATAAAATCTATAAAATTACACAAGATACTTGGGAAAAATTTGATTATTTAATTAAAGATGGTCAAGTTATGCATGAAGTTGTAGCAACTTTTACTCAATACCCTATCAAGCTGGCTTGGGCTGTAACAATACATAAAAGCCAAGGACAAACATTTGAAAAAGCTATAATAGATTTAGACAAAGGCTCTTTTGCTCCCGGTCAAACCTATGTAGCATTAAGCAGAGTTACTTCTTTAGATGGTCTTTTTTTAACTCGAGCGATAAATGTTTCTGATGTGGTTTTTGATCGAAAAATTGAAGATTATTTTTCTGGTTGATTTTTTGTTTTTATCTGTTCACGAAAAGCAATCAAAATACCTGAAAAAGCAATTAAAAACATTCCAAATATATTTGAATAACTAGGCCAATCTCCAAAAAACAGTTTTCCCCAAATGGTTGCAAAAACTAAATATGAGTAATCCATTGGAGCTAACCAACTACTTTCAGCTGTCTGATAAGCTTTAGCTAAAAGCATATTACCTGTAATATTTAAGATTGAACATGATAAACAAAAAGAAAAAACGATAAAAGTTAATAATGGCCATCCTATAAAAACAAATGGACTTTCTTCTCTGTAAATGTTTTCTATATAAAAATACTCAAAAAATAATATTCCCAAAGACGCAGAAACGAAAAACATTACACCGACTGCCAATGTAAGAGACATTACAGATTCTTCTCTACAATATTTTCTAATAAGAATAATATTACAAGCAAAGAAAAAACCAGCCATTATAGGTAATATTTGTAATACCAAAAAATTTTCAGACCATGGCTCTAATATCAATAAAGCCCCTAAACTCCCTAATATCAAAGCAAAAACCCTCCAAATTCCAATTCTTTCTTTAAGAAAGACAATTGCTAATAAAGATACAAAAATTGGAAATGTATAAAGACCAGCCGCCATTTGCGCAAAACTTAATTTTGGAGATGCTGCAAAGAAGCAAAACATGCAAGTTGTCATCATCAGGGCTCTGAAATATACAGGCTTCCAGTTAAGTGGAAAAAGTAGATGAATACTGTTAGTAAATTTAGCTATTAAAAACAGTAAAAATATATTTCCAATTGATCTTATAAATTGCAATTGCCAAAAACTTGTTTCACTAGACATTAGTTTGATTAAACTATCCTGCAAAGATAAAATTATTACCCCTAAAACCAACATTATTAGTGATGAAAAGGGATTATCTCTAACTTGCGGATTAAAAAAATCAAATCTCACTATTTTGAAACCTAAAAAGAATTAAAAAAAGGATTTCTTGTATAAATTATTTATTTCATCTTTATAATGATTTGCAATTATATGCCTTCTTATTTTTAGTGTTGGAGTTAATTGACCATTATCAGTACTAAATACTTTATTTGAAGAAATAAATTTTCTAATTTTTTTTGTTTGAGATAAATTTTTATTTACATTGTTCAATATAGTTTGAAGATTTTCTTTTAAAAAATTATAATTATCACTTATTAACTTTTCATTCGGAATAATTATAGCAATTAAAAAGGGCCTGTTATGACCATAAATCATTACTTGCTCAATTTCATCATATGACAGTAAAAGGTTTTCAATTGGAACAGGAGCTATATTTTCACCACCTGAATTAACAATCATTTCATTTACTCTTCCAGAAATTTTTAAGTATCCATCATTATCAATTGACCCCAGGTCTCCTGTATGCAAACAACCATTTACCAAAACTTTATCTGTATTTTTTTTATCCTTCCAATATCCTTTCATTAAAGAACTTCCCTTTACGAGAATTTCATTTTCATCAGAAATTTTAACCTGAAGCCCCTTTATAACAACGCCCACAGTGTCTATTTTTATTTTACTGATTGGATTACAAGATATAAGTGGTGAACATTCAGTCTGACCGTATCCTTGTAAAATATTAATTCCAAGGGATTGAAAAAACAAACCAACTTTTTCATTCAGTGCAGCTCCTCCTGAAATAAACGCTTGCAAATTACCACCAAACTTTTTTTGAAAGTTTTTTCTTACTAATTTATCTAAAACTATATTTTGGAGTTCTTCTAAAAAACTTAATTTTATTTTTTTATATTTTTTAGTCCCTAATGTAATTGTTTTTTCAAACAGTTTTTGAGAAAATTTACTTTTTGTTAATAGCTGATTATTTATTTTCTTATATAAAACTTCATAAAGTCTTGGCACAGCAGTCATTAATGTTGGCTTAACACTTAATAAATCATTAACTATTTGATCACGATTTTCATTAAAATAAATTTCTGCTCCAATATATATGGGCAAGAAAAAGCCAGCAGTATGTTCATACGCGTGTGATAGTGGAATGATAGATAGAAATTTATGATCTTTAATTTTAATTTCAGAAACCAATTCATTTGCTCCAACTATATTAGATATAATTGATTTATGAGTTAACATTACACCTTTAGGCTTATTACTAGTTCCAGATGTATAAATAATTGAAACAACATCATTTTCATTAATTTTAGAAACAAAACGTTCTATAATTTTAAATTTCTCATCACTTTTTGAACCAAGATTCAAAAGCTCATTAAATGTATAAAAACCTATATTAAATTTTTTGAATTTTGATGTATTTATATCGTCAATACAAACTACATGTTTAATTTTATTCAAACTTGGTAGTATTTTTAAAATTAGTGATAGAAGTTTTCCATTAACAAAAACTATTGAGGTTTCTGAATGAGATAAGAGATAAGAAATTTCTTCTTCATTACTTGTTGTATAACCAGGAACAGTTATTGCTCCCAATGATATTGTAGCCAAATCTACAACACACCACTTATAACTATTATCAGCAATAATGGATATTTTGTCATTTTTTTTTACTCCTATTTCATGTAAAGCAGAACTTATATTTAGAACTAAATCTTGTGTATCTTTCCAAGAAAGGTGTTCCCAATTACTATTTATTTTAAAACCAAATAGTGGTTTATTTTCATATAATTCTGAATTTTTAAAGAAAATCTGTGGTAAATTAATCATAAATTAAACCATTATAATAATGATGTTATATAATCACAAATAGCTAAAAATTAATATTTATTATTTTAATATTTACTGTTTTTTTTAATAAAATTATGGGTTAATAGTAATATTGAAAGTTAAGGAGTTTGCAAAATAATTTTTAGATATATTATACCCTTTATAATACTTTTTAGTTTAACTTTATAAATATCTATGAATACAAATCAGGTAAAATTTTCGAGCGATTTTAATCCAAATTTTATCGGATCTAATATAAATGAATATTTAAAAAAAACAGAAGAACAATTTTTAGACATTAAAGAAGGAGTAGAAAAAAAAGTAATTTGGGCTAATGAAACCAACAAAAAAACTCCGATAGCAATAGTTTATATCCATGGTTTTACAGCGTCCTCAGAAGAGGTTCGCCCTCTTCCTGACAAAATTGCCAGTGATTTAAATGCAAATCTTTTTTTTACAAGATTAACAGGGCACGGAAGAAATCCAAAGGCAATGGAATTATGTTCAATTCCAAATTGGATGAAAGATCTTCATGAGGCATTAGAAATTGGTTCAAAAATTGGAGAAAAAGTTATTTTAATTTCCTCTTCAACTGGCGGAACAATAAGTGTAACTTCTGCTTTAGACAAAAAGCTTTCAAAGAAAATTTTAGGATATATATTTATATCACCCAATTTTGGAATAAATAACAAATTTTCTAGTTTGATTTCATGGCCTTTTTCTGAATATTGGTTAAAATTAATTCTTGGTAAGACAATGAAACACAATCCAAGAAATGAGCTTAACAAAAAATATTGGACAATGTCATATCCAACAAATGCTCTTATTCCAATGGCAAAGCTGGTAAATGAAGTAAATGACAAGGATTATAGTAAAGTAGATAAACCTGCGCTTTTTTATTTTTCAATGGACGACAAAGTGGTTAATCCTAAAAAAATTAAAAAATTTATATCTAATTGGGGTGGAAAAAGCACAATAAAAATCGTTAAACTTTCAAATAAAGATGATAAATATTCACATGTGTTAGCTGGTGATATTATTTCTCCAAATCAAACTGAGCATGCAAAAAAAACAATGGTAAATTGGATTAAAAATTTGAAATAAAGCTGAATTTTTCTTTTAATTTGTATATGGAATAGATGAATGGTGTAGGTTAATTAACAAGTTTTTATCATTATCTTTAACATAACCAAAAGTAAATTCTACTTTAACCTCATCGCCACCATCAATACCTTGAAAAAAGTAATTTCCCATTGATAAAGCTAACTCATTGAGAATAATTATTTTTCTTTCGGCAAAATTTATTTTTTTCCACGGCTTTAATGCAAAACCTTTATCTTCTGAGATATTACCACCAATGAAATAAGATAAGGCGTCATCATAAGAATAACGAAATTGTTTTTCTGACGCTAATGTAGGCTTAAATAATACTTCACCTACATCAAAAGCATAAAATTGTTTAACAAAAATACCCGCTCTTGATTTATAATCTTTGTTTTTTGTGTATAAATTTCCGATTTCTATAACATTTTGAGCCCATAACTCTTGAGCTTTAATAACTTCTAATTCAGTTATATTAATTTTTTCTTGGATATTTTTCATAATGATAAATTTATTAGTATTAATATGGTGATCCCTAGGGGATTCGAACCCCTATTGCAGCCGTGAAAGGGCTGAGTCCTAACCATTAGACGAAGGGACCACTGATTTAGTTATTAACTATAATTTAATTAAAAATCAAGTAACATCTGTATAAATTATATCATCAAGCATAAACTCAATAGTTTTAGAATTATTCCATGTATCAATAGATAAAGTACCTAAAAAATCGAAATTTATATTTTCGTAATTAGCAAACACTTTATCCAAATCACTATTTAATAAATTAAATTTTTTTACTCTTAGTTTTTTTGACGAACCATCATTTATATAAAATGAAGCATGCTCATCATTAGAGCCAAATCTTCTAAAAGAGGATATCTTAGAATTAGGCACTATAAATTTTGGCTCCTCCATTCCCGAACCCCACGGACCCAAATTTTCAAGCCATTCAGCTATCTCTAAAGTACAGGCAGAAATTGGAATAACAGAAGTTACAATATAAGAAAATCTTGGAACTCCCTTTTCCATAAAAGAACTTACCTTATCATTTAAAAAATTGTTAAAGTTATTTATCTCAGATGGATCAATTGTAAATCCAGCAGCCATATCATGACCACCACCTGTTTTAATTATTTTCAAATTTAATGCATCTAAAATTATTTCTCCTAGAGGAATACCATAAATTGACCTACCTGAACCCTTGCCAATTCCATCTTTAATTGAAATTAGGCATACGGGTCGGTTATATAATTCTTTCATTCTACCAGCTACGATGCCCGTTATACCTTGATGAAAATCATTGCCATTTACCACTATTGCGTTAGGAATTCTATTATCATTATTATTTTTAATTTTTTCTATTAATCCTATAGCTTTACTCTCTAATTCAGCTGTTAAAAATCTTCTTTTTTTGTTTAATTCATCTAATTTGCTAGCTTTTTCAATAGCTTTACTCTCATCGTTTTCTCTAAGAAGATTTACACCAAGTTCACTATTTCCAATTCTACCACCTGCATTAATTCTTGGCCCCAAAGAGAAACCTAGAGATTGGGTATTTGGCGCACTATTTATTTTACTAATATCAGATAAAATTTTTATCCCAATATTCTCTCTTCTTTTCATTATGTTAAGTCCCTGCTTTACAAGGGCCCTATTTAGCTTACTTAAAGGAACCACATCACAAACTGTCCCTAAAGCAACCAAATCAAGAAATTGAAACAAATTAGGTTCAGCTCTATTTTTAAAAAAACCTTGTTTTCTTAATTCTCTATTCAAACCAATTAAGAAAATAAAAGTTACACCTGCCGCACACAAATCTTCATATCCTTTTTCAGTATCAATTCTTTTTGGATTAATAATAGCATATGCTGGAGGCAATTTAATATCGGGTATGTGATGATCAATAACAATTACATCAATGTCAACAGAGGTCATTGCTTGAAGAGGCTCAAAAGAAGAAATACCACAATCAACAGTAACTATTAATTTAGAACCTTTTTCATGTAGCCCTTTTAAAGCTTTTTCATTTGGACCATATCCCTCTAAAAACCTATCTGGTATATGTATAAACGTTTTACAGCCACATTGTTCTAAATATTTTGATATAATAGCCGCAGACGTAGCCCCATCAACGTCATAATCACCAAAAATACCTATAGGTCGCGATGCAATTACTTCTGAAGCTAATCTTTTTACTCCTTTTTCTAAATCTTTAAATTTAAAAGGCTCTGGTAATAAATTTTTAAGCTTAGGAGCAAAAAAGTTATCAAATTCATCTAAATTAACACCCTTATACATAAGATAAGGTGTAATAAAGCTTGGCAACTTATATTTTTGGTACAAATAATCCACAGACCTTTTCGTAAAATCATTTGAAACAATTAAATACCAGTCCGCATTATTTACAGATGGATTTGAATTATATAATAATGTTTTTGTCAAGTTAACTGCTTATAATTATTAGGAATAAATACTTAAGCAAACTGGCTTTGTAATTACTCCATCTAATATTGATATTTTTGATAAAGAATCGTTTAGCACAAAACCTTCAGCATCGTGAGTAATAATTACTAATTCAGCAGTTTTGTCTTCTTGATTAGATTTTTGAATAAAGCTTTCAATTGACAAACCATAATTTTTAAAAATTGATGTAACATCAGCTAAAACACCAGATTTGTCTACTACATTTAACCTCAAGTAATACTTAAATTTATTTCTATAATATATTGTTTTATAATTATTTTTAATATCATTTGAATTTCTTCCAAATGAAAATAATTTTGTTTCATTAGCATAATCAACTATATCTGCCAAAACAGCAGATGCTGTAGGTTCTCCACCAGCCCCAGCACCAGTGATCATTACTGAGCCAGCTAAGCTAGATTCAATTTGGACAGCATTTAGTACCCCAGCAACACTTGAAAGGCCAAGATTTTTTGAAATAAGCCAGGGCTCAACAGAACAACACAACTCATCTTCACCATTTTTATTTTTAGATAACATGGAATTACCTAATAACTTTATTTTATATCCTAATTGATTGCAGTATGAAATATCATTCAATGTGATATCTCTAATTCCCTTAATAGTAAGATTATTAACATTTGGCATCTTACCATAGGCTAAAGCTGATAATATTATGGTTTTATGAGCTGCATCTATTCCATCTACATCAAAAGATGGATCCGCTTCTGCAAAACCTTTTTCTTGCGCTTCTTTGAGAACAATATCAAAGCTTTTTTGTTCTTTTTCCATCTCGGATAAAATATAATTTGCGGTTCCATTTAAAATGCCTGTGAGTTTAGTAATTTCATTTACTATTAATCCTTCTCTAATGAGTTTAAGAATTGGGATGCCCCCTGCTACAGAAGCTTCAAAAGAAAAGAATAAATTTCTTTCCTCAGCTATTTCAGCTAATTCTTTACCATATTTTGCAATTAGTGCCTTATTAGCAGTAATAACTGCCTTATTATTTTTTAAAGCAGAAAAGCATAAATCTTTTGCAACACCCTCGTCACCACCAATTAATTCAACAATGACGTCAATATTATTGTCTAACACCATATCTGTAGGATTATCAAAAAACTTAACATTATTTATATCTACTTTTCTTTTTTTGTTTTTTGACCTAGCTGAAACAGCTACTAACTCAATTTGGAATAAATTTTTTTGAACTCTGAAACCTTTAATTAACTGATAAGCAACCTCTTCACCAACATTTCCTAGCCCTGCAATTCCTATTTTTATAGGTTTCATTAAATTTCCCTCTCATTTAAAAATAACAAAATATTTATAAATTAAATTTAAGAAAAAAAAAAGGTGTGCATTGCACACCTTGTAAATAAAATAAGCATGCTCACTTCTATCTTTTAGAAAATTGAAAGCTTTTTCTAGCTTTAGCTCTACCATACTTTTTGCGCTCAACAACTCTAGAATCTCTGGTTAACATTCCAGCAGATTTTAATGGCTTTCTAAGATCCGGTTCAAAAAGACATAAAGCCCTGCTCAAACCGTGTCTAACAGCTCCTGCCTGTCCAGATAAACCACCACCTTTTACAGTTGCAATAACATCAAACTGATCTTTTCTTTCAGCCACATCAAAAACAAAATTCAATTGCATTTGAAGAACTGGCCTAGCGAAGTAATTTACCATTTCTTTACCATTAATAGAAATCTTTCCTGTGCCTCGTTTTACCCAGACACGAGCAGTAGATTCTTTTCTTCTTCCAGTTGCATAAGACCTTCCAAGAGTATCAATTTTTGGCTCAATAATGATAGCCTCTTCTTTGTCATCAACTTTCAATTTAGATAAATCGTCAAGACTATTTGTTTCTTTATTTTCTTCAGCCATGTTTAAAACCTTTAACTATTTTTTCTATTCATAGATTTTACATCTAATGTTACCGGCGATTGAGCTTCATGTGGATGATTATTGCCTGCATATATATGTAGTTGCCTCATAACTTGACGCCCAAGTGGACCACGAGGAACCATTCTTTCTACAGCTTTACGAATAACTCTATCTGGAAATCTTCCTTCTAAAATTTTATCAGCTTTTCTTTCTTTTATACCTCCAGGATAACCTGTATGCCAATAATATGTTTTTTGTGTTCTTTTGTTACCAGTCAAAACAACTTTCTCACAATTAATAACAATTATATTATCACCACAAGCCATATGTGGAGTGTATCCAACCTTGTGTTTGCCTCTTAATCTATTTGCAATAATTACAGCCAAGCGTCCTAAGACCAACCCCTCTGCATCAACAACAAACCAATCTTTATTAATATCTTTTGGTTTTGCTGAATAAGTACCTTTTAAGGCCATTTCATCTTCCTTTAATGAAAATTTATTAATAAAATTTATGCCTATTTAACTTTTTTATCTTTGACAGTCAATTAAAAAGTTCTTGTTATTTTACAATAATTTCAATTACTTAATTTATTGAGTATTATAATACCACATAATAACATTAGATAAAGAAATATAGATTAAATCAATAAAAAATATTAGTATGATTTGGTATACATTAATTAAATTATAGATGAGCTAATAAATGAATTATGATTTGGATTTTAAAAATATTTTAAAAATTCTTACTGATGGAAAAGAATTGAGCTATCAATTAAGTAAATCAGCATTTGAGATAATTATGTCTGGAAAAGCAACTGATGCTCAAATTTCATCTTTTTTGACAGCTATCAAAATGCAAAACCATAGCCCATCTGTTATTGCAGCAGGAGCAGAAATTCTTAGAGATAAATGTTCAAAAATTAAATCTAAAGAAAATACTATTGATGTTGTTGGAACTGGAGGAGACAATTTAGGTACATTAAATATATCAACTGCAGTTTCATTTGTATTGGCAGGAACTAATATTCCTGTTGCAAAACACGGAAACTATTCTGCTACCTCTAAATCAGGCGCTGCAAATGTTTTAAAATCACTGTCAGTCAATATTGATTGTGAGATTGATATTGTAGAAAGATGTTTGGATGAAATTGGTATTTGTTTTCTTCTTGCACCCAAACATCATATTGCAATGAAATATGTTGGTAAAATAAGACAAGAAATGGGCATAAGAACTATTTTTAATTTATTAGGACCTTTATCCAACCCAGCTTTAGTTAAGAAACAATTATTAGGTGTTTACGACAAATCTCTCATTTTACCATTTGCAGAATCATTAAAAACTCTTGGATCCACACATGCATGGATAGTTCATGGGAGTGATGGATTAGATGAAGTTACAATAACCGGTGAGACTTATTGCGCTGAACTTAAAAATGGAATAATAAAAGAATTTTCAATAAATCCATCCGATATAGACCTTCCCACCGCTAAAATTTCTGATATTGTTGGCGGAGAACCAGAAGAAAATGCTAGAGAAATCATTGAATTGTTTAATGGTAAAAAAAGTAAGTTTAGGGATGTAGTTATTTTAAACTCTGCCTCTGCTTTAGTTGCAACAGGCAATGCACTCAATCTTCAAGAAGGTGCATTAAAATCTATTGAATCATTAGACAAAGGCAAAGCAATGGAAAAATTAGAAATGTTAATAGAATTGACTAATTTGTAGGATTAAATATTAAAATGATTACAAGACTTCAAGAAATCATAAACTATAAAAAAGAGGAATTTAATTTTAGAAGAAATCAAACAAATAACTTTGATCTCCAATCAAAAATTGACAAACAAAAAAAACCAAGAAAATTCGTAGAAAACCTTAATAATCCAAATAAATTTAACCTTATAGCAGAAATAAAAAAAGCGTCACCAAGCAAAGGATTAATAAGAAAAAATTTTGATCCATTAGAGCTAGCAAAATGTTATCAAGATGGAGGTGCTTCTTGTTTATCTGTTTTAACCGATGAGAAATATTTTCAAGGGAATAATAAATATATTGATATTATAAAAAAAGAAATTGACTTACCAATTCTGAGGAAGGATTTTATAATTGATCCTTGGCAAATAAAAGAATCTAGATCCTTAGGTGCTGATTGTATATTGTTAATAATGGCAGTACTTAATTTGGAAGAAGCAATCTTATTAGAAAAAGAGGCTTTAGATTTAGGTATGGATGTGCTTGTTGAGACACATACTCACGAAGAAATTAAGATGGCTAATAAACTTAAATCAAAATTAGTTGGCGTTAATAATCGAAATTTAAAAACAATGGAAGTAGACATTAATAATACAATAAAATTAAAAAAATTTATTGATCCAGACAAAATTATCGTGGCAGAAAGTGGATTAAAAACACATACAGACCTTAAGTTCTTTAAAGAAAATGGGATAATAAATTTTTTAATTGGAGAAAGCCTTATGAAAGAAAAAAATTTAACCTTAGCAACAAAAAAAATATTAGGAATTTAAAATTGAGCAAGAATGAACTTACACATTTTGATGTAAACGGAAACCCTTCAATGGTGGATATAAACCAGAAAGACTCTACCGTTCGCGTTGCTATTGCAACTGGTAAAATAATAATGAAACCAAATACTCTAAAAAAAATATTAGATTTAGAAATTAAAAAAGGTGATGTTCTTAATGTAGCAAAATTAGCAGGTATCATGGCTGCAAAAAAAACAGATCAACTTATCCCTTTATGTCACTCTATTCCCTTATCATATGTTAATGTCGATTTAGAACCAGATATTGAAGAATCTTCTGTAAATATTACTGCTGAAGCCTCTCTTGTTGGAAAAACTGGAGTTGAGATGGAAGCTCTAACTGCAGTCTCAGTTGCTGGTCTTACCATTTATGACATGTGTAAGGCTATTGACAGAGAAATGATAATTACAAACATAAAACTCATTCACAAATCTGGAGGAAAATCTGGAGAATTCAATGCAGTTTGACTTGCTGTCGTTAGATGAAGCAATCAATAAAATCAAATCAAGCTTTAAAAAAATTAATAATGAAGACATTTTTCTAAAAGATGCTCTAGGCAGGTGCCTCGCAAAACCCATTATAAGTGAAATAGATAACCCTAAGTATGATGTTTCTTCAATGGATGGATATGCTGTAAATCACAAAGATTTTATTAAAGTAAAAGACGGCAAAATTAAAAAGTTCAAAATTGTTGGAGAGTCCTCTGCAGGAGTTCCTTACTCAAAAAAAATCAATGCTCAAGAAACAGTCAGAATTTTTACTGGTGCTAAATTACCTAAAGGAAGTAATACAGTAATTATTCAAGAGAATGTTAAAGTTTTAAACAATGAAAATTATATAATAGTTGAAGAAACTCCTAAAAAAAATCAAAATGTTCGTAAGAAAGGATTAGATTTTAAAAGAAACCACATACTTTTTAAAGAAGGTACGATTCTAAAATCACGTCACCTTGGATCTATTGCTATGACTGGACAGGCTTGGTTAACAGTATCTAGAAAACCAACAGTCTCTATTTTATCTACTGGTAATGAAATTTTAAAAGTAGGAGAGCAAATATCAAAGGATAAAATTCCTAGTGGAAACAGTCTTATGTTAGCATCTATGGTCCAAGAATTTGGAGGAATAGCTAGAATTTTGCCAGTAGCTAAAGATAATTTACAAGATATTTATGAAATATTAGAGAACGCTCTTGATAGTGATTTAATTATAACAACTGGAGGAGTTTCAGTTGGGAAATATGATTTAATACAAAAAGCTTTATCAAAATTTAAGAACAAAATTGAATTTTGGAAAATAGCTATGAGACCCGGAAAACCCTTGCTTTTTTCAAAAATAAATAATACTCCATTAATTGGATTACCTGGAAATCCTGTGTCTTCAGGTGTTTGCTCATTAATATTTGTAAATATAGCTATAAGAAAAATGTTGGGCGACAATAGCTATTTCCCTCTTTTGGAAAATGGTATCTTAAATGGTAATATGTCTAAAAATGATAAAAGACTTGATTTTGTAAGAGCAAAATCAAGCTACAATAATGGTGTATTAAACGTTACACCATTTAACTTGCAAGACAGCTCAATGATTACAAATTTTTCAAGAGCTGACTGTTTGATTGTGAGAGACCCATTTGAAAAATCAATTAGCAATGGTGAGAATGTAAAAGTATTAAAAATCCCAAATAATATTTAAAACTTGTGTATTGTTTAAAAATATATTAGAACAAATAGTGAACATGAGGAAACAATGTTAACAAACAAACAAAATCAACTATTAAACTTCTTAATTCTACGTATAGAACAAGATGGTGTTTCCCCTTCATATGAAGAAATTTGTTTAGAACTTAATTTAAAATCTAAATCTGGCATTCATAGAATTGTAAAAGCTCTTGAAGAAAGAGGATATATTGAACATCTAGAAAATAAAGCTAGAGCAATTGCTCCAACTAAATACCCAAATGGGCAACCATATATTAGCAATGTGATCGATATTAATAAGTTACTACATCCAAAAGATAGAGATGTTATAGATACATCAAATAAAGAAATAAAAAAAATACCAATGCTGGGAAAAATTGCAGCAGGAACACCAATTGAAGCAATCTCAAATTATGACCAACTCATAGAAGTACCTAAAAATTATTTACTTTCCGAAGAAAGCTTTGCCTTAACTGTAGAAGGAGACTCCATGGTAGACGAAGGTATATTTGATGGAGATACAGTTTTAATAAGTAAAATAACAAATGTTAATAATGGAGATATTGTTGTTGCTCTAATAGACAAAGAAGAAGCAACACTAAAAAAATTTAGAAAAAAGGGTGATAGTATCGCCCTTGAACCTGCTAATAAACATTATAAAACCCAAATATACGGACCAGACAGAGTTACGATACAAGGGAAAATGTGTGGACTTATAAGAAAATATTTTTAAAAATTTATCAATAACTCTTTATATTTATATAAAATTATGTCAAATATTTTGATTTAATTTATTCAAGGGAAGTAATTTGAACGTAGTTACAAGATTTGCACCCTCACCTACAGGATATTTACATATTGGGGGAGCTAGAACTGCAATATTCAACTATTTGTTTGCAAAAAAACACTCAGGTAAATATTTGGTTAGAATTGAAGATACAGATAAAAAAAGATCTTCTGAAGAAGCCATTAAGGCTATACATGAAGGTTTAAGTTGGCTAAATGTAAATTCTGAACATAATGTAGTTTACCAATCTCAAAACTTTAATTCTCATATTAAAGTTGCTCATGAACTTTTGAAAAAAGGGCATGCTTACAAATGTTACTTAAATTCTGATGAATTAGAAAAATTAAGAATAAAAAGCCGTGAAAATGGGATCCCAATAAAATCACCATGGAGAAACAAAGAAGGACCAGATAATAATAAAAACAAAGAATTTGTTATACGTTTAAAAATGCCATCTGATGGTACAACTACAATTGATGATATAGTTCAAGGAAAAGTGACTGTTAAAAATGAAATCTTAGATGATATGGTTATTTTAAGATCAAATAATACACCAACTTATATGTTATCTTCAGTTGTAGATGACAATAACATGGGAATTAGTCACATAATTAGAGGTGATGACCATTTGAACAATGCATTTAGACAAATACAAATTATTAAATATCTTAACTGGAATATACCATATTACGCGCATATCCCCTTAATACATGGAACAGATGGAGCTAAACTATCTAAAAGACACGGAGCCACAAATCTTTTTGATTATCATGATTTAGGTTACACAAGTGAAGCAATGTTTTCGTATTTACTTCAATTAGGATGGTCAACTAAAAATGATGAAGACTATTGTATTGACAGAGCAACAAAGATATTTGCTCTTGAAAATGTAAGCAAGTCTCCAGCAAAATTTGATATAAAAAAACTTAGTAATATTAACGCCAAAAACCTAAATAGTATGAAAATAAATGATATATACAAGTTGGTTATTGATAGGTTTAAGCTTTATTTGAATTATGAGGAACAAAAAAGATTTAAATCTTTACTACCTGAACTCCTAAAAAGAGTGCAAGTATACACCGACTTAAAATTTGAATTTGATTGGCTTTTTCAAAAAGACTTTTTTTGCAAAGATAAAAATTATCAATCAATATTACAAAATCATAATTTAATGCTCAAAGAAATTGGATCACGATTAAAAGAATGTGAATGGAGCGAAGAAAATATAAAAAATACACTTAATCAGTACATTTTTGATAAATCATTAGCGTTTAAGGATATTGGACCAATCCTAAGAATGGCTCTAACTGGGAAAACTAATTCTCCTGATTTAGTTTCAATTATTTATGAACTAGGTTGTACTATTACTGTAAATCGATTAAATTATAAATATTAGTAATTTATAAAATCCAAATAAATCTTAGTAGTTAATATAGGTAATAAACATGTCAAACGATTCGTTATCAGATAAAAATAAAATTGTCTTTAATGGTAAAGAAATGGAATTAAACACTTTGTCAGGTACTGTAGGTCCATCTGTAGTTGATATAAGATCACTATATAGTGATTTAGGCATTTTTACTTATGATCCAGGATACGGATCGACTGGTTCATGTGAGTCGGGAATTACCTTTATAGATGGAGAAAAAGGAGTATTACTACATAGAGGTTATCCCATTGATCAACTAGCTGAAAAAAGTAGTTTTTTAGAGGTAGCTTATTTATTGCTTAATGGAGATTTACCTAAAAAACCAGAAAAAGAAGAATTTGAAAATGCCATAACTTATCATACTATGGTGCATGAACAATTAATAAATTTTTATAGAGGCTTTAGACGTGATGCGCATCCAATGGCAATTATGGTCGGTGTAGTTGGTGCTCTTTCATCATTTTACCCAGATTCAACAAATATAAATGATCCATATGAAAGACTTGTTTCTTCAAGAAGAATGATAGCGAAAATCCCAACTATTGCAGCAATGGCTTATAAATATTCACTAGGTCAACCATTTAACTATCCTCAAAATGATTTAAATTATGCAGAAAACTTTTTGCATATGTGCTTTTCAGTTCCTGCTGAGAAATATAAAATAGATCCAATAATCGCTAGAGCCATGGATAAAATTTTAATTTTACATGCTGATCACGAACAAAATGCCTCGACTTCAACTGTAAGGATTGCTGGATCTTCCGGTGCAAACCCCTTTGCTTGTATAGCAGCAGGTATTGCTTCCTTGTGGGGGCCAGCTCACGGGGGCGCAAACGAAGCTGTATTAAAAATGTTGTCTGAAATAGGAACTGTAGATAGAATTGATGAATTTGTAAACAAAGCAAAAGATAAAAATGATCCTTTTAGATTATTTGGATTTGGCCATAGAGTTTATAAAAATTATGATCCAAGAGCAGCTGTAATGAGAGTTTCATGTCATGAAGTTTTAGATTTGTTAGGAATAAAAAATGATCCACTTTTAGAAATAGCAATGGAATTAGAGAAAATTGCTCTCAACGATGATTATTTTATTGAAAAAAAGCTTTACCCAAATGTTGATTTTTATTCAGGAATAATTCTAAAAGCAATGGGTTTCCCTACAGATATGTTTACAGTCCTATTTGCGGTGGCTAGAACAGTTGGTTGGGTAGCTCAATGGAACGAAATGATTACTGATCCAGTTCAAAGGATTGGTCGACCTAGACAACTCTATACAGGCAACACTATTAGAAATTTTGTTGAGTTAAAAAATAGATAATTATCTTTTATAATTGTTAATTAGATTTATTACCATTTTACCGGAGTTAATTGTAAAATTTGCTGATTTACTATTTAAGTAACCCATGTTTTTAAGTATATTTTTTGAATAACTCTTATATAGTTCATTTTGTATCTCAATATTATTCATGAAATTAAATAACACTTTTTGCATTTGAATATAATTACATTTTTCTTGAAAAAGAAATGGTACAACATTTTCTTTTAATAAAAAATTTGGTAAAATTACATTTTTAAAATTTACTAACATTTTTCCTATAAGAGCGCTAATAAAATCTGTTTTATAGACGGCAATCGTAGGTATTTTGAATAATACTAACTCTAAAGTGATTGTTCCACTACACGCAATCGCAATACTTGCATGCTTAAGTATTTCGTAATTATCTTCAAGAATAATTACTTCTATAGGATAAGATTTTATTTCATTTACTTTTGATAAAACATTTAAGTATTGCGATTTAGTTATTGGAATAATCCAATTTATATTTTTAAATTTATTATTTGTATTTTTTATTAATTTAATAAATTCAGGAAGAACATATTTTATTTCACTATTTCTACTCCCAGGTAGTAATAAAACTTTACATTTTTTTGAACGATACGCATTAATGTTTTTATATTTTTTAGAATATTCGAAATCTAAAAATTTTTCTATGATTGGGTTTCCTAAATAAGTACAATTAGTATTATATTTTTTAAAAATATCCTCTTCAATTTTATAAAGACAAATTAGTTCATCATGGATGTTTTTCCATTTTTTTAATCTTGATTTACCATAAGCCCATATTGTTGGAGGTACAAAATGAATTAAAGGACATTTGTAATTAGAATTTTTAAAAGCAGTTTTCAAAGACTTTGCTAATGCAAGAGAAAAACCTTTAGTATCAATTGTAATAACAATTTTTGGTTCTTCTTTTATAATAAATTTTACAATTTGATTAACATAATTTCTTAGTTTTTTAAATTTTACAACAGTATTTAAAAAACCTAATACATTAAATTCTTTTATATTGTATAGAGAGTTTAAACCCTCATTTTCCATGAGATTTCCACCAACTCCTAAAAATTTGATATTATTATAATTTTTTTTAACACCTCTCATAATGCAGGAACCTATATAATCACCTGAAGTTTCTCCTGCTAAAATAAAAATTTTATTATTTTTGTTTAATTTCATAATTTTATGATCAAAATTAAAATTTTAAATTGCAAAAATGCAAAACTTGTTCTTTTTTAAATAATTTTTAACTATGTCGATTTCTGTAATCAAAGTACCCTTTGATGATAATACGATTGAGCTAAAACCTAATTCATTACATTTTTTTATTGTATCTAAACCTATAACTGGTAAATCCATATTAAAATTTTGATTTAATTTAGGAATTTTTATTAAAACTGGCCCAAAAATACTGTTTTTAAAGTAGTTGTTATATAATTCCCCTGCTCTAATTATCATTTCATCAGTACCTTCCAATGCTTCTATAGCATATACTATTGAGTTACTTACAACTACAGATTGACCTGCATCAAATTCAGACATTTTATTAAGGAAATTAATACCAAATCTAGCATTTTGAATTACAAAATGTTTTAATTTTTTTGAAAAAAACTCTTCTTTGTAAAAACCTTTTGTAAAAAAACAGTTCTTAAGCATAGATGTAACTGGTATTATTTCAAAACCATTTTCATTAAAAAAATCTTCGATAAGATTTAAGGCCAAATTATCACCTAGTGAAAATGTTTTTTTTATTAGGTCATGATATAATTCATTATCATAGAATTTTTCATTTGAAATTCTATTAATTTTTCCAGCCATTACTAAATGGGTTATTTTATTTTTCTTTAGTACTGAAAGCCAACTTAATGGATTATTTAAAGAAATAACTTCAGAGTTATTTTTAAATGTGCTTGTAGATGAATGATCTTCAATACACAAAACAAAAGCATCTGGATTTTCTCTTGCAATTTGAATAGGAAAATTACCACTACCCGCAATGATAGCTATTTTCATTAGTGCTTACCCATTTTAGGGTGGACTAAAGGACGATTAAGGTTTTCTTTTAAAAAACTTAATATTTCTTTTACTAATACATTTTTATTATAAGTTTCACTTACCTCTAAAAGTCTTTCATTAAACGTTCCTTCTGGGGCAAATAAAAGTCTATAAACATTTCTTAATGTCTTAATCTCATCTTTTTTAAAAGATCTCCTTTTTAAACCAACTAAATTTAAACCACTTAGATAACCTCTACTTCCAATAACTGATGTATAAGGTATAACATCACCATCAATGGTAGTTCCAGCCCCTATGATAGCATGTTTTCCAATTCTACAATATTGATGAACAGCACTTTGACCGCCTAAATATACAAAATCAGAAATTTCTACATGTCCTCCAATAACTGCATTGTTTACAAATACAACATTATTTCCTACCAAACAATCATGAGCAACATGTGATCCAACCATAAAAAACCCATTATCACCTATAATCGTTTTTTGAACACCAACTTTTGTCCCTGGATGAACAGTCACGTGTTCTCTAAAAACATTATTATTGCCTATTAAAAGTTCAGTTTTTTCACCTTGATATTTCAAATGTTGAGGATTAGACCCTAATACAGAAAAAGAATAAATTTCATTATTTAATCCAATATTGGTATTGCCATCAATTACAACATGAGAATGAATTTTAGAGTTTTTTCCAATTTTAACATTTGGACCAATTATAGAATAGGCACCTATAGAAACATTTATATCAATTTCACATCCATCATGTATTATTGATGTTGGATGTATATTGCTCATTTTGCTTTTTCCTCGTTAACAAGCATCGCTGAGAATTCTGAAGATGCTACTAATTTATTTTGGACAAAAGCTTCACCGTTAAATTTATATAAAGATCGTTTGTTAGACATAAGATTTATTTTTAAAATTAATTCATTTCCTGGAATTACTGGCTTTCTAAATTTAGCTTTTTCTATACCAGTAAAAAAAACAAGATTGTTGAAAGATAAAGATTTGTCTTGGTAGGATACTAAACATGCGGCAGTCTGAGCCATTGATTCTAAAATCAAAACACCAGGCATAACTGGGCGCTCAGGAAAATGGCCAGGGAAGAAAGGTTCATTAAATGTTACAGATTTTATACCAGTAACACTTTGGTAAAATATTATATCTGTTACTTTATCAATTAACAAAAAAGGATGTCTATGAGGAATTAATTTAATAATATCATTATGTAAAAGTGTAATTGTTTCACCTTTATCATCTTTAAGTACCATATCAGTTATTCTTTCTTTTTTTGTTACTTAATCTTTGTGATGCTATAAGTCTTTTCCAAGAGTTCATATCTTGGGCTGGACTACCACCTATTTTGCTAGCTTTGGGAAAACTATTAAAAACTTTTGAAGCACCAGCCACAATAGATCCCTCCCCAATCCTAATGTTATCTTTTACGCTAACATCTCCACCTAAAATAACGTTTTTTTCTAAAACAACTGAACCTGATAAACCAACTTGGCCAGCTAAAATACAAAAATCATTTATAACACAGTTATGGCCGATGTGTACTTGATTATCGATCATTACATATTTACCAATTAAAGTTTCATCTATCAACCCTCTATCAATCGTACAAGCAGATCCAATATTAGTACCCTCGCCAATAATAAGGCTTCCTACATGAGGAGTTAAAATTGTTTTAGTGTTTTCTGGAATGAAACCAAAACCTATTTTCCCTAAAACACTGTTATGAGCTACATTTACTTTTTTATTTAAAATTGTACATTCTATAATAACACCAGCGCCAATAAAACATTCTTTTCCTACTTTACAATTTGAAGAAATAGTTACTCGTTCAGAGATATATGTATTATCTTCAATTATAACATCTTCACAAATAATAGAATATGCACCTATAAAAACATTTTTTCCAATCTTAGCAGTTTTATGAACTATTGCTGATGGATGAATTTTATTTTCTTTTTTATGTTGTTGATTTTTTGTTACATATTTTTTTAAAATTTTTGAAAATCCCTTTTTTGGATTACTATAAGGTATCTTAATAATATCTTTATTTAAATATTTAAAATTTTCCTTTTCAGCTATACAAATACCAGAAGTTACATTGTTGAAATTCCTTTTTACATTTGTAAAAAAAGATAATTTATTTTTTTTTAAATTTTCAAATGAAACAAAATCTTCAATATTAATTTTTTCAAGGTGAACAACTAGGTTCTCTTTTTTAAAAACAATTTCATCTTTAGATATGTCTAAAATATTTAAAATATCTAATAAATTAATTTTATGATTAATTTTAAAAAATTCTTTATTCATATGTTTTCTTAACTATTTAGGAGAATTAATTATAATTTTCATGGATTTTGTCTTATTATTAAATAATTCAAGAACCTCGTTAGTGAAATCAATGCTTTGATTATTAAATAAAAAAACGTTTTCTTTAAGCAAAACAACATTAATATTTTTATTTATTGAAACATCTTTAATAATTTGAGCTAATAAATCCTTAATATTTTTTTGAATTTTTTGAAAAGACTTATTTAATACAGCTCTCTCATCTTTATATTTTTTTTGAATTTTAAAAACTTCTTTTTTAAATAATTTCACTCTTTTTTTATATTCAGATTCTGCAAGATTATTTTTAAGTTTTTTTAAACTCTCCTCCTTTTGTTTTAGCAAAATTTGTTTTTGTTTAATTTTTTCATTAATTTCTTTCTCTAAAGTCAAGAATTTATTACCTAATAGTTTCATAGCATTTGAGCTTTTCAAAATATATCTAAAATCAATAATTCCTATTTTATCATTTTCAACAACATTTGATATTTTAAAACTATTATGAAGTCCCAGAATGTTATAATTGTATCTATTACTATTAATAAATTCATGATGCTTATTATCAATTACAGTTGAAAAAATTAGTAAATCTAGAAAAAACATTTCAAGTCCAAACAAAAACTTTAAAAATTAGTACCAATACTAAATTGAAAGTTTTCTTCAATATCATAAGTTTTACTTTTTACTGGAAAGCCCCAAATCATTTGCAAAGGACCTACTGGAGTACTCATTGACAAACCAAAACCGCTAGTAATTCTAGGCTCTTTGTCATCGTAACCCTGGACCCCTGTTTCATAATCTGTACCCCATATTGATCCTACATCTGAAAAGAATAACCACTCTAAACCAGTATCATTCGGCATAAATTTATCAGATTTTAACTCAAAAGATAAATTATAAAAATTATTTCCACCTATTGCCTGATTATTGCCTGTATCACGAGGACCAATACCGTCATTGTTAAATCCTCTTATGGATTTTCCTCCTAGGAAAAAACGATTAGATGATGTAATATTGTCTTCTATTGCTCTAATAATCCCTAAACCTGTTTTGAAGCCCAATATATAATCTCCATAATTAATTGGGTAATATGATTTAACATTAAAAACAGATTTATAGAATTTAGCATCACCACCAATTCCAGATAAAGTATTATCAATATGCCATTTATAACCAGAAGTTGGATTAAAAAAACTATCTCTAGTATCTTGAGACAAAGTATGAGTGATTGATGAAGTAGTAATTTCTATACCCTCTTCTCCAGTAGTAGATGCTGCTGTTGAAGTGCTAGAAGTAGTGGTTTCAGAAACAGAAAAGTTATATTTAAATGATTGATATAAATCATCATGATTAATACCAACGCCTACATTAAAACCTGACTTGTCAGTTGTTACATCTCCTGTTGAATTTTCACTTTTTTGATCATATAAACCACCAAATAAAGATAAATGTCTGTCTAAAAAATAAGGCTCTGTCATGCCAATATTATACGTTGTTTTTTGACTAGATGAACTTACTTCAAATTTTAACTTTTTTCCTTCACCTAGAAAATTTCTTTCACTTAAACCAAAAGTTAATGTTGTATTATTTAATGAAGAATAGCCAATACCAAAAGAGGCAGCGCCAGTATTTGTTTCTTGAACTTCAATTAATATATCAATGGATGTAGGAGAATCTGTGTCTTGCAATTTATAATTTACTGACTGAAAATAACCTAATCTTTTTAAAGAGTTTATAGAAGAATTAAGTTTTGATTTATTAAAAGGATCTCCCTCTAAAAAGGATAATTCTCTCCTAATAACACTGTCGTTGGTCCTTGTATTACCTGATATGATAATTTTATTAATATATTTTTCACTACCTTCAGTAATATTGAAATTAATATTAACTAAATTTTTACTTTTTTGTAATATTGGATCAACTCTAACAAAACTATAACCACTATCTTCAAAAAAAGTAACCAAAATTTTTAAAGATTCCTCAAGAGCTCTAGAGTTGAAAAAATCACCCTTTTTTAAATATAATTCTTTTAATAATTTTTTTTTATCATCAATGAGTGTGGTATTAATATTTATTTTATCTATAGAATATCTCTGCCCTTCACTAATAATAAAATTGATATTAAAACCTGAAAGATCAGGAAGAAGATCTCCTCTAGCCACTTTGACAGTGAAATCTAAATAACCTCTCTGACTATAAAACTCTTTAAGTTTTACTTTATCATAATCTAAACGTTCTGGTATAAATTTATTAGATCCAAAAATTTTGTACCAGGCCTCTTCTTTAGTTGATATTATTGACCTCAACTCTTTATCAGAAAAATTTTTATTGCCTGTAAAATTAATGTTTTTAACAACAAGCAAAGAACCTTCATTAATTTCAAAATTTAGATTTACCCTTCCTTCAGCTATTTCTATTTTTTTAATATTTACTTGGGCTAAATATCGACCAATTTTTTGATATTCTACTTTTATTTTTTTTATTGAATCACTTATATCATTTTTATTAAAAATATCTCTTGATTTTATTGAAATTATATTGCTTAGAGTTTCATTTTCTAACAAATCATTTCCTGTGAAAGAAATTTCATTAATAATAGGATATTCTTCAACATTGATTAGTAGAATGTTATTATCGACTTTTAAACTCACTTTGTTAAACATTCCAGAATTATACAAGTCTTTTGTAAATTTATTTAATACTTCATTGTTAAAATTTGTATTTGGGTATTCTGGAAAAAAATTTAGAATGAATGATTTAGATATCCTTTGTGTTCCATTTATTTTAACTTTTTCAATTCTTAATTGATCAGCATAAGATAAAGAGAATTTAGCTAAAATAATAAATATCAGTAAAAATTTATTAAATAATAAAAAAAATTTTGAAAAATTAAACATGTATTTATTTTATATTGTTTTTTTTTAATGTATAGCAATTATATCTATAAACCTAAATCAAAAGCTGTCACTAATATCATTAACGAAATTAAAAATAAAAAGCCAAATTTTAGTAAGAATAATTGTATCGAACCTGTTAAAGGTTTTCCAAATATCAACTCATAAGTAAAAAGTAAAATATAGCCTCCATCTAAAGCTGGTATTGGTAATAGATTTATCAATCCTAAGTTTATAGACAAAATTGCCATTAAAAAAATTATCGATGCTAAACCTCTATCTAAACTTGTGCCAGAAATTTTTGCAATACCAATAGGACCCAATACATCTTTTTTATCAACTTCAAATGACAATAGAGCATTTAAACCTATTAACCATTCATGTGTCATTTTAATGGAGTCCAATAACCCAAATTTTAAAGCTGGTAAAATAGATAGTGTAATTAATTCAGATGGCGCTGCAGTAACTCCAATCCTACCCAAAACTTTTTTTGATTTTTTTTCGTAAAATTCATCAGGAACAATATTAAAATACAAAACATTCTCATTTCTTAAAACTTCAAATAAAAGATTGTTTTTAGGATTTTTTTCAACAATATTTTTAATATCAGTAAAATTTTTTGTTTTCATATTATTTATGCTAATAACTTTATCTCCAGAGATAATTCCACCAATTTTAGCTGGTTTAGTGTCTAATACTTCATTTATAATTGGAGGGGAAACATATCTACCATTAAAATAATAAAGGCTTGTAATTAAAAGCAACCCTAAAATCAAATTAGCTAAGGGCCCAGACAAAACAATCAGAAATCTAGAAAACAAATTTGCTTGCAAAAAAGTATCTTTTTCTTTTAAGTTTTTGTCATCTTTTTTTGAGAGATTTACAAGTTCGCCTTTCATTTTTACATAGCCACCTAATGGTATTAAGGAAAATTTCCATCTAGTATTATTTTTGTCAGTATAACCAAATATTTCAGGCCCAAAACCAATTGAAAAAGACTCTACACTTACACCAGACTTTTTGGCAGCAAAATAATGCCCAAGCTCATGAAAGAATATCAAAGGGGTTAAAACAATAAAAAAACCAATTAATGATGTAAAAAAACCACTCTCAATCATTATGAAATTTCCTTTTAATTAGATTTAATGCATTTATTCTTGCTATATTATCTATTTCAATTATGTCATCTAGATTTTTGGGGATCAATGGTTTACAAACATTTAAAGTTTCGTAAACAATATTGTATATATCTGTAAATCTGACTTTATTTTTCAAGAAAGCGTCAACAGCAATTTCATTTGAAGCATTTAGAACAATTGGAGAGCAATTAGAACTTTCAAGAACTTCCCAACCTAATTTTAATCCTGGGAATTTTTTAAAATCAGGTTCAAAAAAATTGAGATTACTAATATTGTTTAAAGATAATTTTTTTAGATTTAAATTTATTCTTTCAGGCCAGTTAAGGGCAACACTTAATGGTGTTATCATATCAGGGAAACCTAAGTTTGCTAAAATTGAACCATCTTTATAATGAACTAAACCATGAATAATATGTTCAGGATGAACTGTAACTTCAATTTTATCACTTTCAATGTTAAAAAGCACGGAAGCTTCAATAATTTCTAATGCTTTATTGAACATAGTAGCACTATCAACTGATATTTTTTTGCCCATTTTCCAAACAGGATGTTTAATTGCATCTTTTGGTTTAATATTTTTAAAATTTTCAATTGGCATATTTAAAAATGGGCCTCCTGATGCAGTAAGTGTAATAAAATCAACATTAGCAATGTTATTTTTTTCTAGACATTGAAATATTGCACTGTGCTCAGAATCCACTGGCAAAATTCTAACTTTTTTCTCGTAACTTTTTTCCATAAAAATTTTACCAGCAGATACTAATGTTTCTTTATTTGCTATTGCAAGATTATTTCCAACACTAATTGCGGCAAATGCTGGATACAAACCCGACATTCCAATTATTCCTGATATTACAATATCACAATTTATTTTTGCTAATTCAATTAAGCTAGAGTGTCCTACATTTAACTCATTTTTACCATAATATGATTTAGCATTTTTAGGATCAGATAATACAACATTAGGAACATCAAATTCATTTACTATTTTGCTTAATAATTTTGCGTTGTTATGAGCAGAGACGCCTAAAAGATTAAATCTTTCTCTATTTTTTCTTAACAAACGCAGAGAAGATTCACCTATAGAACCAGTTGCTCCCAACAATATAATATTTTTTTTAATATCCATAATTAAAGTTTTAAATTAATAGAAATATACAAAAAAGGTATTACTAAAAAATATCCATCAAATCTATCCATAAAACCTCCATGTCCAGGGATCAACTTTCCACTATCCTTCACACCAATTTTTCTTTTAAAAGCAGACTCTAAAAGGTCTCCGAAAAAAGCAAAAATACCTATAAAAAAACCATAAATTAAAGAATATATAACGTTAAAGTTCATTAAATCCTTGATAAAATAAGAAATCAAAATAGTAGCAGCCAACCCAGAAATAGTACCTTCAATTGTTTTGCCCTTACTTATCGTAGGAATTATTTTTCTTT
>CACBXG010000013.1 GCA_902543145.1 uncultured SAR116 cluster alpha proteobacterium | reverse complement strand
TTGCAATATTTATAAAACAGAAAGAAATTTAAACAAAATTTCTTAACTGAGTATTAAAGTTCTAAAAAAATTTAAAAAATTATAATAGTTATAATAATAAATTATCTCGATTGAAATGGTGGGACTAACTGGGATTGAACCAGTGACCCCTTCGATGTCAACGAAGTGCTCTCCCGCTGAGCTATAGTCCCATTTTATAATTAAATAGTTTGTGTTATAATTTAATTATATTAACAATTAAAAAAAGTAAATTATTTATGAAAAAAATTGTTCTAAAATTCAAAGATAAAAACTTAGTTTTAAACTTACGAGACACACCAACAGCAAATATGATTTATGGCGCATTACCTTTTACTTCAACAGTGAAAAAATGGGGAGAAGAGATTTATTTTGAGACTCCTGTTGATGTTGATGTAGAGGATAATGCTAGGGCAGTAGTTGAGTTTGGAGAAATAGCTTTCTGGAGTGGAGGGTCTGCTATTGCTATTGGTTATGGTAAAACTCCAGTTTCAAAAGAAAATGAAATTAGATTAATTTCACCTTGTAATATTTGGGCAGATAGTAATTTCGAAAAAAGTTATATTGAAAAAATTAAAGAAAACGAGATTGTTAAAATAGAAAAACTTTAATTATTTAGGTCAACGTAAATTGTATCTAATTTTTTCTTAAATTCATAATCTAAAGTTGTTGGTTTATTGTTAACTCTATCAACATACACATGAATGAAAAATCCATCTGCAGATGCTAAATCATCATTTAGTTTAAATAAACCCACCTCATATCTGACGGAACTATTTCCAATATTTGTTACTCTAATTCCAGCATCGACATCCTCTGGATATTCAAACGAAGAAAAGTAATTACATCCTGATTGAACTATAAGACCAATATTATTCCCATTTTTAATATCTATTAAATTGTTCTCTATTAACCATTTGTTAACTGCAGTATCAAATAACTCATAATAAATTACGTTATTTAGGTGACCATAAATATCATTGTCATTCCACCTTGTGCCCATTCTATAAAAATAATTATAATCACTTCGATTTGTAGGATTTTGTCGCAAATTAACTCTTCCTATTTTTAAATTCTTTTAACTTACAAATTTTAGATGCTATTAAATCTATTTTACTTTCTGGCAAAGAAGCTATATTTATTCGCCCATCAGGCATTAAGTATATTCCATTTTCTTTTCTTAATGTCATTATTCCTTCTTCAGTAATAGGCAAAAGTGAAAACATACCATTTTGAACATTTAAAAAGCTAAAGTAATCTGTTTGTAATTTGTTTTGTAAACTTTTTGAAAACTTTTCTCTTATAGAAACTATTCTTTTCTGCATTCTACTAATTTCTAAAAGCCATTCATTTTTTAAAATATTATCATCAAGTAAAATATTTATTATTTCAGCAGCATGATCCGGTGGATGAAAATAAAGCTCACGAGCAATTTCACTTAACATTGTTTCTAAAGAATCACTTTTTACTTTATTGGAGTCAGTAATAACTGCAATCAGTCCACAACGGTCTCTGTAAACACCAAAAGTTTTACTAGATGAAATAGTTATTATTATTTCAGGAACAATTTTAACTAATTTCCTAATACCTAGAACATCTTCATCAATGCCTTTACCCAAACCTTGGTAAACCAAATCTATAAAAGGAACAATTCCATTTTTTTTACATATTTTAGCAACTTCTTCCCATTGATCTGCATTCAAGTCAGCTCCAGTTGGATTATGACAACAGCCATGTAATAATAATGCATCACCCGACTTTAATTTTTTTAAATCTAAAATCATATCTTCAAAATTTAAGAAATTGTTTGTGCTGTCGTAATAACTATGATTTGTGATTTTTAGACCAGATTTTTGAAACATAAAAGTTTGTTGTCCCCATGTCGGATTGGGAATAGATATAAGTTTGTTTTTTAATTTACTTTTTATAAGTTCTCCAGCAATTCTTAAACCAGAGCCTGCTCCAGGTATTTGTATTGCGCCAATTCTATTGTTTCTCTCATTAAGTATATCTTTTCCTAAAACCAATTTTAAAATATTTTTACAGTATTCTGAGTTTCCGGCAGGAGTTTTATATGATTTAGAAACTTCGGTTTGTAACAATAAAGTTTCAGCTTTTTTCACTGCTTTAAAGACAGGCGCCTCACCTTTTTCATCTCTATATATGCCTATTCCCAAGTCAATTTTAGAAGTTCTCTTATCACTTTCTAATTCTTTAAACATAAGTCTAGTTGCATCAAGTGCAGGTGATTGAATATCAAAATATCTCATAGAAAATCTTTCAAAAAAAATTTTAAATACACATAATTTAGTAAACTTTTGAATTTGAACAAATAAAAGAAATAAACTATAGAAATTATATGATAACTTACAATATTAGAAACGACCCTAAAAATCCAGTTTTAATAACGGTGCCTCATGCAGGAAGTTTTTACCCAGAACTTTTTAAAAAATATATAAAATTAGACTTAGATAAAATAAGAAAAATTGAAGATTATCAATCTGATAAAATTTTAAAATTAATAAAAAAAGAAAATGTAGATTTTTTTATTGCAAAATGTTCAAGAGCTGTGGTGGATTTAAATAGATCTAGAAAATCAATAGATAATGATATGTTTAATGGAATTGCAATCATTGGCCAACCAGATGAAAAAAAAATGCTTTCATATGGTTTAGGTGTTTTCCCTAAAATTATTTATAATAAATCAATTTTTAAAAAAAAGTTATCAATCTCATATTCAAAAAAAATGCTAGAAGAATATTATGATCCCTTTCATAAATCTTTATCAAAGCAATTAGAGTTTTTATTAAAAAAATTTGGTTTTTGTTATCATTTTGATCTTCACACTATGCCCTCTAGAGCTTTAAAACATTTTAAAATTAAACCTGATATTGTTTTAGGAAATAATTTTGGTAAAAGCTCATCTAAAAATCTAATTTATAATATTAAAAACTGTTTTGAGAAATTTGGTCTTAAGGTTGAAATCAATAACCCGTACGCGGGTGGTTATATAACTAGGCATTATGGCAATCCATTAGTTGGAATTGAAACAATTCAAATAGAAATTAATAGATCATTATATATGGACGAAACAAATCTTAAGATACATAAAATTGATAATCTGCAAAAAATATTTTCAGAAATTTTTAATAATTTTGAATACTCTCAAAGTGAGGTGGCTGAATAAATCATAAAAGTCTATTAACTCCTAATAACCCCTCTATGTTAGAACCAATTACAAGAGGTTCATTTAAAAGACTTTTAATTAAAAATTCAGCATATAAAGGAGCATAAACAAACCCCCAAGATCCCATGCCTCCTAATAAGTATTCGTTTTTCTTATTTTTGTTTGTTACAGTTTCCAAACTACAGAAAAATGGCATTCTATCTTTTGTGCTTGCCCTTACACTTACTCTATATTTAGTTTCATTCTTAAAATCTTTAGTTATTTTTTTTAAAAATTCTGGAATAGAATTTAAATTATCAATTTGATCTATTTCTTTGTAATTTTTATTTTCATTTCTGTTAAATGAAGATCCTATTTGGTGATAACCTTTAAAAGCTTGTGAGAAATGATGACCATAACTAAAATTTAATTTTAAATTTTTATATGCTTTATTTTCTTTTAAATAAGTTACTTGTCCAGAAATTGAATTGATGGGGACATTATTACTTAGATTTTTCATCTCATAACCATTAGCCCAAATTACAGTTTTAGCTTTTAAACTATTACCTTTTTCATCAATTAATAATTTAAGTTGGTTTTTAGTATTGATAACTTTTTTTACATTAAAATTTGTCACAAATTTAACATCTTTAATTAAATTTTTTATAAATTTTTTATTATCCAATATTCCTGATGATTTCATGTATACATAGTTTATATTTTCAAGAAACTTAGCGTTTTCTACTTTATTGGAAATTAAATCTAGTGGCCAATTATTTTGTAAAAGTTTTAAATATTTAATCAGATCTCTTTCCCTTGAAGGTAATACAATAAGCCCATCAGAGAGAGGAATTGAATTTAAATTTTTGGCAAGATTTCTTGAGAAAGTGAAAGCCTCCAAAGAAAGTAATCCATATGGGGAATTATCCAATGTTAATTTTGGCATTTGAAGTGCCAACTTATTTCCACTTGCTCCACTCGCATATTTAGAAGATTTATCTACTACAAAACATTCTATATTTCTTTTTCTTAATGAATAAGCAAGGGAAGCCCCTGAAATACCAGATCCTATTATTGCTACAGGACCAATTTGGTTGTTAGAACTTGGTGCTTTATTAATTTCACTTGATAAAGTTTTTTTAATTCCTATTAAACTTTCTTTTTTGTTACCAAAACCAACTACTTTTGACACAGAAAATCCAGAATTAGACAATCCTCTTCTAACATGTCCTGCAGCTGTAAATGTACTAAATGTTCCTTGAAAATTAGTAGTAAAATAAATTTGTTCAAAAAGTTTTGAATTCCAAGCAGAGGTATTTTTTTGTGGAGCGAAACCATCTAAAAACCAAGCATCTACAGTAAATTTAAAATTAAGTAAACTTTTGAAATCGTCATAAATTAAAATTAATTCAACATTATCTGCTTCAAAAATTATTCTATGTGTAGATTGATATATGCTAGGTAATTTTTTTATTAATTGACTGGAAAGTGTTTTTAAACCCTTTACATACTTATATACTTTTTTTAACTCAAATTTTGTTAATGGAGCACTCTCAAAACTAATGAAAATTAATTTAGCATTTGGTTTTTTAGTTTTTTTCCAAAGTTTCAAAGTCATTAGAAAACTCAAACCTGTACCAAAGCCAAGCTCTGAAATGGTGAATTTATTAGACTTTTTAAAACGAGAAGCCAAATTATTTGCTTTAAGAAAATTATGCTGAGTTTCTTTTATTCCATGATATTTATCAAAATAGATATCTTTATATAAGTTTGAATAAATTCCTAATTCAGGAGATATTAAAAGTTCTGATTTTTTTAAATTATTTTTCATTTTATATCTTTAACAATTTTTAGAAATTTACTAAAATTATATATTAAAACTAGATTTATTGAGATTATTATAATGTTTTGGAAAACTAAGTCATTAAAAGATATGAACCCTAATGAATGGGAATCATTATGTGATAGATGTGGTAAATGTTGTGTAGTCAAATTGGAAGATTATGACACACAAGAAATTTATTATACAAATGTATCTTGCAGGCTTTTGTGCGAAAAGACTGCTCTTTGTAAAGATTATGTTAATAGAAAGACTTTTGTTCCAGACTGTAAAATTTTATCTCCTAGAAACTTAAAAAATCTTAAATGGATGCCAGAAACATGCGCTTATAAAATCATTGACCAAGGTGGTCAATTACCTAAATGGCATCCACTAGTATGTGGAAATAATGAAGAAATTGTGAAAAGCGGTAATAGTGTAAAAAACAGAGTGACTAATGAACTTAAAGTTAAAACAAAAAACCTACCAAATCATATCTATAATTGGTGATTACATAAGGAAAAAAAATGTCTAGAAACATGTGGATTTTAGCAGTATTGATATCAGTATTAGTAATTGCATCAATTTATAGAGAACAATCAGGTATGAAAATGCCTGACCATTTAAATTGTAAAGAATCAATGTTTGAACAGATGTTTTCAGATAAATGCACTCCTAGAACTGGATTGAAGAAATTAAAACAAAATTAAATAGAGTCCTAAATAAATGAAAATTGCCATTATTGGTTCTGGAATATCAGGACTATCAGCTGCTTTATTATTGTCTCAAAAACACCGAATAACAATATTTGAAATAGATAAAAGATATGGTGGGCATGCTAATACTGTTCAAATAAATAAAGTAAATACAACTATTAATGTTGATACTGGGTTCATTGTATTTAATAAATTAAATTATCCAAACTTAGTTGGTTTTTTAAAACATCTTGATGTTGAAACTATTAAATCAGATATGTCGTTTGCAGTTTCTGCAAGAGATGGAGAATTAGAATATTCAGGTTCCCTTAAAGGAATGTTTGCACAAAAAAAGAATTATTTTAATTTGAAATTTTATAAAATGTTAAAAGATATTATAAGATTTTTTATCTTTGGTTATAAATATGCTTTTCATGTTAAAGAAAATGAAAATTTAAAAGACTACTTAAGTAGATGTAACTTTAGCGATGAATTTACAAATGATCATTTAATACCAATGTCGTCTGCAATTTGGTCTTGTCCAGAAAAAGAAATATTGACATTTCCAGCCAAAAATTTACTTACTTTTTTTAAGAATCATCAGTTAATTAACTTTTTCATTAGACCTAAATGGCGAACAGTTAAAGGCGGTTCTGTACAATATGTAAAAAAAGTGATCAAAACACTTGAACAGAATAAAAATAATAAACTTTTATTAAATACAAAAATTTCTTCTATAACTTCAAAAAGAAAAAAAATTAAAATTGAATATAATCATGGTTATGAAACTTTTGATAAAATAATAATGGCTACTCACCCTGATCAAACATTGAAATTAATAAAAGATTTAGATAAAAAAACTAAAGAAATTTTAAGTAAATTTCGATACCAGAAAAACACAGTATTTTTACACTCAGACCCCTCAATGATGCCAAGAAATCTCAAAACCTGGTCTAGCTGGAATTATCTATCTAATAAAAATGAAAAGTCCTCAACAACTTATTGGATGAATAAACTACAAGATTTGAACACCTCATTAAATGTATTTGTTAGCCTGAATCCATTTAAAATGCCAAATAAATCTCTAATTCATAAAAAAATTGTATATGAACATCCTATTTTTAATAATAGTACAAATGAAGCTCAAAAGCTGATTGATAAATTTCAAGGAAAAGATAATATTTACTTTGCAGGTGCTTGGTTAGGTTACGGTTTCCACGAAGATGGAATATCATCAGCTATAGAAATTTCAAAATATTTTGACATAAGAGTGCCATGGATAGAAAAATAATTAGAGATCATAATGAACCTATCACAGGTGATATAAAATTTTTTGAAGCAAATATAACTCATCAAAGAAATGGTAACAAAAATCATTTCTTTAGAAATAAAACAAACGCAGTATTAATTGACTTAAAAAATAAATCTCAACAAAAAACACCCAATTACCCTTCATTATTTTCTCTAAAAAAATTCAATTTACTTACTTGGAGTGCCTCGAAACATGGAAGCCAATGTGAATTTTCTACATCTAATGATCTTTATAAATTTATTAAAAATTTGTGTAACGAAAAAACAAAAGATAATGAGGAAATCCATAATATAAAATTGTTAACTTTTCCAAAAGTTTTAAGTTTTGGCTTTAACCCACTTTCAGTTTATTTTTGTTATGATAAAAAAGGATTGCTAATGCATTCAATTTTTGAAGTCAGAAACACTTTTGGAGATATGCACCATTATGTTTTAAGAAATATAAATCTAAAAAAAATTACACAAAAAACAACCAAGAATCTATTTGTATCTCCATTTTATCCAAAAAAGGGAAGTTATAAATTATTTGCAAACTACGTACATGATCAAATTATGATCTCAGTAGAATATACCTTGCAAAATAAAAAAGTATTTATAGCTACTATGAAATTGCAAGAAATTAAATTTAATAATTTGAATATTTTAAAGGCATTTTTAAAATGTTCTTTGTATCCAGGTAAAATTTGGATAAATATTCATTTACAAGCATTAATTCTCTGGTTTAAAAGAGTAAGTCTCTACAAAATCCCTCCTAGTGAAAAAATTAAACATTCATTCGGAATTGAAGTGTCAAAAGATTAATTTAATTTAAATAGGTTATAAAATTAATGAATTTTTGGAATAATTTATTTTTAAGTGGAATAAGAAATTTTTCTTACGGGTCAATTGAAATTGAATGGCCAAACGGAAAAGTTGAAAAGATCTCTGCAAGCAAAACTGGTCCTATTGCAAATTTAAAAATTGTTGATGATAAGGTTGTTAAAGAAATTATAAATGGTGGTTCTGTTAAATTTGCAGAATTATATATGGCCAAAAGATTAACATCTTCAAACTTAACAACTTTAATGCATTATTTTGCCCTAAATAATGATGAAGCTGAAGACACTTTCAAAATTTCTATACTTAAATATTTTATAAATAAGTTTTCACATTCCAAAAATAAAAATAGTAAAGATCAAGCAAAGAAAAACATTTCTTATCACTATGATTTAGGAAATAAATTTTATAGTTATTGGTTAGATAAATCAATGACATATTCTTCTGCGATTTTTTCAAAACCAACTGATAATCTAGAGATCGCTCAAACAAATAAATATAAAAAACTCGCACAATTAGTATCAGTAAAAAATGGTGACAACATTTTAGAAATTGGTTGTGGTTGGGGGGGTTTTTCTGAATTTCTAGGTAGAGAGTACGATTGTAAAATAACAGCAATTACAATTTCAAAAGAGCAATATAATTTTGCAAAAAAAAGAATAAATAACGCAAATCTAGAAAACAAAATTGATATAAGATATTGTGATTATCGAAATATTGACGGCAAATTTGATAAAGTATTGTCAATTGAAATGTTTGAAGCTGTAGGAAAAGAATATTGGAACAAATTTTTTAGTAAAATAAGAAGTATTTTGAAGCCTGATGGATATGTTGGACTTCAATTAATTACGATTGATGATAAAATATATGAAGTCTATAAAAATAACCCAGACTTTATACAAAAATATATTTTTCCTGGGGGAATGTTGCCATCTTTTAAAATACTTTCAAATGTCTTAACTAAAAATAACTTTAATATTCATAGCGTAACTAGTTTTTCAGATGATTACGCAAAAACATTAAATATTTGGAATAAAAGTTTTAATAAAAATTGGAAAAAAATTGAAGAGCTTGGATTTGACGATACTTTTAAATTAATGTGGAATTATTATTTATCTTATTGCGAAGGTGGTTTTTTATCTAAAAATATTGACTTAAAGCAAATAAAATTAAAGATTAATTAAGATTTTGATTTAAATAAAAATAAGCTTATTTTATAGAAATAACCAATAAATGGAATTTTAATGAAGAGACCATTTAATGAATCCCAATAATCAATATGAGAAACCACTTTACCAGCTTCATTCAATATCAATTCACTCATACCTTCAATAGTCTGTAAAGACTTAAATGCAAAGAAAGTCATTTTCCATTTCAAAAATACTCTTTGTTTATTCATTGAATAGTCAAGAATAAAAAACCTAGGTTCTTTTACATGTTCAAACATATGATAAAAAATGTTTTTAAAAGCATTTATTCCTTTAATATTATTAAATGGATCTACAAAAATTATATTTTTGGATATTAGATTATCAAATTCATTAATATTATCTGGGGAGAGATTACTAAATAAATTGATATAATTTTTTACTGTACTTTTTTCCATTTCAGAATTTTATATTATAAATTTTTTAATTAAATAAGATGAGATCTTATCAGGTAGACAACTAAAAATCTTCATGAAAATAGAAAATAATAATGGGAAGGAAAACTCAAATTTATTTGAACTCATATATTTGAAAATTAAATTAGCAGCATCGTTAACATTCATCAAACCAGGCATATAAAAATCATTTATTGAGGTTGCTTGTGTATCTACAAAGCCAGGACTGCATAATTGTACTTTTATACCTTTAGGATTCAAATCATAACGAGCTGACTGTGCAAATGACCTTAAAGCTGCCTTTGTCGGTCCATATGCAGCAGCTTTAGGCAAACCAATCCACCCAGATACACTAGACATAATAATTATGTGACCATTTTGTTTTTTTATAAGACCTGGTAAAAATGCTTCATAACTGTTCAATACACCAAGGTAGTTTATATTTAAATGTTTTTTATAAAGATCTAGATTTGTTTCAGAGGCATTCACAGGAGAATAAATACCGGCATTCAAAAGAAGTAAGTTAGGTGCTCCAACTTCTTTTGCTATATTTTTCAATTTTTTAAGATCTTGGACATCACATGAAAAATATTTAAATGACTGTTGATTTGATGGTAAGTTTTGACTAATTGCTTTCAATTTACTAGAACTACGACTGATACCAATTACTTTCCAACCTTTTTTTATTAATAATTTAGAAAAAGCAGCACCAATTCCCTCACTTGCACCAGTAACAATAGCAGTTTTTTGTTCTTTATAATTAATTTTCGAATTATTCATATTACTAATAAATTAAATTTTACAATTTTGATATTGAACTATAACAGCCCCTTTTACCTTCGATTTTAATATTTTAATTTTTACTGCAAACTTTCCGGCCATAATGTTTCTTGTGATTGGTAAATTACCCTCAACTATGTCATTGTTACCTAAATAAATTAATATTACTCTAATTGGTTGAGATGGGTCAAAATAATGATTATCAGTTACTGTATCAGAAATATTGCCTTCAACTTTTACTTTTAATCCACCTGATAATAATAATAAAGTATTTTCAGGTGGTATAAAAGATTGTGTTGAAACAGCTAACTCTTTAGAGTCAAATTTACTACAAGTTTTGTTATAACCAAGCAGTCTCAATGCATCTATTATATCATTTTCAGGAACACCCTTAGCTAAATTAGATGCAAGAATATTTTTTGCGTCTCTACCAAAGTCAGTGTCTTTATTCCTAATATTTTGAGTATTAAGTGCAAGGTTAGCTTCTTTAAGCTTCAATCTTATGTCAGTTAATTTTCTGTCTAATTCAATTTTTTGATCATTAAAATCATTAATTATTTTTTCATTTTCCTGTATTAAGACTAATTTATCACGATTACCAAGCCACCATCCAATAAAAACTGCAATGATTATCATTATAAGTTTAAAAATATAATTTAATATTGATCTAAACTGTTTTTGCCTATATTTATTTTGTGCTTGATAAAAATCCAAAATTTAACCTTAATAATATTTTTTTCTCTTTTATATTTAATGAACAATAAATCAATATATTTTTTTAATGCAAAATAAAAACATTAAACCTTTAAAAAAAATCAATCAAAGAGCTTGGCAAAGAATGTTATCGGGTAGAAAACTTGATATTTTATCTCCATCTCCATTGGATGTAGAAATTGAAGACATTGCTCTAGGGCTATCAAGAGTAACAAGATGGAATGGACAAACAACTGGTAAATACCCTTATTCAGTTGCTCAACATTCTATGTTAGTTGAAGAACTTTTCAACATTGAATATCCAAGCTTAAATAAAAAATGGAATTTAGCAGCTCTACTTCATGATGCACCAGAGTATGTGATAGGAGATTTAATCACACCATTTAAATATGCTCTTAATAACAGTTATCGATATGTTGAAGATAATTTAATGAAAGCTATTAATCTTAGGTTTGGATTGCCAGCTTTACTACCTAAAAACATAGAATCTAAAATAAAAAAAATTGATAAAGCTCTTGCTTGGTTTGAAGCTATTGATTTAGCTGGTTATGAAGAAAAAGAAGCCTCACAAATAATTAAAAGGCCAAATTTGATTTCCAAACATCAAAATATAGTTGCACTGTCTGCCAATGATGTCGAAAAAAGATTTCTAAAAAGATTTCAAGAAATAATCACAAATATATCTTAGTATCCCTCATCAATTAATGGGAAAGCACTTAATACATTTTTAGTATCAAATGCGTAATCTTTGCTTAAATAACTTTGATCAAGTTCTGAGAGTGAGTTTAATCCTAGCAATCTTAAGCCTGTCAAAATTTCAGTTTCTAGTATTTCAAGCATTCGAAAAATAGCTTTAGATCCTCCAGCAGCAGCAGCAAATCCCTGAAGCCTTCCAATGCCGACACAATCTGCTCCTAATGCAATTGCTTTTAAAACATCTGTGCCTCGCATTATACCTCCATCAAAAATGATCTTTGCTTTATTTTTAACTACCTCAACAATTTCTGGCAAAACATTCAAACCACCAACTCCAAAATCTAATTGTCTTCCACCATGATTAGAAACATAAATTATTTCAACACCATGTTTTATTGCCAATAAAGCATCCTCTTTAGTAGCTATGCCTTTTATTATAATTGGCAAATCACAATAAGATTTAATCCTATCAATATCTTTCCATGAAAATCGCATTTGATACTCAAAACCACTTGCACTTTGTCTTGATGTTGTCCTATATCTCTTTGCAAGATCTCTTTCTCTTCTTCCATAAGCATCTAAATCGACTGTCAAACATATACCCGCATAATTAAATTCAATAGCACTTTTGATCTGATCATCAACCCAATTTTGGTTACCTCGTACATATAATTGAAATAGTTTTGGATAATTTACGCTTTTCGCGACTTCTTTAAATCCTGGCATACAAGTAGAGCTAATCATGTGCAATATACCAAATTCAGATGCTGCAATTGTTGGGGCAATTCCTGCTCCGTCAACAAAATCTTGCATCGAACCTATAGGTGCTAGGATTACTGGCATTCTTAACGAATGACCAAATAAGTTAGTTGATATATCAACATTTTCAACATCTCTTAGTACCCTTGGTCTAAATGCTAAACTGTCAAGAGCAAATCTATTTCTTTTAAAGGTCGTTTCAGTTTCAGCAGCACCAATTAGATAATCCCAAGTTTCTTTTGAAAGTTTTGCTTTAGCTTTTTTAGCAAATTCATGAAGAACTAAATATTCTTCACCTTCAATCTTACTGCCTAATTTATTTTCCACCATATTATTCTCCAAATCAATAAATCAAACTATATAAAAATTATTATTTAAATCTATAAAAAACTTGCCTTAGCCAAAAAGCTAAGTTACACAACAAATATATGGTTTTGCGAGCGTGGCGGAATGGTAGACGCACTGGACTTAAAATCCAGAGTCCGATAAGGACGTGGGGGTTCAAGTCCCCCCGCTCGTACCATATTATTTGTTTTTTCATATCAAACAAATCATATAGGTCATTACATTAATGGTTATTACTCGTACAAGAGAAGAACTATATAAAAGCCTCGAAGAATTTTCTAAACAGCCAGGTAAATTAGCTTTAATTCCAACTATGGGTAATTTACATGATGGACATTTATCCCTAATAAAATTGGCTAAACTAAAAGCATCAAAAACAATTACAACAATATTTATTAATCCTCTTCAATTTGGTAAGAATGAAGACTTTAAAAAATATCCAAGAACTGAAGAATTAGATATAGAAAAATTAAAAAAAGTACATTGTGATATTTTATTTATTCCTAGAAGTGTTGAAGAAGTATTTTCAAAAATCGAAAAAGTTAAAAGTTTAGATTCTGGAAGTCTTGGATCTGAGCTTTGTGGTAAAATAAGACCTGGGCATTTTGATGGAGTATTGACTGTAGTTAATAAATTATTTGAATTGATAAATCCAGATATAGCTGTCTTTGGTGCAAAAGATTATCAACAACAAATTTTAATAAAAAAAATGGCTAAATCATTACACCCACAAATATCTTTAATAAAAGCTCCTATAATAAGATCAAAAAATGGTATTGCCCTTTCTTCAAGAAATAATTATTTGTCTGAAAAAGAATTAGAAATTGCTACTAACTTATTTAAGTGTCTTCAAAATAGTGTAAATTCTTATCAGAAAAGAGAAAAGTTAAATGAAATATTAGATAACGCCAATTCATTTCTAGTGTCTAAAGACCTAATGCCTGATTATTTTGAATTGAGAGATAGCGAACTTAATATAATTTCAAAAAATAATTATGAAGGTAAAAAAATATTTCTAGGATCTGTTACAATAAATAATACCAGACTCATTGATAATATTGAATTTTAAATGTTTTTATTTCCGTTTGCAGATGAAAATCCAACAAAGAATAAACCAATTATTTCTTGGTTAATAATATTCACTTGTTCATCTATTTTTCTTAACCAAATTTTTGATCCTACTTATATAGTGGAACAGACTTTTTTAAGTTTTGGTATGATACCAGCTATTTTATTTGGACATTCTGAGTTATCAGGACATCTTAAAATCATACCTCCATTTTTATCAATTTTCACTTCTATGTTTTTACATGGTGGCTGGATGCATATAATTGGAAACATGACTTATCTTTACATTTTCGGAGATAACATTGAAGAAAGGTTAGGGAAATTAAAATTTATAATTTTTTATTTAGTTACTGGAATTATTGCCGCGTTCACTCAAGCAATAATTGATCCAACATCAACAATACCAATGATTGGTGCATCAGGTGCGATTGCTGGTGTGCTTGGAGGCTATTTAGTTTTATACCCTAAAGCAAATATAAAAGTTTTATTCTGGTTTATAATTTTTGTAAAAGTATTTAGAATAAGAGCTTTTATTGTACTTGGAGGATGGATAATAATTCAATTTATTAGTTTTAATGGATCTGACTTAAATTCTGGGGGTGTTGCATATGCTGCACACATTGGTGGATTTATATCAGGAGTACTTTTAATAAATATAATGAAAAATAAAATTACAAAAAAAAACAAAACCTTGAATGGCTCTGTTCCTAGTTCAAAGTAATTATAACGATCTATCATCAATCTCATTGCCATCTAAAATTTTTCCTTTTCCACCTAATTTTATAACAATTTCTAAAATTGCTTCAGAGGCCTTTTCTAGAGATAGTTCATCTTCAGACCTCAATACAATAGATGTACCAAAACTTCCTGGTTTAAAATATGGATAAGAACCAATTTTAACGTTTGAAAATTCATTTTCTATTTTTTCTAAGTCTTTTGCAATCAAGCCCTCTCCAATATTGCTTGATACAGTTTTTGATTTCAGTTTTTTACCACCTATCAAGTCATTCAAAATTGAGTTAAACATGCCCTGCATTATTTTTGGAACACCGGCAAAAACAAAAAGATTTTCAATTCTATATCCAGGTGCGGCTGAAACTGGATTATCTATTAGCTTAGAATTTGTAGGTACAATTGCCATTTTCTGACGAGCTTCATTAAACTCAATGTTTGTGCCCTTATAATGTAATTGTAATCTTCTCATAGCCTCAGTATCTTTATATAGATTTTGATTGAAAGCCTTAGCAACACACTCTGTGGTTATATCATCATGAGTTGGACCAATTCCTCCACAAGAAAAAACATATGTATATTTATTTGAGAAAGTTTGAATTGTCTCAATGATATTATCTGAATCATCAGGAATAATTCTAGCTTCTTTTAATCTAACGCCTAAACCATCCAATTGAGACGCGATCCAATTAATATTTGAGTCTTTAGTTCTTCCAGATAGGATTTCATCGCCTATAATTATTATACCCGCAGTTGCCACCATAAAAAAAATTCCTTAATAAAAGATTAATATTGTACGTAAATATTTATGATTATATATTACAAAAAATAGTCATCATATATAAAACAAAATTGAAGTAAAAATGAAAAAAGATATAGCTTTATATGACAAAGCAGCATTTTTAAAAATGCATGCTGCAGGTAAATTAGCAGCTGATGTTTTAGACTACATAACATCATATGTTAAAAGTGGTGTTTCGACCGGGTATCTAAATGATTTATGTCATGATTATATTTTAAAAAATGACGCTAAACCAGCGCCATTGAATTATAGAGGATTTCCTAAATCCACCTGTATTTCTGTAAATCACGTTGTTTGTCATGGTATACCTGGTAACAAAATTCTTGATGAAGGAGACATTCTAAACATTGACGTAACTGTAATACTTGATGGATGGTATGGTGATACAAGCAGAATGTATTTTGTAGGAGAGCCATCTAGGAAAGCAAAATTTTTAACTAAAGTAACTTATGAGTGCCTTTGGTTAGGAATTGAAACAGTCAAACCCGGGAGCACTACAGGTGATATTGGTCATGCAATTCAAACTCATGCTGAAAAAAATGGATTGTCAGTTGTAAGAGATTTTACAGGTCATGGTCTTGGAAAAGTTTTCCACGCACCACCAACAATATTACACTATGGTCAACCAAAAACTGGGGATGTTCTTGAAGAAGGTATGATTTTTACCATTGAACCTATGATTAATTCAGGAAAATATGATGTCAAAATTCTATCTGATGGTTGGACAGCAGTTACTCGTGACAAGAGTTTATCAGCTCAATTTGAACACAGTATAGGGGTGACATCAAATGGATATGAAGTTTTTACGAATTCTCCTAAAGGTTATACACAACCAGATTACCCAATTTAAAAATTAATTTTTTGTGTTTATTTCTTTAAATTTTCTTTAATTGTTTTTTTAAGAGATTTTGAAGTTTCTTTGATAATTGGTTTAGCTTTTTGATAACCTTTTAAAGCTAACTCTCCTGCTTTTTTTCTTGCTGCTGGATTAGTTGCTAAAATTTTTACCGCATTTTTCAAAAGTGTTCCGATAATCATTTTATTCTCGTATTAAAATTAAAAACAAAATATATATATGTGTATATATGTTTATTTATCCAGTATAAGAAAATAGATCAAAAGAAAAAATACAAACTTTCTAAAAAAAATGATTTAGGTTTTGAAATGATTGAAAGATATTCAAGAAAAGAGATGGTTAAAATTTGGTCTCAAGAAGAGAAATTTAATATATGGTTCCAACTTGAAGCTCATGCTTGTGATGCTCAAGCAAAATTAGGTGTAATACCAAAAAAATCTGCAAAAATAATTTGGGAAAAAGGGAAGTTTGATATTAATGAAATTGATGAAATTGAAAAAACAACTAAACATGATGTAATTGCATTTTTAACAAACCTGGCAGAATACATTGGAGAAGATGCAAGGTTTATTCATCAGGGCATGACTTCTTCTGATATTTTGGATACTACTCTTTCTATACAATTAAGAAACGCATCTGATATTTTATTAAATGATATTAATCAATTACTTGAAACATTAAAAAAACGTTCTTTCGAACATAAACATACTATTACAATTGGGAGATCTCATGGTATTCACGCAGAACCAATTACATTTGGCTTGAAACTCGCTGGTTACTATGCTGAATTCAAACGTAATAAAAAAAGATTAATTGAAGCAAAAAAAGAAATTAGTACATGCGCTATATCAGGAGCAGTAGGAACTTTTGCTCATATTGACCCATTTGTAGAAAATTACGTATCTAAAAAAATGAATTTAGTACCTGAAGATGTTTCAACACAAATTATTCCAAGAGACAGACATGCAATGTTCTTTTCAACCCTGGCAATAATTGCATCTAGTGTTGAACGCTTAGCAACAGAAATAAGACATATGCAAAGAACTGAAGTAAGGGAAGCAGAAGAATATTTTTCTCAAGGTCAAAAAGGATCAAGTGCAATGCCACATAAGAGAAACCCTGTGCTTACAGAAAATCTAACTGGACTTGCAAGATTAGTTAGATCTTCAGTTATACCAGCTTTAGAA
This sequence comes from uncultured SAR116 cluster alpha proteobacterium, assembly GCA_902543145.1. GTDB lineage: Bacteria > Pseudomonadota > Alphaproteobacteria > Puniceispirillales > Marisalimonadaceae > Marisalimonas. The sequence goes on along the minus strand of CACBXG010000013.1, from coordinate 17,834 downwards.
AATGTTACATTGTGGCATGAGCGGGATATTTCACATTCATCCGTAGAAAGGATGATTGCTCCCGATGCAACAATAACTTTAGACTTTGCTTTACATAGATTAAATAATGTAATTGAAAATTTGCTTATTTATCCTGGTACAATGTTAACAAATTTAGAAAAACTTGGTGGTCTTGTTCACTCACAACAAGTATTACTTGCACTAACACAGAAAGGTGCTAGTAGAGAAGATGCCTATGAAATGGTTCAAGAAAATGCCATGAAAGTTTGGAAAACGCCAGAACATAAAAGAAAAGATGTATACAAAAACTTGTTAAAAAATGATAAAAAAGTGATTAAATACCTTAGTGAAAAAGAAATAGATGAATTATTCAATTTAGATCAACATTTTGTTCATGTTAATCATATATTTGACAGAGTTTTTGATTAGAGGATAATTAATCTATGTCTAAAAAGAAAATTTTATATGATGGGAAAGCTAAAACCATCTTTGAAGGCCCTACCTCAGATACAGCTATACAATATTTTAAAGATGATGCCACTGCAAATAATGCTGAAAAACATTCCATAATTAATGGTAAAGGAGTGTTAAATAATTCTATTTCTGACTACTTGATGCAAAAATTAAGTGAGATTGGAATACCAACTCATTATATCAAAAAGTTAAATATGAGAGAACAACTTGTAAGAAAAGTTGAAATAATACCTGTAGAATTTGTTGTTAGAAACATTGCTGCTGGATCCATTGTAAAAAGACTTGGTGTAAAAGAAGGTAGTGTTTTTTCAAGACCACTAATTGAACATTATTTAAAAAAAGATGAGTTGGGTGATCCACTTATAAACGAAGATCATATACTTAACTTTCAGTGGGGCACTAGAGATGAATTAGAGGAAATGCAAGAATACGGTCTTAGGATTAATGATTTTTTGAGAGGCCTGTTTTTTGGAATAGGTCTTAAACTTGTAGATTTTAAAATTGAGTTTGGAAGATATTATTCTGAAGATGGCAATTCAATTTTACTATTAGCGGACGAGATAAGCCCAGACAACTGCAGATTATGGGACGTCAAAACTAATAAGAAAATGGATAAAGATTTGTTTAGGCAAGAATTAGGTGGGTTAAAAGAGGCATATCAAGAAGTTGCAAATAGATTAGGTATTATTCCTGAGAAAAAAATATACTCTAGCGCTAAACCTGAAATAGTAAAATAAAGAGAATTATTATGAAAGTTATTATAAATGTATCTCTTAAAGATGGTGTTTTAGATCCAGAAGGACAAGCTATAAAGTTTTCTTTAAATAACTTGGGTTTTGAACATTGTAGTGATGTAAGGACTGGCAAACAAATTATTTTAAATTTGGATCAAAATAGTGAAACTGAAGTTCTTAAACAAGCTAAGAAGATGTGCGAAGAGTTGTTAGTAAACACCGTTATTGAAAATTATGAAATCAATATTTTAAAGGATTAAAAAAATTTTGCGTTCAGGTGTTGTAATATTTCCAGGTTCTAATTGTGATAGAGACATGATTGTTGCAATCAGGAAAATCACAGGGAAAACTCCAATCAAAATTTGGCATAAAGAATATGACATTCCTAATTTAGATTTAATTGTTATCCCAGGTGGATTTACCTTTGGAGATTACCTTAGATGCGGCGCTTTAGCTGCCAGATCTCCAGTAATAACTTCAATTAAAAACCATATAAGTCGTGGTGGTACAGTATTAGGTGTATGTAATGGTTTTCAAATTTTAATTGAAGCTAAAATACTCCCTGGATCTCTTATAAGAAATAAGAAACTCTTATTTACTTGCAGAGAGACAACATTAGAAGTCCAAAGCTGTATTGAAAACCCTTTTCTCTCTGGTTTAAAAATAGGTGAATGTTTAAAAATTCCAGTTGCACATAATGAAGGTAATTATTTTGCTTCTAAAGATTTATTAAAACAATTGAAAGAAGAAGGAAGAATTGCTTTAAAATATATTAAACAAAAGGATAATGAAAAAAATTATAACCCGAACGGATCAACAGAAGACATAGCTGGCATTCTATCAAACAATGGAAAAGTTTTAGGAATGATGCCACACCCTGAAAGAGCCATAAACTATCTACACGGTGGAACAGATGGTTTAAAATTTCTTACAAACTGTGTTGAACAAATAATTGGTTAAATAATAATGGAACCACAATCAGAACTCTTAAAAATTAATAAAAATGAGTACTTAGCTCAACAGAAAAGTAAACTTGAAGATGCTTTAGAGATGGGTTTAACGAAAGATGAATATAATTTAATTTGTGAAAAAATTGATAAAATTCCAAATATAACAGAATTAGGAATTTTTTCTGCTATGTTTTCAGAACATTGCTCTTATAAAAGCTCAAAAAAATGGTTAAAAACTTTACCAACAGAGGCTAGCCATGTGATTCAAGGACCTGGAGAAAATGCTGGTGTAATTGATATAGGAGAAAATTTAGCTGCTGTTTTTAAAATAGAGTCTCACAACCACCCTTCATTTATAGAACCTTACCAAGGATCAGCAACTGGTGTTGGCGGAATTTTGAGAGATGTCTTCACAATGGGTGCTAGACCTATAGCTCTTATGAATGCATTGAGATTTGGATCTCCAGATCAACCTTTAACAAAATACCTTGTTTCGGGTGTGGTTAAAGGAATTGGTGGATATGGTAATTGTATAGGAATTCCAACAGTTGGTGGTGAAACAAACTTTGATAAATCTTATGATGGTAATATTCTAGTGAATGCAATGGCTGTTGGTCTTGCAAAAAAAGATAGAATATTCTATTCAGCAGCAACAGGCGCTGGTAATCCAGTTATATATGTAGGTGCAAAAACAGGAAGAGATGGAATACATGGAGCGACAATGGCTTCTGCTGAATTTACAGAAAATAGTACTGAAAAAAGACCAACTGTTCAAGTTGGAGATCCATTTACAGGAAAATTACTATTAGAGGCCTGTTTAGAATTAATGAACACAAATGCTGTCTTATCTATTCAAGATATGGGAGCAGCTGGTTTAACAAGCTCTAGCGTAGAGATGGCTTCCAAGGGATCATTAGGTATGAATTTAAATTTAGATTTAGTGCCTACTAGAGAAAATAAGATGTCTAGCTATGAAATCATGCTCTCAGAAAGTCAAGAGAGAATGTTAATGATTTTAAAACCAGGATCAGAGAAAAAAGCAAAATCAATATTTGATAAATGGGATCTAGATTTTGCTAATATAGGAGAAGTTACTAATACAGGAAGACTAATTCTTACTAAACACGGCTTTGAAGCGTGCAACTTACCTCTTGAACCTCTTGTCGAAGACGCTCCTGAATATAATAAACCTTTTGAAATAAAAGCTATTAAAAAAGTATTAAAACCGTCTGATCTCAAAACCAATCTTACGATAATCGATATATTAAAAATAATTTTTAAAAATCCAAATATAGCCAGTAAAAAATGGATTTGGGAACAATATGATAGCTCAGTAATGGGCGATACAATTTTTGCAAATGGTGATAGTGATGCTTCTTTAGTTAAAATTCATGGAACAGAAAAAAAAGGATCTTTCGGAAAAGGCCTTGCTATTACAACTGATTGCACACCACGTTATGTTAAGTCAGATCCTATAATTGGAGGTATGCAAGCAGTTTGTGAAGCTGCACGCAATATAGCTTCTTCAGGGGCAAAACCACTTGCAATAACAAACAACTTAAATTTTGGAAATCCTGATAAAAAAAATGTTATGGGAGAAATTGTAGGATCTATAAAAGGAATTTCAGAAGCTGCTTCTTATTTAAGTACTCCAATTGTATCAGGAAATGTTTCTCTTTATAATGAAACTAATGGTAAGAGTATTCTTCCTACTCCAGTCATTGGTATGGTAGGAGTAATAGATAAGGTTGAAAATTCTCTAAAGATAAGTGCAGAACCAGATAATGTCTTGATTGCCCTTGGACAATCTGAAAATTTTAAAGCAGGTTGGGTTGGTTGTAGTATCTATCAAGAAATTATAAATAAAAAATATGATGGAGCACCTCCACCAATAAATTTAGAAAATGAAAAAAAAGTTATTGAAATTATATTAAAATTGAATGAACAAAAACTTTTGACAGCTGCCCATGATATTTCAGACGGTGGTTTGCTGACAACAGTTTGTGAAATGTTATTTAAATATGATTTAGGATTAGATATTAATTTACCTAGCAACCTAATTAATTGTGATAGTTATGACCCCTTACTTCAATCATGGTGTTTTGGAGAAGATCAAGCAAGAATAATTATTGCAACAAAACATATCAAAAAAGTACAACTAATATTAAAAGAAAATAATATTGACTTCTTTGTTCTTGGAGAAACTAATTCAAGCAGTAACTTGAATTTAAAAAACATTACTACTATATCTATATATGAAATCAAAAACTTAAATGAAAAAACTATTCCGTCAATGATGGGTGATCAACAATAAGGTTAAGTTTGTAAAATGGCTATGACAGCTTCAGAGATAGAAGAACTAATTATTAGAGCTTTTCCAAATGCAAAAGTTATTATTGATGATTTACGTGGTGATGGAGATCATTATGCAGCTCAAATCATTGCTGAAGAATTTAGAGGTAAAACTCGTGTGCAACAACATCAAATGGTCTACAATGCAATGGGTGGCAGAATGGGAAAAGAACTGCATGCATTAGCTTTGAATACATCTGCACCAAGTGAATAAAGGAGAATTAAATGGAACAAAGTACTAAAGATAAAATTCAGAATATAATTGATGAAAACGATGTTTTGCTATTTATGAAAGGTACTCCAGTTATGCCACAATGTGGTTTTTCTGCTGCAGTTGTTGGAGTTTTAAGCCATATGGGAATTAAGTACAATAGTGTAAACGTTCTTGAAGATCCTGAAATAAGGGAGGGTATTAAAGAGTTTTCAGATTGGCCAACAATACCACAATTATATGTAAAAAAAGAATTTGTTGGTGGTTGTGATATTATTAGAGAAATGCACGAAAATGGAGAGTTAACTCAGTACTTTAATGAGGTAGGCATTTCTACCTAATAAACTAATTCCAATTTTTAAAATTTTACTTTCAACTAATTTTTAACGTGAATAAAATTCGATTACTAAGTTAGTTTCCATTTGCACTGGATAAGGAACATCATCTGGCATTGGGATCCTTATTAAAGATCCAGTAAACTTAGAGTGATCAACTTCTACATACTCAGGTACATCTCTTTCAGGTAGATTTGTTGCTTCAATTACAGCTGGGATGTTCTTTGCTTTATCCTTCAGAGAAATAACCTCACCTACATTTATCATTCTAGAAGGTATATTGCATCTGGTTCCATTTACCATGACATGACCATGATTAATCAATTGACGACAGGCGAATACAGTTGGTGCTAACTTCATTCTGTAAAGGATAGCATCTAGTCTACATTCCAAAATACCAATTAAATTTGCACCAGTGTCACCTTTTTTACGAACTGCAGCTGTATAGTATTTTTTAAATTGTTTTTCACCAATATTACCGTAATAACCTTTTAACTTTTGTTTAGCCATTAATTGAACACCATAATCTGTAGGTTTCTTTCTTCTTTGACCATGTTGACCTGGTGCATATTCTCTGTCATTTAAGGGTGATTTTGGTCTTCCCCATAAATTAACTCCTAATCTTCTATCAATTTTATGTTTTGAGCTTGTTCTTTTGTGATCTGATTTAGGCATTTTTAAACCTTTATGTAACTACTTAGAAGTAGTAAATTATTCCAACTAGAAGCTTGACTTCGGGATATATAACACCACGCTACTATCCACTTTATCGGAAATGAATTTGCAAAATACTATCATTATATAAAATGTCAAGTACGATTTGAAGTACCTGATAATGATCTAATAATACCATGAAGTGTTCTTAGATCTTGGTGAGTTAGTGAGGCTCTATTAAATAAACTTCTGATATTTCTCTTTACAACAGGAGCCATTTCAGATGAATAAAAGAAGCCTGATTTAGTTAAAAGTTCATCTAATTGTTTATAAAAGTATTCTCTGTCACCAACATTAGAGAGTTCAGTACTTTTTTTTAATTTTTTATTAATTTTAACCAAATTCTTATCATTATTTAAAAATGACATTTTTATTTTGTTCCATTCCCAACAAATCAGTAATACTGCTTGAGATATATTTAATGATGAGAATTCTTTATTAATTGGAATTGAAACTGTGTAATCTGCTTGGACAACATCATCATTGGATAACCCTGATTGCTCAGGACCAAATAAAAATCCAACGTTACCACCATTAATAACATGTTGAAATGATGTCTCTATAGCTTTGAAGATGCTCAAAGATTTTGTACCAACTACACGCTTTCTTGCAGTTGTTGCAAATAACAAAGAAATTGTTTTTGTAGCTTCACTTATTGAATCATACAACTTTGCTTGATTTAAAACATCGTCTGCACCCGCTGCGGAAGGAAAAGCAATATTATTAGGCCAACCATCTCTAGGCTGAACTAGTAACAGATCTTTTATACCAAAATTTTTCATAGCACGAGCAGTAGAACCAATATTTTCACCAAGTTGTGGTTTTGATAAAATTATATATGGATTAAGTTCAATCATAAATTCATCTGAGTTTAAAGTCTTCTCCAAACTGTTCTATCTGGTTTATCTTCTAATTGTATATTCTTTTCTAGTAATTGTTCTCTTATTTGATCTGCTTTTTCATACTCTTTATTTTCTTTTGCAATTTTACGTTTTATTATGAGTTCATCGATTTCTTTTTCTGTCATGGTAGAGTTTTCAATTGCTTCGTTTGAATTTACTTCTCCAAATTTAAACCATTCGTCTGTAGAATTGCATAAAATTCCTAAAATATTAGAAGAATTTTTTAACTTTTGAGCACATTCTTTACTTCCTTTATTAGCTTCATCAGCAAGATAATGTAATCTGGCAAGAGCTTTAGGTGAATTTAAATCATCACAAAGATTATCAATTATCTGAGTGTCCTGCCCGTCATTTACATCAAAGCCTTCAACAGCTCTATAAAGTCTAGATAGTGATTTAGTAGCCTCATCTAGAGATTTCTTACTAAAATTTAAAGGAGCCCTGTACTGAGCTTGCATTAACGCGTATCTAATTGCCTCGCCCCTATAATTTAACAACAAACTATTTATTGTAGCAAAATTACCAAGTGATTTTGACATTTTTTCACCGTCAGAAGTAACGTAACCATTATGCAACCAGTAATTGGCCATAATATCAGATTTATTGGCACAACAAGACTGAGCAATTTCATTTTCATGGTGTGGGAAAATCAAGTCTAATCCACCAGCATGTATATCAAATTGTGTTCCTAAATACTTTTTACTCATTGCTGAACATTCTATATGCCAACCTGGACGCCCCCTACCCCATGGACTGTCCCATCCAGGAAGTTTTTCGGAAGATGGTTTCCATAAAATAAAATCACCAGGATTTTTTTTATATTCAGCAACTTCAACCCTTGATCCCGATATCATCTCATCAAGTGACCTGCCTGATAAAGCTCCGTAATAATTATATTTTTCAACAGCAAACAAAACATTTCCGGATGAAACATAAGCAAAACCATTTGAAATTAATGTTTCTATCATTTCTATCATTTCAGATATATGTTCAGTTGCTTTTGGTTCAAAATCAGGTTTCAAATTACCTAACGCATGAGCATCTTTATGAAAATTTTTTATTGTTTCATTAGTCAATTGTGAAATATTTATATTTTTTTCAATTGCTCTTTTATTAATTTTGTCGTCAATATCCGTTATATTTCTTACATATGTAACTTTTGGATATATTTTTCTAAGTAATCTAACTAAAACATCAAAAACAACTAATGGTCTTGCATTACCAATATGTATAAAATCATAAACAGTGGGTCCACATGCATATATTCTTACATTTTGGGTATCGATAGGCTGAAAATTAGACAAACGCCTTTGAAGTGTATTATATAAATTTAATTTAATCATTTTGAGATTTATTTATTTTTAAAAATTTAATTATTTTTATTTAATCTTTCTTTAATTTTATTTTTCCCCATCATTAACACTAAATTCGCCATTTCTGGCCCGTTGCTCTGACCTGTAAGGCATAATCTTAATGGCTTGAAAAGTTCTTTACCTTTTTTACCACTTTCTTTCATAAGAGAGTTTGTCCAAACCGACCAAGTATTTTTATCAAATCTATCTTTAGGAAGTGTTTGCAATGCTAATTTTTTAAAATCTTTATCATGTGGAACCTCTTTAATATCTCCATAAACAATGTTCCACCAAAACTTTACATCATCTAAATTATTTATATTTCCTCTAATTAAGTTCCAAAATTCGTTAGTAATTTTTAGATCTAATATATTTAACTGATTACTAATATCTGTATAATCTAAAAGTTGAAAAAACTTAGTATTCAAAGTTGATAACTCTGTTTCATCAAATTTCGGCTTTGAATTTCCAAATTTTGTAATATCAAAACTTTTTACAATTTGTTTCATATCTCTAAAAATATCTATTGAATCTGAAGTTCCAATTTTGGCTAACAAAGAAGAAATTGCCATTGGTTGAAATCCTCTACTTCTTAATTCTCGAAGCGATAAACTTCCAAGTCTTTTTGAAAGTCCTGTTCCAGTATTATCAGTCAGTAGTGACAAATGACCCATTTTTGGTGGTAATGATCCTAATGCCTCAAATAACTGTATTTGAGCAGCTGAGTTTGTCATATGATCTTCACCTCTCAAAATATCTGTTACTTCAAATTGGATATCGTCAACTACTGAAGCTAAAGTGTAAATAACCCTTCCATCTTCTCTTAATATAACTGGATCTGACAAATTAGACATATTATATTTACTCTCACCCTTCACAAGATCATTCCAATTTACGTCTTCATGATTGAGTAAAAATCTATAATGTGGTTTTTTTCCTTTAGACTTTAAATCAGCAATATCTGAATCTGATAATTTCAATGCAGACCTATCATAAATAGGTGGTTTTCCAGAAGATAGTTGGCTTTTTCTTTTAAGGGATAATTCTTCCGCCGTCTCAAAACAAGGATATGCACGTTTTTTTTCTAATAAAGTTTCTAAAGCTTCATTATAGGATAAAAGTCTAGAAGATTGCCTTTCTAAACTATCCCAATTTATATTCAACCAAGTTAAATCTTCTTTAATAGCATCTTCATATTCTTTTGATGATCTCTCATCATCAGTATCGTCAATTCTAAGCATAAAGTGACCATTTTTACTCTTAGCAAATAAGAAGTTAACTAAAGCAGTTCTAAAATTTCCAATATGTAAATATCCCGTTGGGCTTGGTGCAAATCGAACTTTAATCATTAATTTTCCTAATTTATAAAAAGTTTCAAATAAATATAGTAAACTTTAGCTCCAATTCCTAAAACCACTAGTTAGAGGATACCTTCTATCCCTACCAAAAGCTTTTTCAGTAACTTTTGGCCCAGGTGCAGACTGAAATCTTTTATACTCTGATCTTGATAACAACATTGAGATTTTTTTTACATCATTTAAATCAAAGCCTTCACTTACTATTTCATCTAATGACTGATCATCTTCAACTAATTTCTTTAAAATAACATCAAGGATATCATATTCTGGTAAGCTATCTGTATCTTTTTGATCTTCTCTTAATTCTGCACTTGGTGGCTTAGTAATTATTCTATCTGGTATTACTATTCCCTTAGGTCCTAAAAATTCTAATGGTTTGTTTGAATTTCTCCATTTACATAATTTGAAAACATCACTCTTCCAGACATCTTTTATAACCGCAAACCCACCACACATATCTCCATATAATGTTGCGTATCCAACAGCGTATTCTGACTTATTTCCTGTAGCTAATACCATTGATCCATATTTATTTGATATTGCCATTAATATTAATCCTCTAATTCTAGATTGAATATTTTCTTCGGTTATACCTGGTGGTATCATTGGGCCATTAAAATTTAATAAAATCTGATCAATAGTTTTCATACCTTCTTTGATATCTAAATATGAGTAATCAATTCCAAGATTAGATGAAGCCATTTGAGCATCTTCAAGACTTTCTTTACTAGTATATGGACTAGGCATCATAACTGCTTTTACTAAATTTGGCCCCAAAGCATCAGTTGCTATCGCAGCTACAAGTGCTGAATCAACACCACCTGACATCCCAAGTACAACACCTGGAAAACCATTGTTGTTAACATAATCCCTCACGCTAACAACAAGAGACTTATACAATGCCTCAATATTAGAGGAGATGTTTTTAATGTTTTTTTGAAAATTCCATTTATTGTTATTTTTATATAAATCAATATTTAATATTTCTTCTTTAAAGTCATTTAGTTGTACTGTTAATTCTCCACTATCACTTAAACAAAAAGATGAACCATCAAAAACTAATTCGTCTTGTCCTCCTACCCTATTCAGGTAAATTAAGGGTAATTTTGATTCAAAAACTCTTGAAACAGCAACAGACATTCTTTGATCAATTTTTTTAGTTGTATATGGTGAAGCATTTATTGAAATAATCATCTCAGCTCCTGTTTCTGAAAGACAATCTATCACAGTTTCATTCCAAATATCTTCACATATTGGTAATCCAATTAATGTTTCTCTAATTTTAACTGGGCCTGACAAAGAACCAGGTGTAAAAATTCGCTGTTCATCAAATACTCCAGTATTTGGAAGATTATGTTTATCCCTAAATGACAGAATTTTTCCTTGATCCAAAACAAAAACGGAATTTCTAATTTTATCTTGATCTTTTCTTGGAGATCCAAGTATTATAGCAGCTTTACCATCATTAGTTAATTTAGCTAAATCACTAATTTCATTCTCTACAAGTTCTAAGAAATCATTTCTTAGAACTAAATCGTCAATTGGATATCCAGTAACATATAGCTCTGGAACAACAATAATATCTACATCGTTGTTCAAATCATTTCTGATAGAAATAAGTTTAGAAATATTTCCTTTAACGTCACCTACTTTGGGATTTAATTGGGCAAGTGCTATTTTCATTTTATTTTTCAATAATTGACTCATTTATTAGAATAATTACCGCTTCAGTAAAAACTCTCTTCCAAGTTTAACTTGAGACTTGCCACCATAAGAAATTATATCAGCTGTTGCATAGGTTTCTGACCAACGACTAGGTAGGTACGATCCTGTACCTATAACATTAACAGGTACTTTTGCAAGTGAAAAAACCTTACATTTCTCTGGACCAAATCCACTTGAAGCAACAATTTTAACTTTTTCAAAACCAGCATTATCAAGTATTTCTCTCAAATGCCATACAGCAGCTGCAGACACTCCAGTGCCAATTAAATAACGAAGTTCTTGTTCAGTTCTGTAACCACGAATAGCTTGTGGAGCATTTCGTTCTAAAACTGCATATGAACCAGCAACATCAAGTCCTTCAATATATCTTCCACCATGAGTGTCTATTCTTAGTGACAAAGAGTATTTATCAGCTAAACTTTTAAATGATCTACAAACTGTTAAACCATCTGTTATTTCTTTACCAAAATAATCAATAAGAACTGTTAATGGTTCATTTGGCCAAGTTGAGTGAAACATTTGTGCCGCTTTTAATGTTGATCCAGCATAACCAATTAAGGCATGAGGCATAGTACCTAAACCTTTTGTGTTTTCAAATAAATGCGCTGTTTTATCAGTAGCGCATCCTATAAAACCTATTGCTTCACCTTCTGACTTAACCCGTTTAGAGCCCACAAATGCTCCATAAGCCATTAAATCTGCCATATCAACACCTGCACAATGTCTTGCATCCATAGCTAAAAAAGATGTTTTAGGTAAACTCTCTACCATCGCTTTTGCATTGTAAGCAGCAACACAAGTAGCTCCAATTTTTTGGAGTAAAGCGGTTTCTAAATCAACTAATAATAAAAAAGAACCTGATATGTACAATAAAGGTTCTCCAGCACCAACATCAGAACCTTCAGCAAAACAACGTTTTATATTAACGCTACCTTTTCTTTCTTTAATAATTTGGTTTAGCCAATCTATAGCTGGGTTTAAAGCAGAAATAACCGGCCTTCTCATGAAAATTGCATATGTAACTTCTGTGTCCCCAAAGGAAGAAACAATATCCTTTGTTCTTAAAAAATAAGTGTCTGTGACTGAAGCTAACTGGCTTGGATTTGGTCTTAGATCTCTGGGCCAGTTATTTTTTTTGACTAGTTTAAAACTATGCTTTTTCTTTTGATTACTCAAGACATTTCCCTAAGATACTGCAGCAATTTGTTTTTTTTGATTATTTCTATTTTCGGTAAGCAAGTCAGCTACTAAAAATGCCAGCTCAAGAGATTGAGTTGCATTAAGTCTAGGATCGCAATGAGTATGATATCTATCAGCTAAATTTGATTCATTAACTTCATACACACCACCAACACACTCTGTTACATTTTGACCTGTCATTTCAAAATGTACCCCACCTGGTATCGTATTCATTTCATTATGAACTTCAAAAAAACCTTTAACCTCCATCATAATATCATCCATTTTCCTAGTTTTAAATCCTGATGATGCTTTGACTGTATTTCCATGCATTGGATCACTGCACCAACCTACAACTAATCCAGACCTCTTAACTGCTGAAATTAATGGTTTTAATTTTTTATGAATTTCTGACGAGCCCATTCTAGCAATCAAAGTTAGTCTACCCGCTTGATTAAGTGGATTGAGCTTTTCAATTAATCTGAGTAAATCGTCAGGTTCTGTAGATGGTCCACATTTTAAGCCTATAGGATTGGCTATTCCTCTCATATATTCAACATGAGCTTCATCAATACTTCTTGTTCTATCTCCAATCCATAACATGTGAGCAGATGTAGCAAACCAACCTTTCTCTTCTGTTATAGTGTCTTTTCTAGTGAGGGCTTCTTCATAATTAAGTAACAATCCCTCATGAGATGTATAAAATTCAGTTTCACGAAGTTGGGCAGTATTTTCAGGTGTCATACCACATGCATTCATAAACTCAAGAGAGGAAGTTATCTGAGCTGCCAGCTCTCTATATTTTTCTGCCTCTTTAGTACCTCTTACAAATTCTAAGTTCCATTCGTGCAACTTTGTTAAATCCGCCATACCTCCACTTGCAAAAGCTCTTAATAAATTTAAAGTTGAAGCAGATTTATCATATACTTGTAGAAGACGTTCTGGGTCAGGCTCTCTTGCCTTTTCATCAAATGCCATATCGTTAACCATGTCACCACGGTAACTGGGTAAAGAGACATTCTTTATTTCTTCGAAAGGAGATGATCTAGGCTTAGAGTATTGGCCAGCTAGTCTTCCTATTTTAACAACAGGCAAAGCTGATCCAAAAGTGAGAATAACAGCCATCTGTAACAGTACTCTAAAACTATCTCTTATATTATTAGCATTGTGTTCAGCAAACGATTCAGCGCAATCACCACCTTGTAATAAAAAAGCATTACCCTCAGCCACATCAGCCATCCTTTTTCTTAATCTTCTTGCTTCTTCAGCAAAAACTAAAGGCGGTCTAATAGATAACTCCTTTTCCACACTATTTACCTTAGCAAGGTCATTATATTCGGGCACTTGCTTAATAGGAAGTTTTCTCCAGCTATCTAATTTCCAATCAATCATGACTTTTCCTTTAAAAACAAAATCAATATAAAATTTTTATTAACAATCTTCAAATAACAGAATTTAACTTTTTCTTCAAATTATGAGTTAAGTTTATCACTAAGATCTCATAGTGACAAACTCTTCTGCAGACGAGGGATGGATGCCTATAGTATTGTCAAAATCAGACTTCAATGCTCCTGCTTTAATTGCTATTGCAATTCCTTGAATTATTTCTGCAGAATCTGGCCCAATCATATGAGCTCCAATAACTTTTTGAGTTTTTTCGTTAACAACTAGTTTCATCAGAGTTCTTTCAAGATTTCCAGATATTGTATTTTTTAAAGCTTTGAATTCACTTTTATACTCTCTTGCATTTATACCATTCTTTATAGCGTCATCAAAACTTAGACCCACAACTGCAATGGATGGTTGACTAAATACAGCACTAGGAACATTTTTATAAGAGATAAATCTTTTCAATCCTCCAAATTCTCTATCTGCAAAACTATGTCCTTCTGCAATAGCTACAGGAGTCAATGTAATTTTATCTGTTACATCACCAATTGCAAATATCGACTTAATATTTGTTTGGCTATTCTTATTTACTATTATCTCACCACGACTTCCTGTTTTTACACCAACCTCATTTAATCCAAGATTTAACACTTTTGGCAATCTGCCAGTTGCACCCATAACAGTTTCAACTTCAATTTTCTTTCCGTTTGATAATTTAACACTATAGTTTTTGTCATTCTTTTCAATTTTTGAAATTGTAACTCCATTATGAATTGTTATTCCCTTTTGCTTCATAGATGTCATCAAAAACTGTCTTATATCTTTATCAAAGCCTCTTAAAGCCATATCAGCCCTAAAAACAAGATGAGTATCAACTCCAAAACCGTTAAATATGCCCGCAAACTCAACTGCTATATAACCAGAACCATATATAACAATCGATTTAGGAAGTTCACTTAAATCTAAAGCTTTATCTGAATTAATCATAAAATGATTACCATCAAAAGTTGGAAAAGAAGCTTCACCTCCTACTGCAATCATTATTTTTTTTGATGATAACTCAATAATCTCATTATTACTTTTTGTAATTGAAACACTATTAGGTCCAATGATCTTGCCCCAACCAGTAATCAGTTCACAACCAGAATTTTTAATTAATTTTACATAAATTTCGTGAAGTCTATCTAATTCTTTGTTTTTTTTTATAATTAAGTCATTCCAGTTGCTATTAAAGTTATCAATTTGCCAACCAAAACCTTCTGCATCTGATACTTGTTCTGAAAATTGAGATGCATATACTAGTAATTTTTTTGGTACACAGCCTCTTAAGACACAAGTACCACCTGCTCTATCTCCTTCAATAACAAGAGTTTTTGCTCCATAAGATGCTGAAATTCTAGCAGTTCTCGTCCCGCCTGAACCAGCACCAATTACAATAAGGTCGTAATCAAAATCTGACATAAAATCCCCAGTAAAAAAAGTTATTTAAAATTTTGCCTCACCCCTCATTGTCATGCCTGCATCTTTTGTACTTGTAAAGCAATTCAGATTACCATTTTCATTATTTTCAATATTGATAAATAAATTGTCATTTGCATATACAGGTGCAACGCCTCTATGTGAGAAAAAATGCGCTTTTGCTTTTTTATACTTTTCTGCAGCTCTTAACATAAGAGTTGCTTGAAGTGGACCATGAAACACTAAATCTTTATATCCTTCTTCTTCAGTTGAATAAGGGTAATCATAATGAATTCTATGACCATTAAATGTAATTGCTGAGTATCTGAACAACATTGTTGGATGTGTAAAAATTTTTTCTTCATAATCAGACTTTTTAAATGGTAAATCTTTTTTAATAATCACATTATTTTTTGTGTTTTGTATATCTCTGTACACAAGATCATGCTCTTCTTCGATCATTAGCTTTTCTTTCACAAAAAACTGATATTTTGCTGTTACAAAACATAACAAACCAGACTTGCCATTTTTTAAATTGATGTCTATCACCTTAGATATTTTTTTTACTTGATCCCCTATTTTTAAAGAATGAAAAAAATGTGTTCGACATCCAGCCCACATTCTTCTAGGAAGGGGGACAGGAGGCAAAAAATCTCCCTTTTTTGGATGAGAATCTTTACCAAGTAGAGAGGATTTAACCACAGCTGGTCCTAGCGCCCAATGAAGGCCAGATGAGGCTATTTCATCATTTTCAGGATTACCAGGATCAATATCAAGAGTTGCTCTAAACCTCGTTTCCAACGATTTTGTTACTTCGTCAAACGTAGTTTCTTCATTACCAATCCAAGATTTTAGTCCGTTTATATTAACATTCATTATGATTTCTTTTAGTGATTATAAGTAAATTTTATTTAATATATTGAAAATTATAATCTAAAACAAGTTAACTATAGCAAATAATTGAGGATAAATATGAACGAAATTCTGAAATTTAATATTGGAATTGCAGGATGTGGAACTATGGGACTACCTATGTTGGAAGTTTTGTTAAAAAATAAAATAAAAGCTTTTGGTTATGACATAAGATCAAAAGATAATTTTCCTACTTTAAAAAATAAATTTATATCGTCTAAAACAGAGTTTTTTGATAAGTCAGACATTATTTTTAGTGCAGTTAGAGATATAGACCAAACATTGGAACTTTGTGAAGGCCATAATGGACTTTTTAAATTAAATTCTCCTAAAATATTTATAATATGTTCAACATTATCTCCCGCTTTTTTAAAAAAATTTTTTCTGAAATCGCCTGATAATATTACAATGATAGAAGCGCCAATGTCAGGAGCTCCAATGAGAGCAAAAAACGCATCGCTAACTTTTATGGTTGGGTCTAAAGTTAATGAGTTTGAAAAAATTTTACCTATTTTAAATATTTTAGGAGATAAAATTTATCATATTGGAGAATTTGGTTCTGGGATGTCTGTTAAAGTTTTAAATAATTTTGTAGCATCTTGTTCAGTTGTAGCAGTAAGACATGTCCTATCTGAGGCTAAAAATTTAAACATCACAACTGATCAATTGCTAAAAATTTTAAATAGTTCTTCTGGTCAAACTTGGTTCAGTGAAAATTTAGAAAATATAGATTGGGCTAAAGAAAACTATGAGACAGATAATACAATTGCAATTTTAGAAAAAGATGTAAGAAGTTTTTTAGATGGATTAGCTGATTCAAATTCTAGCTCAAACAAAGCAATGGTTACTTTTCAAAATGCTCTTTTGAATGGATTAAAAAATATTCCAAAATTTCCAAATAATTAATAAATGCCCAATTCGATTCCACTGGTAAAAGTTAAAACAAATTTTTCTAATTGTTTCAAATAATCTTTTTGCCAAGAACCCTTTAGTGTTAAAGGTGGTAAAACTTGTCTCCATCGTAAACCAATTAAAATTTTATTTAATGCAACTTTACAACCTTCCCCATCCAATCCTGCTCTAACATAATAAATAATCGGAAGTCCTTCTGTTTTGTCTTTTAAATCATCATAACATCTATCAAAAAAATCTTTTGTTAAACCTGACATGTATCCAAAGTTTTCGATAGTTCCAATTATTAGGCCATCAATTTCTTTAAAAGAGGATGAATTTGTATCAATCAAATTTGACGTTTTCAAATTTATATTTGGAGTTAAGGTACTAATCTTATTTTCAACAAGTTTAGATAACTTTTTGGTATTTCTAGATGGAGAATGGTGAATAAATAAAATGTTTTTTTTCATCATATTCAAATCATATTTATAATTTGGAAACACCAAAATGATTTAAAAATTTGACTAGATTTTCAATCGGTTGAGCACCAACAATACTATGATTATTATATACATAAGTAGGAACTCCAGTGACACCATAAGTTCTAGATTTTTCCCAGTCTTTATCAACTGAAATTTTAAATGTTCTATTGTTTATTATATCATTTGCCTCATTTTTATCTAATCCTGATTTTGCTACAATTTCTAATATTACTTTTTTCAAACCTATATTTAATCCCTTTACAAAATAAGCTTCAAAGAAATTATCATGAATTGATGTTTTAATGTCTAAAGATTGAGCCCACGAGCCAATTTCTTGCGCTAATCTACTGTTAAAAGTATGAGTTCTATTGCTATAAGGAAGACTTTCATTGGACATCAAAATTTTCATATTA
>CACBXG010000012.1 GCA_902543145.1 uncultured SAR116 cluster alpha proteobacterium | reverse complement strand
ACTGAAGCTCAAGATTGGGCTCTAATGCTTCAAAGAATGTATTCAAGATGGTCTGAGAAAAGAGGTTTTAAGGTATCTAATATTGAAGAAAGTTTAGGAGATGAAGCGGGTATAAAGTCCTGTACTTTATTATTAGAGGGTTTTAATGCATATGGATGGGGAAAAACAGAATCTGGTGTTCATAGATTAGTACGTATTTCCCCATTTGATTCATCATCTAGGAGACATACAAGTTTTGCTTCAATATGGGTTTATCCAGAAATTCATGACGATATAGATATAGAAATAGAAGATAAGGATTTAAGAATTGATACATATAGGGCATCAGGTGCAGGTGGTCAGCATGTTAATAAAACAGATTCAGCTATAAGAATAACACACTTACCTACCAATACTGTTGTTCAATGCCAAAATGATAGATCACAACACAGAAACAAAGCTCAAGCAATGTCAATGCTTAAAGCTAAATTATATGAAATAGAATTAAAAAAAAGAGAAGAGGTCAATAATCAAGATAATCTTGAAAAAGGTGAAATTGGATGGGGAAGTCAAATTAGATCTTATGTGCTTCATCCATATCAAATGGTTAAAGATCTTCGAACCAATGTAGAAGTAGGAAATACTCAATCTGTATTGGATGGAGATATTGATGTCTTTATTGAATCTGCTTTAGCTTTAAAAGTGGGTATGAAAAGATAAAGAATTACATATTCATTTTTTCAACTGCAGCTAGCACTTCATCAGCATGCCCAGGTATTTTTACCTTTTCCCAAACATTTGTTATAATACCTTTTTCATTACTCAAAAAAGTTGCTCTTTGAATACCCATATATTTTCTACCATACATGGATTTTTCAACCCAAACTCCAAATTGTTCACAAACATTATTTTCAAAATCAGCGCCAAGTTCACAAGTAAGATTATATTTTTTTCTGAATTTAGCTTGTTTTTTTATATTATCTTTTGAAATTCCAATAACAATACAATTTAAGTTTTCAAACTTTTTTTGAAGATTTGTAAATGCAATGGATTCTGCTGTGCAGCCAGAAGTATCGGCTTTAGGGAAAAAGAAAACAACTATTTTCTTACCAAGATGATTTGAAACTTTAAATTCATCCTTATCAGTTAAAATTTCAAAATTAGGAATTTTATCGTTAATTTTTAACATGAACTATCTTTCTAATAATTAGAATTAATTTTGTAATTAAGTTATATTATACGAAAATAATATATTAACTATCATTTAATAATTAGAGATAAAGGAAAAATGAAAAAATTTTTTTTTACATCATTTTTTATATTCACTCTTTTTTTAGTTGGATCAATCTCGACACTATTTATTTACCCAGATAGAACTCAAAATTTCATTGTTGAGTTTTTTAATTTAAAAACTTTTTTAAATAAAAAGGTTAAGTATTTCATTTCAAGTAAAATAAACGACGACAACATAAATGTTGATATAGAATCAATAAATATTTTGAAACCTGATTGGCCAAATATTGCAAAAATTGAATTAAAAAATGTGAATATTCATTCATTAAAACAAAAAAGGGATTCAAAAATCAATTCAATAGAATTAGGGTTCACTTATGATAAAGTTTTAACAAATATATTTCCAAATAAAAACAAAATTCAATTTAGTTACATAAAATTTAGAGATTTAACACTAAATGCAAGAATTCAAAAAGATAAAGTATTACTTGGTCCTTTAGTAAAAATTTTTTCATTAATTAACAAAAATAATTTTCAAGTTCAATCCTCTTTACAAAACATTTTAGATAGCAAAATTGTAATTGGAAAGATAAATCTTTTATTAATAAATGACAGAAATCCCCAGAAAAAAGAAAATTTAGAAATAAAGTGTGAAAATGTTACGATATCCAAGAGTACTAATAAATCTAGATACTTAGATATGGATTGTAACAAAGAAAAAAACAATCTATTTTCTCTTAGAGCTAATTTAAATAAAGATTTTAATAGCTTTAGTGGTAAAATAAACAATGTTAATTCAAATTTCTTTTTTGATTATTGGCTAAAAGAAAATTTCAAATTTTTTAAAACAATTTCACATTTTGGATTAAACGGAAGTTATAATATTAAAACTAAAAAAAATTTTAGTATACAAAATGTAAATTTTGTATCAGATAGTTCTGCTTTAACTTTAAAAAATAATAAAGATGAGAAAATTTTAAATACTAATTTTAGTGGTGTATTATCTTGGGAGAAGAACAAAAACCTGGTACAATTTACTGATGTAATTATAGGTGACCGCTTATTTGCATCTGGTGATATTGACTTAATATCTCAAAAAGGCACTTCAAATTTTTCATTAAAAAAAATCTCAGTTGAGGATACTAAAAACTATTTTAATGAATTTTTGAATTATGATTATTTCCCTTACGAATTTAATTTAAAAAAAATTTCAAACAAATTTAGGGGAGGCAACCTCAAAAATCTTAAAATAAATATAAAATTTTCTTTACTAGAAAAATTTCTTGTTGAAGAAATTATTGGAACATCAAATTTTAGTAATACTAGGTTTGACTATAGTGATAAAGATTTTAAGAAATTACTTAGCACTATTTCAGGTAATTTTGATTTTAAATTTAAACATAAAAAACTTGATGATAATTTTATTAACGTAAATTTAAATGCAAATGATGGATTTATTTTAGTTAATAAAGACATTCAATATAAATTTGGTAAAGCAATATTAAGTGGTCGATTACATAAAAATGATTTTTTAATTTCCAAGGCAGAATTTTTTAATAACTCAGAATTAGAGTATATTTTTCATAATGTTAGATTTAGTAAAGATACGCTTAATATAGAAAAAGCAGAACACATCAAAGAAAAAAAAGTACAATATATTATCAGTAATACAACTATAAATAATATGAACGTCAAAAAATGTACTTTAAAAATAAAAAACAATGCAGAGTTTTCAAATTTTATTAAAAGTAAATTTGATATTGAAATGATAGGAAATATAAATTTAGATTTTTTTCTAAGAGGTAATCTTAATAATTTAAACTTTAATTTAAAATTAAATTCTAATTTAAAAAACTCATATCTGAAAATCCATTATCTAGATTTAATTAAAAAGAAAAATATAACATCTTCTATTGAGGCCGAAATATCATTTATTAAAGGTAAAATTGCTTTTTTAAAAAACACTAATTTAAGCATTGCAAGTAAAACTTATAAAATTGGTCTGGTTCAGTTTAATAAGGAAAATATAGATAAATTTTTACTCAAAAATTTAGTAACACCTAACATAAATATAGATAAAATGATCATATCGAAAAATGGTAATAATTTAAACATACAAGCGTCTGGTAAAAAGATTGATTTGTCCAGTCTTAATAAAAATTTAAAAAGTAAAACCAAATTGAGTCAACATGTAGTTATTGATTTAACTGCTGATTCAATAAAATTAAATTCTGAAATATCCTTAACAGGTAATTTAAAAGGAGAAATAAACGGTTCGTTGTTTAAATCTATAGCATATGGCAAACTATCAATAGTAGGTAAGCCATTACTCGACAATGGTAAGTTTGAAATACTCTCAGATAGTAAAATTTCTATATTAGAAGGTATAGGTTTAATTGGGGGAGCAGAGACAAAAATTAATTTCCAAAAACAAGTTAATAAATTTCCAAGTTTAATATTTGATACTTCTAACGGGGGGAAGCTTTTAAGCGCTCTAGGTTTTACGCAAAACTTAAAAAGTGGGCAAATGAAAATTAACATAAAATTTTTGAATGATAGATATAATCATTATGAAGGGCGAATAGAATCGAGAAACTTTAGTTTAATTAATGCACCTGGAATAATTAATTCACTTTCAGTTTTAAGCTTTTCAGGAATTAGATCAATAATAATTGGTGAAGGAGTTTTTTTTGATAAAGGGGAGGTAAATTTAGAGGTAAAAAATAAAAATTTTTACTTTGATAAGCTTTACCTAACAAGCGAATCGCTAGGAATTGCAGCAAAAGGTAGCTTAAACATTGAAAAAAAATCAATTAATATGAAAGGTTCAGTTGCTCCAATTAAGTTAATATCAAAAATACTAAGTGTTGTACCTGCTGTAGGTGAATTATTAACAGGATTAAAAAAAGAAGGTTTGTTTGCAGGGCAATTTGAAATGAAAGGATCAATTAACAACCCAAAAATCACATTAAATACAATGTCATTTGCTCCAGGAATTTTAAGGGAATTATTTTCAGAGGATTGGCTTGATAATAATAATTTTTTTATGAAAAAGACTACAGATTGATTAACTTAAAATGAGAAGTCCATGTTTTTTTTTCCCATATGAAATTTTCACTTTGCCATTTTCATAATCTTTATTAGACAAAATATAATTTTCGTCATTTATGACAACATCGTTGATTTTGGCGCCATTGCCTCTAATTAATCTTCTTGCTTCTCCGTTTGAGTTTAAAAAATTTAGAATCTTTAAAGCTTCAATGAAACTTATTTCACAATTAGTAACTTCCACACTTGGCAAAGTATCATCTATTGCAGATTTACTGAATAATTTTGCGGATGACGAAGAAATTTTATCGGCTGCTTCTGAACTTCTACATAACTTTGTAACTTCATTTGCTAAAATTATTTTAGCCTCATTAATTTCAGCGCCCTTTAATTTTCCCAATTTATTTATTTCTGAAATGGGAAGTTCAGTAAATAATTTTAAGAATTTAATTACATCCAAATCTTCAGTGTTTCTCCAAAATTGCCAAAAATTCCAGTCAGATAATTGATCATTATTTAACCAAATAGCACCATTAGCTGTTTTGCCCATTTTTGATCCGCTACTAGTTGTCAGAAGTGGAGAAGTTAGACCAAAAGCTTGTTTTGAAGAAGCTTTTCTTACTAAATCTATGCCTGTAACAATATTACCCCACTGATCAGATCCACCCATTTGCAATTTACAATTATAATTTTTAGAAAGTTGTAGAAAGTCAAAAGCTTGGAGAAGTGAATAATTAAATTCTAAAAAAGACAAATTTTGTTCTCTTTCTAGTCTTAGTTTAACGCTTTCTAGGTTGACAAGTTTGTTAACTGAAAAATAAGAACCATAATCCCTTAAAAATGATATATAATTCAAATTTTCTAACCAATCTGCATTATCTACCATAATAGCATCATTGTCATATTCACCAAATTTTAAGAATTTTTCAAAAATAGTTTTAATATTCTCTTTATTGAATTGTATTTTTTCTGAAGAAAGTAAAGGTCGTGCACTATCTTTACCTGAAGGATCTCCAACTTTTGTTGTGCCTCCACCCATAAGCACTATCGGTTTATTTCCTGTTTTTTGGAACCAACGCAACATCATTATTTGAATTAGAGATCCAACATGTAATGATGGTGCAGTACAATCAAACCCTATATATCCTACAGCAAAGGTGTTAATCATTTCTTTTTGAAGATTTTCTTTATCAGTAATTTGATGAATGAAACCTCGTTCATTCATAATATTAATAAAATCTGAGCTATTAATCTTACTCATTTTGTAAACTCGTAATTATCTATATTAAAGTTCAATGTATTCAGATGGGTCCAAAGCATTATTAAGATATTTTTTTATTGAAGTTAATAATTCTTGATCATGATTTGAAAACATGTGATTTGCTTCTTTTATAAACTCCACTTCTATTTTTATACCTTTTTGGATAGATATTTTATCTATAAGTCTTTGTATAACTTCACTTGGAACTCTTTTATTATTTTCTCCATGAATTATAAGGCCTGATGCTGGGCATGGTGCAAGAAAAGAAAAATCAAATTTATCAGCAGGAGGTGATACTGCAATAAAACCCACAATCTCTGGTCTTCTCATCATTAATTGCATTCCTACCCAAGAACCAAAAGAAAATCCAGCAATGAATGTATATCTAGAATGAATATTTTGCGATTGTATCCAATCTAAAACTGCTGCTGCATCCGCAAGTTCGCCTTCACCCCCTTCATATATACCTTCACTTCTTCCTACGCCTCTAAAGTTAAAACGTAATACTGAAAAACCTCTATTTCTAAACTCATGATACATGCCATAAGAAACTTTATTATTCATACTACCGCCTTTATTTGGTTCAGGGTGTAATATCAAAGCAATTGGGCTGTCAGGCGATTGCCCAGAATGATATCTGCACTCTATCCTTCCGTGCGGACCATTTAGAATTACCTCAGGCATTTGTTTTCTCCAGAAATTAATTAATGATTTATATCATAAAATAAAGTTTGTATAAAACTCTAAAGAGAATAAGATATAAAGTTTAATCCTCCCATTAATTACTAAATTAGGATATGTCAATATTAAGTGGTCGTTAAAATTTAATTTCAAATTAAAATTACTTTTATTAAGAATGTAGTATAAAAATATTTTAGGTTTATGGTATGAATAATGATTTTTAAAAATTTTATAAATGAGATTGATTCTATTATTGAAAGAGACCCAGCTGCTGGAAGCAGGCTAGGTGTTGTATTTTTATATCCGACATTTCATGTTATGCTTTTTTATAAGATCGGAAATATTTTTTGGAGATATAATTTAAAATTTCTTGGAAGGATGATTATGTATTTTGCTAGGATTTTAACGGGTATAGAAATACATCCGGCAGCAAAAATAGGTAGTAATTTTTTTATGGATCATGGTTTAGGCATAGTAATAGGTGAAACTGCAGAAATAGGAGAAAACGTAACTATTTATCAAGGCGTTACTTTAGGTGGTATTATGCCGTCGATAGAAAGTGATTTGCAAAGAAATCAAAAAAGACATCCCACAATAGGAAACAATGTAATTATTGGCTCTGGTGCTCAAATTCTAGGAGCAATAAAAGTAGGGGACAACGCAAGAATTGGAGCTAATTCTGTTGTTTCTAGAGATGTGCCGCCTAATGTAACTGTAGCAGGAGTGCCTGCAAGAGAGTTTGCAAGGTCTAAAAAAAAGGAGACTTTTAAAGCTTATGGAATATCAGCAAATGATACTGATCCAAGGGAAAAAATTTTAGTCAATTTACTAAAAAAAGTAGAGAATTTAGAAAAAAAAGTAAAAAATTTAGATAGCAAAAAAATAATAAATAATAAAAAACAAAATTAAAAATTATAATATTTTAGGTGTCAGACTTTAGTTGTGAAAAAACAAATTTATTTAGACTATAATGCAACTGTGCCACTATTAAAGGAAGTAAAAAAATCCTTAATAGATAGTATGGATATTGGACCATTGAATGCATCATCAATACATTATTTTGGTAGAAAAGGTAAATATATAATTGATGTTGCTAGGGAAAATATTAGTGAATTAGTTAATACAAACAAAAATAATATAATTTTTACTGGTTCTGCAACGGAAGCAATTAATATGCTATTTAAAAATTTTGACACTATTGTCGTAAGTTCTATTGAACACTTGGCAGTGTTATCTTCATCTAAAAGTGATCACATAATCCCCGTAAATCAAGATGGGATTGTAGATTTGAATTTTCTTGAATTATATCTAAAAAAATTAATTAAAAGTAATAAAAAAATACTAGTATCCGTTATGTGGGTAAATAATGAGACTGGGGTAATACAGCCAATTAAAGATGTTGTTGAAATTGCAAAAAAGTATGGATGTTTAGTCCATTGTGATGCCGCACAAGCTCTTGGTAAAGTAAAGATTGATTTTGCGGAAATAGAATTTGATTTTTTAACACTCTCAGGTCACAAAATTGGTGCTCCAACTGGAATAGGAGCCTTAGTTTACAACAATGATATAAATTTAGCACCATTAATTCTAGGTGGTGGGCAAGAAAAAGGGATGAGAGCAGGAACAGAAAACATTCTTGGAATAAGAGGGTTTGGTGAAGCTGCTAAATTCGTTAATAATTTAAAAGAAAATAATTGCTCAAAAGTAAAATTTCTAAGAGATTACTTTCAAAAAATAATAAAAAATTTAAGCCCTGAAACGATTATTTTTGGAGAAAAAGCAAATAGAGTTTCAAACACATTATTAATAGCTCATCCTAATATATCTGGAGACTTAGCATTAATGAAATTAGATTTGGAATCCTTTTCAGTAAGTTCTGGATCAGCGTGTAGCTCTGGTAAAATTGCTAAAAGTCATGTTGTTAGCGCAATGGGATTTGATAAACTTGAGTCAAATTCTGTAAGATTCTCTTTTCCTCCAAATGATGCTATTTTAAATTCAGAAAACTTGATTACTACAAAAGAATTAGATAGGTTGGCATTGTATTGGGCAAATTTGTAAGTAAAACGATAATATGGAGTCTAATGTGACAAAACTTGTATTTGTTAGTTCAGATGGTAATGAAAAATCTGTAGAAACAGAAAATGGATTATCATTAATGGAAGTAGCTAGAGATAATGATTTAGGAATTGAAGGGACTTGTGGAGGATCAATCTCCTGTTGTACATGTCATGTCATCATAGACAAAGAATGGTTTCCAGTTGTAGGAGGGCCTAATCCCGATGAAGAAGATATGCTAGATTTAGCTGATGGATTAAAACCGACTTCTCGACTAGGTTGCCAAATTGAAGTGACTGACAAGCTTGATGGTTTAAGAGTCTCCATTCCTGAAGAGTAAGGTTAATGATCAAAATTAACCAAGTTATAAAAGAAATGGATTTAGAGGGTGATCCATCCAATCATCGCATAGTTGTAGCAATGTCAGGCGGTGTGGATTCTTCTGTCACAGCCGCTTTGCTTGTTGAAGCTGGTTATAATGTTGTTGGTTTAACCATGCAATTATATGATTATGGCAAAGCTCTTCAAAAAAAGGGGGCGTGCTGTGCAGGTTCAGATATCAATGATGCTAGATTAGTTTGCAGTAAGCTTGGAATTCCTCATTATGTTTTGAACTACGAAAATATTTTCAAAGATCAAGTTATAAATAATTTTGCAGATTCTTACCTAAGAGGTGAAACTCCAATTCCTTGTGTAAGATGTAATCAGACAGTTAAATTTAGTGATATGTTTGATAGAGCAAAAAATCTTGGTGCTAGCGCTATGGCCACTGGACATTATATCAGAAGAAAAACAAAACAAGGACATCCAAGCATACATACTGGTGTAGACCTCTCAAAAGATCAATCCTATTTTTTATTTGCTACAACTAAAAAACAACTTGAATTTGTTAGATTTCCCCTCGGATCGTTAACAAAAAATGAAACAAGATCTGTTGCTAAACATCACAATCTTAATGTAGCAAACAAACCTGACAGCCAAGATATATGCTTTGTTCCTGAAGGTAAATATGCAGATGTAGTAAGAAAATTGAGACCAGGGAGTATTGAGGCTGGTAATTTAATAGATGTAAATGGAAATGTTTTAGGAAGACATAACGGTATAATTGACTTCACCATTGGTCAAAGAAAAGGGATTGGTGTTGGAGGTAGAAAAGGAGTAGATGATAACAACAGTATTTTATATGTTATTGGTCTTGACACAGAAAAAAATAATGTGATTGTTGGTCCTAAAGAGTTCTTATCTTGTAATAAAATTAAAATAAGTGATTGCAACTGGCTAATTGATTTACAACTAGATACAGAAGTTAGAGTTTTAGTTAAGTTAAGAAACTCATCACAACCAGTAATTGGAACAATTAAAGTTAACTATGACAAAACTCTTGCTTGTCTATCATTTGATGAACCTCAATTTGGTGTTTCAACTGGCCAGGCTGCTGTTTTTTATAATATTAATGAAATTTCTCATGTATTGGGCGGTGGCTGGATAACAGAAGCTCCTAATAAGTTAACAGAAATAAATCTCTAAAATGCATAAATTAGATCATGTTGTATTTGGATCTAGCACTTTAGAAGAGGGAACTGAATTTGTTGAAAATATACTTCAAGCCAAGCTAAGTGATATTGGTTTCCATAAAGATATGGGAACGCATAATAGAGTGATAAGAATTGGTGAAAAGGTTTACCTTGAGGTAGTTGCAATTGATCCTAAAAGAAAGAATTTAAAAAATAGAAAATGGTTCAACTTAGATAACTCAAATTTACAGTCCAAATTAACAAAATCACCTCAAATTATAGGTTATGTTGTTGAAAATAATAATAGAAACATAAATAAATATTATGATCCTTTTTTTGAAGCATCACGTGATAGGTACAAATGGAAATTTGCGATGCCAACTTTTAATAATAATATTTTAGATAGTGAAATTATAGAAACAGGAATTATACCTTGTTTAATTTCTTGGGAAAGTGAAAAGCCAATATATCAAATGAAAAAAAATCAATTTGAACTAATTAGCTTTGAAATTGAACTCTCTGAAACTCAACAACAATTTAATAATTTTTTGAATTCCTTTGGAAAAATTGAGTATGTTTCAGTTTCAATGACAACACAAAAGAAGCCTTCTATTTTTAAGTTAAAGCTCAAGGATAATTTAAGGGATTTAGTTATTTCATTATAAGTTATACTTATGAATGTATTACTTGACTATAAAATAAATTATATTTAGTAACAACTTAGTAATAAGGCGGAGTAGCTCAGCTGGTTAGAGCACCGGAATCATAATCCGGGTGTCGGGGGTTCAAGTCCCTCCTCCGCTACCAATAACCTTTTGAATAATAAGCCACACCTCACTTGTTATAATTATAGAATCTCAGGATTTTTCATAAAAGTCAAAGCAATTGTGACGGAGATGTGACCGGTTTTAATTAATTTTTATCTCCTTTTTAGTAAATCCAATAACTTAAAAAAAAATTAAAAAAAATCTAAATAGGGCCTTTTCTAGCGATTCTGGACCTGATATAATGTATATGCTCGGTGAGGGCACCTCGCTGCCATACTAGCGTAATCAGTATGCAACAACTTCAGTGAACATCGTAGAAGTTGAATCTCATCTTAAAAAATCGATGCCTGTTTTTTTAATCTAATTAAAAGGAGGCCACGATGGCACTATTTGAAAATAAAACATATGTAAATGGAAAAGAAATCCTTAAATTTTTTGGGGTTACTTCAGAAACAATTAAAGATTGGATGAAGAATAAAGATTTTCCAAAACCTATTAAACCCTCATCTAAAACAAGATTATGGAGGTGTTCTGAAATAGATGATTGGCTTATGGAAATGGAAATAAGACGTGATGATGGAGATTTATAATGCCATCTTTACAGTCTTACGGCAATGCAGCTTTAAAGTTACATGAAAATGGCTATATTCCAATCCCAATCATTCCAGCAACAAAAAGGCCAAGCATTAAAAATTGGTCAAGCATCAAGAATGATTATGCCCAAATTGAGAAACTATCCTTAGAATACCCACATGCAGGTGTGGGTGTTCTATTAAATGATTTAATTGTATTTGATATAGATATTCTAGATGACAAACAAAGCCTTCTTATTAGAGACATAATTATTCGTGAACTGGGTGATACGATAGAAAGAATTGGAAAATTTCCAAAGAGAGCATTGTTTTATAGAAGAAGTGGAGATGAATTTAGAAAAAAATCTACTAAAATTTTTAATCTTGAAAAAGGAAAAGCTCAATTAGAAGTATTAGCTAGTGGCACACAATGTATAATTTTTGGAACTCACCCAGAAACAAAACAATCTTATCAATGGATTGATGAAAGTCCCTTAGAGGTGCACAGTGAGGATCTTCCATGTGTAACCCTTAAACAAGTGAAAAATATTATTACTCAATCTGAAACGCTATTACAAAACCATGTTGTACAAAAAGAAGTTAAAATATCAACAATAAAGACATCTATAAATGAACACAAAAGGGAAGAGGGTATTAAGGATATTCCTTTAGTACGGAGTGCCTTAAGCTATATAGATCCTGAAGATTATAATACATGGGTAAATATAGGCCTTGCTCTTAAAAAAACTTTTAAAGGAGATGGGTTTGAAATCTTTGATGATTGGTCAAAATATAAAATAGATGGTTCTCCATGCCCTAATTATCAAAATAAAGA
This sequence comes from uncultured SAR116 cluster alpha proteobacterium, assembly GCA_902543145.1. Taxonomy (GTDB): domain Bacteria; phylum Pseudomonadota; class Alphaproteobacteria; order Puniceispirillales; family Marisalimonadaceae; genus Marisalimonas. The sequence continues at coordinate 23,427 of CACBXG010000012.1, read as the reverse complement.
GTTTAACAAAGAAAAATGGAATTCATTCAATCCAGAAAAAATTGACAAAAGATATATATTTAAACTTGCAACCCAAAATGGTTGGCAAGGAGGTGGTATTTTTGAAATTGAGAGTAATACACACACTTCAATAGCAAAATATCTAAAAAAGCAATTTGAATTAGAAGGTCCAATACCAGTCTACGATGAGGGGGAACTTTGGAAATATAATGGTTTGTGTTGGAAGATTATCCCTGATAGTGACTTAAGACAGTTAGTCCACGAATTAGATCAAAAGAAAACCAAATCTGGCAAATTGATTCAAGTAAGTAAACAGTTCATAGATGGCTGCCTTCACGAATTAATGTCAATGTGTTCTGAGCCAGGATTCTTTGAAGATCAACCAATGGGAGTGAACTGTAAGAATGGTTTTTTAGAGATGTCTTACGATAAAAAAACTAAACTGTTGCAACATGATCCAAATCATAAACAAAGATTTGTATTTGATGCCAAATGGGATGATGAAGATTTTATACTTTCTGGTTATCTTAGGAAACTAATCAACGGTTGTTTTATGAGTTTAGATGAAATCATCAAAACCCAACTGATAAGACTCATTCAACAAATATTAGGGGTAAGTATAACTGGGATTGCAACAAAATTGTCAACTCCAATATGTTTTGTTTTATATGGCCCTTCTGCATCTAATGGTAAGTCACAGATCTTAGAATTAATACGGTCTCTTCTACCCAAAAATGCTTGTTCATCTATACCCCCAGCTGATTTAGGCAAAGAACAGTATTTAATAGAATTAGTTGGTAAAATGGCAAATTTATCTGACGAATTATTGGGGGCTAATGCAATAAGATCAAACAAACTTAAAGCAGTTGTAACTGGTGATACCGTGTCAGGTAAAAAGGTTTATAAACCAGTATGTTCATTTAAACCAAATGCGATCCACATATTTGCAACCAATGTTCTCCCTAATTTCAAGGGAGGAGTAGATGAAGGAATTAACAGAAGGGTAAAAGTTATACCATTCGATCGATCTATTCCTATGAAAGAGAGAGTGCCAAGAATTGCTGAAAAAATAGTTTTATATGAAAAAGATGAATTGTTTAAGTTCGCTATAAAAGGGGCATTGGATGTTATTGAAAATGATGGCTTCATCATCCCAAGTGTAGTTGAACAGTCTACAACTCAATGGTTTGAAGATTCAGACTCAATATTATATTGGTTTAAGGAAAATTATCTTCATGAATTGTTAGATGCTCGTAAAAATAAAAAAGTAGGAATTACTGATGCATATTCAAAATTTAAAACACACATGGAAGAAATAGGAGATGGTCAATATGTCCCAACTAGAAATCGATTTGCACAAAGGATTAGGCAATTAGTTAGGGATGATGTAGAGCTTGAAATGGGTAGGGACAAACATTCTAACTATATCAGATACAAGCAGTTGGTGTAGGGGTGCAGATATAATCTTAAAAACTTTTTTAAAAACTAACATTGAACAAATTTTTAAGGAAAATAATCTACACCTCTACACCTCTGCTGCATTTTACTATGCCCAATCTTTTCGCCAATTCTTTTTCAAATGTCCGTGGTCAATGAACCAAGCTTCGAGTTCTTTTAGTTGACTTCTAATTATTCTCCCTTGCTCTGCTCTAGCTTTAGCTTTTTCTCTTTCAATCTTTGTAAAGCGTCCATGTTTAGTTTTAGAATCTGCTAATCTTTTTAGGCCTTCTTCAGTCCTTGGACCAGTGCTAGCACCTCCATGAAGTCTGCATCGACCTACTGGCAGTTTAGCTGGACGTTGACAAGGTGTACCTTTTCTAGTTTTGGCTTCACATCTTTTACCAGGCCAGTTAGGGCCAAAACGCCAGGGTATGCCTTTTAAAAGGTTTCTTTTTGTTGTCTTTTTAAAACCACCTAACATGGGTTTTATTATAACAAAATTAATGTAAGCTTAAAAGATATGGTAAACTTAGTTTAATATATTTACATTACTTAAAATAAAATCATGGACCATTGACCATTGTTAATTAGTAAAAGGGTGCAGCAACCTCAGTTAAAATTAGAATTTTCAATATAAAATTTTTGTTAATTAATTATCTAATGATCATTATATTATAAAAATCAAATGATTAAAAGATGTTCACTTATAATATAAATTTAATAGTTTTTCAAAATAATTTCATTTTAATTTTATTAGAGCATACTCTGTAACACAGAGTATGCTCTCAAGCGGGAAGGGAGGATATTCTTTATATATTAACTATTTTCAAACTATATTGAATCTCTGATTAATACATTCAGAGTTGCATTAATTAGAATTGAAGAATTTCAAATATTAGAGATGTTTAACTATGAAATGGGATCGTTTAAAATATTTTCATATTGTTTCTCAAACTCTTAATTTGAAAAGAGCTTCTGAAATAATGAATATAAGTCATTCATCCCTAAGCCGACAAATTAGTATTTTAGAAAGTGAAATTAAAACAAAACTTTTTTTTCGAAATTCAAAAGGTTTGTCATTATCACCAGAAGGTCAGGAATTATATAAAGAAGTAAATAAAGTTTCTTCACAAATTGAAAATTTAACAAACTTTTCTTCTTCATCCGAACCAATTGGAAAGCTAAAGATTGCTGCAACAAATGCTTTTGGCGCGCTTTGGATTACACCAAGGATAAATAAATTTTTATTACAATATCCTAAAATACAAATTGCATTAAACTTAAGAGATTCTGAGCCTAAAGTTTTACACTACGCCTCTGACTTAGAAATTAGGATGACAGAAAGTAATTCACAAGATGACGTTCAAATCAAAATTTCAGAATTCCGATATAAAATATATGCTTCTAAAGAATATATAAAAAAATTTGGAGTTCCTAAAACAGTAGATGAATTAGATTATCACAAAATAATTGCCTATGGAGAAACTGCTCAACCACCTCTAAACAGAAATAGATTAAATTGGTTGCTAAATATTGGAAGAGAAAAAAATAATATTAGAAATCCAATATTAGAAATTTCAAATATTCACGGCATTGTAGAAGCTACTCAAAACTCGGTAGGTATATCTTCTTTACCTAGTTGGATGGAAAGTTTTATTAATTTAGAAGAAATATTATCTGAATTAAAGGGTCCAAAATTAAATATTTCATTATGTTATAAATATCATTTAAAAGATGACCAAAGATTAAAGGCTTTCAAAAAATTTTTGATTGACGAAATTAACCAACTAAAAACTTAATTGAGATTTAAGTAATTTTTTACCTAGTTTTTCTTTATCTCCTTCTATAATTATTTTCCCCCTTTGCATTACATAAAAATAATCAGAAAGATTAAATGCAAAATCAAAATATTGTTCGACTAAAAATATTGTAATTTTTTTTTCTTTTTTTAAATATAAGATTACCTCGCCTATTTGTTTAATTATATTCGGTTGAATACCCTCAGTAGGCTCATCCATCAATAATAAACTTGGTTTTGCAACAAGTGCTCTTGCAATAGCCAACTGTTGTTGTTGTCCTCCAGACAAATCTCCACCTCTCCTATGAAGCATTTTTTTTAATATTGGAAATAAGTTAAATATTTCATCAGGGATAAACCAATTTTTTTTATTCAAACATGCAAATCCAATTTCTAAATTTTCTTTAACACTTAAAAGGGGAAATATATCTCTTCCTTGAGGAACGTATCCAATTCCTAATTTTGCCAGTTTGTAAGATGGAAGATTAAATATATCATTGTTATTATAGAAATAAGTTCCATTTTTTGCATTTTGTATTCCAGACAAAAATTTAAGTAAAGAAGTTTTACCTACGCCATTTGATCCCATTAAGCATGTTATATTGCCTTTTTTGGCTTTTATTGAAACATCAAACAAGATTTGAGAAGAGCCATAATTTAAATTTATTTTTTTAACATCAAGCATAATTATCTTCCTAAATAAACCTCTATGACTTTTTCATTTTGAGTTATAAAGTCAATTGAACCAGAAGAAAGAATGCTACCTTCATTAAGTACTGTTACTCGACAATTTAAATTACGTACAAACTCCATATCATGTTCAACCACAATAATTGAACTAGATTTTGCAATATTTTTTAAAATACTAACTGTTTGATTTCTTTCAGTTGGTGTCATGCCTGCAGCAGGTTCATCAATGAGCATTAATTTTGGATTTTGGCTTAAAAGCATCCCAATCTCTAACCATTGCTTCTGACCATGGCTAATCTCACCAGCAATTCTATCTTTAATCATGTAAAGATTTATATCTTTTAAAATTTTTTCAATGCTTGTAAGCTCAGATTTTGTATTTTTTTGAAATAAAACCTTAAATGGATTTCTATTTTTTTTCTGAGATAAAATTAAATTATCAATAATTGTTTTATTTTCAAATACCGTAGGTTTTTGAAATTTTCGTCCAATACCAAGTAATGCTATTTCTGATTCTGTTTTTCTGATTAGATCAATGCTTTTTTCTCCCCATAAAATATGTCCATTATCTGGCTTTGTTTGACCTGTAATTATATCCATAAAAGTAGTTTTCCCTGCGCCATTTGGTCCAATAATGGCTTGTAATTCATTATACCCTATTGAAAAACTTAAATTTTTTATTGCTTTAAAACCGTCAAAAGAGATTGAAACATTATCAACTTCTAACAACGTTTTCATTTGATTTTAACCAATAATGTATTTAGCATACCAATTAAACCACCCTTACTAAAAATTGTTATTGCCACAAAACCAATTCCTAAAAATACAGTCCACCAATTCACCCATTCAATTGTAAAAAAACCGAGGGGAATATTTGGAGCATTTCCTCCAGTAAACCAAGAGGATAGCAAAGAAACAGACGCTGCACCTAAAATTGCACCATACAATTTTCCTCGTCCACCAATAGCAACCCAGACAGCTAAATATATTGAGGCAATAGGAGCAATCTCAGCTGGGTTTATTATACCAGCTTGAGGATAATATATAGCTCCTGCTAATCCAGTAATTATGGCTGTGATAACAAATATAAAAAGTTTGTATATTTCTACATTGTATCCAAAAAAACGAAGACGCGTTTCATTGTCTCTGATAGCGGTAATTACTGATCCAAATTTACTTTGAATTATATAATTAAAAATTACAAATGAAAATATGAGTCCGATTGAACTTAACCATAAAAATAATATTGAAATTGTAGATTGACTTAAGTTTTCAAGATGAGGAATATTTTGCAATCCAGACAATCCGTTATTTCCTCTTAACCCGCTATCATTTTGAAATAGATATAAAGATAAAGCTAGGGTCATTGCTTGAGTCAAAATTGACAAATATACTCCAGTTACTCTTGAACGAAAAGCTAGCCAACCAAAAATAAATGCTATTAAACCAGGGATTAAAATAACAAAAATTATTTGAAAATATAAATTATCTGCAAATGTCCAAATAAGTGGTATTTCTGTTCCACCAACAACACCAAAAATTTGATTACCTATCGCTTCTTGTAATTCTATCTCAGTAAAGGGTAATTGTGAGTCATCTAAAGAATTCAATACAATAATAGACGTTCTCTCATACATTAACCACATGCCTATCATGTATCCACCTAAGCCAAAAAAAGCAAAATGACCTAAGGATAAAATACCACAATACCCCCACACAACATCCATAGCAATTGCAGCAATACATAAGCAAAGAGTTTTTCCAAGGACTTTTACAAAGCTTGTTGATATAAAGTTTATACCAAAAGGTTCACTTAAAAAGGTGACTAACAACGTAAATAAAAAAATAGTTATTAAAAAAATCAGCGAATGTTTTTTTACAGATTTATTCATGTCAGTTATCATTTGCTGCTCTCCCTTTTAAGGCAATTAATCCCCTTGGTCTAAATTGAATAAATAAAATTATAAATATAATCATATATGTTTGAGCAGCTAATGTATTAGAAGGATTAAACCATTCTATAAACTTTTGTAAAAAGCCAATTAATGAAGCGCCTGCAAGTGTACCCCAAATACTTCCTACACCACCAACTACAACTGTCATAAAACTTTGAACAATGTATTCTGAGCCAAGTTCAGATGTGACCTTGGAAAACAAACCTATAGCAACACCAGCAACACCAGCAATGCCTGACCCAAAACCAAAAGTTAACATATTTATTTTTTCAGTGTTAACACCCATGTTCGATGCCATTACAGGGTTTTGAGTTACGGATCTAGTTTCTAATCCAAATCTAGTTTTTTTCATTACAAATAATAATATCAAAAAAAATAAAACTCCCAAAACAAATATAGCTATCCTAATGTAACTTATCGAAAGATCATCATTTATTATTAAAGATCCATCTAACCAAGAAGGTGATGTTAAAGGTCTAGCCTGAGTACCAAAAATATTTTTAGCAAGTTGTTGAAGAGCTATACTTATACCAAAAGTTGCTAGCAAAGTATCAAGAGGATTTTTATATAAATGTTTTATCACCAACCTTTCCATTATAACCCCTGCAATAAAAGTAATTATAAAAGCGAGAGGAAAAGCTATTATCAGAGATAATGTATGATTAGTAATATATGATTGAACAACATAGCCAGTATAAGCTCCCATCATTATAAATTCACCGTGAGCCATATTAATCACACGCATGACTCCAAATGTTATTGCCAAGCCAATAGCACCAAGAAAATATATAGAACTAAGACTAAGACCATCAATAAATAAATCTAAATACTTATAGAATTTAACTTTAAAATTAATTGAATCTAAAACTTGTTTAGTCTTGTTTGTTATGTATTTATTTTTCTCAATGTAAATTTTGTAAAAATGTAGTTGTTTTAAATCATTTAATAATTCTGTTTCATCTCGATAAATATTAAGATTTTTTATCTTGGCTAATTTATTATAAACTTCGATTCTTTTAGAATTTTCATTAAATTCCTTTATATCAATTCCTAAAATTTTATTGTCAACAATGTTATTTTCTAAAATTAATTTTAATTCATTTAAACTGACTCTCTTATCTAAAAATCCATTTTTTTGTGCTATTTTGTAAGCATCAATAACACTAAGTTTTAAGTTTTCTTTATAGAAAAAACTTTTTATAACTTCACCGAATTGTTTTTTACTAATTACTTCTGGTTTAATTATTTGAGCAATATTTAAATTATTTAAATCTTCAATATTTCTAGTAACTTTAATTTCAGATGTCCTTAGGAGTTTTGACAAAACTGCTCTTACTTCTATTGAAGTATTAGTCTTTAATTCATTCAGAACTTTAATTTTCTCTTTATCGTCAGTTCCATGTTGTAAAATTGCAAATTGTAATAATTTTTTTATTTTAATTTTTAACCTATCATCTTCCTCTAATAAAAATGCTTTTCTAAGGAGTTTTAAATGTTCAGGTAATATTTTTTTTTCAAGAGCATTTATGCTATTTATTCTTTTATTTTTATCATTACTAAATATTTGAAAGTTCACAAGTGCAGTTGCAATCTTTGCCCTTACACCACTATTCGGTTTTATTTTTTTGAAATCTTTTTTTTTCTTTTTTCCAATTTTAGCGTTGGAAAAAATATCAATTGCGTAATATGTTTTATTATCAAACTTGGAAATTAGTACAATTTTTTTTGTTTCTTTTATGTAAAATAATTTTTTATTTTTCCAGAGATTTAAAAATCTTGATACGGTGTTTTGATCATAAACATTTATTTTTTCTAAAAATGTTCCAACTGTTTTTGAAGAACTATTTATAATCAGTTTAGAGTTTTTAAATAAAAAATTGTCAAAGTTCTCTTCTGAAAATGCAGAATTGAAACTTAATAATGAAAATAAAATAATTAATAAGTACTTCATAAATTAATATTGATAATGCTATGGAAACCATAGCATTATCCTTAATATAGTTTATCTAATAATTTGACTTGAGTTGAATACAAGTATTTGTCTTAGTATTGTACATACCACAACCAAGGGACTTCCAATCAGATTTTAAAACAGCAGATTCAGGTAAATGATCTGTCCATGCATCTCCTGGCACTTCCTTAGTTTGACTTATAATGTCAAACTGGCCATTTTCCAATATTTCACCAATTAAGACAGGCTTAGATAAATGATGATTTGGCAACATTTCAGCCGTACCACCAGTCAAGTTTGGAACTTTAATACCATACATAGCTTTTCTAACAGCATCAACATCTGTAGTTCCGGCCTTTTCAACGGCCTTAACATACATGTTAAATCCAATAACGTGAGCTTCCATAGGATCGTTTGTAACTCTTTTATTTCCCATTTTAGCTTTCCAATCTTTTATAAAACTTGAATTAAGATCAGATTCAGCTGACTGAAAATAATTCCATGCTGCTAAGTGACCAACTAAATTTGTTGTATCTAATCCAGATAATTCTTCTTCACCAACTGAAAAGGCAACTACCGGGATATCATCTGCTTTAACACCTGCAGCAGCTAACTCTTTATAAAATCCAATATTAGCATCTCCATTAATGGTAGAAATAACTCCAACTTTTTTACCATCAGCTCCTAAAGAAACTACATCTGAAACAATTTTAGACCAATCAGAATGTCCAAATGGAGTATAATTTACAAAAATATCACTTTCTGGTATTCCTTTATCTATAAGATATTGTTTCAAGATTTTATTAGTTGTTCTAGGATATACGTAGTCAGTTCCTAATAAAGCAAACTTTTTAACATCAAGCTCTTCTAAATAATAATCTGTTGCTGGGATAGCCTGCTGATTTGGAGATGCGCCTGTATAGAAAACATTTTTAGAGCTCTCTTCTCCTTCATATTGTACTGGATAAAAAAGTAAACCGTTTAACTCTTCTAGAACTGGTAGTGCAGATTTTCTTGAGACAGAAGTCCAACACCCAAATAAAACATCAACTTTTTGAACTGTTAAAAGTTCTCTCGCTTTTTCAGCAAATAAGGGCCAATTTGAGGCGGGGTCAACAACTACGGGCTCTATTTTTCTACCTAAGATGCCACCTTTTTTGTTTTGTTGTTCAATTAACATCAACATTGTATCTTTTAATGTAGTTTCTGAAATAGCCATTGTTCCAGATAATGAATGTAAAATTCCAATTTTTATTGGCTTCTTATGTCCATCTGCAAAACCTAGACTGCTAAAACATAAAAACAATATAGTAATTAATAATCTCATAATATTTCACCTTTCTCGAATTAAATAAAAATAGTAAATATTGATGAGTTATTTTATGAATTGCAAATATTAGAACCCACGTCTGTTGAGATTTGAAATTTAAATTTAATTCAATTATATCAATTATTTGAAATTCAATTAAAATTAGTCCAATTTGAAATTGATTATTTTTTGGTCAAATTTAATTTAAAATAAATTGCTAATTATTTATAATTGGATTTTGATTCTACAGAAAATTTGTAATTTAAAATTAACTTATAGTTTACTAAATCAATCTTATTTCAAACCCATCATTGAACCCTGATCCGAGTTCTATGGACTACGGTCATTATAATTTAATATGCACAAAAAAATATCATTGTAATGAAACCTTAATAAAAAACTTTGATTATCAATATATTTAGTTTCTAATTTAAATATATTTAATGAGGAGGTAAAATTGACTATCATTTCAAGACGTATATTAACGCCAATTCTAGGTAAAAGTGATTTAGTATTTAAGAGGGCTAAATCTTTGCAAGAAATAATGTCCAACCATGGTGCAAAGGCTAGGGTTGCAAGAATAGTTGCGGGTGATTTAGCGGGATCAATTCATTTAACCGCATCATATGAAAACATGGAAAAGGGCTGTAATTCATTTAACGAAATGTCACAAGATCCAGCTAGAATTGCTTTAATGAAAGAAAGAGAAGCTGATCCTGGAGGTCACTTAATAGGTCCTGAAGTTTTTAGAACTATATATGGTAATATTTCACCTGAGCATAATGTAATTATGATGAGAGAATACCAGTTATCTAGAAATAATTTGTCTGAAGCTGTTCAAATCTTTCCTGAAATAGACGCTATTATAAAAGATGAAGACGCTTCTTTTATGGCAGTTGTGCCGTTATTAGCAACAAACATGGATAGATTAATTGCTTGTTATTATTTCCGTGATATGTCCTCTATGGGAGAACAAATTGATAGAGTTGGTATGTCAGAAGAATTTCAAAAGATTGTTTTAAAAGCAAGTAATGCTGGAACATTAATATCATCAAGGGTGTTATTAAATATATAATAAATAGCTATTATTTTAAATCTAGAAGAAAAACATTTACTTATAATAAATAGGAGTAGTTTAAATGTCAGAAGAAATAAGATGTATTAATTTAGGATATGTGGTTCCGAAAGAGAGTGCAGAAAAAGTTGAAAGTATTTTTAAAAAACACGCATCCTGGATGGAAGAGTTTTATTCAGAAAATAACAATGGTCAGGAGCACCTTTTAAATTCTTATTTCACTAAAGCACCTGAATTTGTTGATCCAACTGATCCCTCAAAGGGCGAAACTGGAAATATAGTTTTCACAATAAATGAGAGATTTACTTCATTAGAAAGTGTTCAACGTCATATAGAGAATGCTATGAAAAATGACTATTTTGAAGACTTTGGTAATATACTTCACGATTATGGAAAAGTTATTAGTCCTGGAGGTATGATTTATCACTCAATAAGGTGAGACATATACTGTAATAAAAAAATTTAAAGAATAAACATATTAAAAAAATATTAAAGGAATAAGATAATGGATGTTTTTTTTGTAGCAAAATTTACTTGTAGTTATAACGAATGGAAATCTGTATATGATGGAGATTTAGAACTAAGAAAACAATTTATGAAAGATGACATAGTTGGGAAAGTTGACGAAAACACTGCAATGATAAAAGCAACGATAACCGACCCTGAAAAAATGGAAAAGATAATGTCAGAAAGAATACCAGAAATAGCGCCTAAACTTGGACTAGAACATGAGATGTATACTTTGACTAAAATGGATAATAATTAAACATAACAAAATAGTGAATAGAAGTTACAATCAAGGTATATTGTATTTGAATGTATAATTAGCTTAAATATTAAACATTTTATTTAGAAACGTTTATCTTTAATTTCAAACAAATTTACCTAACAGTAATCTTACCAACGTAACTACCAACTCCAATCCATGCTCCATTGACCATTGTTGATTAGTAAAAGGGTGCAGTAACCCTTGTTTGATCGGTGAACAGCTCGTCAGGCTCATAACCTGAAGGTCGTAGGTTCAAATCCTACCCCCGCAACCAACTGTATCAATAAAATCAATAACTTAGATCACCCTTAAAGACTTCGGTTTTTGGGTTTTTCATTGTAATTTTTATTCTTAATACCAACCGGTCGTCAGGTTTTTATCTGTATTTTTTAGATAACATTAAATTTTCAATAGATTCTTTTATTACTTGATTTGTTCATATTGGATGAGTGCACTTTGGTCCTGAGAAATTTCAGTTTCAAATGGTTAAGTAAATTTCAATCTTTCATTCAGTCAATTATGACTTAATTAATTGCAAAACGTCATAAATATATAATTTTTTAATAAAATAATTAGCATTCAAAACAATAAATGTGTCTAAATAATTTATAAATTTAGAAAGGAATTCTTATGAGTATTTTGGTACGCTTTTCACCTCCATCCATGACAGCAGAACAGTACGATACAATTTTGGAAAGACTCTATAAAGAAGGTATACATCCTGACCCTGGACTTGAATTAGAATTATGTTTTGGATCAGGTGATCAAATGAAAGTTTCTTTGCTTTTTGACTCTAAAGAACATTTTGAGTCATTTGGTGCAAAAATAGGTCCTGTTCTATCAGAGATGGGATTGGACCCAGGTGAACCTGAAGTAATAGAATTGCATAATATAATTAGAAGAAACAATTAATTGTAGCAGGAAAATTTTAGTTTAATTAATTTGAGAAATTTATCTATGTCAAAAACAGTTTTAGTTACGGGAATATCTGGTTTCATAGGACTTTATTGCGCTAAGGAATTACTAGAAAAAGGTTATAAAGTAATAGGTACTGTACGTAATTCTGCTAAAAGAGAAGAAGTTATTAATACATTCAAAAAAAATGATATAAATTTAAAAAATCTTACATTCGAAATATTAGAGCTGACTTATAACAATGGTTGGGATAAAGCAATTCAAGATTGCGAATATGTTATGCATGTTGCATCACCATTTAGAATTGCAAATCCCAAGAATGAAAATGATATGATATCACCTGCTGTTGAAGGAACAAGACGTGTGTTGGAAGCTTCACAAAAAGCAGGAATAAAAAGAGTAGTTTTAACAAGTTCAATTGTCTCAATGATGTCAAGTATTCGTCGTGGTCAGTTTGGCCCCAAAGATTGGACTGATCTAAATTATCCTAATCTAAATACGTATATAAGAAGCAAAACTATTGCAGAAAGATCAGCTTGGGATTTTATAAATGAAAATAAAAAAATATCTAAAATGGAATTAGTTGTAATTGCTCCAGGAGGAGTGTTTGGCCCCCCTCTTGGGGATAACATCTCTTGCGAATCATTAACTATACTTTCTAAAGTTCTAAATGGTAAAATACCTATGGTACCAGATGCTGCTTTTCCTATGGTAGATGTTAGAGATGTAGCAAAATTACATGTACAAGCTCTAACAAATTCAAAAGTTGCTGGAAAAAGATTTATAGCTTCTGGAACAAATCCTGTGAGTTTTGCTGAAGTTGCACAATTACTTTTAAATGAAGGTTACAAAGGCCCAAGTACTAAAAAAGCACCAAATTTTTTATTCAAATTTTTATCTTTATTTGATCGTGAAGCAAAAGGTATGCTAGCATTATTAGGAATAAAAATTACTGCAGATAATTCAAGTACAATTAAAACTTTCAAATGGAGACCAATGCCTTTTAAAAAGACTGTAGTTGAAACTGCTAATGCAATTAAGTTAATTCAAACAAAATAATAACAAACCAACTCCGTCAAACTATCATAAAATAATCCTGGAAAAGCTTTCTAGATTTAATCGCTGATTTTAGACAATTTACTAAAATATTGCTCACTTTATTAACAGATTTATGAATTTGTCAGATAATTAGGCTTATTGTTGTTTTAAGTACACCTTTACCTAACTATAATATTTATTAAGACTAGACTTTAGTTTAAAGTTTCAATTTTCAAAAGTTAAAAACAGAACTTAAAAATGGTCGTACTCATACTTCTATTTTGTACTTTAGTAAACTGACACTGCTACTATTATTGAGAAATTTGCTATGTCAAAAATAAAATTCCAAGACGTTTTACGCGATTCTATTCAGTCTTTATTTGGAACTAACCCGTCTGCACAGGAAATCATAGATTCTTATCCAACTGCACATCTGATTGGTACTGAATCGATTCAAACGGGTGGGGGTACATTTTTTGATATTTTTGCCAAGAAAGGACGAAATGAATGGGCAGAAGTTGAAAAATTGCTTTTACATTTTAAAAGTCTTGGGGTGAGGCAATCTGCCCTTATACGTGGAGATTTTCTTCTTGGTTATGAGCCTCAACCTTATGATGTAATAAGAGCGCTAGTTTTTGAGTATGCTAGTATGGGAATGAATATCCTGCAGAATTTTCATGGCCTTAATGATGCATCATGTCTTTCCGGTGTTGCTCAAGCTGTAGCAGAAGCCCAAGATGCAGGTTATGATATTTTAGCACAGGGAACAATTTGCATTGAAGATAATCCAAACATAACTGTTGCCAGATGTCTTGCTTTTGCTGATGAACTTGTAGAACTTGGCCATAAAGGATTTTATTTGAAATCTGCCAGTGGTAGATTAAGCGCCTATTTCGTATATGAACTTGTATCAGCATTATATAAGCGTTTTCCTGACCATGAAGTAAACATTCACGCACATTCCACTTATGGTGAGGCCCCTGTCTGTTACATGGCTGCGGTTTTGGCAGCAGTGGAGTTAAATAAGGACATAACAATGGATGTACAACATCCAGCTCTTTCAGGGTCAACAGCGCAACCAAGCATGAACAAGATGTTAAACCTTATTAGGAACTATCCTGATGAAAGAGTTGCAACAAAATCCCCACAATTAAATAACGATGCTATCAAGGCTAGTATGTCTTCCCTTTATGGGCTGCGTTTTCAATATCGTGATTTCGAGTCACGTTATAATTCTAAACTTGTAGAAGCAATGTACTACGCACGCACACCTGGTGGGGCGTCTGCAACACTCAAATCAATACCTGGACTGGTTGAGAATCTTGGACGTCTTTTAGGAGTGGATGGTCATCATGCTGATTGGGACCAAATCCAGATTGCAATATATAAAATGCAAGCAGAAATTTTAGAAGACCTTGGCCAACCAACCCAAGTTACCCCTTATGCAGCAAATACTACTGGTCAAGCTGCACTATCACTCTGGAATCAGTTAGAAGGCCGTGACAAATACCATTCTCTTTATCCTGGCATTGCTGATTATCTTGTAGGACGTCATGGAAAAGTTCCATCTAGCACCAGCAAAAAGCTAATAACAAAAGCTTTAAAGCAACTTAATCTGAAGACTTCAGAAAAGTATACGAAGGCGGTCGATCGCCCTAATGGCATCCCAATTGCTGAAGAAAAATTAGTCGAAGTTGGTTTGCTAAAGCCAACGTTACGTCAGAATATTTCTGCCTCACTGCTTAAGGATTCAGGATCATTTAAGGCAATAGGGCATATACTTAGCGTCGCTAATGAATGTAACTCGCCAGACACCCCCCCCCTCAATTACCATTTTATGCGATGCCCCCAAACCCAAAGATTCGTGCTGACGGCAGTGGATTTAATCGTGACATAAGAGACGCAGTTAGTGTTATTGGTGGCTATTCAAAACTTCAGGAAATTGCTGAGCGTGTTCTTCACATAAAACAATTGGTTGACCGACGATATATATTCCCAGCTGGGGAAGAAGATCTTGAAAAGAAATGGCTAAGAGACAATATCGAGCGCTTGAAGTTGATCATTGAAAATATCCCCCTAAAACTGTCTAAAGCTAATTTTACAGGTGGACAGAAAATGATAATGTTGGATGGAAAAAATCCAAATAACATCCATCTCACGATTAGGGATGCTGTGGATAAAAAGGGTCCTGGTTTATATGATTTTATGATTAAAATTCTCGAAGTTAAAAGCTAGTCTTATCTTAAAAAATGAATAATTTATCGGGCAACTAAATAAGGTCCAGATATCAATCATAAAGCTTTAAGTTAATTCTGTCCTTGCAATTAATTAGTTTAATGAAATCTAATTTAGAAATAAATATATCATAAATTTCATTGTGAATTGATGAAGTTTTCATCAAACAAAACATCAAAATATAAAAAAAGGTCACACGAGTTATTATTTTTACACTTTTTTATCATTTAATTCTATATTACTGTATGGATTTGATCTTAATTTGGTTGAGTGGAGCTTTATTTTTTGGTTTTATTTTCAAGGTTTTATCATTACCAATTTTAATTGGTTTTATAACCTCTGGATATTTCTTCTCATACATAAGTTTTTCAGATAATGATGAAATTTTGTCAATACCCTCAAAAATTGGTGTTGAATTATTACTTTTTTCTATAGGCTTAAAGGTAAAACCTTCTTCATTTCTAAGTTTAAGCTTTTTAAATGTTTTTTTTCTCCATTCTTTATTAATAACACTAATTTATTTTATTTTATTAAATATAAACATAGATTTCGAAGCAAAAATTTTGCTTTGTATTATTTTAACTTTTTCAAGCACAGTAATAGCCTCAAAATCTCTCGAGGATCGAAAAGAAATTAATTCTTTTCATGGGAGAAACTCAATCTTAATTTTAATTTTTCAGGATATTTTAGCTCTTTTTTTATTACTTTATACAAATGAAACTAATTTATCATTTTATACACTTCTTCTTTTATTTACTCCTTTATGCATCCCAATAGTAAAAATCGTTTTAGAAAAACTACAATCAAATGAAGAATTACAACTGCTTACTTCTGTAATAATTGGTCTCTTTTTAGGAGGATATTTGTTTGAAAAACTTGGTTTGTCGGGAGAATTAGGTGCCCTAATAATGGGAATGATGTTATCAAACATTAAATTTGCTGATAGATTAGGTGAAAAGATATGGAGTTTAAGAGAGATTTTATTAGTAGCATTTTTTGTATCTCTTGGAATGAAATTAAATCTTAATCAGGAAATTATTTTAAATTCATTCTTCTTAATTTTATTGCTAGTAGTTAAATTTTTATCTTTATTTTTTCTACTAATCTTCTTTAATTTGAGAGCATATTCTTCGTTCTTAATTTCAATCTCATTAATAACTTATTCAGAATTTAGTCTCATAGTTGCTACATATTGGTATGATTTAAATATAATAGACCAAAAGATTTTAGCTATTCTAGTATTGTCAGTATGTATTAGCTTTATTATTGGTTCCGTGTTGAATAAATATGTTCATGAAATTTTTGTATATCTTGAAAATTTTTTAATAAAATTTGAAAGAGAAAAACATCATCCTGATGAGCAACCACATACTTTTGGAGAAGCTGAGATCATGATTGTCGGTATGGGTAGAATTGGGAGTTCAATTTTTAATAAATTAACTGAGAAAGGTATAAAAGTTGTAGGCGTTGACGCTGATACAGAAATAGCTTTAAATAAATTATCAGAAGGAAACAGGGTGGCATTCGCTGATGCTGAAGATCCAGGATTTTGGTCTAAATTAAGATTTGGAAAATTAAAAGTTATTGTACTCGCATTACCAGAATTTCATGCACAAAATTGGTCTACTTTACAAGCTAGAAGATACGGCTTTATAGGAAAAATCATAGTCCCAACAAGATCAAATGAAAATACAAAAATATTAGAAAATTCAGGAGCAGATGAAATATATGATGCCTACGAAGCCGTTGGCATAGGTGTTACAAATATAATTAACGAGATGCAAAAAAATAATAAAAATATGGATTATTATTAACTCTTTATAAAAATAATAAAATTCTTATATAATTGTCGATATTTTAATCATATTTAGTATTTTTTATTAGATATCACTTAGATGCTTAGCTTAACAAAAAAAGAACAATACAATATACATATCTCTTCTGTTCAGTGAAGTATCATTCCCCCTAGTTTGGTACTTCATTTTTTTTAAGCAAAAAAATTTGTTAAGATTAGTTAAAATTTTGAGTTTTAATAATTCTTTAAATTAAGTTTATCTAGAGAGTTATTACTTGGTCTGGGGGATTTGATCCTAAAGCTTGATATAGTTGTGGAAAACAACCTACCTGAACACCCTCTACCATTCCTTTAGGTTTAACATCTCCACTACCACATTGTTCGAATGTACCTTCTGCAAAGCCTCTTCTAACTGCACATTGGTCACAAGCCATTAATAGCATATTTTTTTCTTTAGCTATTTTTGCTAATCGTTCACCAAATTCATTTCCTTTTTGTAGACATAAAATATTATCATCAAAGAAAAACATTCCTATTACATCAACCATGTGATTTCCCTGCTCTAATTGTGGTAAAATCATTGAATTTAACTGAAAAGTACTGGACTGATCAGTTTTAAATACATATGCAATTTTCATAAAATTCTCCGAACTATAATTAATCTAAAACGTAATGTTATAACATTACAATAAATTAAACAAGTTGTAATTTTAAATTTAGTTTATAAAAAAACGATTAGATTTATATTTTATACCAAACACAATACCAACCATGAGAAAGTTAGAAAAATCGTACCAATCACTGTACCAACCACGTTTAATAAATGGCAGAACTCTACGGAAAATAGTCAGGCTCATAACCTAGCATTAACTTGTACATATCTAAATAATTGACTAGCCGTCTTGTGCCCACTAATTAATGCAACCTCTGGAACATTCAATCCTTTTTCAAACATTCTTGATATGGCCTCATGTCTTAAATCATGGAAAGTAAAGTTAATTAGGTTAGCTCTATTACGAAGCCTTTCCCAGGATTGTCTTAAAGCCACATCAGTAATAGGGAACACATGGTCAGTGGTCCGTGGAACTTGGCCCAATATATCCATAGCTTTCTTAGTAAGAGGCACCCATCTTGAACTACCATTCTTTGTTAGTGGTAATAAGACTCTTTGATTATCAATTCCAATATGTTCCCACTTCATACTTAAGATCTCACTTCGTCTCATTCCTGTTTCAATGGCAAATTCAATAATGGGCCATAGATACCAAACCTTTGTTTCAGAGGATGCTCTCTTCAATCTTTCATATTCACCGGGTTTTAATCGTCTTTCTCTTGGAGGATTATTTTTAGGCAGTCTAATTTTTTCAACTGGATTATCACCTAAGTCCCAGCCCCATTCTATAGATGCAATATTCCAAGCATGTCTAATCAAAACTAGATCATACTGACAAGCTCGAACTCCATCCTTTAGTCTTCTGTCTCTAAAAGTAGCCAGAATAGGGGGGTGGAGTCTTTCTAAAGGTATTTTCATAAGGTCTTTTTCTTTAAGTAACCTTCTTAACCTTTGATCTTCTGAAATGAACCCTCTTTTCTTTGGTGTAATTTCATTTTTATATCTTGTTATGAGAGAATGAAGAGTGAATGATTGTTCTTTGCTCCTTGACCATTGACCACACTGCATCAAGACTTCTTGTTCTTTCGCCCATTTCTGAGCATCTGATTTACTATGAAATGATTTAGATATAGAACCTATGTATTTGCTTCTTACTTGTACTTGCCATAAGTTATTTCTTTTACGAAAACTAGCCACTATTTTCCCTCCGTTGTGACGGAGATGTGGCAGCTAATTTACATTAGCAAAAATATTGTTATTAAACAAAGAGTTATAAGTATAGAGCACCGGAATCATAATCCGGGTGTCGGGGGTTCAAGTCTCTCCTCCGCTACCATGATACCAATATTAAAACCAATTTTTTGTCATATAAAATTTTAATATAATACTACATAAAACGTAATTGATGACGTATTATGTTAAAATGTTTTATTATAAACTTTGGAGTTTATTATGTCAGTTTATGCAATAAAAGTTTGGTTATCTAAAAGTGAAAAAGATTGGTTTCTATATAAAGACTTAGAAGATCATGTGGTACATACATGGAGTAGAAGGGAAAAAGCAGAAGAAGTCATGAATCTTTTAACTTGTCATAAAGCTGAAATTACAGAAGAGATTCCAGCACCAGCTTTAGCAAGATCTACTGAAAAAAAACAAAAATTAAAAGTTGAAAACTAATAATCGTTACAAAGTGCGGCATACAAATAGAAATGATTGGAATGTAAGATTTGAGGTTACATTTTATGGCAATGATCTAAACAAAGGATCATTTAGGTAAATTAAAGAAGATAATATAGTTTTTAACGATGAATTCGAAATTAAAAATAAATTACCTTTTAACAATGCTGCAAATGTTGAAATTAATTTTTTAGTTTGGGTCGATACATTACCAATTGAAAAACTAACAAAATTACCCCATGATTATTACGATCCAAAAATAAAGTATGATAAAGAATCAATCGAAGTTTTAGAAGTTAGAAAATTATTGTTTTTAGAAGATAATAAGTTAGGAGGTAAGTTATTATGAATTTAAAAGGAGGATGCTACTGTGGTAAGATACGATATGAATCCAAAGGAGAAGTTCAAGCCTCTATACAATGTCATTGTAGAGAATGCCAATATATAACGGGCGGTAATCCTAACGTTATTATGATAATGCCACTTGAAGGATTTAAATTTGTTAGTGGCAAACCTAAAGAGTTTAAAAGAAGTGATTTAGAAAACGCTGTTACTAGACTTTTTTGTGATAAATGTGGAACGGCAATTGGAACTCGAAATCCAATGAGAGCAGAGTCAATTATTTTGAAAGTTGGTACGTTTGATGATCCATCAATTTTTGATCCTAAAATAGCAATTTATACAATTGATAAACAAAAATTTCATCATATAGACGATAATTTAAAATGTTTTGATAAAATACCTTAAAACAAAAAATTTATTTATGTCAAAAATCCAAAATGTTGCGGACATATCTATTGTAATACCCACATATAACAGATGCGAATTGTTAAAAAGGGCTATAAATTCTGTTTTAGATCAAACTATTAATGTTAGAGAAATTATTATTGTTGATAATGGATCAACAGATAATACATATGAAATGATATCCTCATTATTTCCTGAAATAAGATATTTTTATGAAAAGAGAAAAGGGGTAAGTATAGCGAGAAACTTAGGAATAAAAAATTGTAACGCAACATGGATTGCCTTTTTAGATTCTGATGATGCTTGGGTACCAAACAAATTAGAAAAACAACTTTTTTTCACAAACAATAACAGCAAAAAGTACAGGCTTATTCATACGAATGAGATTTGGTATAAAAATAATAAATTTCAAAATCAACAAAAAAAACATGAAAAATCAGGAGGAGATATTTTTAAAAAGTCTTTGGAATTTTGTTGTGTTTCTCCAAGTAGTGTTTTTATGAAAAAAGAAATTTTTGATGATTATGGTTTTTTTGACGAATGTTTAGAAGTTTGTGAAGATTATGATATGTGGATAAGAATAACAGCAAAGGAAGAGGTTGGTTTTCTAGATTATCCATTAGTAATCAAATATGGAGGACATGATGATCAACTCTCAAAAAAATATTGGGGAATGGATAGATTTAGAATTAAATCTCTAGAAAAAAATTTAAAAAACAACTGGTTTACCCTGGAGCAAAAAAAAAGTGTTTTTAATATATTAATTAAAAAACTATCTATTCTATCAAATGGAGCAAAAAAAAGAGATAATGAAGAAATCTATAGAAAATATAAAGATAAATTGAATCACTGGCTATTGGAATTAGATAATTTTAACAATGAACAATATTAATATAAAAAAAATTTCTATTAGATTTGTTATAGCTTTAAAGGAAGAAGCTCAAGTAATTTTAAATTATTTTAGACTAAAACTAGTTAATGAAAAAACTATTTACCCAATTTATAAGAATGAAGAAGAGACACATTGGTTAATTATATCTGGAATTGGTCGAAGTAATGCAGCAGCCTCAACTGCTTATCTTTATTCATATAGTAAAGCATCAATATATACATCATGGATAAATATTGGAATTGCAGGATCTGATAAGGGTAATTATGGAGATTTATATTTAGTAGATAAAATTTCAACTTATCAAAGAAAAAAAAGCACATATCCATCAACAATGCCAAAGTCAACTTTGCCGAAGATGCATTTGTTTACGTCTGATATTCCTATATCAGATTATACATCTTATGAATTAATTGACATGGAAGGAAGTGCTTTTTTTGATATTGCAAGCAAGTTAACTTCAAAAGAATTTATTTGTTTAATGAAGGTAATATCTGATGGCCCCAAAAATGATATTAAAGAAATAACTAAGTCAAAAATTAGTAATTTAATAAAAGTAAATCTTTATAAGATAATTGATGTGGTTTCATATTATGAAAGAACATCTGAGGCAGAGTTTCTAATAATTGATAAACCTGAATTATTTAATGATATTAAATCAAAATGGCATTTTTCAGCAACACAATCTTTTAAACTTGAGAGTTTACTCAGGCGTATTAAAATTTTTTGTAATAAAAAAGATATAGAAAAATTAATTAAAAATTGTGAAACATCTAATTCTGTTATTAATGTCTTAAATTTGAAGATTAAAAATAATTTAGTAAATTGGAGTAAATTTTGATTGAAACAATATATGTTGAAGAGGCAATTAAAAATCATCCAAGAACAAAATTTATTTTAAAGAATTTTAAAAAATCTCGAATTATATTAATAGATAAGTATGGAGAAATATTTAATAAAAGAAATCAAAATTTTAGAATTCAAAAAAGTAATCCTTGTTTAATCCTTGCTCATAAAAAAGATGGTTTTGTATTGCCAGCACCTGAAGGATTTGGAATAGGCTCATCAAAAAATTTTTACTTTTCGCATATGTATAATTGTATTTATGATTGCAGATATTGCTTTCTGCAAGGAATGTATTCGTCAGCTAATTATGTAATTTTTGTTAACTTCGAAGATTTTGATATTGCAATTAAAAAGATTATAGAAAAAAATATAAATACAAAAGTAACTTTTTTTTCTGGCTATGATTGTGACTCGCTTGCACTTGAGAATGTTACAGGATTTGCAAAACATATTTTATCAATTTTTAAAACGTACACTCAAATTGAAATCGAATTCAGGACTAAAAGTATTCAAAAACAACCATTTTTGTCATTGAAACCTATGAAAAATGTTATTTTAGCTTATAGTCTTATGCCAAAGTTGATGTCAAATTCTTTGGATAATAAAGCTCCCTCAATTTCAAAACGTATTAGTGTCATTTCTGAATTAGCTTCAAAAGGTTGGAAGATAGGTTTAAGATTTGATCCATTGATACATGGTGAAAACTGGAAAGAATTGTATAAAGAACTCTTAGAAAATATATATAATAATATTTCTATTGATTGTTTACATTCTGTTAGTTTTGGAACATTAAGATTTCCTAAGAGAATGTTCAAAGATATTTTTAAACTTTATCCAAATGAACCATTATTTACTAGTCCATTATCTCTTAATAACAACATGATTTCATATGACATTGAGATAGAGGAAGAGATGACTTCATATTGTAAAAACTTATCATTAAGGTATATAAATGAAGATAAAATATTTAAATGTTCTATCTAAATTGATTGGTAATTATTTATGAAAGACAAATGCGTTCTGATTACTGGCAGTTCAAGTGGAATAGGTTATGAAATTACCTCAAAACTTCTTGATTTAGGAGCAAAGGTAATTGGAATAGCTAGAAACCATGATAAATCTAATCTAGTAAACAAGAATTATACAACATATAACTGTGATGTAAGTGTTCATGAAAAATTAGAAATACTTATTAAACAAATTTTAAAAAACCATCCTCAAATTAATTGTCTTATAAGTAATGCAGGTTATGGTAATTTTGGTCCTCTTGAAAATTTTTCTACATTCCAAATCAATAATTTCTTAGCAACAAATTTAACTTCACATTTGATCATAACAAAACTTTTATTACCACATTTTAAAAGAAATAAAATGGGAGATATAATTTATGTTGGGTCTGAGGCAGGATTATCAGGGGCTAAAAACGGAAGTCTCTATTGTGCAGCAAAATTTGGTTTAAAAGGTTTTTCTGAGGCTTTAAGCAAAGATGTATCTAATAATAACATAAGAGTAGCTATAATAAATCCAGGTATGGTAAGAACTGATTTTTTTAAAAATTTAAATTTTGAGCCAGGAGATAGTGAGGAAAATGTTATAAACTTGAGAGATATTTCATCTACAGTGGCTTATATTCTTGCATTAAGTAGAAATACCATTGTAGATGAAATTAATCTTTCACCTTCAAA
>CACBXG010000011.1 GCA_902543145.1 uncultured SAR116 cluster alpha proteobacterium | reverse complement strand
ATTTCCAAAATTATTATTTCTATCATAATTATCGTCTGACGAATTGTTGTTATTGTCATTTGAATATGATTGTTCACTAGAGTTCTCTTGAACAGATGGGGTGTCTGCAGTTTTACTAGTAGGTGCATTATCTTTGCTTGAGTTAGTAATATTTTCTATACTTTTACTTGCTGAAGCCTCTGTTTTAACTCCTGCACTTTTGTCATCTGATTTATCTGTTTTACTGATAGAAACAGTGACACTTACTTTTCCAGAATTTTTGCTGTAAGAAAATGCTTTGTTTTGGATAAGTAATGTAGAAAGTATAAGTATAAATATTTTAAATAAGATTTTCATTGTTTTCTGTTTTTCAAATCATGAATTGAGTATTGAATGTATATAATAAATTGGGTTAAATTTGAAAGAAATAAAATCGTTTATTTGCATTCATACTAATGTTTTTGCATATTTAATATGCATACTAACAGGTGACATACATGGTAAAACCAATAACCAAAGAAACTTTATTCATGAATTGCATGGAGCTAGATTTTGCAACAAAGGTTGAATTAGAGCACTGGATGGCAACTTTTGAAGAAAAAGTATGGACAGAAGATATAATGAAAGAACTATCTAAAGCAGGATTAGTAAGAAGAACTGTTGCCCAAGTCTGGAACAAACAAAATCATAGATTAACAAGTACGTTTGAATATGAAAATGAGAATGCTTACAAGGCGTGTCAAAAGATAATTGAAGAAAAAGTTATGCCTAAAGCACTAGCAAGTTATACCATAAAGTCTAGGAATAATAGGGGGGTAATTTTTTATGATTATAGAAGTTGATTTAGATCCATATCTAATCCTCAGTGATAATTGTTCTTGATATAGCTATTCAGTTTTTTTAAATAAAACCTCAAAAGGTGAGATAAATGGTAAAACCTATAACTAAAGAAACTCTATTTATGAATGTTATGGAGTTGGATTTTCCTTCAAAGATTGAATTAGAGCATTGGCTTGAAACCTTTCAAGATAGAATATGGACTGATGATTTAATGGCAGAACTTTCTAAAGCTGGGTTGATTAGAGTAACAGTCTCCCAAGTTTGGAACAAAGAAAATCACAGGCTCACAAGGGTTTTTGAATATGAGTCTGAAAAAGCGTATAAAGACTGTCAAAAAATAATTGAGGAGAAAGTAGTTCCAAAAGTAGGAAAAAATTATAACACAAAATATAGGAACAATAGGGGAATTGTTCTTCATGATTATAGAAGTTGATTTATAAGTTCTAAATCTATTTTTAAAGATATACAGGAATTGTCAGTCTACCAAATTTTAAATAACTTCTAAAATTCTCAACGCAACAAACCAGAATTTTTGAATAATATTTAGTGATATTGAATATTATTTAAAAAAGATTAAATAATTACTATGTCAACAATACAAAAAATCATAGTTATACCAATATTGAGATCTCAAGTTAGACTTTATGTTTTATTTGGTATTCTTTTTGGTTTTTATCAATTTATTTCATGGATTGAAAATTAGGAGTTTAAAATGTTTGGATTAGGAATAATTAAAGGCACTATTATAGGAATGGGCATAGGAGTAATGGCTGCTCTAGCTATAAAAGAAGTTTGCAAAATGAAAAAAAAGAAAGATCAAATTAATAAAACTGAAAGTGATATTGTTGATTCGGAAAATAGCTAATGCAAATTAATGAATAATGGATTTAACGAAATACAAATGGAAATGTAGAATACTTTTGTTAAGTACAACTTGCTACCGAGATAATAACTACAAGAAATCTAAAGAACTTTATCAAAAGCATATAAAAGAATTTCATAAAAGACACGTCAGATTAATGTCTTTTAGAAAAAAGGGTCTTAAGTTTTCTATCAAACTAATAGGTTACGATGGTACTTTAAAAAAAGAATATTTAACATTAGAACCTCATAACATTTTTGATCTTATAGATTCTATGCCAATGAGTAAGCAAGACTTTCAGGGAAAGTTAAAACCTCTTAATCTATCTCTATATTCAGATTACAAGCCTGAGACAACTCTAAAAGGACTTGGATTTAAGAATAAAGAAAAAGCAACCTATACAATAGATACAATAAAAGACAGAGACAAAAAATATCAGGTTAATGTTGTATCCACCATGTTAGGTAGAGCAAAAAAACATCCAAACAAAACTGCTGACATGGATGAAGCAATATTAGTTTTTGAGAAATGGATGGTTAATTATAAAAAGAACAAGTTTATAATCTAATTAAATTATTATTCTATTTTGGTATATTTTTGTAATATAGAAGGATCAGAATATATAACTTCGATATCACCACCCACAATAATTATATTAACTCCCATTTCTTTAACTTGTTTTACAAATCAGTATATTTTGAATGAGCTTTGTCTGAGGTTTTTTCATTTTTCCATGTATTGATTGTATAGAGGTTTGTGTCATTAACATCAACAAAGGTTGAACTATATAAACCTTTTTTAGTAATTTATCATTTATTAACCTACAGGTATTTTTTAAGCTGTCTTTTGCAACTTTGTTTTGAAATTTCAAAACATGAATTCTTGTAAACATGATAAATTTAAACCTATAAAATTAAAATTTATAAAACTTTAACATAAATTTAAACCAACTGAAAAGATTAACCAAATTGCCAAATTGGTAGTCATGATTTTTTGTGTCTTAAAAATGTTACCATTTGGTGTACTTAATCTAATTTAGATTTCTAATTATTCTCTAAATAAATCTGTAGATTATGTTTAATTGAAGCATGGAATAAGCTTATTAAATACTTTGACTGCCTCCAAACTTCAATGAAAACGCTCAGGAAACACTTAATAAATCAAATTTTACTTTATCTAAGATGTAATAATCATTGAGGTTATTCGTTATATTTTTTGATGCAATTAAAAAACCTATATATTTCCCATATTTAGGTGACCAAACAATTGAAGTTGCTTTTCCGATTTCTACATCTTCTATGAATACTGAAAGATTATTAAAAAAAACTTGTTTATTTTCCCTTTTATAATCGAATTGAATTTTATATATATCTTTTGCAAACCCAACTTTTTTTTGTTTCACTAAAGCAGATTTTCCAATAAATTCATAATCTGTGTCAAGATTACAAAAATTTCCTAACCCACAATCATATGGTGTGTCTTTAAGTGTCATCTCATTTCCATAACTAAGAAGATTATTCTCTACTCTCTCAATCATATTTGGACACCCAACCCGAATTTTAAATTCCTTGCCTTTTTCCATTATTAGATCCCACAACATAGTTGCTTTATTTGGATTAATTTGTAAAATTTCGTAACCGGATTGTTTGCTGTAACCTGTTTTCGAAATGATAATTTCTTCTTCATTGAATGGAAGTTTTATGAAATTAAAATATTTCAAGTTTTGTATTTCTTTACCAAAGATTTTTTGAGCTAATTTTTCAGATTTTGGTCCTTGAATAGCAATTGTAGATATATCGGTTTCTCTTACTTGAGAATAAAATTCTTTTGAATTATTAATTGCAGAGACCCAATTAAACAAATCTGAATCAGATAAAGAAATCAAGAAATGATTATCAGCGATGCAAAAAACAACTGGGTCATTTAATAACCCACCTTCAAAGTTAACTATTGGTGCATAATATGCTTTACCAGAAGAAACATTAGAAAAATCTCTACAAAAAAGATATTGCATTAATGACAAAGATTTTCTGCCTTTAACTTCAATAACTCTTTGGGCACAAACATCCCATAACTGAACATTTTTTATAAGATGATAATAATCTTCTTTTAATGATTTAAATATTGTGGGTAATAATGTGTTATTATAGACAGTATAATTTTTAACACCTGCTAACTCATTTCTAGAAGTAAATGGTGTGCTTCTAATTCTATTGGATGTGTTAATTAAAAAACTATTAGACATTTGTTTGTACCCCAATTAAACAATATCTATAAATTACTTTGGACATATTTTATGAAAAGTAAATTAAGAAAATTACTTAATGAAAATAAATTTGTTTTTACGGCCGAAACTTCTCCACCAGATTCCGGCAATAAAGATGTTGTTATAGATAAAGTAGAATGTTTAAACGGTTTAGCTGATGCAATTAACGTTACTGATGGAGCTGGCGCAAAATCTCATATGTCAGCTCTTGCGACAGCAGCAATCCTTGCTCAAAATGGCATTGAACCAATTTTACAATTCACCACCAGAGACAGAAATAGGATTGCAATACAAGGTGATCTTCTTGGTGGGTGGGCATTGGATATTCCAAACATTCTTTGTTTGTATGGTGATGAGGTTAAAGGTGGAGATCAACCAGATACCAAAGAAGTTAGAGATCTAGATACAATTGGTATATTGAGAACTGCTCACGAGATTAAAACAAAAAAAATGTATCCTTCTGGAAGGAAAATTAATGATGCACCAGAATTTTTCATTGGTGGAGCAGATACTCCATTTAAAATTAACAATGATTTTGATGGCTTAAACTTAGTAAAAAAAATTGAAGCTGGTGTCGAATTTTTTCAAACACAATACGTTTTCGAGGAAGATATTCTAAAAAATTATATGCTAAAGTTACATGAATTACATATTACTGACAAAGCTTATTTCATAATTGGATTAGGTGTAATTAAATCTGCAAAAAGTGCTAGATGGATGAACAAAAATCTCTTTGGTATCAATATACCTGAGGAAATAATCAATAGAATTGAACAATCTAATGACGAAAGCCTTGAAGGTATTAAAATTTGTATAGAATTAATAGAAAAATATAAATCTATTGAAGGCGTTAGTGGAATTCATTTAATGGGATATAAACAAGAAAAAGAAATAGCCTCTGTTATTTCAAATTTTAAATAAACAATAATAATAATTTATATAACTAAATTTCTTTGACGAAAATTTTATTAGCTGCCTTTTTCGCTTTCTCTAATGTTGGAGCTAAAACAACACCCATTCGACGATATGATTTTAAAAATGGTTTTCCAAAGATTCTGTAATCTACATTTTTATCTTCGAGTGCATCTTTAACACCATCAATGATATAGTTACCCGAAGCATTTTCTTCTGCTAGGATCACGTGGCTAGCACCAGATTGATTTATTTTAATTTCTGGTAATGGCATTCCTAACAAAACTCTGGCGTGAATATCAAACTGACTAAAATTTTGAGTAAACATTGTGACCATTCCTGTATCATGTGGACGAGGACTTAGTTCACTAAAAATTACCTCTTCTTTTTTATCAATGAAAAATTCTACCCCGAATATACCTGACCCACCTAAGTCTATGACCATTTTTTTAGCAGCCTCTTGTGCCTTTCTAATTACGTCCTGTGAACATTCTGCTGGCTGCCAGCTATACTGATAATCACCTCTTTTTTGAAAATGTCCAATAGGTTCACAAAACGTAACTTTTCCAGATTTTTCTAAAATTGTTAAAAGGGTAATTTCATATTCAAAATCTATAAACTCTTCGACTATTACACGTTTCCTGTTTCCTCTCATATTTTTGAGTGCAAATTTCCAAGATGCTTTTAATTCATCCTCTGAATTTGCATAACTCTGGCCCTTTCCAGAAGAGCTCATAACTGGCTTAACCGCCACTTTTGTACCAATTTTCTTTGCCTCAAAAATTAATTCTTCTTCTGCTTCTGCATAAGCAAAATTAGCGGTTTTCAATCCTAAATGTTTTGCTCTATCTCTAATTCTATCTCTATTCATAGTTAAATTTACAGCTTTTGCTGACGGTATTACATTATAACCATTTTGCTCAGCATCAATTAGCACTTTTGTTTCAATAGCCTCAACTTCTGGTACTATGAAATCTGGTTTATGTTTATCAATTACTGCTTTTAGCTTTTCTTCATCAAGCATATTAAATACTTCATTTTTATCACTAACTTGCATAGCAGGAGCATTTTCATAAGCATCACATGCTATAACATTACATCCAACTCTTTTGAGGCTAATAGTTAATTCTTTACCTAACTCACCACTACCTAACATTAAAATTTTTTTCATGTAATAACCCTTTTAAGTTTAAATTGACTTAGTTCTAGCTTAACGTGATTAGATGATATTTATAAAAACACTTATTTATAAGTTACTAAACAAACAAATATCTAAAATTTATAGTAAACGTTTTGATAATTATAATAATACCCCTAAAGGAGTATTTTGGAATAGTAAATTATCACAAGACCTTAGATTAAACATTATTTTAGATAAAATATTACAAAACACAAAAAATGAAAAGTGTTCAATTGCAGATATTGGTTGTGGATATGGTAGATTATACGAAATTATCAAAGAGAGAAACTTAGATAATAAATTTCAATATTATGGGTTTGATATAAATCGGAATTTAATTAATTTTTGCAAAAATAATAAAGATTTCGAAAATGTTGAATTTGAAATAAGTGCATTTCCTTTTAAAAACATTGATTATGTCGTCATGTCAGGCACATATAATCTTACACCAACAAACAATATACCTTTGTGGGAAGATTATATAATTAAAAATCTTACAAGTAATTGGAAATTTGTTAAAAAAGCTATGATTTTTAACTGCTTAATAAAAGAAAAAAGAAAAATAGAAAAAAAACTTTATTATACTGAATTATCTTGGATAAAAAAAATATGCGAGAGACGTTTTTGTGATCCTGAGATTATAAAGCATAATCTACTTAAGGATGATATAACTATTATTCTTAAAAAATAATATCAATATTTAAGAGATATTATGAAACCGCTTAAGTGATATGAAAATAATTCTGGATCCTCTATAGGTATTAAATGTCCACATTCTGGAACTTCAATTCTTTTGACATTTTTCATTTTTTTTATCAAATTATTTATGTCATCTTCAATTCTGAAAACTTTATCAAAATGCCCTGTCAAAACTAATACGGGTAAGTCAAGTTTACTCCAATCAAAATCCCAATTTGTTGTAAATCCACCATGCATAAGTTTTGATACCCCATTATAGTCATCCAATCCAAGATAATTCTCATATTTTAGAGCATTATCTTTCATTTTAGATAAAAATTTTGGTGAAGCTATTACTGGTAATGTCATATCTAAGATAAGAGAAGTTCCTCCAAATTTTACAGCATTGGCCATTGCATTATTTATCCAATTTAGTCTTTCGCTTGGCAATCGCAGAGTATTTATAAGCACTAAACCTTTTGCTTCAACACCTTTTGATAAAGACATCGCAGCATAAAGCCCGCCTATTGACAACCCTACTAAAACCATATTTTTTGGATTGATAAAATTAACTAAATTTACAAGGTCACTTACTATTAATTCAGCACTTAAATCTAAATTAGTTTCAAACTTACTTTTTGCTTGTCCTCTAAAATTATATACTAGATAACCGTCGTTATTTTTAATTAAATTTTCACCGATAGATCCGTTCCACGCAGATACATCGCCAGTCAATGCGTTTACAAAGACACAAGTAAAGCCTCCATTTTTAGGTGGAACATATTCATAATAAATCTCGTTTTGATCATCAATTTTAAAGATGGACATATTTATTTCCTATTCTTCAGTAGTTTCAATTTTTAAATGTTGAAAATGCGTTTCTAATTCTTGGTCTCTTAAAACAGAATATCTTTGAAATTCCTCTTCACTTAAAATATTGACACTAGAAGTATCAACTGTATTAGTAATATTTTCTTCAGAATAAGATACTGCTAGATTTTTTTCTATTTCTGACATTTCCTTTTTAATGGGTAACTCACCAACTCTTTCCTGAAATGTTACAATTGCCCTTAGACCCCTCTCAATAGCGGATTTCTCATCGTCATTTACACTCTCATCAAAACCAACGTAAAGAGCATGTATTATATGTTGTTTTGGATCTGGTAAAAGGTCAATATCAAAAATCATTTCTCCTTCAGGATTTAAATTCATATAGAACTCACTAAATCGTGCAAGGATTTCTCTTGTTCTAGATGGTCCAGGTTCTATTGGGGGTGCTTTTTCTGGAGCTTGTGGAGCATTTATACTGTTCCATATAGCAACACATATCATAAAGCTGAATGTTACAACTAAAGCTATTATGAATGGTGTAAAATCTTCAAACATTTATATATTTATATATAATAATAATAATAATGAAATATAAGTAACTAAATAATAAATTTTAATAAAATTCTATAAATATAATCTCAAAGTTTTTAAAAAAATATTATCTTTATATATCATATACTTACAGTGTGTTAACAATTATTTTCAATTATAGTGATTTGCAATTAGTGCAGTTTTCTTGTTAGTATGATTCTTGAATTTTTAATTCAATTTACTTTAATTTAATTAATCAAGGTTTGTAATTATTACAAGCGGAAACAGGAGAATAAAATGAAAAGGGTATTCGGAGCTGCGTTTACTATGGCGGCAACCGTAGCCGTAGGCCTTAGTTGGGCTACAATTGGTAACGCTGCATGTGGTAAAGTAACTATTGCAGAGATGAATTGGGCATCTGCTGAATTAATGGCCAATGTAGATAAAATAATATTAGAAAAAGGTTATGGATGTGAAGTTGAGCTGGTTTCAGGCGCTACCATGCCTACTTTTACCTCAATGAACGAAAAAGGATCACCTGATGTTGCTCCAGAGCTTTGGGCTAATGCAGTTGCAGTTCCATTAAAAAAAGCTGTTGGTGAAAACAGATTAATTGTTGCTAACAAAGGTCCAATTACTGGTTTAGGTGAAGGTTGGTGGCTTCCTCCTCACACTATCAAAAAACACCCAGAGCTAAAAACAGCTTTAGATGTTTTAAATAGACCTGATCTTTTTCCATATTCTGAAGATAAATCTAAGGGAGCTTTCGTTGGGTGCCCTGCAGGTTGGGGTTGCCAATTAGCTAATGCCAACCTTTTTAGAGCTTTTGAAATGGAGAAAAAAGGATGGGTTCTTGTTGATCCAGGAAGTGCTGCTGGTCTAGATGGTTCAATGGCGAAAGCTGTTGAGAGAGGTGAAAATTGGTTTGGTTATTACTGGTCACCAACATCTATGATTGGAAAATATAAAATGCACAAGTTAGACTTTGGTGTACCTTTTGGTGGTAAAGATAACTGGGATAACTGCATTGTGAAGCCAGAGAAAGAATGTGCAAATCCACAAAAATCTTCTTGGGTTAAGTCTGAAGTTAATAGTGTAGTGTCAGCAAACTTTAAAAAGAATGCTAGTGTCGCTATGAATTACATTACAAACAGAGTTTATCCAGGTGAAATAATGAATGGAATGCTTGTTTTTATGACTGAACAAAAAGCATCTGGAAAAGATGCTGCTTTCGAGTTTCTAGAGAAGCACGGAAGCGTTTGGGAAAAATGGGTTTCTGCAGACGTAGCTAAAAAAGTTAAAGCTGGTCTATAAGTAATACCAAATTTAATAATCACCATCTTAAGTAAATTTAGGGTGGTGATTATTTTATTTTAAAAGGAATGTAAAAATGGATTGGTTTTTTAATTTCCCAGACATGAGCAGATCTGATTTAAGAGAATTTAAAAAAACTGTAGATTTTGCATTCACTGATTTTTCAAGAACTTATGGCCAAGGCATTGAAGATTTTTTTGAACCATTACTGATGTTCTTAGTATGGTTCGAGAAGCTTTTTATTAATACCCCTTGGCCTGTTATAATATTCAGTATTCTTTTACTTGCTTGGATAGGCTCAAGATCTATATTAATCGTTGTCGGAACTTTTTTGAGTTTTATGTTGATTGGGTATTTCGGTATGTGGGAAGACACAATGTCAACATTAGCCATTATACTTGTAGCCACATTCCTATGTATAGCAATTGGGATACCACTAGGTATTGCTATGGCAAGAAGTAATAAAGTCCAAGCAGCAATAGTTCCTATTTTAGACGTCATGCAAACAATTCCTAGTTTTGTGTATTTAATACCAGTTGTGATGCTTTTGGGTATTGGAAAGGTTCCTGGATTAATTGCAGTATGTATTTATGCTATTCCACCAATTGTTCGTTTAACGAATTTGGGCATAAGGTTAGTAGATAAAGACGTGTTAGAGGCAGCAGACTCATTTGGAGCAAATTATTGGCAGAAATTATTTGGAGTTCAAATGCCATTGGCCTTGCCAACCATATTTGCTGGTGTAAATCAAACAATAATGATGGCCTTAGCAATGGTGGTAATAGCATCTATGATTGGAGTTAAAGGTCTTGGCCTTCCAGTTTTAAGAGCAATTTCAAATCAGTATTTAGCACTGGGATTAATGAATGGTCTTGCTATAGTTATACTAGCAATTATTTTTGATAGAGTTACACAAAAATTCGGACTTAGAATGCAAAAATATAGGAACGAAGGTAAGGATTAATATAATGAATTCAAAAAATATATTAATCAAAGTAAACCAACTTTATAAGATTTTTGGTGATGGTGATAAAAGTGCACTTGATCTGGTGAAAAATGGAATGGGTAAAGACGAACTCCTTGAAAAGTCAAACTGTGTTCTTGGATTAAATAATATAAATCTAAATATTAATAGAGGGAAGATACAAGTTGTTATGGGTCTTTCTGGATCAGGCAAATCAACTCTTATAAGGCATCTCAATAGATTAATAGAGCCAACAAGTGGTGAAATACTGTTTAACAATACAAATATCCTAAATTTAAGTTCCAAAGAACTCATTCAGTTCAGACAAAATAATATGTCTATGGTTTTTCAAAAGTTTGCTCTATTTCCACATAAAACCATTTTGCAAAATGTTGGTTATGGGCTTGCAATTCAAAATATTTCTAAAGATGAATGGTCAGAAAAAGCTCAAAAATGGATTAAAAGAGTTGGCTTAGATGGTTACGAAACATATTATCCAGGACAGCTGTCAGGTGGCATGCAACAAAGAGTAGGACTTGCAAGAGCGCTGGCAACAGATGCAGAAATCCTCCTAATGGATGAAGCTTTTTCTGCTTTAGATCCATTAATTCGTTCAGAAATGCAAAATATACTTTTAGATCTTCAGAGTGAATTACATAAAACTATAATATTTATTACACATGATCTTGATGAAGCTCTTAAAATTGGAGATAGAATAGCAATTCTTCGCGATGGAAGCATGGTTCAAGACAGCGATCCTCAAGAAATAATAATGAACCCTGCAGATGAATATGTATCTGATTTTATAAAAGATATTAATAGAGCAAGGGTCATTCAAGCAAAATCAATTATGACACCAACAAATACAAAAAGCTCTGGTGCCACTGTCAAAGAAGATATGGTTTTAGAAGATATACTTCAAATAATGTCAGATGCCCCCTCAAAGCCAGTTACAATTGAAAACTCAAAAGGTAAAGTTACTGGAAAGATTGAAATGGTTAATTTAATTGAGGGCATGAAAAGACCCAAGTCACTTGGGACAAATATTACTGGCTAGGAATTGGTCTCCCTATTTGAATAAGATTGAATCCACTCTCACGAAAACTTTCTGGGTTAAGGGCGTTTCTTAAATCAATTATAATATTTCCTTTCATATGTTTTTTTAATCTTTCCGGTGACAAACTTCTGAATTCATTCCACTCAGTTAAAATTACAAGTGCATTACTATTGTTAATGCAATCTTCAATACTTTCAGTAAATTGGATATTTTGTAATAATTTTTTTGCTTCATCTATAGCTGCTGGATCATATGCAGAGATTTGTAAATTTTTTTCTTGAAGTTTGGGGATAATATCAAGACACGGACTTTCTCTCATATCATCAGTTTCAGGTTTGAATGCTAGCCCTAGAATAGATATTTTCTTATTCTCATAATTTTTTCCTAAGGCAGAAATTATTTTTTCTGCCATATCTATTTTTCTTTGAGAATTGTAATTGATCACATTTTCCACAATAGAAATATTAGAGTTATAATAATTAGCAGTTTTTACAAGAGCTTGAGTGTCTTTTGGAAAACAAGATCCACCATAACCTGGTCCAGGATGCAAAAATTTACTACCAATTCTTTTGTCAAGACCGATCCCTCGTGAAATATCATGAACATCCGCCCCAACTTTTTCACATAAATCTGCCATCTGATTAATATAAGAAATTTTAACAGCTAAAAATGCATTACTAGCATACTTAATCAACTCGGCTGTTTTTAAGTCAGTAAATAAAATTGGAGTTTCAATTAGATACAAAGGTTTATATATTTTTGTAATTACTTCTTTAGCTTTTTCAGTTTCGCAACCAACAACTACTCTATCTGGTCTCATAAAATCCTCAATAGCATTACCTTCTCTTAAAAATTCTGGATTTGAAACCACATCAAATTTAGCTTTGGGATTTGTTTTACAAATAATTTTTTTAATTTCATTTCCTGTTCCAACTGGTACAGTAGACTTAGTAACAACAACTGTATAGCCAACTAAATTCTTTGCTATTTCTTCTGCAGCTTCATAAACATATGATAAATCAGCATGACCATCACCACGTCTTGCAGGTGTTCCCACTGCAATAAAAACAATGTCTGCGTTTGTTATATTTTTTTTGATATCATTGCTAAAAGTGAGGCGTTTAGCATCTTTGTTTTTTTTTACTAAATTCTCAAGACCAGGTTCAAAGATAGGTATAATATTTTGTTTTAAATTAGTAATTTTGTCTTTATCTTTGTCTACACAACATACATCAAAACCAAACTCAGAAAAACAAGTTCCAGACACTAATCCAACGTAGCCAGTTCCTAACATTGTTATTTTCATGACATATCCTCTTATATTTGAGAAACATAAAGTTTTTAACTAATTGAAAATAAAAAAATAATAACCATATCAACTTTTATACCAGTTTATAGGATTTGTGAATGAAAATTAAGAAAGCAATATTTCCAGTGGGTGGATTAGGCACAAGATTTCTTCCTGCTACCAAGTCAATGCCTAAAGAAATGCTTCCAATCGTTGACAAGCCCCTTATACAATATGCAGTTGAAGAAGCGGCTAACGCAGGTATTGAACAATTTATTTTTGTTACTAGTCGAGGAAAATCTGCCATAGAAAATCATTTTGATCATTCTTTTGAACTAGAAAATAACTTACTTTCTAAAGGAAAAAGACAAACCCTTAAAACTGCTCAAGAAATGCTCAAAATCCCTGGATCATTTGCTTATGTAAGACAACAAGAACCGGCTGGTCTCGGTCATGCTGTTTGGTGTGCTAGACATTTAATTGGAGATGAACCAGTTGCGATAATTCTTGCGGATGACTTAATTTATGGTGGAAATACAATTAAAGAAATGATTGCTAAATATAATTCTGGTAACATGCTTGCTGTAATGGATGTTGACAGAAAAGACGTATCCTCATATGGAGTGATCTCTCCTGGAAAATCGATAGACAAAAAAGTTACTGAAATTTTAGGCCTTATAGAAAAACCAACCACAGAAAATGCACCTAGCAATATGGCTGTTGTCGGGAGATATATTATAGAACCAGCCGTTTTTGAGGTCTTAGAACAACAAAATAGAGGTGCTAGCAATGAAATTCAACTTACTGACGCTATAGCAAGTAGAATAGGTGCGTCAAATTGTATGGGATATAAATTTTCAGAGGAACGATTTGATTGTGGTTCTAAATTAGGATTTATACAAGCAAACATTCGTTTTTCTATTGAAAGGCCAGAGATGAAACAGAACCTTAAAAATTGGCTAAAACGTGAAATAGTTAGTTAAAATTGATGTTTAAGCATACTTTTAACAACACAATTCTTCGATCATACGACATTAGGGGTATTTATGAAAAAACCTTAACAGAAAAAGATGCCTTTATGCTCGGTTTTTTCTTTGGCATTATAGTCAGAGAAAAGAATCCAGAAAAAAAACATCCATTAATTGTTGTTGGAATGGATGGAAGGTTATCTAGCCCATTATTAGAAGAAAAACTGACTGAAGGACTTGAAAATTCTGGTTGCGAAATTTATAGAATTGGGCTGGGTCCAACGCCAATGCTATATTTTGCAAGTAATTATTATAAGGCAGATGGAGCGATACAAGTCACTGGAAGTCATAATCCAAAGGATTACAATGGTTTTAAAATAGTTTTAAATCAAAACTCTTTTTTTGGAGAAGATATTCAAAAACTAGGACATTTTGCAAGCAAAGGTTATTCAAGAACCTATAATGGTTTTTCTAAATCTGTTGCAATAAATACTCATTATGTTGATGAAATTATTAAACCTCTCCAAAATATTAAACGACAACTTGATGATAAAACTATTGTTTGGGATTGTGGCAATGGCGCATCCGGTCCTTCACTTGAAATGATAACCACAAAAATTCCTGGAAAACACGTTATCTTATATTCTAAAGTTGATGGCAATTTTCCAAATCATCATCCTGATCCTACTGATGAGTCTACTCTAAAAATTTTGAAAAATAAAATGAAAGAGGTTGATGCTGAACTTGGAATAGCATTTGATGGAGATGGTGACAGAATTGGTGTTGTTGACAAGCAAGGAAGGCCAATTCCTGGTGATTTATTAACTGCATTTCTTGCAAATTCAATAGCTACAAATGATAAAATTATTCAAACAATAATTTTAGATATTAAGTCAAGTTATGTTGCATATGAAAATATTACATCTCTAGGTTTTAAAGCAGAAATTGGAAAAACAGGACATTCAAACATCAAAAAAAGAATTAAAGAAATAAAATCCCCATTAGCAGGTGAAATGTCTGGTCACATTTTTTTTGGTGACACCTATTTTGGTTATGATGATGCACTTTATGCAGCTATAAGATTACTTACCTTAACGGCAAATAATTTTGAATTAGATAAATTTATATCAACTTTGCCTGAAACATTTGTTTCACCTGAAATTAAAGTTTTTTGTTCTGATGAAATTAAATTTTTAACTATAGATAATATATCTAAAAAAGTGTTTGAAAAATATAATTCCAATGATGTAATTACATTAGACGGCTTAAGAGTTAAAAATAATCATGGTTGGTGGTTAATACGTGCAAGTAACACTGAAGAAGCACTGGTAATTAGGTTTGAAGGTAAATCTGAAAAAGATAAGAAAGAATTGCATTTTGAAGTTAAAAATTTTCTCAAAAATGAAGGATTAACTTTAGATAATTTTTAAAAAATGATATTAATTTTTTAAATAATACTCACATTGGGGATAAAAATGACTAAACGATTAAGACGTGGTAATTTACAAGTATCAGAAACTCTTGCTAATTTTATCGAAAATGAGGCGCTTACTGATACAAAAATTTCTTCTGATATGTTTTGGGAAAAACTAGAAACAATCTTAAATCAATTTGTTCCTAAAAATAAACAATTACTTCAAATTAGAAGTGAAATAAAAAGTAAAATAGACAAATTCTATCTAGAAAATTCTAGCAAAGATATTGATCATGAAGAATATATAAACTTCCTAAAGAAGATTAACTATATTGTACCCGAAGGTGAAAATTTTAAAATCAAGACAAAAAATGTAGATGATGAATTAGCTGTTAAAGCTGGACCTCAGTTAGTCGTCCCGGTAACTAATGCAAGATATGCACTTAACGCTGCAAATGCAAGATGGGGAAGTTTATATGACGCATTATATGGAACTGACGCTATTTCTGAGAGTGACAACGCTGAAAGATCTACGTCTTATAATCCTATAAGAGGAAATAAAGTAATATCATATGCGAAAGAGTTTTTAGATAAAAATTTTCCATTGCAAAATTGTTCACATAAAGATGTAAATTCATATAAAATTGATGATAATAACCTTTTAGTTGAAAGCTTAAATGGTACTAATTCATATTTAAAAATAAAAAGCCAATATATTGGATATCAAGGTGATGCTAAAAATCCAAGTTGTATTCTTCTTAAAAATAATAATCTTCATATAGAAATATTAGTAAATAAAGAAGGTAACATTGGGGCTGGAGATAATGCAGGTGTTGACGATATTATAATTGAGTCAGCTTTAACTACAATACAAGACTGCGAAGATTCAGTAGCAACAGTAGACGCAGAGGATAAAGTATTAGCCTACAGAAACTGGTTAGGTCTTATGAAAGGTAACCTTGAAGACACTTTTGAAAAAAATGGTAAGACAATAACAAGAAAATTAAATCCTGATAAAACGTACATTACCTCTTCTGGAGAATATAAACTTCCAGGTAGATCTGTTATGTTAATCCGTAATGTTGGACACCTAATGACAAACCCAGCTATTTTGTTAAAAAATGGGGAAGAAATACCAGAAGGTATTATGGATGCAATGATTACGTCATTAATTGCAATTCATGATATTAAGATCCATAAAATGAACTCTAGAACTGGATCCGTATATATTGTTAAACCAAAAATGCACGGACCAGAGGAAGTCAAATTTGCATGTGATATCTTTGGTGCCGTAGAGAATGCTCTTCAACTAGAAAGAAATACTCTCAAGATTGGTATTATGGATGAAGAAAGAAGGACAACTGTTAATTTAAAAGAGTGTATCAGAATGGCAAGTGAAAGAACTGTATTTATTAATACTGGTTTCTTAGATAGAACAGGCGATGAGATACACACTGCAATGGAAATGGGTCCAATTATACCAAAAGGTGAAATAAAAAATGCTAAATGGATTTCAGCATATGAAAATAATAATGTGAAAATTGGGCTTGAATGTGGACTTTCTGGTAAGGCTCAAATAGGTAAAGGGATGTGGGCAATGCCTGATCTTAT
Source organism: uncultured SAR116 cluster alpha proteobacterium (assembly GCA_902543145.1). Classification (GTDB taxonomy): domain Bacteria; phylum Pseudomonadota; class Alphaproteobacteria; order Puniceispirillales; family Marisalimonadaceae; genus Marisalimonas. The sequence continues at coordinate 24,952 of CACBXG010000011.1, read as the reverse complement.
GCATGAAATGTTGCAACAAAAAATTAATCATCCAAAAAGCGGTGCAAATACCGCTTGGGTACCTAGTCCAACAGCAGCTACGCTTCATGCTTTGCATTATCACGAGATAAATGTCTTTGATATCCAAAAGGGTAAGTCTAATGATAATAACAATTACTTAAACGATATACTTTCTGTCCCAGTTTCAAAAGGTCACAACTGGTCTCAAGAAGAAATACAAAAAGAAATGGACAATAACGCACAAGGTATTCTTGGGTATGTAGTAAGATGGGTTGATCAAGGTGTTGGATGCTCTAAGGTTCCAGATATTAATAATATTGGTTTAATGGAAGATCGTGCAACTTGCAGAATTTCTAGTCAACACCTTTGCAATTGGCTCAAACATGGTATTTTTACTAAAAATCAATTGGTTGATACAATGAAAAAGATGGCCAAGGTTGTTGATGAACAAAATAAAAATGATAACAATTATATCCCTATGTCTAAAAACTTTGATAAGTCAATTGCTTTTAAGGCATCTGTTGATTTGGTTTTAGAAGGAGATGTTAGCCCTTCTGGTTATACTGAGCCAATTTTACACAAAAGTAGACTAGAATTAAAATCTATGCTTGGTTAACTGCCCTTGCTGCATGTCTCAAACTATCAATTGGGATAAGCTTTCCAGATCGCTTTATATGCCAAAATGTCCACCCGTTGCAGGCCTGTAGTCCTTGTAAGTAAGCACCTACTGAATGTATTGAACCTTTCTTATCTTTAGAAATCAAACTGCCGTCTGCTCTAATTTTAGCAGTCCATCTACTTCGAGAATCTTGTAACAATTCACCTGGATTTATTAACCCTTGTTCTAATAAATGTCCAAATGGTATTCTTGGTTCGGCGGTTTTTCTGGGTGTCTGAATAAGATCTTTAGTGCCAATTTCTTCTACTTTATTAATTCTTTTTTCAGCCTCTAATGCATATTTTGCATCTTGTTCAATTCCAATAAAATTCCTACGCAGTTTTTTTGCTACAGCTCCAGTAGTTCCAGTCCCAAAGAACGGGTCTAAAACTACATCACCAATATTACTACTTGACATTATAACTCTATTTAAAAGATTTTCAGGCTTTTGTGTTGGGTGTATCTTTTTGCCATCTTTATTCTTTAGCCTTTCATCACCGGTACAAATTGGAAGGGACCAATCCGAACGCATTTGTAGATCACCATTTAATGACTTCATAGCTTCATAATTAAATGTATACTTTGATTCTTTTGTTTTTGACGCCCAAATAAGTGTCTCGTGAGCATTAGTGAACCTTCTACCACGAAAATTTGGCATTGGGTTAACTTTTCTCCAAACCACATCATTTAATAACCAAAATCCAAAATCTTGTAAAATATACCCTAATCTAAAAATATTGTGATAAGAACCTATGACCCAAATACTACCGTTAGGCTTTAATATTCGCCTAGCAGAACTCATCCATTCCTTAGTATAATTATCATAATCAGAAATAGATTTAAATTTATCCCAAGTTTCTTTAACACCATCAACTTTAGTTTGATCAGGTCTTTCAAGTTCTCCATTAAGTTGAAGATTATATGGAGGGTCTGCAAAAATTAAATCCACACTTTCTGCAGGCAATTTATTCATCATCTCAATACAGTCACCAACAACAACTCTGTTTAAATAACTTTTTAATAACATAATTAATCTTTTTTAAATTTAATATCTTGTTTATATACTGTGGATAAAATGATAATTATTTAATAAAGTCAATTACTTAGTCAAATTAATTTAACTTATACAATATGTGTATATTTATTAGTTTATCTCACTATATATAGTAGCAATAGGCTTGAAAGATTTTCTGTGTAAATCTAAAATACCATTTTCTAAAATAGCATTTATATGATTTTTGGTTCCATATCCAAAATTACTGTCAAACAAGTAAGATGGGTGTTTTTTTGACCATTGCCTCATTACAGTATCTCTTGTTTCTTTTGAAATAATACTTGCTAAAGCAATAGTTTTGCTAAGACTATCGCCCTTAACAAGACCTTCAATTGAATATTTATCTAAATGTAATTTGTTAAGTTGTAAAAAATTATCTAAATTTTTAAAATCTGGTTTAAATTTTCCATCAACATAAATACAAAAATCTTTATTTCTATATAGTTGTGAGTGTTTTTTTAATTCTTGAGTTAGTGAAAAGATAGACCTCTTCATAGCAATTGCATTTGCATATGAAAGACCATACTTGTCAATTTCCATTACACTAGCAATAGAAGAAGAATATTTAACAAAATTATCTAATGATAATATTATTTCTTTTCGCTTAGACGATTTTAATTTCTTGCTATCGTTAATTTCTGAATGCAAAGATTTATATTTGGTAAAATCAAACCAACATGCTGTAGACACTAATGGACCAGCCCATGAACCCCTTCCAGCTTCATCAACTCCTATCATAATTATATTTTCGTTAAACAAATCTCTTTCTATATCAAAACTTATCATTAATTTTTAGAACGAAAAAATTTATGCTCTTGGAGTCTAGGCATAATTTCTACGAAGTTACATGGTTTATGTCTTATATCCAATTGATATTTCAATATTTGGTCCCATCCATCTTTACACGCAGAAGGAGAGCCAGGTAAACAGAAAATATATTTGCCACATGCGACTCCAGCAAGTGCTCGTGATTGTAATGCTGATGTATTAATTTTTTTAAATGATAACCAACGAAACATCTCTCCAAAACCATCTATAGTTTTTTCAAAAAGTGTTTCCATTACCTCCGGTGTAATATCTCTTCCCGTAAGTCCAGTGCCACCTGTAGAAATTATAACATCTATATCTTTATTTTTAAGTAACTTTTTAAATAAATCAGAAATTTCATTAAAATCATCTTTTACTATTTCTCTTACTGTTACTTTGTGCCCAAATTGAGTAATTCTATTTTGTAAAGTATCACCTGACTTGTCGTTTTTTAATTCCCTTGTGTCCGAAATAGTCACAACTGCAATATTTATAGGAATAAATTCATTTTCTACCATTATTAATTTAACTTCCTGTATTTTTGAAAAAAACTTTTGAATCTATAGATTTTCCAGAAGCAAGTGAAAGCAGTGCAGTGTTATTTTGATTAAATCTGGTCTTGTATACCCATAAATTTGTAAGCACTAACTTTATATAATTTCTAGTTTCTCTAGCAGGTAAGCTTTCCAACATTAGTAGATTGTCTTTATATTTGTAATTCCTATGTTTTGTCCATTTTTCAAAATTTCCTGGACCGGCATTATAACTTGCTAACATCCACATTAAATCATTATTTACGATAGGCAAACTAAAGAGAAATTTTATATATTTAGAACCAATTGAAATGTTGTGAGGAGGATTATAAAGCAAGTGATTTTTACTTCTTCTAAGTCTATATTCTCTATTTTTCATTATAAATGCTGCTGTAGAAGGAATTATTTGAAGAACACCCATAGCCTTTGATGAGCTTTTAGCTCTTGGATTGAAACCTGATTCTTGTCGAGCTATAGCGTATAGAAGTGCCTTATCTTTCAAATCTGATGTATCTATGTTCCATGATGGTACAGGATATAAACCTCCTAATAATATTTTATTATGATCATTTCTTAAAATAGCAGCTAATCTAAAAGTTAATCCTGGCATATTATTTTTTGATGTGAATGATAATAATTTAGGATAGTCTTTTACGTCAAATTTAGGAATAATTTTTCTAAATTCTCTTGCTGCTTTATGGAATTCATTTACTTCTATTAATGCTAAAGCCCTGACACCACCTTTATGTTTAAGAATTTTTTTTATAAATTTATGATCATAGCTGGGTAAATCAAAATTAGGCTTATATTTATACCCTAAAGACGCCATTGCCAATGACCCATAAAAAGTACGTTCTTTTGTAGCTGCTTTTTTTAAAAAATAATTTGCCTCTTTAGCATTTCCTAACATAAATGAAATTCTCGATGACCAATAACCACCAGCAGCAATTATTCCTTCAGGCCCCTGAATTTCTGATAATTTATTAAAGAAATATTTCGATAATTTAATATCTTTTGTTCTCCATGAAGCTAATCCACCAGCCCATAAAGCTAGAGGTTTTGGTTTTTCTGATAAACTTAATGAAAGTCTTGCTTGTCTTATTGATTTATAGTCTTTTTCAAAAATAAATAGTGCATGTGATAATTCTGATCTAAGTTGTGATAATTCATTTTTAGTAAGATACTTCTTTACTTTTTTACTATTTAATAAATTTTCAGCATATAAAGTTTTTCTTTTATTAATTGCTCTTCTAAATTTGATTGAAGTAGAATAAGAAAAGCTTTTATATTTGTGATTATCAATAGGAAATCTTGGCTTTAATACATTTTCTTTGAATGTACCATACCCATTTAAAAAACCAGGTGTTGGTTTTTTTGGGCTTTTCAAGTTATTTGGTTTTCTCTTTATAGCTATCCTAGTTATTCTAGTAGCATCTGGATGGTCATTGTATTTATCAAGCCAATTTTTTAAATCAGCATATGAGCTTCTCCATCCTGTAGGATGTAAAAATCTTTCTGCATATACATTGCCTAATAATATTCTATTATTTAAACCCTTGATTAAATTATCAACTTTTTTCCACGCTTTAGATTTTTTACTTTTAATTGGAAGTTTTTGAATTTCAAAAATTTTTTTATAAATTTTTATATCGTTTAATGATAATATTTTTTTTATGTTGTTATTACTTGCAAATGAGTTAATAGAAAAAAATAGTGAACTTAAAAAGATAAGCAAAAAAAGCGTTTTTATTTTCTTTAAATTTGTCATTACTTAACTAAATTTCTTTGATACTGTCTCTTAGTAATTTCATGTCCTCCCAAGCATATTTTTTCAAATCAGGTCTATTTAACAAGTGTGAAATGCTAAAAGTTGGAAGAACAGAAAATTCACGATTAGATTGATTAGATTTTAATGTTCGCCATTTTCCCCTTGTTTTTATGATACTCTCGTTCAATTCTAAAATTTGATAAGTGGGAATCTCGCCTAAACATAAAATAACTTTAGGCATTAATATGTTTATCAAATTAAGAATAAAGGGTCTACAAATTTTTATTTCTTCATTACTTGGGTATCTGTTACCTGGCGGTCTCCAAGGAATAGCTTTTATATTGAAAGTTTCATCTATCTTTAGTTCTATAGCATTAAGCATTTTTTCAAACAATAATCCTTTACTCGAAACAAAAGAAACTCCCTTTTTATCTTCTTCCTCATCTGGTGGTCCGTCAATAATTAATATTTTAGAATCTGCGTTTCCATAGAATTTAACAAAATTTGTAGATGTTTTTTTTAATTTACAACCATCAAAGTTTTTGAATAAATGTTCCAATTCTTTAATTTTAATATTTTTATTTTTTTGTGTGTTATAATTTTTATTAAGTTTTAGATTTTTTTTGTTGTCTTCAAATAAAATATGCTCTTGAGAAAGAAATCGTTTGGAAACTGTAGTATCTATTCCAATCTCCCTATAAAAATTTAAAACATTCATAACTAATTTTTGATTTTTAGTTTCAGTCTGATCCAATTAAAATTTCCTATCAAAATTTATTTAATAATATAAAATATTCTGTATTAATTTTATATTAAAGAAAATAATAAATTTTGGTAAATTTTATGATTAAAAGTGTACTAATTCTTTTTATTACAGTAAATTTGATAGGTTGTAATATAAAAACAAATATATCAGACATACCACAAAACAATTCTTTTAAAAAAAAAAACACGTCATATTTGGGAAACTATCTTACTGCTAATTATTCATTAAAAAAGGGGGATGCTTACACTGCTAGTCGGATACTAAATAAAAATCTTAATAATCGAAAACTTTTGGAAATTAAGTTTTTTTCAAATCTAGTAAGTGGAAATTTTGTTACCGCAAATAAGGTATCCAATAAATTAAAAGTTAATGGTGAAATCAACACTTTATATAATTTACCCAGATATATTTTAAAAATTAAAAATCATGATTTTAGAGGTAGTCTTGAGATTTTTAAAAATCAAAAATTGTTTTTTAATATTGATGGTTTAAGTAATTTAGTTAAATTTTGGATTAGGGAAAAAGAAAATCCACAAAACAATTTATCAGAGAAATATTTTAATAATTCATCTATTCATAAGTTACTGATATTAGAAAATTTTTATGATTCTTATAAACTAACCAGAATTGCTGACTTAATTTATAAAAATAATAATTTAAATAGCCATGAATTTTTGTTGTTAGCAGGATTTTACTTCAGAGTAGGTGATTTAAAAAAATCAAAAGAAATTTTAAGATTAAAATTACCAAGTCAGTTTGATAAAGTTAACATAATTGATCATTTTTTTAAGAATAACAACATATTTAAAAAAGTTCAAAAATTAAATGTTATTTTAGCATCTAAGATTTATAATATGACTAAAGAAGATAACTCAATAGTAAATAACTCCTATTCTTATCAAAAAATATTGTTAGAGCTTAGTGTTTTTCTAGAACCTAAGATGGACATTTCTAAATATGCGTTAGCAGAAATTTATACCTTTGAAAAAACCTATAAAACAGCGTTTAGAATTTTAGAAACCATACCTGAAAAATCATTTTTTTCTTTACCAGCGAATTTGAAAAAATTGGAAATAATAAAATCTTCTAATATGAATGTAAAATATGAAACATTACTCTTCAAAATTATTAGCATATGGCCTGATAATAAATTTATTTTATATAGGCTTGCAAATTACTACAAATCGAAATCATTATATCACAAGTCTCTAAAAATTTATAAGAAGATCTTGGATCATTATGATTATAATGACCGTGATTTATTTTTATATGCATCTAATTTAGATAAAATAGGGAAATGGAAAGAAGCAAAAGTTTTATTCTTAAAACTTTTGAAAAAAAATCCACGCGATACTTTCACATTAAATTACATCTCTTATAAATTAGCTTTAAAAAATCAAGAATTAGAACTTGCTTTAGGTTTAATAAAAAAGGCTTTAACTATAGATCCTAATAATGGCTATTTTTTGGACACCCTAGGTTGGGTAGAATATAAGAGAAGTAATTTTAATTCTGCAGTTTACTTTTTAGAAAAATCTGTTTCTATCCTTCCTAGAAGTGCTGAAGTTATAGATCACCTTGGTGATTGTTATTTAATGTTAAATAGAACAAAAGAAGCTATTTTTGAATGGAATAAAGCCCTTAAATATGAAACTAACAAAGATACAATTAAAAAAATCAAAGAAAAAATAAGACAACATGACCGTCTATTATAATATCTCTGCACCCGCAAAACTTAATTTAAATTTATTTGTTAAAGGTAAATCTATTAATGGGCTTCATTTTCTTGAAAGTGATATCTGCTTTTTAGAATTGACTGATAAAATTTATTTAAAATTCAGTCAAGATGATACTTTTTATCAAAATAAAAAAAATCCATTTCTTATCGACCCAAAAAAAAATTTAATTTTGCAAGCAATCAATCAATTTAGATTTCATACAAATTGGAACAAAAAATTTAAAGTTTATCTTGATAAAAATATACCAATTGGGTCTGGTTTAGGTGGAGGTTCAGCAAATGCAGCAGCAACCCTTGTTCTTCTCCGAACACTTTTTAATAAAGATGAGAATAATAATAAAATACCTATATCCAAAATATTAGAAATTGGTAATGAATTAGGGTCTGACGTACCTTCATGTATTATTAGTAAAGATTTAAGGTTAAGTGGTTATGGCAAAGAAATAAAAAGAAAGAAATTTCCAAGTAATTATTATTTCCTAATAATTTACCCAAATATAGAACTATCAACTAAATCTGTATTCAAACATTACTCAGATTCTAAAAATTTAAATCATAAATCAAAAGAAATATTTTTTGAAAACATAATAATTCATAATTCTCTTTTACTTTCAGCAACAAGCCTGGCGCCGAAAATCAAGGATATTTTAATTAATTTAAAAGAAATTCCTAATATAGTAGCTTATGGTATGACAGGAAGTGGGTCTACATGCTTTGGTATAGTAAAAAGTATAGAAGATAAGCCTAATTTAAGTAAATTTTTTAACAATAAATATTTTTTTTGGTTTGGACAAAAAGCTGATTTCAAATTGAACAGGGTAGGTTACTCTAAAGTTCTTGAAAATAAATTTTAAATAATGTAATTCAATTATCAATGGGGCGTAGCCAAGTGGTAAGGCATCGGGTTTTGATCTCGTGTACCGTAGGTTCGAATCCTACCGCCCCAGCCATTTTAATATTTTTCTCATGAGAAACACCATTTTTTTGGTTTTTTATCCAAACTAATTAAACTATTTTAAATAATATAATCCATTTTTATTTTTTAATGATAAAGAGAAGTTTTTATCAATTCTATTTAATTTTTGCTTTAACCTATAGATATGCGTTTCTAGAGTATGTGTGTTAATTTTTTCTGAAAATCCCCAGATGTTAATTAGTAAATCTTTTTTTAAAATCTCTTCATTTTTTTTATTATAAAGGTAAATTAATAGATTATTTTCTTTTTCAGTTAAGTGTTCTGTACAGTTTGTTTCTAAATTAGAAATAGTTTTTTTTGTGGGAGAATAAATAATATGATCCATTAAATATTTATTAGAATTGTAAATAGGTTTTGAATTATTAATATTATCTAAATGATTAAGCAGAGTTATTAATTTAAATGGTTTTTCTAATAAAAATAATTTTTCCGCATTCTTAATCGTTTTTTTTAAATAAGGCTCATGATAGGCTATGATATTAATATTTTCACTTTTGCTTTGAAGTTTTTTTATAAAATTTTTACTGTCGTTACCTAAGTCATTTAAATTTAAAATATAAACATTAAAATTTCTATTTATTACAATTTCATGTAGCTCTTCATAATTTTCTGTAATAAATACGTCATAATTATTATAACTTAAAATTTGATATTGAAGAATTGAGTTTAAAATTTTTTCCTTTTCATATAATAATATTGGTATATTTTGATTCAAAGAAATCACCTTATTAATTAATTTAAAATTCATATGCATGATACTTTAACAGTTAAAATAGAAAGAGCAATATCTGAGCTAAGAAGAGGCGGCAAGTTAGTAATTTCCGATATTAATTCAGGGACTTCTGTTTTACTAGTAGCATCTGAACTAATAGAAAAACATACAGTTGATGAGTTGTCCAAACTTGCCCTATCAAGACCAAGTATTATTCTGTCTGAAAATCGAAGCAAAGCAATTGGTGTTAATGGAAGCAATGGACCTTGTTCAATCTTAATTAAAAATAATTGGAAAGTAGATGATATTCTGTCTTTATGTATGCCATTAGCTAATCATAAAATTCCAAAAATTGATGGTGCTTTGCCTGAGAACTTCGAGGGAATTGTATCATCTTGTATTTTGCTCTTAAGACAATCTAGGCTGCTACCTGCTGGCTTGATGACTATAATCTCAAATGTTTCAGTTGAAGAAATCAATAAGTGGGCATTTAATAAAAATCTTATTCATGTAAATACTTATGATATTAAATCTTATGAAAAGGAAAGTGCTAATAGTTTGTTTATGTCCGTTAGAGCCAAAGTACCAATTGTACATAGTGAAAATTGTGAAATTATAATATTTAGACCGAAAGATGGTGGTAACGAACATTTTTGTTTGGTTTTTGGAAAAAATAGAATATTGAAAACTGATCACGCTTTAGTAAGAATTCATAGCCAATGCATAACAGGAGATGTGTTAGACAGTCTCAAGTGTGACTGTGGCCAACAATTAAAACAATCTATCAAATTAATGGCTAAAGCTGATGAAGGAATATTAATTTATCTTGCCCAAGAGGGAAGGGATATTGGATTGTTGAATAAACTTCGAGCGTATTCATTACAAGAAAATGGTATGGATACCGTAGAAGCTAATGAAGATCTAGGGTTTAATGATGATGAAAGGCTATATTACCCTGCAAAAGAAATTTTGGATCAGCTAAAAATAAAAAATGTAGAATTAATTACTAATAATCCCAAAAAGGTTGAGCACCTAAAAAATTTAGGGATAAATATTATAAAACGAGTACCAATTAAAATAACCCCTAATAAGCACAATAAAAAATATCTTGAAACAAAATCTAACAAATCAGGCCATTTACTCTAATCACGCTTGTCTTTTACCAAATAAAAGCGAACCAATCCTAACTGAGGTTGCTCCAAACTTTATTGCATCTTCATAGTCACTGCTCATTCCCATAGATAATTCGGGCAAATTATTTCTATTTGCAATTTTTTGTAATAAGACGAAGTGCATTGATGGTTCTTCGCTTAACGGTGGTATACACATCAATCCAACTATGTTTAATTTTAAATCTTTAATGCAATAATTTATAAATGTGTCTGCTTCTAGAGGATCTACACCGCTTTTTTGTGGCTCATTTCCAGTATTGACTTGAATATAAAAGCTCTTAGTTTTGATTTTTTCATTCAAATTTTTTTCTATCTCTATTGCTATCTTTTCTCTGTCAATTGTCTCAATAACATCAAATAAATTCAAAGCTTGTTTAACTTTATTTGTTTGAAGTGGTCCTATAAGCCTTAATTCTAAATCTTTATAAGTATCTAGTCTTTTTTGCCACCGATTAATTGCCTCTTGTACTCTATTTTCCCCAAAAAATTTATGTCCACATGCTATTGCCTCATCAATTTTATGATCATCCTGTTTTTTTGAAACAGCCACTAATTTTGGTGCTTTGTTGTCTGAAAAGAAACTTTTCTCGTGTAAGTTTTGTATATTTAATAGAAGGTACTCTATATTTTTCTTTATATCTTCCAAAATTTTTTCTCCTTTAAATACTTCAATAAAAAATATTATATATTTTTAGATGTTAATATGTTGCAAAAAAACAACAAAAATAAAAAAAAGTGATATTTATGTCATAACACACTAGTTTTTACATTTAATTTCCTATAGAAGTATTTTAAACATTTCTATGGTAGAGATGTTATTTAACCGTTTTCTTTATAGAAAACATAATATAAGGGGATACGCAATGCGTAAATTACTTTTAGGTACAACTGCACTAGCTGCAGCTGCAGCTATGAATGCAAATGTTGCATTAGCAGATGTTGCAATCTCAGGATTCTTTGAGTGGGACTACTCAAATGTAAACTCTGATATTGCAGCTAATGATGGAACAGCTTTCGGCCAAGATTCTGAGGTGAAGGTAGTGTTTACTAACAAGACAGATTCTGGTTTAACAATCGCTTTCCAAACTGAATTTGAAACAGATAAAGCCAGTGACGGTGTATCAGATGATAACTTCCTTTCTATCTCAGGTGGTTTTGGTAAGTTAGTATTAGGTGAACTTGACGGTGTTATGGATCAGTATGGTATAGCTGCTTCAGACTTACCTGCTGAGGAATTATACGTTGGTGAACCAGCTGATATGGTAACTGAAAACGGAGACGGTGGTGTTTCTGGTGGTGAGAACAACAAAATTTCTTATCATATACCTGCAGTTGGTGGTCTAACTGCTGGTGTTTCATACACTAACTCAGGTCTAGCAGGAAATGCAGACGCAACTGCATATGCTGCAAGATATACTGTAGATGCTGGCGGTGCTGCTATAACAGTCGGTGGTGCAACTGGTACTTTAGAAGTTGCAGGAGCCCAAGATGCAGATACACAAAATATTGGTATTAAGGTTGCTTCTGGTAACATGGCATTTGTTTTATCTAACTCAACTTACGAAGATGCAGACCAAGATGAAAGCACAAATGGTGTTGCTGCTTCATTTAAAGTGAGTGATGGAATGACTTTAGTAGGTTATACAACAAAACTTGAAGATGACGATGCTAACTCTGGAGAAGAGTACACTGTTAGCGGTTTAGAAGTTCAGTATACAATTGCTTCTGGATTATCTGCTGTAGTTACTGTAGAAGATTATGAGTACGATTCAAATGGTGGTACTGATGATTCTGGTACAGCTTCAAGCTTAACATTAAAAGCATCATTCTAATTGCTTTTATATTAATTGCGAAAAAGGCGACTTAGGTCGCCTTTTTTGTTTTTTTTTATAATCCATTTAATATATTATAAAAAACTAATAAAATTCAGAGGATATTTTATGTTTAGATATATTATATTTGCATATATTTTAATTTTCATCTCATCTTGCTCAACAAATAATTCGCTTGTTCAAAATCCTATTACCAAAGAAAAGCCAAAACCTGGTTTGTTTTCCAAGGATTCGGAAAAAGGCATTTCATTGTCTAAAATTCTAGACCTAGGAAACTCTTCTGAAAGTAGTATTAATGTGAATGGATATTTATGGCGAGCATCTTTAAATATATTGTCTATTGCACCACTAACTTCTACAGACGCATTAGGTGGAACTATTATAACTGATTGGTATACAAAAAAGAATATTAAAGATAAAAGAATAAAAATTACAGCTTATATAAAAACAAGTGAACTGAGATCAGATGGTATAGAGGTAAAAGTTCATGTACAAAACTTTATAAACAATTTTTGGTCTAATACATATATTGATAAAAATCTTGCCAATAAAATTGAAGAAAATATCTTGAACGAAGCTAGAAATTTAAGAATTAAAGCGACAAAATAAAATTAATAATGAAATATAATCCCTCTGTAATTGAAAAAAAATGGCAAGAGAAATGGTCTGAACTTAATAGTTTTAAGGCTGAAATTGATTATAATAAACCTAAATATTATGTATTAGAAATGTTTCCATATCCTTCTGGTGCGATACATATGGGACATGTAAGAAATTATACTTTAGGTGATCTAGTTGCGCGATATAAAAAAGCACAAGGATTTAATGTTTTGCATCCTATGGGTTGGGACTCATTTGGTCTACCAGCGGAAAATGCTGCTATAGAAAATAAAACTCATCCATCTAAGTGGACTAATTCTAACATCCAAAATATGAAAATACAGTTAAAGCAAATGGGTTTGTCTTATGACTGGGGAAGAGAATTAAGTACATGTGATCCAGATTATTATAAATTTGAACAGAAAATGTTTTTAGATTTCTATAAATCTGGAATTGCTTATAAAAAAGAAACTTTGGTTAATTGGGATCCAGTTGAAAATACGGTTTTAGCAAATGAACAGGTTGTTGACGGTCGAGGCTGGAGATCTGGAGCTGAAGTTGAAAAGAAAAAAATGAAAGGATGGTTTCTCAAAATTTCAGATTTTGCAGATGAATTACTCAATGAAATTGATAATTTAAGTGGTTGGCCTGAAAAGGTAAAGACAATGCAAAGAAATTGGATTGGAAAAAGTAACGGGGCTATAATTAAATTTTCGTTAGATAATTCATCTGAAAAAATATCAATTTTCACAACAAGACCCGACACAATTTTTGGAGCAACTTTTATTGCTATATCACCTCAACATCCACTTGCAAAAAAAATTTCTGACAAAGATTCTAAAGCAGATGACTTCATAAAATTTTGTGAGAAAAATTCAACTAAAGAAGCTGATTTAGAAAAAGCTGAAAAATATGGATACAACACAAATCTTACTGTCTCTCATCCTTTTAAAAAAGATGTTAAGTTGAAAGTTTTTATTGCTAACTTTATTTTAATGGATTACGGAACTGGAGCAATTTTTGGTTGTCCTGCACATGATCAAAGAGACTATGATTTCGCAACGAAATATTCATTAGATATTATACCTGTGATAAAAACTAAAGAAAGTCTACCTTTTCTAGGTGATGGAATTCATATCAATTCAGAATTTTTGAATGGTTTAAATACTGATGATGCTATCAAATCGTGCATAAAAAAACTAAATGAACTAGGGATTGGTGAGGAAAAAATAACTTTTAGAATACGCGATTGGGGTGTTTCTCGGCAGAGGTATTGGGGATGTCCTATACCTATAATTTTTTGCGACAATTGTGGTGAAGTGCCGGTACCAGAAGATAATTTACCAATTACACTACCAGAAGATACTAGTTTTGACATAAGTGGGAACCCATTAGATAATCATCCAACTTGGAAATACACTCAATGCCCCAAATGCAATAAAAATGCTATTCGAGAAACAGATACATTCGATACTTTTTTTGAATCTAGTTGGTATTTTGCAAGATTTACTGATCTAAATCCTTCAAGCGCTTTTACCAAAGATGCAATCAAATACTGGATGCCTGTTGATCAATATATTGGTGGAGTTGAACATGCGGTTATGCATCTTCTTTATTCAAGGTTTTTTATGAGAGCTTTAAAACACGTAAACACCCTAGATATTGAAGAACCCTTTAATTCTCTACAAACACAAGGAATGGTGTGTCACCAAACCTTTAAAACGAAAGATGAAAAATGGGTTTTTCCCAACGATATAATAAAAAAGGGTAATGAACACTTTCATTCAAATACAAAAGAACCTGTTATTGCTGGAAGAGTAGAGAAGATGAGCAAATCAAAAAAAAATGTGGTTGACCCTCAGCAAATAATTGAAGAATTTGGCGCAGACACCGCACGCTTTTTTATGTTATCTGATTCTCCTCCTAATAGGGATATGGAGTGGTCTGACTCAGGAGTAGAAGGTTCGTGGCGTTTTTTGAATAAACTATGGAAATTTGTAATAAGTTTACCAAACAAAAACAATCAAAACAAATTGCCAACAATTATTTCTTTGCAAAATAAAAAACTATTATCAGTTATGCACTCTACAATTAAAGATGTTACTAAAGCAATTGAAGAGTTTCACTTCAATATTGCCGTTGCTCAAATTAGAAATTTATTTAACGTAGTTTTTTCTCATAAAATTGAAAATAACGATGACGTTAAAGTTGTTCTTTTTGTGATAAGTAGACTGCTTGTTTTAATAAATCCAATGGTGCCCCATATTGCCGAAGAACTATGGTATAATTTAGGTAATAAAGACTCAATTTCAAATGAAAGTTGGCCAAAAGTTGATTTAGACTACATTAAAAAGAGTAATGTAAAAATACCTATACAAGTAAATGGAAAAGTACGAGCGGTTGTTGAAGTGCCTATTAACTTAAATAATAAAGATATCGAAGAAATTGCTTTAAAAGAAGAAAATGTTTTAAAATTTTTGAACAAAAGCCCAAAAAAAGTTATTATCATTCCCAATCGTGTAGTTAATTTCGTTGTTTAAATTGAGCATAAAATGTTTATTTTGAAAAAATTATTTTTTATAAGTTTAATTATTTTAATTTCAGGCTGCACTCTAAGTAATTTCGATAAAGTTGAAAAAATTAATAACTTTTCAATTAAAATTCAGACACCTAAAGATAAGTACAACTTATATTTTAAAGAAAATTTAAAACGTTTTTTTTATGTTACTAATAATAATGTAAAATATATTCTTAATGCAAAAATAACATTTGAAACTACAAACACTTTATCTGTCGGTGGTCAAAATATTCTAAAATCAACAAAAGCTAGGATAGATTATCAATTAATAAATAAAAATACAAATGCCGTAAAATCTGGTTTCATAAATACTTTTCCAGCTTTGAGCTCTTCATCAAATTCTCTTTATTCTCAAGAAAAAAGCATCAATCACATTAAAGAAAGATTAACAATAAGCTCGGCAAAATCTCTTTATAAAAATATTAAGATTATTATAGGAAGATTAAATTGAAAATAGATCCTTTATTTTATGAACACAATTTAAAAAACAACGTTGAAAACATTAACATAATTTTTTTGCATGGTACCAACATTGGCTTAGTTGAGCTTTTATATAAAAAAACTTTAGATCTTCTCAAAATAGATACAAATGATCCGTTCAGTGTATCAAAAATAGACGGTAATGATTTCAAAGATAATCCTACAATACTTCATGACAATATAAATACCTTAAGTGTTTTTTCGGAAAAGAGATCCATACTTTTAGATTTAACGCACATTTCTATTAGTAAAAACCTAGAAGGTATTATTTTAGAAAGTGTAAAAACTAAGAATGTAAATTATTTACTTTTAATAAAAGCCACAAATCTAAAAGTAAATTCTTTTATAAAATACTTTCAAAATTTAAATAATGCTATTCTAGTTCCTTGTTATGAAGTAAAAATAAATAATATTCAGTCTAAATTATCTGATTTATTTCTTAAACATAAAGTTAGTTTTAAAGAAGATTTTGTAAAAAATTTAATTCTTAAATTTAGTGAAAATTCACTAACTAATGAAATGGAGTTTGAAAAACTAGATATCTTTTTAACAAAAAACAAAAACGTTACTGAAGAAATGATTTTTTCTCTCATTTCAAGAAACAATGATATTGATTTAAATAAAATTATTGAAAATTGTTCAAACGGTAATCCCAAAGAAGCTATAACTATTTTCGAAAATATTTATGAAAATCAAACAACAAGTATAACTCTAATAAGGATGTTCTTTAATCATTTTAAATTAATTGAAAAAGTTTTATTACTTATCGAAAAAAACAAAAATTTGAAGAATGTTATTGAAAGTATTAAACCACCAATTTTCTTTAAAAAAAAAGATTTTGTAATTTTTCAATGCAAGGTGTGGAATTTAAAATTAATTAATATTATATTAAATCGCTTAATTGATCTTGAACTAAAATGTAAATTAAATCATACAATAGAAAAAACTCTTTTATCGCAGTTCATATTGTCAACATCTGTTCTTGCAAGAAATAAAATTAATTCTTAAATTTTTCAATTATAAAGTTAAATTCTTCTAAATTTTTACATTCTAGCTTTATGGTTCCAGTTTTTTTTAAACTATCAAAATCAATATTTATTACTAATCCTGTTATTTCTGTTAATTCTTTTTCTAAATTAATGATATCTATATTTTTAACTTTGTTTTTGAGAGACTTTATATTTCCTTTTTTTATGAGTTTTTCAATGTCTCTAGAATTAAGTCTGTTTTTTAATATTATTTCTAAATAAATGTCAGCATCTTTGTGTCCTATTAGTGGTCGGACTTGACCAATAGTAAGTTTTTTTTGTATTAGCAATTCTTTAGCCTTAACTGACAATGATAATAATCTTATAATATTACCAATATAAGACCTAGATTTTCCAACTGCTTTTGAAATGTCTTCTTGAGTATAATTATAATTACTAAGAAGAGATTGATACCCTTCTGCTTCTTCAATAGGATTTAATTCAGATCTTTGAATATTTTCAACTAAAGATAATTCAGCAATTTTTTCATCATTTATATCATCTCTTATAATAGCAGGAATTTCATGTGTGTTTGCTAGTTGACATGCTCTCCACCTTCTTTCGCCAGCAATTATAAAATATTCATTTTTAATTGTACCGTTAGCTTTTAATATTACAGGTTGGATTATGCCCTGTTTTTTTATTGAATTTGATAAAGACTCTAGTTCCTCTTTATCAAAAATTTTTCTTGGTTGCCATGGTCCAGGTTTGATAAATTCTATTGGTACCATTTTATAATTGTCAGTCTTTTTTTCTACTTCTGTACCTAAAAGACTTGAAAGGCCACTTCCAAGGCCAATAGGTTTGGCACTTTTCTTTTGTTTCATTTTAGATCTTTCTCTTGATTAATGATTTCACCTGCTAGTGAAGCATATGCTTGAGATCCCGGACATGAAATATCATACATCAATACTGGCTGGCCATAACTAGGTGCTTCAGAAACTCTAACATTTCTTGGAATTACAGTTTTAAAAACTTTATCATTAAAATGATTTTTAACGTCATTTGATACCATTTCACATATTTTATTTCTTTTATCATACATAGTTAGGAGTATACCTTGAAGAATAATTTTATTATTAAAATTATTTTTAATTGACTCCAATGTTTTCATGAGTTGTGTTAAGCCTTCCAATGCATAAAATTCTGTTTGAAGTGGTACAATTAAACTTCTTGCTGCACATAAGGCATTCAATGTAAGCAAACCTAGAGAAGGTGGGCAATCAATGAATATGTAATCGTAAAACTCACTAATTTCTGTGATTAAATCACGAATCTTAAATTCTCTGTTCTTAACATCAACTAATTCTTGTTCAAGAACTGAAAGATCTGGTGATGTAGGAATAATATCTAACTTTGGAATCATAGTTTTTTTAATTGAAACATTAATATTTTCTTTACCGCAAATTATAGAGTATAAATCTTTATCTCTTTGATCATATTTTATGCCAAAGCCAGTACTAGCATTTCCTTGTGGATCAGCATCAATGATAAGTGTTTTTTTATCACAGGCTGCCATGGCTGTTGCCAAATTTATTACAGTAGTAGTTTTTCCTACACCACCCTTTTGATTTGCAATAGCAATTATTTGCGTAACTTTATTTGTCATATTTAATATCTAACACATCTACTTTATTTATGTATAAAATTTTACCATGTACATCTGTTATCGAAGGGTACTCTTTGAAACTAATTTTTCTATTATTTCTTAATTCCAAAATTTCAGAATAATATGATTTTCCCTTTAAAAACAGAAGCTTAGGAAATTTTTGTTTTTCTCTCAATGATTTGTTCATGAAAATCTCTACATAATCAATCAGCTTGCTTAATGGCGCCAATGCTCTGCAAGTAATTAAATCAACATTTATGAAGCTCAAATTCTCGATTCTACAATTATGTATAGTTATATCTGTTTCTGTTAACATTGCAATTTCTTTTAAAAACACACACTTCTTATAGTCTGATTCAACAAGATGGATGTTTTTTTTACCCATTATTGCAAGCACCAAACCCGGGAAGCCCGCCCCAGAACCAAAGTCTATTATGTTACCTTCTATATCTGTAACAAACTTATATAATTGTGCTGAGTCTAAAAAATGCCTTTCCCAAATACTTTTTACGGTACTTTTACTTATTAAATTTATTGAATTTTGCCACTTAATAAGAATTTTATGAAACACACATAATTTTTCATATGTTTCACGTGAAACAAATACATGTGAGCAAAATTTATCATAAATATTATTGTTCGTTAGCAACTTTATATTTTTTTTCTCTTTTTAAATACCTAAGGAGTAACAAGGTAGCTGTTGGAGTAAAACCTGGAAGGTTAGATGCTTGAGCAACGGTGCTTGGTTTGTTTTGTTTCAAGATATCTTTTATTTCATTTGACAACCCCTTTATAAGGTTAAAATCAAAATTTGTAGGAATTCTGGTTTTGTTTTCCTGTCTATAAATTTTTATGTCTTCTTGCTGTCTTTTAAGATATACATTATAAATACAATCAGTTTGTATTTGTGAGTGTAATTCATTTGGAATCATTTTTAAATCTGGCCAAATTTCATAAAGATCTTTTATTTGGTAAGTTCCAGAGGATAGAATATCTTTTGGTGACCTTGGGTTTCCTGTTCTTGTACTTGGTAAATTGTATTTTTTTAACAAGCTGGGCTTTGCAAATAAATCGTCTATAATTCTATAAGAATATTTTAAATTATCTTTCTTTTTTTCCCAAGATTCTTGTCTTTTTGGACCAATTATGCCAAATTTTATTCCTTTGTCCGTCAGCCTCTGGTCAGCGTTGTCAGACCTTAGAAGTAACCTAAACTCTGCCCTAGATGTAAACATTCTGTAAGGCTCAGGCGCTCCTCTATTTATCAAGTCGTCAATCATGACTCCTATATATGCCTCTGATCTGTCAAGAGTAAACCATTTAGGATTATTGTTAAGATTTATTGTAGCGTTTATTCCTGCAATTAGTCCCTGTGCCGCAGCTTCTTCATATCCAGTTGTGCCATTTATCTGGCCAGCAAAAAAAAGGCCTTTAATTTTTTTTGTCTCTAGGGTGTCTTTTAAAGCTCTTGGGTCCATATAGTCATATTCAATTGCATAACCATGCTGTTTTATAATGGCAGTTTCTAATCCAGGAATTGTTTTCAAAAATTCGTTCTGAATTTTTTTTGGTAAGCTTGTTGATATACCATTAGGATAGACTAATTGGCTATCAAGACCTTCGGGCTCAAGAAAAATTTGATGTGAATTTTTTTCACTAAATCTAGTAACTTTGTCTTCTATACTCGGACAATATCTAGGTCCAGACCCTTGAATTGATCCAGAATACACTGGAGACAAGCTTATATTATCAGATATTATTTTATGCGTGTTTGCGTTTGTTCTTGTAATGCCACATTGAATTTGTTGTACAATTATTTTCTTAGTCATATACGAGAAAGGTATTGGATCATTGTCTGCATACTGCATTTCAACTTTATTCCAATTAATAGTACTTTTAATTAATCTAGGAGGTGTTCCAGTTTTAAGCCTACCAAATGGTAATTTTAATTCTCTAATTTTTTTTGACAAATGGTTAGAAGGCTCATCTCCTATTCTACCTGCTGGAATTCTTTCATTTCCAATATGAATAACTCCTCCCAAGAATGTTCCTGTTGTTAACACTACTGATTTGGCTTTTATTATATTATCATTATCTAATACAACATCTTTAATTATACCATTGTTGATAGTAAGGTCTTTTACTGTTCCCTCTAATATTGTTAAGTTTTCATGTGCTTCCAACAAATTTAAAATAGCTTTTTTGTATAGTTTGCGATCTGCCTGAGATCTTGGCCCATGAACTGCTGGTCCTCTAGAGCGGTTAAGCATTCTAAATTGGATACCAGAAACGTCTATAGCCTTGGCCATGATGCCATCAAGTGCATCAATTTCACGTACAAGATGACCCTTTCCTAAGCCACCTATTGCTGGATTACATGACATTTCACCAATAGTTTCAATTTTCATAGTGACTAAAACAGTTTTAGCCCCCATTCTTGACGAAGCCATTGCTGCTTCAACGCCAGCATGCCCCCCTCCAATTACTACTACATCAAAATTTTTCATGTTTCTAATCAAGATTTATTTACCAATGCAAAAACTACTGAATATATCATCTAAAATTTCTTCTACGTCAATTATATTTGTCATGCTTCCAATTTCTTTCGCAACTATTCTTAAATTCTCGGATGCTATTTCAGGATTTACATTAAGATCAAATTTCTGCATATCATTTAAGGCATATATAGATCTTTTTATTGCCTCTATATGCCTTTTTCTTGTAAGTAGAGCATCTTGTTTAGGGGCCAAAGACTTAAGATGGCTAACAATTACTTTGATTAGTTTATCAATACCTATATTGTCTTTAATAGAAATATTAAGGATACCTTTATTTGGTAATATTTTAATATCTGATTTAGTGTGTACTAAAATTTTTTTACATGTTGATTTAATTTCAGGGTAGGTAAAATCTTCATTGTCAGACAAAATAAGTATTATATCAGATAATTCAGCTTTTTCTATGGCTCTCTTAATTCCAATTCTTTCTGCTTCAGATTTTGTGCTTCTTATGCCAGCGGTATCGTTTAAAATAACTGGAAACCCTTCAAAATCCATGATAACTTCTATAATATCTCTTGTTGTACCAGCTTCATCAGTTACAATAGCTGCCTTTTTATCTGATAAATAATTTATAAGTGAACTTTTTCCAACATTTGGACGACCCAAAATAGTTATGACAAAGCCATTCCTTATTCTTTCTCCATAATTGCTATATTTTAGAGACTTCTTCATATCTCTTAATATTTTTAATACTTTTAAATTAAAAGTTTGTTCTAATTCTTTAGGAAGCTCCTCGTCTGAAAAATCAATAAGAGCTTCTAACTTTGACAATAGCCAAATAACTTCGTCCCTCCATGAATATATTTTTTTTGATAGAACACCTTCATACTGTGACATAGATAACTTGTGTTGATTTTCTGTTTCTGAATTTATTAAGTCATTTAAACCCTCCGCTTGAGTTAAGTCTAAAATACCATTTAAAAATGCCCTCTTCGTAAACTCTCCTCTAGCAGCTATTCGAAATCCTTTTAATTTAGTTAGAACATCATATATCTTTTTCTCAATCACTATGCTTCCATGAATGTGAAGCTCTATAACATCCTCCCCTGTTACAGTGTTTGGGCCAGGAAAATATATAATTAGAGCATTATCGATGATTTTATGATTTTGATCATAAATTTTTCTAAGAGACGCAACGCGAGGTGGAGTTGGCTTAAATGAGAAAATTTTTGGTATTTTTTTTGTTTTGCTTCCAGAAACCCTGAAAACTTTAATTGCGCTTTTTTGTGAGTTTGAAGCTGAGGAAAAAATTGTATCCAAATTTTTGTTCTTTTTTAAAAATGTTTCACGTGAAACATATTATTTATTCATGGCTCTAAAGAAGTCTTCGTTAGATTTGCTTTGCTTTAGTTTGTCTGAGAGAAAATCCATTGCGTCTACCGGTCCCATTTGCATCAAAATTCTTCTCAAAACCCACATTCTAGATAATGTATCTTTTTCTACTAAAAGCTCTTCTTTTCTTGTGCCTGACTTAGTTACATCAATAGCCGGGAAAGTTCGTTTGTCTGATAATTTTCTGTCAAGTATTACCTCGCTGTTTCCAGTGCCTTTAAATTCTTCAAAAATTACCTCATCCATTCTTGAGCCTGTTTCAACCAGTGCGGTAGCAATAATGGTTAATGAGCCTCCATCTTCAATGTTTCTTGCTGCACCAAAGAATCTTTTTGGCCTTTGTAGAGCGTTTGCATCAACACCTCCTGTTAAAACTTTACCACTAGACGGTATTACAGTGTTATAAGCTCTTGCTAACCTGGTTATAGAATCTAACAAAATAACTACATCACGTTTGTGTTCTACTAGTCTCTTGGCTTTTTCTATAACCATATCGGTTACTTGTACATGTCGAGAAGCGGGTTCATCAAATGTAGAACTAATAACTTCTCCATTAACAGATCTTTGCATATCTGTAACTTCTTCAGGTCTTTCGTCAATTAATAAAACAATAAGATAAATTTCAGGATGATTTTTAGATATTGCTTGAGCTATTGACTGTAACATCATTGTCTTACCTGTTCTAGGTGGCGCTACAATTAAGCCACGTTGTCCTTTGCCCATTGGTGCAACCATTTCTACAACACGAGTAGTAATATCTTTATTGTTTGGATCAAATTCAGTTTCAAAGTTAATTTTAGCTTGAGGATAAAGAGGTGTTAAATTATCAAAATTTATTCTGTGACGAACAGAGTCTGGGGATTCAAAGTTTATATTTTCAACTTTAAGTAACGCAAAGTATCTTTCGCCATCTTTAGGAGCTCTAATTTGACCCTCAACAGTATCTCCTGTACGAAGACCAAATTTTCTAACCTGATTTGGAGAAATGTAAATATCGTCAGGTCCTGCAAGGTAGTTAGATTCAGGTGACCTTAAGAAACCAAATCCATCAGATAAAACTTCAAGTACTCCATCTCCATATATAGCTATATCATTATCAGCAAGTTTTTTTAGACAGGCAAACATCATATCTTGTTTTCTTAAAGTGCTTGCGTTTTCTATTTCTAAACTCTCAGCATAAGTTAATAAATCTGATGGGTTTTTTGCTTTAAGGTCTTTTAAATGCATTTAAATCTCTTTGATTAGAATTTAGATTATTTGGAGGTTTGGTTTTACGATTATTAAAAGAATAATAAAAATCATAAGCAATGTAGGGATTTCATTTATTATTCTGTAAAATTTTGTATTTTTGAATCTATAACCTTTTTTAAAATCTTTGTAAAGAATATATAAATAGTAATGAAATAATGTTAAACAAAAAACTAATAATAATTTAATTAAAAAATAATTTTCACTTAAATAATAAGTATTATCGTATAATAAAATTAAACCTAAAAGATAAGTAACTACAAGAGCAGGCGTCATTATATAATTCAACAGCCTATACTCCATTACAAGGAAAGTATTATCCATTTCACTTAAATTTTCAGTATCATTATGATACACATAAAGCCTTGGTAAATATAATAATCCTACCATCCAAGATATTATTGAAATAAGATGAAAAGATTTAATTATTTCATAAAACAAATATTAAACTTTCATGTTATAATTTCTTACGATACTAATAACTTCTTTTACGTTATCAATTTTACAATCTGGAGTTAAACCGTGACCAACATTAAATATAAATCTTCTGTCTTTCATTGTCTCTAAAATAGTTAATACATTCTCTCTTAAATGATTACTATGAGATGGAATAAGAGACGCTGGATCGAGATTACCTTGTAAAGCAACCTTTTTATTAATGTACTTTATTGCCCAACAAAGATCAACAGACCAATCTAAGGCAATACAATCGACTTTACTTTCAAAAGAGTATTTTACAATAGATGCTCCAGCTTTGAATGGAAACCCAATAACAGGGACAAGAATTTTACGAGATCTTAAAATATCAACAATTTTAGCCGTTGGCCTTATGGCACAATCATCAAAAAAAGTATTAGGTATCATATGAGACCAAGAGTCGAATATCATCAAGATATCAGCACCAGCTCTTGCTTGCATTTCTAACTTATCGGCAATATAAACTATAAGTGTTTCTATTAACTCCATGAACCATTCATATGAACTCCAAAGGGCTTTTCTGGTATTAATGAAATCTTTACTTCCTCTTCCTTCAATCATATAGCAAGCTAGAGTCCAAGGAGCGCCAGCAAAACCAATTAAACTAATGGATTTTGGTAATTTTTCCCTGAGATAACTTATTGAGTTTTTTAAAGGTACAAGTTTAGAGATTAGGCATATATTTCGAACAATTTTAGTTTCACCTGCAATCATAGGTTTCAGAGATGGACCAAAATTTTTTGTAAATTTAACGTTTCTATCCATAGCCCAAGGTATCATTAAGATGTCTGAAAATATAATAGCAGCGTCAAGATCATAATATTTTAAGGGTAAAGTTGTACTTTTAATTATTAGATCTTCATTTAAACAAAAATTAATAAAATTTTTTTCATTTTTTCTAATTTTGAAATATTCGGGTATATGTCTTCCAGCTTGACGCATAAACCAGATTGGTACAGAAGATTTTTTATTTTTAAGCACTTTACTTATTAAGTTATCTGACACAATATTATTTCTTTATCT